>JAGXHI010000018.1 GCA_024636295.1 Desulfuromonadales bacterium
CGTTAATCCCCTCGGCCCCGCCGAATATGGTGAAATTGCCGATCATGTGTGCGATCACGAACACGACCATGAGCAGGCCCGTGATCCCCATGATGTACTTCTTGCCCAACGATGTCCTGTACCATTGCATGATTTCCGTCCCCTTTTCTTGAGGTTCAAAACCGGAGGGAGAATAGCAGGGATATTTTGCTTTATCAACTATTTTCTGTATACAGCATACAATATACAACTGGAATATTGAATGCGTTGACTGGATGAAATCGGGCAAAGCAGAGGTCCATCATCATTCCCGGAATGGAAACCCGAAGGGACGGGGGCCGGCAGAACAATGGGATTTTCCGGTCATTCTGCTTTTGTGGCGACAGCCTCTTCGGAAGGTGGACGAAATGGAAGGAATCGTTGACGGCTTTCATCCCAGCGGTAACTACCGGCGTCCCAGATTTCTTCAAGAAGATTCCAATCCAGGTGGACGCCCTTCATCTCATCCATCGTATCCGAGGCCTGAAGCATTTCGCTGTCGTCAACCACACCGTCTCCATTCTGGTCGGCCCACAGGTAGGCGGCTGTCCGAATCCCGGTTTCACCGGATATCGGGACGGGAGCATTGCGTCCATCGGGATTGGCGACAACATCGCCGAAAAATTTTCGGATGGCGCCCGTTTCCGCTCCGGGGCCGACCCGGATCAAGTATGAAATTATCCCGGGGGAACGGCCAGGCCGGATAATCCATCGAACCATGCCTTCCTCGTTATCCACACTTGATGCAGGCGGATTTGCCTCGATCAACTTCCAGCCGGCGGGAAAATGTTCGCGGAGAATAAAGCCTTTTACTCCCTCTTCCACCTCCAGCCGAACCCGGACGGGAATGACGCTTCCCGGCGCCGCGAAATGGGGGAGAACGCGTTCGACATGGACCCCGACCTGAGGCGCGGGAGGAGAAGGAAAAAAGGAGCGAAATGAAAAGATTATGGCCGCAATCCCTAGACAAAGAAGAGCAAATGCCAGCGGGAGGTGGCGCTTTCGCGATCTTCCCGCGGCTCTCTCATCACAAGAGATTTCCTGCTGCAATATGGCTTCCAGCGAAACTTCCAGCGCCTCGGCCAGACGGTCACCGTTCTCGCGTTTTACGGAAGGATAGCGATTGTTTTCCCATCGTGAAATGGTATCGGTGGTGACGCCGACGACCTTTGCCACGTAAAGCTGGGTAAGTTTCTTTTCTTCCCGGATGCGGCGAACCGCATTGCCGTCAAGGCAGACGGTGGGTCGGGATATGGGATCCATAATCACCTCGTCTCAAACCCCTGGAGTGTATCAGAATCTTTCCTGACGCGTAAACACTAAATCAATTTTAAAAAATTGAGCCCGACATGGCTGTTCGCAACTTGCTGTTTTTATTACAACCAGACCCCACATCGGGTATAACGAGGATTGATGTCTGATGAATAATTTCAATCGATGTGGCAATTATAGGATGCTTTCCGACGGAATGGGTCCGAAGGAAATCACCATCTTGTTTAAGGAGGTAGATGCCATGAAACGTTTTATTGCTGTTCTGCTGACCGTCTCTTTTCTGGCAGTCGGCGCTGTGGTCGCTCTGGCCGAGGGTCCCGCGGAAGTCAAATTCGAAACCAAAATGGGTGATGTGACCTTCCCCCATGAGACCCATCAGGGGTTCGTCTCCGACTGCACCACCTGTCATCACAAAGGTCTGGAAGCCGGCACCTGTAAAGACTGCCACGACGGCACCAAGGCGCCCAAGGCGAAGGATGCCTTCCACGACCTATGCAAGGGGTGTCACAAGGAAAAGAACGGTCCTACCGGCTGTAAGGACTGCCATAAAAAGTAGGTTTTTTCGACAGCAGTAATCAGAATGCCTGTGAGACGCTTTCGGTTCGGAATGCGTCCTGCCCCGTGCACACCCCCTCCGTGCACGGGGTTTTTTCATGATTTCCGATGCCTCCCGATTTTTCCCATGCCAGAGCTGCAAAGATCTGTAAAAAATTTTCTCAATGCGAGTGCGGTTGCCTTTTAATCTCTGGATGATAGAAGTGTATTCACACCTGTCGCTGGAGGAAACCATGAACAACTCTCGGGAAAGCGCGGTCTCGCGCCTCTCACGGGTAGACCTCAGCCGCTTACCCATGGATGGTGGTGAAAAATACAACCGGCTGATTTTTGAAAAAAGCCCTTACCTCCTTCAGCACGCGGAGAATCCAGTGGGCTGGCGCCCCTGGGGAAAAGAGGCCTTCGCGTGCGCGGCGGCCGAGAACAAGCCCGTTTTCCTCTCCATCGGTTATTCCACCTGCCACTGGTGCCATGTGATGGCTCACGAATCCTTCGAGGATGAGGAAGTCGCACGCACCGTTAACCAAAACTACGTCCCGGTCAAAGTCGACAGGGAAGAGCGTCCGGACGTCGATTCCACTTATATGAGCGTATGCCAGATGATGACCGGCAGCGGCGGCTGGCCTCTGACCCTGGTACTCACTCCCGACAGAAAACCTTTTTTTGCCGCTACCTATCTTCCGAAGCGTTCTCAGAGGGGCGTGCCCGGATTGATTGAGATCCTGGAGAAAATCGCCGAACTGTGGCGCACCGATCGCGACGGACTTCTTCGAACAGGAGAGGAAGCGCGCAAGGCGCTGCTCCAATTGGAGTCAATCGCTGAAAAGGCCGGCTCTCTTGACGAAGCACCATTGAAAAATGCTTTCCGGCAATTCCAGAAAACCTTCGATCGACAATTCGGAGGCTTCGGACAGGGGCCCAAATTTCCCACTCCCCATAATATTTCTCTCCTGCTGAGAATTGGAAAACGGACGGGAGAGCAAAAGGCGGGGATCATGGCCCTTCAAACACTTCAGGCCTTGCGGATGGGAGGCATCTTCGACCATCTGGGGTTTGGGATTCACAGATACTCTGTGGATTCCCAATGGCTGGTGCCCCATTTCGAAAAAATGCTGTATGACCAGGCTCTGGCCGTCCTCGCCTATCTTGAAGCTTTTCAGTTCACTCGCGACCAATTTTTCGCCCAGTCGGCACGGGAAATCCTGGAATACCTTCTTCGCGATCTCGCAGCCGAGGAAGGAGGTTTCTACTGTGGGGAAGATGCGGATTCCCAAGGAGCGGAGGGGACTTTTTATCTATGGACTCCGGAACAGGTTACGGGGATTCTGGGAGCGGACCTTGGGACCGTTTTCTGCCGCAGCTACGGCATTACCGAACAGGGAAACTTCGAAGGGAAAAGCATCCCTCACCTGAGGGAGGATATCACCGAGCTCTCCCGGCGCTTGGGAATCGAGGAGAACGAACTCTCCGTCGGTCTTGCCGAGGCCCGCAACCTGCTCTTCCAGGCCCGGGAGAAACGGGTCCGACCTCACCGTGACGATAAGGTGCTGACGGGGTGGAACGGTCTGGCAATCGCTGCCCTGGCACGCGCAGCGGCGGTTTTGGATGATCGCCGTTATCTTGCCGCCGCATGGAGGGCGGAGGCATTTATTCGGGGCCACCTGCGGGAGAAAAGCGGCCGGCTCTTGCGCCGCTGGCGGATGGGCGAACCTGCCGTGCCGGCTTTCCTGGAAGATTATGCCTTTTACGGCTGGGGCCTTATCGAGCTGTACACGGCCGGTTTCGATACCGAACACCTGAAGGCCGCGGTTGCACTGGCCGACGAGACGGAGACACTTTTCAGGGATGGAAACGGAAGTTACTACGATACTGGCGCAGATGCTGAAAAAGTCCTGATCCGCGGAAAATCTCTCCAGGATGGAGCCATTCCCTCCGGAATTTCCGTCTTTGCATGGAACGTACTGCGCCTGGGCAGGATGACCGGCATACGTTCACTGGAAGAAAAAGGAGAGACCCTCATCGGTCTCCATCTCGAGCAGGCGAACCGTTTTCCTTCAGCCTTCTCCCAGTTTCTCATCGCCCTTGATTTCGCCCTTGGTCCCGTTTCGGAGTTCGTGCTGGCTCAAAAAGCCGGAGAAGAATTGCCGGAAGAAATACTGCGAGTCCTCCGCTCCCGTTTTCTCCCCCGGACCGTTCTGTTACTTCACCGCTCCGGAGACGAAGACCTTGAGCGACTTGCCCCTTTCACCCGCGAGATGAATCCCGTCAATGAAGGAGCCGCGGCGTACCTGTGCCAGGACCGAACCTGCCGCGCGCCGGTGGTGGGAGCAAACGAGCTTTCGGGCCTTCTGGATGGGACGGCTACCTGAGGACCACCGCGGAGCGCGAAGAGGGTGCGATGGGAAAGATCCCCCCTCTCTCAATTCATTTGCTTTCATCCGTGCGCAGCGTCCCCCTCACGTTTCCCATTCCAATCACATTCTCCACGATCGCCCTGGCGGGCAGACCCGCTTCATTGAACCAGACCAGGACCTTACCTCCTCCCGTATCGAACACCTCGGGATCCACGGTGACCCGGCACAACAGGCCGTCGGAAGGGAAAAAGGAGAATTTGTTGCGACGCTCCTCCTCCGTCAGGACCTCCACGATGATCTCGGAAATCTCTTTGTGACTGAAAGTGGGGATCACCGCCACCATACCCGGCGCGGGAGTGCCGAAGACTCCTGCCCTGAAATTGTAGAAGGCGGTCAGAATATCGTTGGGAATCGCCTCTTCCTGAAAATCGAATTCTTCATTTTTTTCAAGTCTTCCCTCCCGGATCCGCTGATAGATGACTTGTCGATCCCGATAATTGAAAATATAGCGCTTGGAAGACTGCTCCAGGGATCTCCCGCTCCCCTTGAATACCTCCGATTCATGGGAAAGCGCCCGAAGACGGCCGTCTGGCATTTTTTCCATCACTGAGATATAGCGCTGGAGCCGATCGCGGGTCAGCCATGACGCGACTCCCAACGTCTGTGCAGTCAGGGTCGCACGGTAAATACCGTGAGTCTCCTTCACCTCTTCGAAAGAAAAGCGACTCTCGGCGATGCGTTCGAACCAGAGGAAGGCTATATCGTAGACCAGATCTTCACCTGCCTCTGGTCGAATGGGTGAAGACGATTCCGAAAAAGGCTGCGCCGCTTCCGAGGCCCAGACGGGGACCTCGGAAAGAGGTATGATGACAAAAAAAATGAGGAGCAGTATAAATCGCATTGACGCCTCAGAGGGGAACTACGTTGAATATTATTTTTTTCGCCGAATGACCGACCGTTTTGCTTGACAATACCTTTTCACCACAATTAAAATCCATATATTTTAATTCTTCTGAAAAAGGTGAAAAGATGGAATTCGACAAAATGCAGAATTACGATCGGGAGGCGGAGATCCTGAAAGTCCTCGGCCACTCCGTGCGGCTGAAGATCGTCGCCGGCCTCATGTCGCAGAGCTGTAATGTCAAAAAAATATGGGAATGCCTCGACCTGCCTCAGGCCACCGTTTCCCAGCACCTCGCCCTGCTGAAGAACAAGGGGATTATCCAGGGACGCCGAGACGGCGTCGAGGTTTTTTATCAGGTCGTTTCCAAAGAAGCAAGGGACATCGTGAGCGCCCTTCTCGGCCCTCCCCATCAGCCATGAGCCGTAAATTCCCGCCTCCCCATGGCGGGCGTTTCGCCATCACAAATTTGTAGAAATCGCGACCGGGCTCCAGCTTTGGCTGGGAAAGATTCCATCTCCGGACTCGAGATTTTTCTGCGAATCTCGCACTTCTCCACCAGATCGCCCGAAAAAATTTCCCTCCTGCCTATCCTCCTGCGGCGGCTGGTCGTTTTTCAGTATACCTTCACAGCAAGCGTATTCAAACAGGTCGCCCGGACCTCCCGCAGAATGTCTGCGATGATTCCAGCCGACTGCTTGAGGTCTTCGGGTCGGTGGAGTGCCGAAACAGTAGCCCGCAGACGACATCTCCCTTCAGGTACGGAAGGAGGACGGATTCCCTGGATGAAGATTCCGCGGGAAAGAAGTCGCTCCGCCGTCCTGATCGTTATCCCCGGCTCAGCAGTTACAAGAGGAAGAATAGGCGTGACGCCCTCGGGCGGATCGACACCCCCGGAACGGAGGCCGGCGGCGAAGATGTCGCGGTTGTCCATCAACTGTTGCCGCAGATCTTTTCCTTCACTGCTCTCGACAATATCCAGAGCGGCCATTGCGGAAGCCGGAACGGAGGGAGGAAGACTGGTGGAAAAGATCAGTGCGCGAGCCCGGTTCACCAGCAAATCGATAATCACCCGATCGGCCGCCAGATAGGCGCCGAAACTGCCCAAAGCCTTGCCAAGGGTACCCATATGAAGATCGACCTCTTCGAGGCATTCCAGGTATTCGGCCGTTCCCCTTCCTCTTTCTCCCAATACAGCGGTACCATGCGCATCGTCCACCATCAGAAGCGCCCCGTATCTGTGCTTCAGACGGACCAGTTCACGCAGAGGCGCCATATCTCCGTCCATGCTGAAGATTCCATCCGTTACGATTACCACACGCCCACGGCAGCGGGGCCGCTCAACTTCAAGAAGGGCCTCCAGAGAATCAATATCTCCATGGGGATAGACCACCGTGCGAGCCCGGGAGAGATAGCAGCCGTCGATTATGGAAGCGTGGTTCAGGGCATCGGAGAATACAACATCTCCAGGGCCGAAGAGACCTTGGAGAATACCTGTATTTGCGGCATATCCCGAATTGAAAAGCAAAGCGCCTTCTGTGCCTTTGAAGGCGGCGATCCTCTCCTCCAGAATTGAATGAATCCGCATAGAGCCGGAGATCAGTCTGCTTCCGCCACTACCCGCGCCGAAATCACGTGCGGCCCGAACTGAAGCCTCGATAAGTGCCGGATGCCCCGCCAGACCTAGATAATCGTTGGAGCAAAGCAGCAGGACTTCCCGCCCGTCCAGAAGGATACGATCCCCCTGCGGCCCATCCACCGTCCTGAGGGTGCGCAGCATGTCCCTCTGCATAAGTCTTAAAGTTTCACGGCGCCAGCTGTCCATACTCCTACCATCGACCTCTCCCGTCCGGAGAGGGGAAATCCGAAATTTTATTTTTCTCTCAAGGGAATTCGATAGAAGATACCATTGTCTTTCCACAGTCGTCAACCGACCCTTGCTTGCGGGTTTACAATTACAGCACAAACCACTCCCTCTTCTTTTTTCCATCTCGTACACAGCTCCAGGCCTTTTGAAAGGTATTCCTTCCAGATGCAAGGAAAATTTGATAATGTACGACTGCCGGTGAAATCCGGATCAAATGATGTCATTCTGCTTTAACAAGGACCCTCCTTCATGACCCATTCCCTCCGAAGCGTACTTCTCGTCGATAAAAGCCACTCTCAGAGAGAACTACTGGCGGCAATGATCCGGAAAGAGATCGGCTGCGTCGTTCTTCAGGAGGAAAATCCGGACGCAGTTCTTCGAATCCTGGAAACCGAGCCCGTTGATGTCCTGGTTCTGGGACTCTCTCCTAGAGAGGGAGGACTGGATCTGCTGAGAAAATCGCGAAAGGCCAACTCCCAGGCGGTGGTCATCGCAGGGGTGCCCCTGGGGCAGAGGGAGGATATTGTAGAGGTCCTGAAGCAGGGGGCATTTTCTTATATAAACCTGCCCTACGATCTCGATGAAGCAGTAATCACCACTGCTCGGGGGCTCTACTATTTCGATCTGCTCATACATCATGAGAAGAGAGGATCGAAGATTCGCAAGAGCGACGGTTTTCAGGGTATTATCGGAAAATCCAGTGTGATGAGACAGCTTTTTGACATGATCGGCAAAATTGCGGCCGATCCCGAGGGGACGGTACTGATTCAAGGGGAAAGCGGCACCGGGAAGGAACTGGTGGCACGGGCGATCCATACCCTCAGCGAACGAAGAGAGTCGAATTTCGTTCCGGTCAACTGCGCAGCCATCCCCGAGGAGTTGCTCGAAAGCGAACTTTTCGGGCATGCCAAAGGGGCCTTTACCGGCGCCGCGCGCACGAAAATGGGCCGTATCCAGTACGCTGACGGAGGCACCCTTTTCCTCGATGAGATCGGAGATATGAAGCCGTCGCTCCAGTCAAAGCTGCTGCGGGTCCTCCAGGAGAGAGAATTCGAGCCTGTCGGAGAGGTCAAACCGATTTCAATCAATCTCCGAGTTATCGCCGCCACCCATCAGAACCTGGAAGAGGCCGTGGAAAAGGGCCGATTTCGAGAAGATCTCTATTACCGCCTGAGCGTCATACCGATCACCATTCCGCCGCTGCGGGATCGGCGGGAGGACATCGCCCTGTTGATCGAAAAATTTCTTCAGGTCTTCAATCGCAGCAGGAAGACCCCCTTCATGGGATTCAGCCCTGATGCAATGAACGTACTTTCCAATTTTCCGTGGCCTGGCAATGTCAGGGAACTGGAGAATCTAATCCAGCGGATGACCATTCTTAACGGTGATCGCATCGTGGAAGTCACCGATCTTCCGGAAAAATATCGCTCTGGAAATTCCAGTGACCGCCTACCCCAATCCTCCCATTCCCTTGCGGAGGAAATGATTTCCATCAGCGGACCAGTCGATTTCAACACCCTCGTGGAGGATTTTGAAAATCGGCTTATCCTGCAGGCTCTTCAGTTGACCGGCGGCAATAAGAAGGAAGCCGCTCGTTTTCTCAATCTCAACCGCACTACCCTTCTCGAAAAAATCAAGAAAAAAGGACTTCAGTTTCAGGAATAATCAAGCTGGATTTCTTGTCTGAACCCAAAGTCAAAATTCCGACTTATGGAAGAGGTCTTCCTTCTCCCTGGTTATAGCTTTTCTCCTGTTTTCAACTACTTTACCCTTTGGCACGTTAGTAGCAGTTGCTTTATTGCAAAGGGGACGGTATTCAAGGAAAGGAGAAGGGTATGATCGGGAAATTGGCAATGCGGATGTATTTTTTATCTCTTCTCACCACCATCGCAGTATCTTCGGGATGTGGAGGCGGTGGGGGCGGGAGCGAAGAGGGTGAAGGCCCCGGTTTGACTTCCGGAAAGAGTCCGGTCATTTCAGCGTCCGATTCTTTCTTTTCGGAAACTCTCCCCTATTCCCTTCAGGTTCTCGATATTCCCGGGCGCTCCGGTTACGCTGTGGACGTAAACGAATTCGGTGAAGTGGCGGGCAACTTCCTGGATGAAGCCGGCAATATACATGCATTTTCCTGGAAGGATGGGCAGACGGAAGTCCTTGCTGCGTCCGCACAGGTGAGTGCGATCAATCGGCAGGGAATGGTTGTCGGGTGGCTGGAAACTCCTGATGGCCCGGAGGCGTTCATACATGATGGAGAACTCTTTCTCCTCGGACCGATGGACGGAGTGAGCAAGGCTTTGGATGTAAACGATCTCGACCAGATCGTCGGGCGCAGGACCTCTCTTTCCGAAGGGTCGTTCCTCGAAACCAACGGATGGATGCAGGAGCTGGCAATTGACATCGAGGGATACGCGCTGTCCATCAACAACCGAGGACAGATTCTGATAAAGGAGATTCGGGACCAGGGTTTCGGCGCTCTCCTTTGGGAAAATGAAACAGCCGTCGACCTGGGAAATCTGGGGGGCGAATCGACTCAGGCCCGCGATCTCAATGACCGGGGACAGGTCATCGGCTGGTCCGAAACCGCAAAAGGCGAGTACCACGCGTTCCTCTGGGAAGAAGGTCAAATGATTGACCTGACGCCCCCCGGATTCAATTTCAGTTCCGCCGTCGCCATAAATGAAAGTGGACAGATCCTGGTCAAAGCTTCGGCTCCGGAGGGAGACAGCTCATTTCTCTGGGAAAACGGAGAGTGGATCGATCTACAGAACTTCGGAACCGAATGGATAACCGTCTCCAACCTCAATGATCGTGGACAGATTGTCGGATGGCTGGCCGACGAGGACGGAGACATTCAGGGATTTCTGGCGACCCCGCGTTAAATTGAATGCCGGAATCGGTAATTTCCAGAAAAACTGCTGAAAGATCTGGTTGTCTGCGGCCGGCCAGGTGATGCTCCAGATGGGAATCCAGCCGCAAACGGGCACCTCACCTTCTTACATAGTGCCCATCCGGAAACCCCGGGAAGCACAAATGCAGTTTTCGATCTGGAAACGAGTAATTTTTCGCAAGATCAAGGAAATCAAGGATTTGAGCGGAGGCGTAGTACTTTACGCCGCACAATTAAATCTGGATTGACGCGGCGATTGCGGAAAAGGGCCGTTTCCGGACGAAAACTAAATAGTTTTTCCCACTGAGTATTCAATGCCCCCTATCGGCACAGCTTCTTGTCGGCGGAATCATCACCGGCAGTTTTATGCCAAAAGCCCGGCAAGGGGTTTCCATGCCGGGCTTTGTTTCATCCGGGTGGCCGCTCGGGATCGCTTTGTCAGGCCAATCCGGAGCGAATCACCTTCCGGCCGCCGAAGGCCCGAATTCGATCGACGAGACCCGCGGCATCCAGGCGGTACAGGGCACGAAGCTCCGCCTGACTGCCCTGTTCAATGAATGCATCGGGCAGCCCGACGAGCAGAACCGGGATTTGCAGCTTCTCCTCGGCTAAAAGCTCCAGGACCGCCGACCCGAATCCTCCCTGAAGGACATTTTCCTCCGCCGTGATCACCCATCCCGTCCGGGTCGCCTCCTCCAGCAGCAGGTCACGATCCAGGGGCTTGACGAAACGGGCGTCCACCACTGCCAGAGAAATTCCTTCCCCTTCAAGTATCCGGGCCGCCTCCAGGGCCTCATGCACTTCCAGTCCCACCGCGAAAATGACTCCGTCGGATCCATCCCTGAGCTTTTCCCCCTTTCCTATTTCTACAGGGGTCCCAATCTCCTCCATCGGGATTCCGAACGCCCGCCCGCGTGGATAGCGAAATGCGAAGGGACCCTCATGCCGGGTGGCTGTAAGCACTGCGCGACGCAGTTCGGCTTCGTCGCGAGGGACCATGAGAGTCAGGTTCGGGATATGGCGAAGGTAGGAAAGATCGAAAGCGCCATGATGAGTCGGGCCATCGGCGCCGACAAGTCCGCTCCGATCAAGAGCGAAGATCACCGGAAGGTTCTGAAGGCAGACGTCATGCAGAACATTGTCATAGGCCCGCTGCAGAAAGGTCGAGTAGAGTGCGACCACCGGACGCAGGCCGTTGCAGGCCATACCCGCGGCAAAGGTCACCGCGTGCTGCTCGGCGATTCCCACATCGTAAAACCGATCCGGAAAACGGCGAGCGAACTCTTTGAGACCCGTCCCGTCCAGCATGGCGGCGGTGATGGCAACGATTCGATCATCCTTTTCCGCCAGTTCCGCAAGGGTGCGTCCGAAAATGTCTGTATAGCTCGGACCGCCCGATCCGGCGGGAAGGGCTCCGGTCTCCGGGTCGAAGGATC
Organism: Desulfuromonadales bacterium; assembly: GCA_024636295.1. GTDB lineage: Bacteria > Desulfobacterota > Desulfuromonadia > Desulfuromonadales > JAGXHI01 > JAGXHI01. The sequence continues at coordinate 11,291 of JAGXHI010000018.1, forward strand.
CCACCCCATGGAATTGGGCGGGATTCCTCTCGGCCGGCTCAAAACCTTTGCCCTTACAGGTGATTACGTGCACAAGAACAGGTCCGGTCAGCCGGGTGACGTTTTCCATCGTCTTTACCAGTTCGCCGACCTGATGTCCGTTGATGGGGCCGACGTAATTGAAACCGAACGCCTCAAACAGCATGCCCGGGGTGAAGAAACCCTTGAACGATTCCTCGGCTCGCCGCGCAAGGTTCACCAGATCCTTTCCGAAACGGGGAACGTTGCTCAAAATGTACTCCGTCTCCCGCTTGAATCGGACGAAAAGATCCGAGGTCATCTTGCGGCTGAGGAAGGAAGACAGGGCCCCGACATTGGGCGAAATCGACATTTCATTGTCGTTCAGCACTACAATCAGGTCCTTCTTCAGGTGTCCTGCCTGGTTCAGCCCCTCAAAAGCCAGACCTGCCGTGAGAGATCCGTCCCCGATAACGGCTAGAACCTTCTCTTTCCCGCCAAGAGCATCCCGAGCGGTGGCCATCCCCAAGGCGGCGGAAATGGAGGTGCTGGAGTGCCCCACATCAAAGCAATCGTGGAGGCTCTCCTCCCGTTTGGGAAATCCGCTTATCCCACCCAGCTGTCGAAGTGTGCAGAACTTCTCCAGGCGCCCGGTCAACAATTTATGGGCATAGGCCTGATGACCCACATCCCAGATAATTTTATCCTTCGGCGTCTCCAGGACGCAGTGAAGGGCGATGGTGAGCTCTACCACGCCCAGAGAGCTGGCAAGATGTCCACCCGTGCGGGAGACGGTGCGGACGATCTCTTCCCTGATTTCGCCGGCTAGTGTTTCCAGTTGCTCCATCGAGAGATTTTTGAGATCTTCCGTGGAGGACAATTTCTCGAGTATACGACTCATTATTTCAATTCCTAAAAAGACCGATCAACGATATAGGACGCGATCCGGCGCAGCTGTTCGGCCCTTTCTCCCAGAGGCATCAGCGCCTCGATAGCCAGATCCCGCAGCTGACGGGCCCGGATTCTGGATTCCTTCAGCCCGATCAACGCCGGATAGGTGGCTTTGCCCCGTGCCTGGTCACTTCCAATATCCTTGCCAAGCAGTTCCTGGTCACCAACGATGTCCAGGATGTCATCAGCAATCTGGAATGCAAGACCCGCGGCTTCTCCGAATCGGGACACGGCCTCGAATTCATCTTCTCCCCCGCCTCCCAGAAGCGCTCCTGTCTGAACCGAGGCGAGAATCATGGCGCCGGTCTTTCGCGTGTGGATAAACTCCAGGGTTGGAAGATCTATCGATTTTCCTTCCGATTCCATATCCACCACCTGCCCTCCGACCATTCCCATGGATCCGGCGCAGCGAGCGATGATATGGGTGATGCGTCGGGAGATCTCAGGTGGCACGCCGTTTATTTCCCTGGAAAGAAGAATAAAGGCCTCCGTCAGCAGGGCGTCGCCCGCCAGAATGGCCATCGCTTCTCCGAACACTTTATGGTTGGTAGGACGACCGCGTCGCAGGTCGTCGTCATCCATGGCAGGAAGATCGTCGTGAATCAGGGAATACGTGTGGATCAGTTCCATGGCGCAGGCGGCGGGTACTGCCTTCTCCACATCGCCTCCCACGGCTTCGCATGCGGCGAACATCAGAATCGGACGGATCCGTTTCCCCCCGGCAAACACAGAATACCGCATGGCCTTGTGCAAATTCGAAGGCAGGAGATCTTCCTCCGGCAAGATCTTTTCAAGGGCCGCTTCCGTCATCATCTGCTTTTCTTTCAGGTACTCTTTCAGATCCATACGACCTCGGTTATGCAAAATATCCGATTACTCCAATTCAAAGTTCTTCAGCGTCAAGGACCCGTCTTTTTCCTTCAAAAGAAGCTCCACCCGTGTTTCCACCTCCTTGAGATGGCTGCGGCAGAGAGCGGCGCTTTTTACCCCCCGCTCAAACCAGTCGAGGGATTCCTCCAGGGTCAGATCCCCACTCTCCAGACGGTCGACTGCTTCTTCCAGAGAGTGCATGGCGCTTTCAAAATTCTTTTCGGTATTTTCAGTCATCTTTCCACCATCTTTCTGCATAATTTTTAATTATCCCCTCTGGCCCATTGAGAGTCAAGGGTTCGCCGAGAATCGCCTCTCTCCGAGGATTTTCACTAGGGCGATGGGATCAATCCGATCTCCACGCAGTTTCACGCCCCAGTGGAGATGGGCGCCCGTGGAGCGCCCGGTGCTGCCCACAAGGCCCACAAGGTCTTCACTGCCGACAAGGTCTCCGACATCGCAGAGAATTTTCTCCAGGTGAGCATAAAGGGTAAAGAGGCCCTGGCCGTGATCCAGAATGACCGTGCGACCAGAAAAATAGAGATCCCCGGCAAAAACAACTTTCCCGGAAGAAGCCGCCACAATCTTTCTGTTTTTGGGGCTGCGGAAATCGACCCCTGCGTGCGGCGAGCGGGGTTTTCCGTTCAGAATCCGTTGCAAGCCGAAGACGCTTCCGACGGAATCCGGAACTGGCAGCCGGAAAGTATCCCAGAGAATCGTTTCACTTTCCAGGGAGAAAAGTTTCTTGAGCATCGACTGCTCCTCCAGGATTCTGCTTACCAGATCGGGATCTTGAGGTGTGACCATCTCAGACGGCAGAGTGATTCTTTCCTCCGGTCTTTCCAAATGCCGGATTTCCAGAAAAATTTTTTCCGTCGATTTTTTCCCCTCTTTTTCCTGGATGATGACTTCAACGGGATAGATGCCCGGTTTCAGGTCCAGATCGGCGCCCAGCAGTGTGGCCGCGCCTTGGGGAATCGGTGCAAGGGTATAGGTTTGACCATTGAAGTGCGCCCGCGCCGAGAGGGGCTCCTCCCCCTGCCACTGCAGGAGAGCGACGCCGCCATTATCGATGATGGGTGGATGCAGATCCAGAGAGCCGGCGATTCCCGCGCAGCAGATCAAGAAGAAAATACCCATGAAAAATAAAAAAGGAAGAATCGGTTTCATGATTTCACCTCAGCCACCTCCGCGCGAACGCTCCCTTCTGAAAAACGAATGTCCAGACCCTCCCCGACCTTCAATTCACTGGAATTTCGTACGGCCAGCCCATCCCTCTCGCGACGCACCACAGCATATCCCCGGGACAATATCCGCAATGGGGACAGATTGTCCAGGCGCCCCGAAAGGGTGGCCAGCTGACCCTGGGCGTGGGATCTGTTACGGTCAAATGCCTGGAAAAGCCTTTGCTCCAGGTAATTCCGTCGCTGTCCGAGTCCCTCCAGTCGCTCGAGAGGATTGCGCAGCCGCCGCTCCTGCCCGGAAAGTCGTTCCCTCCACAGTCCGATGCGCCCGCGAATCTGGCCATCCAGCCGAAGAATCAGATGATCGAGATGCCCTTCCAGTTCCAGTCGACTCCTGGCCACCATCTCAGCGGCGGCGCTGGGAGTGGGCGCACGCAGGTCTGCAGCGAAATCGGCGATGGTTACATCTGTTTCGTGTCCCACAGCGGAAATGACCGGAAGGGCCGAGGCGCGGATCGCCCTCGCCACTGCCTCTTCGTTGAAGGCCCAGAGATCTTCCAGACTGCCGCCGCCGCGTCCGACAATCAGCACGTCGGCCTCCCCCTGTCGATTGAGATCTGCAATCGCTTCCGCTATTTCATCGGCGGCGCCCTCCCCCTGAACCCGGACGGGACGCAGCAGAAGGCGAAGCCCCGCCCCCCTGCGGCGCAGGACGTGAAGGATGTCGTGGATGGCGGCCCCGGTGGGCGAAGTCACCACCCCGATGGTTACCGGGTGCGGCGGCAGAGACTGTTTCAAATCCTCGCGGAAAAGACCCTCGGCGGCAAGCTTCTCCTTGAGCTGCTCAAACGCAAGCTGAAGGCTCCCCAATCCGAGCGGCTCAAGGGTTTCCACCACCAACTGAATCTCTCCCCGCTGGGAATAGAGGGAGAGGCGCCCTCCGCAGAGGACATGCATGCCGTTCTCGGGGCGAAAGGGAAGGAGCCGATTGCGGGTGCGGAACATGACCGCGCGGATCTGCGCCCGCTCATCCTTAAGACAAAAATAAAGGTGTCCCGATCCCGGGGAGGAGAAATTGGAAATCTCGCCTTCGACCAGGACCTGAAAGAAATTGTCTTCCACAACCTCCTTAAGGAGGTCGGCAAGCCGGGAAACGGTAAGAACGTGAGGGGATTTCATAGTTCCTTTCTACTACATCTTGGGGTCATTGACATTTGCGCCCCCATACCTGTATTATCGTGCATCCAAATCCGGCTGAGGGACATGACATGTTCAAACCTTATATTCTCACAGTTTCCAGCGAAAAGGGAGGCGTCGGCAAAACAACTCTTGCCACCAACCTGGCCATCTACCTCAAGGCGTTGGCGGAGGACCTGCCGGTCACTGTTCTGAGTTTCGACAACCATTTTACCGTGGATCGAATGTTCCGAATCGGCAACACGCTCCCCAAAGGGGATGTTTCCGACCTGTTCACCGGCCGGGGGCCGGAAGCTCTGGTGGAAACAGGGGAGTATGGTGTTCAGTTCATCCCTTCCAGCCGTAAACTCACCGAAATCAGGGATAGCCTCAAGGAGGTCGACGCCCTCGGGCGCCTTCTGGCCTCCTCCCCCCTGGAAGGAGTGGTCATCATCGATACCCGCCCCGACCTGGATATCCTGACCCGAAATGCTCTCTTTGCCGCTGACCGGGTGATTATACCCGTCAAGGATGCCCCCTCCCTGGAGAACTGTCGGAACATCTACGACTTCTTTCAGGAACAGGGGCTCTCCCGAAAGGATCTCCGAATTCTTCCCTGCCTGATCGATGCCCGCATTCGCTTTGATGGTCCCTTCAGGGATTCCTACCGGCTTCTCAAAGGCTATGCCATCAACAGGGGCTATCGATGCCTGGAGGGATATATCGCCAAGAGTCCGAAGGTGGAATCCCTGAACACCAATCCAGAGGGAAAGATCTATCCGGTGATTACCCACGGAAGAGGGACCGAAGTGCATATCCAGTTCGCACATCTGGCACGCCAGGTCTATCTGGGTGCGAAGGAAAAACCTGATCGGAGGCTGGACGATATCAGAAGGAGCCTTTCTGTAAAACAGGAGGAACGAGAAGATGCCTTTTCGAAGCGCCGTGAGCATCTGGCGCCTGTTTGTCTGATCTGCGGCAAAAATCTTGTAACATCCGATGCAGTCGCCCCCGCCGGTTATTATGCCGAAACTTCCGACGGTCGAATCGCTGGATTTCTCGAGGAAGAATGTTTTTCAGGCGCCATTTTCAGCCAATTCTACCGCACCCGCCGGGAGATCGACCCCACGGATGCGGTGCGCGACCTCTTCCGGGAATCCTCTCACCGCTCCTATTTCGTCCTCCGTCGAGCGCCCAATACTCGAAATTTCTATCAGCAGCAGATATCCTTCTATCGATTCGACGAAAACGGGCTGGAAGTTTCCCACAAGGTTGTGGACCTGAAAACCTTTCAGCCCCGGTTCCTGAACAGAGATCCCTCGGGCCTATATCAGCTCATCGAGCGCACCCTTCTGGACGTGGAAGGCAAACTTGACGACGCCTTTCTCCTTGTACGACGGACAAGCACCGATTTCCCTGAGGAAATTCTCTACAGCGAAGAATACGGTAATTTCAGAAAAATCGCAGAGAAAATCTCCGCCCAACTCCCCTGACCAGGCATGTCCTACTCCAGCAGGTGAGAGACCGGAACCACTTCGATCCCTTGCTCCTCCAGATAGCTCCGCATCCGATCCAAGGCCTCCAGAGTCTGCGGATAAGGGTGACAAATCCCCACTGCCGTCCCCTCTTTTCTGGCAATCCGGACCAGAAGTCTGATTTTCTCTGAAATGAGAGAAACATCAGCATCATTGTCCAGGAAGACGTCTCTGGCGACTGAGGGAATCCCTGCGTTGCGCGCTTCGCTGATTCCGATCGAGTTTCCAGTGGTGAGACTGTCCACAAAGAAAAACCCTTCCTCCTTCAACAGACCCATCACCGTCGCCATCCCTTTTGAATCTTCGGTGAATCTGGATCCCATATGATTGTTCCCGCCGACGGCATGGGGAACATTCGCCACATATTTACTGAACCGGCTTCGGATCTCTTCGGATGAAAATCCGGTGAACAGGGCGTCGTCTCCCGGATTGTTGATCGGGAAACTCCGTGGCTCCATGGGAATATGAATCAGAACCTCACGGCCACGAGTATTGGCAAGGACCGCCGATCGGAAGGCATTCTCTTCTCCGGGCAGAATTGCAAGGGTTACCGGCACACCGAGATCAAGCAGATCCTCGAGATAATCAAGGTCCCGTCCAAGATCATCCATAATGATCGCCACCCTGGGCAGCTTTGCTCCAGCGGGTAGCGGAATAATTTCGGAGCGATGGAATTGAAGCAGGAAACGAAGCTTTCCTTTATGGGTTACCAGGATTTCACCCCTGCCGGCATCCACCTTCATTTCGACATCATCATTGATTTTCTGGAGCCGCACCCGGAGCCCCTTCAGGATTTCGTCCTTCGGGAACTCCCCAGCCTCCTCATAGCGGAGAAGTTCGTCTTCTCCGACCACCTTCAGACGATCCGGGGAAATCCCGCCCCCGAGAAGAGATTCCTCCAATAATAAACGGACATCCTCCAGAACAGCCCGGCTATCTTCGGAAAATTTCCCCGGAGAAGGGGAAGGGGGCGGGGAATGGTTGAAATGTCGCAACTCGGAGAGGAAAACCAGACTGAGCGTCAGGAAACCACACAGGAACAGGACCGCAAACAATACCATCGTCCGGCGCTCCGGCGATTTCCGGCTCGGCCGGCGCTTTTTTTTTCGTGATTTTATTTCAGGGGACATTGATCACTTCGACAGGGGGACGAAAAACCCGCCCCCCTTCAGGCGGCGGGACGTTCTATGGTCTTTAAAATCAGCCACCCCTTGAGAAGATCCAGGGCCCTCATCAGTTGGTAATCCTCCCTGTCCTTTTCGCTGGGGGAGAAATGACCTTCGTTGATGGGTTTTTCGCTCCTGGCGGGTGATTCGGGGAGCTCGAAATGGTTTTCCAGGTCTTTCTCCCTGAAGTGAGCGCCTTCGTCGGGTTCCCTGAGTTCCATCGGCTTGACTACGATATCCGGAGTGATCCCCCGCGCCTGAATGGAGGTGCCGGCCGGGGTAAAATATCGCGCGGTCGTGAGGCGAAGCCCGGAAGAGTCGCTCAGGGGAATGATCGTCTGAACCGACCCCTTGCCGAAGCTCTGTATTCCCATGATTATGGCACGTTTGTGGTCCTTCAGCGCTCCCGCCACAATTTCAGAGGCGCTGGCGCTGCCATCGTTGATGAGAATAACCATCGGGAGAAATGGTTCCGTATTCTCCCGATGGGCGGTGAACTGCATCTGACTGCCCTTTTCCCGCCCTTCGGTGTAGACAATCATCCCTTCGGAGAGGAAGAGATCTGCAACCTCGACAGCCTGATCCAGCAATCCTCCGGGATTGTTCCGCAAATCCAGGATCAGGCCTTGCAGATCCCCTTCATTTGCAGACCTGAGACTTTTGAGCGCCTGTCGAAGATCATCGCCGGTGCGCTCCTGGAACTGGGCCAGACGCACGTAGCCGAAACCATTTTCCAGCATTCTCGCCTTGACGGATTTGACCTTGATCGTCTCCCGGACAAGGGTGAATTCCTTCGGCTTCTCGAAAGCTTCTCGCATTACACTGATGGTGATTTCGGTTCCTTTGGGACCGCGCATCAGCTTTACTGCGTCCATGACACTCATTTCTTTTGTGAATTTGTCCTCAATCTTGAAGATCTGGTCTCCTGCCTTCAAACCCGCCCGGTAGGCCGGAGTATCCTCGATAGGGGAAACAACGGTCAGGATTCCGTCCTTGACGGTTATCTCGATACCGAGTCCGCCAAATTCACCTCGAGTATCGATTTGCATTTCCCTGAATACATCAGGCGTCATGAATCCCGAATGGGGATCGAGGGAGGCCAGCATTCCGTTAATGGCACCGTATATCAAATCCCTGGTCCCGACATCTTCCACATAACTTTTGCGCACCAGGGATAAAACATCGGTAAAAAGCTGAAGTTCTTCATATTGCGAAGTCGCTTCCGCAGCCAGGGGACGTACTACCTGAGAGGTCGAAAACCATCCGGCGAGAACGAGAATCAGCAGCAGGATGAAGGCTGCGGATCTTTTTCCTTTGTTCATGAAGGACTACCTCCGGAATTCATTTATGGCCGAGGGGAAAGCCAGGCCCCTGGATCAAGGGGAGTACCCTGATGCCTGATTTCGAAATAGAGACCTTTTTCCCCTGAGTCGGAATACGCCAGATCCTCTCCGACCCGGACAGAATCACCAACCTTCCGGGTCAGACGCTCAGTCTGGGCATAAAGAGAGAAATAACCGTTATCGTGATCGAGGATCAGGAGATTGCCATATCCCTTGAACCAATTGGCAAATACAACTTTGCCGCTCCAGACCGCCTTGACCGGACGCCCCCCCGGAACGGCTATTTCAATCCCCTGACTTTCCAGGAGAGTGCCGGAGCGGGGATCCTTCCCTGTACCGAATCTCTTCTTCAGGTTTCCGGCTGCGGGCCATTGCAAACGTCCCTTCTGACTGGCAAAATCACCTTTTTGAGTATACTCCCGGGATTTTTGCGATTCAAGCTTTTTGATAAGGACGGAAAGGCGCTTCTCCCGCTCCTTCAAGTCTTTGAGACGCCCCCCGAGGGCGACGCGCTCCTGCTGGACACGCGCCAGGATTCTCTCCTTCTTCAGAAGCACCTGGCGCCGGTCCTCTTTTCGACTGCTGATCGACTGCAGCACCTTCTCATGTTCCTGGCGGAGTTTTTCAAGTTCTCCCATCTTCGTTTTCAAGTTCCGGGAATGTTGACGGTATTCTTCTTGAAGATCCCTGTCCCGCCGTACAATCCGGGAAAGAAAATCGTAATCCTCTGCAGCGATGGTGGGCGATTCGGCGGAAAAAAAGGCTCTCAAGGGACCCGAGCGGCCACTTTTGTACATTGCGGTGATCCGCTTCCGCAAATGACCCTGGAGAACAGAAAGATCGGAATCGAGTTGCTGGACTTCCGATCGGGTTCTCGAAAGGTCTTTCTTAAGCAGGTTGTTTTTTCGGGTCAGATCTAGGATTTCCCCTTCCACTCTCTTGATCTCTCTTTCGACATCCGCCAACTCGGCTGAAAGGGATTTCTCTGCACTGCGTTTCCGTTGGAAATCCTCCTCGGTTTTTTTTATACGACTCCGTATTTCCTTAAGATTTTGACGATTCTGGTTCAGATCCTCCGCCGCTGATCCGCCGGGAATGATTATGGCCGCAAGAAGAGCCGAAATAAAAAATATCACTGGTCTTGGGAATACTCCGGTCATGTCAGATACGTACGAACTTGCGCAGGGAAATAAAGCTTCCAAAAAGACCAAGCGTGGTTCCGGAGAGAACCAGCAGCAACTGGTGCGATCCCGGAAGAAAAATGATTCCATAAAGACCGGAGAAAAAAGGCAAAGCGGCCAGTCCTTCCAGGAGAAAAAGTTCAAAAAAGACAAAAGCGCCGGCAAGAGCCATAAGTCCGCCCAGCGTCCCCTGAAGCGCTCCTTCCAGAAGAAAAGGGGTCTTGATGAAAAGTGGGGTGCCTCCCACAAGTGCCATGACTTCGAGTTCCTCGCGCCGGGCGTAGAGGGTCAGCTTGATGGTGTTGGAAACAATGAACAGGGTTGCGAACAGCAGAAAACCCCCGAGGACCGTCACAATCATCTGCAGCATGTCGGCAAAAGTCTCGAACCGCTCCAGCCACTCCTGGCCGTAACGAAAATCGGAGAATGAAGGGTTCTCCCGCAATTTTTCGATGAGCGTTTCCGCTCCCGCCCGGTTTCGAAAATTTTCCTTGAGACCGATTCCCAGAGAGGCCGGAAGAATATCCGGCTCCAGGCCCTCCAAAAGATCCGCATCCTCGGAGAGACGCTCACGAAATCGATCGAACGCCTCTCCCCTGGAAACATAGGAAACCTTTTCAACTTCCGGGTACCCCTCGATTTTTTCGATCCATTCCCCGAGGGCCTCCTCCTGCGGGGGAACGTCCATATAGACGGTGACCTGGATTTCCTCGCTCCAGTGCCGGGTCAGTTCCTGGACATTCAGTGCCAGAATTGCAAAAAGGGCAAGGATGGAGAGGGAAACGGCCACTGTTCCGACGGCTGCGCCGCAAAGGAAGGGAGATTGGCGCATGTTCCTGACGGAACGTCTGGCGGCGTAAATGAGACTACCGAACACGTTGTCTTCCTTTTCATTTCAGGCAGGGATTCAACCCCTTGGGACAGAAAATGTTTCAGGAGTCCGGTCCCCAACGAGACGTCCCCCGTCGAGAGAAATGACCCGGCGGGGAAAGCGGCGGATCATCTCCCGGTCGTGAGTTGCGATCAAAACGGTTGATCCCCTCGCATTGGCGCCCTTGAACAGCTCCATGATCTCCAGGGTGACCTGGGGGTCGAGATTGCCCGTCGGTTCGTCCGCGATCAGGACCAGTGGCTCCACGACAAGAGCCCTGGCAATGGCGACCCGCTGCTGCTCCCCTCCCGAAAGTTCCAGCGGCCGGCGGTTCAGCTTATGTTCCAGCCCCACCGTTTTCAGTGCCTGGTAAACTTTCTTGCTGATCTCGTATCGCTTTCGACCCTGGATTTCCAAAGGAAACGAGACGTTTTCGAACACCGTCCGTCGTGTCAGCAGCTTGAAATCCTGGAAAACGATTCCAAGGCAGCGACGAAGAATGGGGATCCTCGCCGACCGCATCCGGGTGATATTCTGCCCGTTGACCAGGATCTGCCCCCGGTTCGGCTTCTCCGCTCCGTAAAGAAGTTTCAGCAGAGTCGATTTTCCGGCGCCCGAAGGTCCTGTGATATAGACAAAATCCCCCTTGGGGATTTTTACCGAAATTCCCTCCAGGGCAGCTGAATCCTTCTGATAGGATTTGAAAACGTTATAGATCTGGATCATGTTCCTTCACCACTCCCCATAGGGGATACCGTTCAAGCCCACCAGATTGCTTCCACTGTGAACGTCGAAGACGAATCCGGGGGGGAGATCTCCTTCGATGGAGGGCTCGGGAGAATCGATGACCCAATCATCTTCCGTTTGAGTGAAAGGGTCCCGCGGAACTCCGCGAAGGTATCTGGACTCCACCAGTTGCTGCAAATCGTCGGGATACCTGGCATTATCGGCATAGAAGGCATCTATGGCCCGCCTCATCTGGTAAAGATCTTCCATGAGAACCGCTTCCCTTGCCTTGATCGTGCTGCGTTGATAGCTGGGAACAGCGATACTGGCAAGAATCCCGATTACAGTCATGACAATCAGCAGCTCGATCAGTGTGAATCCTTTTGAGCCGCCGGTCATTTTCCTGAATTTGAGCATGAAATTTCTTTCGGTTACCAGGTGTTGTACAGTGTCCCGTCCAGGGCGGTATTTTCGCTGCGGGAGAAGACATCGTATATGTCCTCGCCACCCCAGAACAACGAATCCGGTTCATCGGAATAGGAGCGAAAGCCCCATCCTTCTTCGTATTCATCGAAGGGATCCACGGGAATCCGCCGGAGGTATTTCTTCTTGAATGAGTACAGCCCTCCCCAATCAACCCCTTCCACCAGATCATCGATCTCTCTGGGGTAGCCCGTTTCGTTCACTGAGGGAATAATGAGCTTTTTCTCAACGGCTTTATCAAAATCGGATTTGTATTCATCGATGGCGTTTCGGAGAATACGCAGGGAGCGCTTGAGCTCCAGTTCCTTATTCCTTTTTACCGCTACTTCAGCCATGGGCAGAACCGCCGAGGCCAGAACGGAAAGAATGGCCAGGGCGATGATCAGCTCCAAGAGAGTTAAGCCACGATTGCTCACGATTATCCAGGGATTCCGACTCGGTTAGTTTTCGTCCGGAAACGGCCCTTTTCCGCAATCTCCGCGTCAACCCGCGGATTTGATTGTGCGGCGTAAAGTACTACGCCTCCGCTCAAATCCTTGATTTCCTTGATCTTGCGAAAAATTGCTCGTTTCCAGATCGAAAACTGCCTTTGTGCTTCCCGGGGTTTCCGGAAGGGCATATGGTTAATAAACCTCGATGGGGTAATCGAGAGTAGTTACAGAAATTCCGTTCCCGTC
>JAGXHI010000019.1 GCA_024636295.1 Desulfuromonadales bacterium
CCTTGTTCAGTAAAGTCTTAATCAGCATTTGCCTTTCCTCTGTCTGGGTTGGATAGTTTCCGCAAAAACCATCTTAGCCAGTCATGAAAGGCAGTGCTCTAATTTTTACCGCCCTCTACCCACAGATTCTGCGGAAGAGGCATTTTTTAGTTTTAGGGAATCCTCTTTTAAAGAGGCGATTAATTTGTGGAGCAATCGGGAAATTGCCTTGTGTTCAGATGCTAATCCTTTCCGATCTTTTTCACCAATCGGATTGATAACGCCCGGCGATGTAAACAATATTCCCTCTCCTTATTTTCAATTAAAACTTAACACGGAAAATTTAAAACTGCTTTATCATTTCCCATACTTTTTTGAATAATATTCCCGATATGACCCGTCCAGCACCGCTTCGACCCATTCCCGGTTTTCCAGATACCACCGCACCGTTTTCCGGATCCCTTCTTCGAAGGTGACCGAGGGTTCCCAGCCGATCTCTTCCCTGATCTTCACTGCGTCGATGGCGTAGCGCCGGTCGTGTCCGGGGCGGTCGGTGACGAAACGGATCAGGGAGGTGCGCTTTCGGCCGTCGGGGAGGGGAGGAGCCATCTCGTCCAGAAGGTCGCAGATGGTCATGACGATCTCGAGGTTCTGTTTTTCGTTGTTCCCGCCGATGTTGTAGGTCTCCCCCGGCTTTCCCTTCTGCAGCACCTCCAGGATCGCCGAGCAGTGATCCTCCACATACAGCCAGTCGCGCACGTTTTTCCCGTCGCCGTAAACGGGGAGATCCTTTCCGTGCAGGGCGTTGTCGATCATCAGGGGAATGAGCTTCTCGGGGAACTGAAAGGGGCCGTAGTTGTTGGAGCAGTTGGTGATGACTACCGGCAGTCCATAGGTGTGATGATAGGCGCTTGCCAGGTGATCGGAGGATGCTTTGCTCGCTGAATAGGGAGAGCGGGGATCGTAGGGGGTCGTTTCCTTGAAATAACCGGTCTCACCCAGGGAGCCGTATACTTCGTCGGTGGAGACGTGCAGAAAACGTGACGCGTGACGGGTGACGGGTGACGGGTCCGGGATCCACATTTTTCTTGCGGCTTCGAGAAGTGTGAACGTCCCCATAATGTTGGTCCGGATGAACTCGGCGGGGCCGTCGATGCTTCTGTCCACGTGGGACTCGGCGGCGAAGTGCACGACGGTATCGATTTTCTCCTCGCTGAATAAGCAATTCACCAGTTCGCCGTCGCAGATGTCGCCCTGGACAAAACGGTAGCGGGGATCGTCCTCCAGGCCGGAGAGGTTTTTGAGGCTTCCGGCATAGGTCAGTTTGTCGAGATTGACCAGGCGACAGTCCGGATGCCGGCTTCGAATCAGGTGGATAAAATTGGCGCCGATGAAGCCGCAGCCTCCGGTGATCAGGACATTTTTCATCTGTGAACCTTCAATTTCGCATCGAGTCTGCGCATTAACGGAAAAATTTTTCTAATAATACATGTTCCCCTTTATGTGCGCCAGTTTAAATCTATGAAAAAATGTTGGATGAAAATTAAGAGATTCTCTCAAAGCTCCGTTCGCTTTGACTCACTCGAACACGCAGAAACCGCCTCTTCACGCACTTTGAACCCTTTCGGTGAAGGTCTTCCCCCCCCTGACGAAATCAGATTTTAAGGACTTCTCCGCGCCCTCTCCGACCTCTGCGGTTGAAAAGTTTTAAGCTTCCTCGCGGTCCTGGATCTTGAAATCTTCGGGGATTCTGATAACTGGAACGGAAACGGTAGATTCCGAAATATCCTTCGGCCGCCACATCCTCCCCGCTTTACGGTTTTAGCGTTCTGTTTGGAAACAAGCTGCTTCTGTCCTGGAATTTACATGGACCTTTTGGCGAGTTGAATTAAAATGATGTGAGAGAAAGGGAGGATGAAAATGAGGGAGAGAGTATTTGCCGCATCAGCGATTTTGTTTCTGGGGCTTTGCGCGGCAGTTGCGCCGGCCGCTGGAGAAGATACTGAAGCCGTTCCGACGCTGACCGTTTACGGGTCGGCCCGACTGGAAGTCGCCCCGGACCGCCTGCGGATGCAGTTCGGAGTGGTGAGCCGAGCAGGCGCGGCCGAAGAGGCGATGCAGGAAAATGCAGCCCGTATGGAAAAGGTGAAGCAGGCACTGCAGAAAGCCGGAATTGAAAAAGGGGAGTTTTATACGGGGCAGTACCGTATTCATCCCGAATGGGATTCGCCGCCCCGTCCGATGCCGGAGGACTGGAAGCCTCGAATTACCGGCTACCGGGTGGAAAACACCCTGATGGTTCGGACCGGCAGTCTGGGTATGGCCGGGCGGCTGATCGCAGATGCCGTCGGGGCGGGCGCCGATCGGGTTGAATCGCTGGAATTCGATCTGGCGGATCCCCGCATCCATCGTGTCAGAGCCATCGAGGAGGCCACAGCCCAGGCGCGGGCCGATGCAAGGGCGCTGGCGAATGCGGCTTCGGTGAAACTGGAAGAAGTACTGGATCTGCGTCTCGAGGGGGCCGAAGCCGCGACCCGTCCCATGCACGTCGCGCGCATGGCGGAAGCCTCAATGGCCGCGCCGGATATCGTCCCAGGACAGGTGACTGTCAACGCGAACGTGACCATGAGCTTCCGGATCAGCAGAAAAGAGGGGAAAAGAGAAAGTGAACCTGAGGTTCAAGGTTCAAGTCAGAAGTGAGAGGGTGAGGGGTGGCAACTTAAAACTGCTCCTCTGCCTTAGTCCAACCTATGCAGTCCGTGCTTTTTCGCCAGTTTGAGGGTAGTCCGAAATTCGGCTGAGGTGGGGCCCCGGTCCAGGGGCGGGTATTCCTCCGCCCGGTAGCAGGGGCGGTATTGATCCATCAGGTTGAGATAGGTGCCGGGCGAGATCTCTTCGGCCAGAAAGGAGAGGATCCGATCGGTTCCGGCCAGGTTCTCCGGCAGGACGAGATGCCTGACCAGAAGGCCCCGGCGGGCTATTCCAGCGTCATCCAGGACCAGATCACCGACCTGTCGATGCATTTCCCGGACGGCGTCGCGATTGACCTCCGCGTAATCGGGGACCCCGACATACCGACGGGCAATCTCCGAATCGGCGAATTTCATATCCGGCATGTAGATGTCGATCAACCCATCCAGCAGTACCAGAGCTTCCTGGCTGTCATATCCCCCGGAATTGTAGACCAGCGGCAGGTGCAGACCTTCACGCGCGGCCGTGAACAGGGCCTGCAGGATCTGGGCGACCACATGGCTGGGAGTGACCAGATTAATGTTGTGGCACCCCATCTGCTGAAGGTCCAGCATAAAACCGGCCAATTCGTCGGTGCTCGTCTTCCTTCCTTCACCGTTCTGACTGATATCCCGGTTCTGACAGAAGACGCAGTTTAAATTACACCAGGAAAAGAAAATCGTGCCGGAGCCGTTTTTCCCCCGCAGGGGGGCCTCTTCCCCGTGATGAGGTCCGTAACTGAAGACCATGGCCCGCTCTCCGGTGTGGCAGGCGGCTCCGCGGGCAGCCAGAAGACGGTTGACGTGACACCCCCGGGCGCACAGATCGCAGGACTTCAGGTGCCTCAAGGCCATCTGCGACCGCTTCTCCAGTTCTCCATTTTGCAGAAGGCGAAGATAGGAAGGTTCCGAATTCCGTGCCATCTGTTTTTTCCGATTCCAGTATTGAGGGGGAAAAGAGGACCTTCTGAAAAAAGACCAGCAATTTCAATTATAGAATCGTCGCGACACGGTAGCAATGCCTTCTGGTGGAAGACATCCCCGATAAATTTTATGAGATCCCCCTTGACATTTAATATGGGCTGATTATATTTAGCAACGCTGTTAGCACTCATGGCGAAAGAGTGCTAACGAGAGACCGGCGAAGAATTCCCGTGCATCCAACCGGGATAAATCCCGCATTTTTTAGCAATCAGAAAGGAGAGCAAGCATGAACATCCGTCCGTTGCATGACCGTCTCATCGTGGAAAGGCTGGAGGAGGAAACCAAAACCGCTGGCGGCATTATCATTCCCGACACCGCCAAGGAAAAACCCCAGCAGGGAAAAGTCATCGCTGTCGGCAAGGGCAAGGTGACAGAGGAAGGAAAAGTCCTGGGAATGGACGTCAAAGAGGGCGACAAGGTGCTTTTCGGGAAGTACTCCGGCACCGAGGTCAGAATCGAAGGGAAGGATTACCTGATGATGCGCGAGGATGACATCCTTGGGGTCGTCGAGTAAATTTACGAAAACCGATTTTAAAAGGAGGATTAATAAAGATGGCAGCTAAGGAAATTAAATTCGGACAGGAAGCTCGCGGCCGAATTCTCACAGGAGTCAACACCCTGGCCAATGCAGTAAAGGCTACTCTCGGTCCGAAGGGGCGCAATGTGGTTCTGGAGAAATCCTTCGGATCTCCCCTGATCACCAAAGACGGCGTGACGGTAGCCAAGGAAATCGAACTCGAGGACAAGTACGAAAACATGGGCGCACAGATGGTCAAGGAAGTCGCTTCCAAGACCTCTGACGTTGCCGGCGACGGCACCACCACCGCCACCGTTCTGGCCCAGGCGATCTATCGCGAAGGGGTCAAGCTGGTTTCCGCGGGTCACAATCCGATGGAAATCAAGCGGGGCATCGAAAAGGCCGTGACGGCCGCCGTTGCGCAGCTCAAGGAAATGTCCAAACCCATCAAGGACCACAAGGAAATCGCCCAGGTCGGCACCATCTCCGCCAACGGAGACGCCACCATCGGCAACATCCTCGCCGAGGCTATGGAAAAAGTCGGCAAGGAAGGGGTCATCACTGTCGAGGAAGCCAAGTCCATGGAGACCACTCTCGAGACAGTGGAAGGGATGCAGTTCGACCGTGGATACGTCTCCCCCTATTTCGTCACTGATGCCGATCGGATGGAAACCGTCCTGGAGGACGCCCTGATTCTCATCCATGACAAGAAAATCAGCAACATGCGGGACCTTCTTCCGGTCCTCGAGCCGGTCGCCAAGCAGGGCAGGCCGCTGCTGATCATCGCCGAGGATATCGAAGGCGAGGCGCTGGCCACTCTGGTGGTCAACAAGCTCCGCGGCACCCTCAATATCGCCGCGGTCAAAGCTCCGGGATTCGGTGACCGTCGCAAGGCCATGCTCGAGGACATCGCCGTTCTCACCGGCGGCCGGGTGATTTCCGAGGAGATCGGCTTCAAACTGGAAAACGCAAACATCGAAATGCTCGGCAAGGCCAAGCGCATCGTCATCGATAAAGAGAACACCACCATTATCGACGGCGCCGGCAGTGAAGCCGATATCCAGGGGCGCGTCAAGCAGATCAGGGCCCAGATCGAGGAAACCAGCAGCGACTACGATCGTGAGAAGCTCCAGGAGCGTCTTGCCAAGTTGGTCGGCGGAGTGGCCGTTGTCAAAGTGGGCGCCGCTACCGAGACGGAAATGAAGGAAAAGAAAGCCCGGGTCGAGGACGCCCTGCATGCTACCCGTGCAGCGGTGGAAGAAGGTATCGTCCCCGGTGGCGGAGTCGCTCTGGTGCGCTGCATTGAGGCATTGACCAATGTTGATGCCCCGGGCGAGCAGGAGTTCGGCGTGAAGATCGTGAGGCGCGCCCTGGAAGAACCCCTGCGGCAGATTGCCAATAACGCGGGAATGGAAGGCTCCATCGTGGTGAACAAGGTCCTGGGCGAGTCCGGCTCCTACGGCTTCGATGCCGCTACCGATCAATACGGAGACCTGCTGGCCGCCGGCATCATCGATCCCACCAAAGTGACCCGCAGCGCACTTCAGAATGCTGCTTCCGTGGCTGGTCTGATGCTGACCACCGAAGCCTGCGTTGTCGAGAAGCCCAAGAAGGATGATGGCGGAATGCCTGCCGGAATGGGCGGCATGGGTGGAATGGGCGGCATGGGTGGAATGGGCGGCATGGACATGATGTAAGCGGCCCCGCCCGCCTTCGTTCAAAACTGTTTCCCTTACATCGGGATTCATGCACCTCGTACAATGCGAAACCCCGTCTCTCAGGAGGTGGGGTTTCGTTTTTGGTTTGCCTGTGGCATGGCGGTGGAATCGAGTTCCTGTTTGGGGATTTCTCTCGTCCTTCTTTTCGTGTTCTGCCCTTGCATTTGAAATCATCTCCTGGAGTGATAATTTCACTGTAGGGCAGTTCTTTTTTTTCGAGGATCGTTTATCCCTCAGGGAGGTGAGGTGAAATCGAAAAAAATTTATTTTCCCAACCGTTCTGGAGAACGACTGGCGGCCCGTATCGATTTTCCTGAAGATGAACGACCCGTGGCGTATGCGCTTTTCGCCCATTGCTTCACCTGTACAAAAAATCTGGTGGCGGCGGCGAATATCGCACGGGCTCTGAATCAGCTGAAGATCGCTGTTTTTCGCTTCGACTTCACCGGACTTGGAGAAAGCGAGGGTGATTTCTCGGAGACGGATTTCTCGTCCAACATAGGCGATCTGGTAGCGGCGGCGAAATTTCTGGAGGAGAATTTCGAAGCACCCCGGATATTGATCGGCCACTCTCTCGGCGGCACGGCCGTTCTGCAGGCTGCCCGGGAGATTCCCTCGGCGATGGGTGTGGCCGTCATCGGCGCTCCCTTTCGTCCCGATCATTTAATGCGTCTTCTCGCCAATTCAACGGAAGAAATAAAAAAAAAGGGGCGAGCCATGGTGAGTATCGGCGGCCGCGACTTCAGCATCACCCGCGATTTTCTTGAGGACTTGCGTGCCCAGAAGCCGATGGAGGCCCTTCGGGATCTGAACATCTCACTTCTGGTGCTCCATTCTCCCCGAGATCGAATCGTATCCATCGACGACGCTGCCGACATCTACAAGGCCGCACGGCACCCCAAGAGTTTTGTTTCCCTCGATCCCGCTGATCATCTTCTCTCGGATCGAAATGACTCCCGTTACGCCGGGACGATAATCGGCGTATGGGCCGGCCGCGTACTTGATAGACCGGAATCACGGGAAGAACCGGAAAAGGGTCAACCGACAACCGGGTGATCGCTCGCACAGGGCAAGGAAGGAGATAAAAACGGGGTTGCTCCAGGAGGGAACAGAAAAGCCGGTTCGGGGGAAGGAGTTCCCGATCCGGCTCTGTCTGCTCTGGAAAATAGAAGAGAAGAGAAAAGAAGAAGGTTATCTCGGACCCGCCTGCCACAACAGGCCTTCGATGGTTTTCATTATACCTGCGGCTTCGCCGGATTCCACGTGGAGACGCGTAAAACTTATCGCAAGGTGTGACGGCGGAAACCTGTGCATCTGAGCAGTTCAGTCGACCCGTTTCGGTTGTTTTCGCCTGCGAATCCGAGCCCTGAGGCCGAAAAAGATTCCGCAGCCGCTCAAAGACCAGATGGTGATGTTGAGCACGGTTTCAGTAAAGGTGAGCATAAAAATCCTCCAGAAGAAAAGCTTTCCGGATTGTCGCCGAACGGGAAAGGATTCTCCTTGACCGGGATCAAATTTGCTGGCGCCGCCATCTTCTTTGTTTCGTGAAAGCAAATTTGCGGAAACCGTTCTGGCGCCGATGCCGAAATCCTTTGCGATGCTGAAAATGAACCCCTCTCTCCATGGGTCGTATTCCGAATGCTGAATTGATCTCAGGGGACCTTGTAGATCGGCGGTTTCGAAAAAAAACATTTTCTTTCAATTTTTCTCTTTCAAAAAGTAGAAAAATCAATAAAATTTAGGTGATTTCATTTGCCCTTTTTTGGGAAAGGAGAGAGCGCGTGAAGGAAGAGGCACTGATCAACATCTGTCAGGCGGTAGCGCATGGAAGCGCCCGCTACGTCAGGAATCTCCGCAGCCACGAGTGGGGAAAGGTGGTCGATTGTGGCGGCAAAGAACTCAAGGTGCAGGTAGGTGATCGAAGGGAATCGTGGAGATGTGAGGAATGTGAAGACGGAGTCTGATCGGACCACTGCGAATTTTTCAGAAAGGCCTGCCGTTCGGCAGGCCTTTCTCATTTGTGTGCGCCTGACCTCTTCACGCTCTGACCACTGCAAATGGCGGCGACCGGGCCTCAGACAACTGAAAAGCTTTTGCGTACCGGACAAAATGAGGCGTCCAGGCCCGTCGTTTCCCCTTGCTTCTTTTATTTGGCTTTGAAAATCATCCTCCAGGGAGTCTCTGGACAGGGTCTTTACCTTAGGGGTTAAAAAAATAGTCTCCGAACGCAAAAAGGCGGCCCCTCGGTCGTCTTTTTTCATGTAGTGGAAGAAAAATTACCGGCGAAAGTTTTCCCTTTACTTGATCGTCCTTCGGCCGGAGGTAAAATCAAATGGGATTGGTATCAGGAAGAAAAAAGCCACCAGAACCGGAGATGGGAAATGAAAGAGAACGTCGGGCGGAACGACCAGACCATGCGGAGCATGTTGGGCCCTTTGATGCTGTTCGCCGGGTACTTTATTCTGGGCGGGAGAAAAGGCCGCGCATCGGGTCTGATGACCATGATCGCGGGCGCCCTGGTCACAGAAACAGCAATTACCCGGACGTGTCCCCTGAACGATTATCTGGGGATAGACACGACGGAATAAAAAGGTCTCCGGCCCCGCCAGGGTCGAGCGGACAGTCGGTCTGACAGTCGGGGCATTACCCGTGGGGAGAGAAGAATCCCTTAATCCACGATAAGTTTCCGGGAGTCTTCCCGTGCCATGGGCCGGACCCGGATCCTCCACCTCTCTCCGCCCCGGTTCAGATCGATTTCCACTTCGGCCCGATCCTGCCCTTTGCCATAGGCGGCCACCACGGCGCCGGCGGCCTCAAGGTCACTGACCTCGGGTTTTCCGCCGACCATCCCCAGAGGGCCGGGAAGATCCGCCGCATCCAGTAAGATGTCCTCCGTGCTTGCCAGTGATTCAATGATCCGGTTATCCTCCTGATTGCGGCCGAGGGTGAGTTTCGCCCGGGGGGAGAGCCGGAATTGCCGGCCCGCCTTGAGAAGTTTCACTTCCCGCACCGAACATTCCGGTTGGTGCCGGAAAAGATCGCGCAACCGGCCCGAAAAAGATTTTTCGGTCAGCAGGCAGCCTCCGCCGGAAGCGGGATAGTCAATAAATCCCCACTCAAGAGCAAGTTTTCCCTGCCGTTTTCGGGAGCGCCCCTGGATGTCCAGAAGGCGTTCGCGATCGACCAGCCCCTGCTCCTCCATGGGAGTGACGGGCAGAAGCTTTGCGCAAAGAGGACGCAGGATTCGATCGGGATGCCCGGAGTAATTGGCCACCGACCGCAGGGCGTTGGGGTTCTGACTCATGGGGCGCTGCCCCAGAACCTCGCCGGAGAAGAGGAAGTCATACCCTTCCTTCGCCATGATTTCCCCCGCAAGTCTGAACATCATGGCATGGCAGTCGATGCAGGGGTTCATGTTCTTGCCGTAGCCATACCGGGGATTTTTCACCATTTCCAGGTGGATTTCGCCGATATCCCTGAGGAGAAGGGAAATTTTCATCTGTTCGGCGGCCTTCTCGGCTTTGGCTGAGCCGAAAAAAGGCGTGACGAAGGAAACACAGGTGACCTGCAGTCCCTGCCGCTTGAGGGTCAGGGCCGCAAGACTGCTGTCCAGGCCTCCAGAAAGAAGTCCAAGGGCTTTGGTCATGAATCAAATCTCCGAAATATTGAGTAATTAACTGTGGATTTAAGATAAAACAGTGATGGGTGTGAATTCAACCCCACCCGCCTTCCCCTTGCTCTCGGGTTTGTTTTTTTTGGTATTCTCCGCGTATTCCGAAGAGAAAGTTTTTGATCCTGGCAGCAACGCGGGTTGCATAGCCAGCATATTGCAAAAAGGGTAGGGAATTTCAGGAATGCTCGGGAAGTTCCTTCGCGATCAAATCCAGGATGTGCACGACCTTCTGGGGGAGTCCGGCTTGATTGATGATGTCCTGGAGCTGCATCATGCAGCCGGGGCAGGCGGTTGCCACCAGTTCGGCCCCGCTCGCCTCGATGCCGGGCGCCTTTCGGGCGCCTATTTTTTTGCTCGTCTCGTAGTGGTAGACGGAAAAAGTTCCTCCCAGGCCGCAGCAGCGGTCGGCCCCTTCCATTTCGATGTAATCCACTCCCGGGAGGGCGCGCAGCAGCGCACGGGGTTCTTTTGTAATTCCCTGTGTCCTCAAATGGCAGGGATCATGATAAGCGACCCGCACCGGGTCGGTTTTCGCGGGAAGGTTCTTCAATTCCTCTATCAACCCCTCCCGCTCGAGGAAGACATGGATGTCGGTCACTTTTTTGGCGAGCTCCTTCTGGCGTTCACCGAATTCGGCAAAGTGACGGCTCATTCCGGCATGACACGAAGCGCAGGCGGTCAGAATGACATCCGGCTCCCGTTTTTCGAAGGCGGCCAGATTGCGGTCGGCCAGTTCTTCCACCGTCGCGCCGTCGCCTGCCGAAATGGCGGGAAGGCCACAGCAACCCTGCTCGGAAGGGATCCAGATATTCATTCCCATCCGGCGAAGGATCGCAAGGACGGATTCGCCGATCTGCGGATACATGAAATGGATCATGCAGCCCGTAAAAAAGGCGACAAGAGGCTTATCCTTCTCGCCGGGAATGAACTCAGGATGCCGGTCGCGAAACGGGCGGGAGGCGATTTCGGGGATGATCCGGTCCCGTGTCACGTAAGGGGCGGGAAAGCGCAGACGCAATCCGCTTCCCTCCGGAACTTTTTTGAAAAGAATCGGAGAAAAGAGGCTGGCCCCCCGGGCGCCCCATTTCATCAGCGACGGATTTTTCAGTGCGAGGGAGAGGCTTCGGCCAAAGGAGGTCGGGCCGTGCTTCTCGGTGATTTCCCGGCGGGCCGCCATGACGATTTCGTCAGCCGGAACCAGATTGGGACACTTGTCCACACAGGAGCCGCAAAGAAGGCACTGGGACATGTCCCCGGCGAAGCGGCGGTCCAGTTCCACATCGCCATCGAGCAGCGCCTGGGCCAGGGCGATTTTCCCACGAGCGACGACCGACTCCCTCTTCTGCTCGCCAAATACGGGGCAGTAGGCCTGGCAGGTGCCGCATTTTACGCACTGGCGGATCTGTTCTTCGAAGTCTTTCAGCTTTTTACTGCTCATTTTATAAGCCTGCGGAAAGCGTGATCCTTTGCAGGACCACAGCGCGCTGTATCCTGAAGAAGATGCTTTTCGAACTATTCGAGGAAAATTTTTCCGGGATTGAGAATGTTTTTCGGGTCGAGCGCTCTCTTGACCGCCTTCATGTACTCCGTCGCGGCGGGGTCGAGCTCCATGGAGATATAGGGGGCCTTGGTGTTTCCCACGCCGTGCTCGCCGCTCATGGTTCCGCCCATGGACAGGGCTTCGGCAAAAACTTCCTTAATGGCATGATCCGCTTTCTCCATCTCTCCGGGAGCGGATCGGTCAATGAGGATGTTGACGTGAATATTTCCGTCGCCGGCATGCCCGAAGCTGACGATGGGAATCTGGTGACGCTGGCCGATTTTTTCCACGGCCCGGATCATGTCAGGGACCCGGCTTCTGGGCACGCAGATGTCCTCGTTGAATTTGTCGGGATTCACCTTTCGAAGGCTTGGCGAAACGCTGCGCCGCACCTTCCAGATGTCTTCACTTTCGGCGGGAGTCCGCGCCACCTGGGTTTCGACCACTCCCAGCGGCTGGATAATCTCCAGAATCCTTTCGGATTGCCGCTCGATGAGGTCTCTGTCCCCGTCCACCTCGATGATCAGCACGGCTTTGGCCGCCTCGGGGATCTTCAATCCCGTAGCCTGCCGGACGCATTCGAGGGTGGAGGAGTCCATGAACTCCAGGGTGGTGGGAATGATCTTGGCGCGGGTGATGGCAGAGACGCCCTGCGCCGCCCCGTCGATGGAATTGAAGAGGACCAGCATCGTCTTTTTCGCCTCGGGTTTCGGCAGAAGTTTGATGATGATCTTGGTGATGACCCCCAGAGTCCCCTCGCTTCCGCACATGAGCTTGGTCAGATCGTACCCGACCACACCCTTCATGGTTTCGCCGCCGGTGCGGATGATATCCCCTTTTGGCGTAACCACCTCCAGGCCGAGAATGTAGTCCTTGGTGACCCCGTACTTGACGCAGCGGGGCCCACCCGCGCATTCGGCCACGTTCCCCCCGAGCGTGCTGAATTTGAGGGATGCAGGGTCGGGAGGATAAAAGAGACCCACCTTCTCCACCGCCTGCTGAAACTGCTCCGTGACCACCCCGGGTTCCACTTCCGCGACCAGGTTGTCCTCGTCGATGCGAAGAATCCGGTCCATGCGCGTGGTGACCAGTGAGATGCCTCCTCTGACCGGAAGACTTCCGCCCGAAAACCCGCTTCCGGCGCCTCTCGGAAAGACCGGAATCCCCTCGCTGTTGGCCATCTTGAGAATCAGACTGATTTCCTGCGCGTTACCTGGATGAACCACCGCATCGGGAAGGAATTTCTGCTGTGTGGCATCATAGGAATAACAGATGAGATCGGATTTGTCGGTGGAGACATTTTCCTTCCCGACAATGTCCTTCAGGATTTCGACGATGCGTGGTTGGAGCATGGGGTTAAAACCTCGGTTGTACTTGGGAAGTTGTCAGTTGTCAGCTTGCAGCTCCTGGATTTCACCAGCTGCAGCTTGTCACAAATCGTCAATCACTTGCTGGATCACGGGCAGGACCGTGCCGCCGTCAGGGATGATGACCGTTCGGGGATTCGGCGGAACCTTTTCATACGCCATCCGGAGCGCCGCGTCAAGGTCCGGCGCCTTTTCCATCCCCATGGTCCGGGTTTCCTCCTCCCCCAGTTCACTGACCAGGATGACCCTGAACCGTTGAGCCTTCATCAAGGTGGAATAGGCGGTCTGCCCGTTGATTTCGTAATTTTCCCTCAGGGCGGCTTCGAACTCTCCGAGATCCTTGTGCCGGAACCAGGAGAAGAAGGTCTTGTTACCGAACCCGTCGGGGCAAGCGGCCAGGAGAATGATCGTTCCGGATTCCCGCAGGGCTCGCACCCCGTAATCCAGAGCCTTCTGGGATTGAATGAAATTGATGTCCTTGGGCTGGCCTCCGCAGGAGACGACCGCCAGATCCGCAGGCGCCTCCAGGGAAACGGCGTAATAATCATGCACTTTTTCGCAGCCGGCGAGATGTGCCCGTTCCATATCTCCCGCGAAAACGTTGAGAATCTTTTTCTCCGGGGAAAGCACGGTATTGAGAAGGAAATCCGGTCGGATCATCAGCGCCGCCTCCAGAATCGCCTCGTGAACGGGATTGCCATCGAGTACGCCGGTGACCGCCTCCGGATGTTTGCCGCCGATTTCTGGTGGGTTGAATACGGAGAAATGTGTGGCCATGCAGGTCTCCCTGCCGGCCACCCCGGGCACCAGGCTCTTGCGGCCGCCGCCAAATCCGGCAAAGTAGTGAAATCCGATAGTCCCGGTAACGATCACCCGGTCGGCTTCGGTCACTCTCCTGTTGACTCTGACCGGAATTCCCGAAGTGGTGGTTCCGAGTTGAACCAGTTCCGCAGGGTTGTCGCAATCATGATCGACGACCGCGATCCGGCCGAAGAGAGGGCCGAGAATCTTGCGATGTTCCGATTCGCTCTGAGGGCGATGAATGCCGAGAGCGATAAGAATTTCAATGTCTTCGTCGGGGATTCCCCTGTGGTTCAGGCGCTCCACCAGAACAGGAAGGTATACTTCGCTTCCCGTGTACCGGGTGATGTCGGAAGTGACGATAAGCACTTTTTCTCCAGGGCGGACGATTTTCTCAAGAGGAGGCGCTCCCATGGGATTATCCAGGGCGGTCTCGACCAGGGAAACGGGATCGTCCGATGCCTTCGGCGGATGGGGCTGAATCAGCCGGGCCCCCGGAATGCGGCAAGAAAAGGAGGTGTTTCCGTATTTCAATTCAATAAAATCCATGGCCATGTCCGGAAAGAGAGAGAAGTCGAGTCCATATTACGACAATCAACTCTTCAGGGGCAAGCCGCTACTGATTTTCAGAGGCGGTCGTTTGTGCAGCGTCGAATTCCCTGGACCCGCGTTTCTGTAGAAGGGCCAGAACGATGCGGCATTCGTCTCATATCCCGGGCAGAACATCAGAGCCGTTACTATGCCGAATAGGATCCGCACCAGGTAACCAGCGGGGCGGAAGAAAAACCCTTCCGACATGATTGCGAAGGAAAAGAGGCCGATGGTCCCGGAAGTCGCCGCTTCGGTCACAAGCCAGACGGGACCCTTCGAAGAGGATGGGAGTATAGCAGAAAAGAAGGGGAATAAGGTAAAGGCCTTTGGCAAGCTTTGATGGTGGCAACACCGATGATCTTCAGATAAGGGATCCCGGTCCATTCGGCCATGATGAGGGCCCGGCTCCCATGATCGGGGGCATCAGCTGGCCGCGCGTGGAGGGGGCCGCTCCGGCCGCGAAATGCGGAAGGAATCCCGTCCTTTTCATCAAGGGAATGGTCAGGGAACCGGTCCCGATAGCATTGGCGACCGCACTGCCCGAGATGCTTCCTATGAAGCCGCTTGCGACGACGGCCATTTTGGCCGGTCCTCTCACGCTTCGTCTCATCAGGGACATGGCCAGTTTCAGGATGAAATCGCCGTCGACTGAGCAATGCGGGAGATAACCGAATACATCGTCTTCTACAACCGCCAGAGGTGTCAGCATCGGCTCGGGAATTTATCGCCTGCAGCCTATGATCGCAAATATTTCAAAGAGCTAATTGCAGTATGAGGATTTTGGCGTCCGCTATTGACGATCGACCCCATCCGGACAGAATCAGGAACGTCGGCTTGTTAGCCACGAAACATCCAGGGGCGCGCACAATTGACACGTGAAGGTGAAAAATCATAGAATGCCTCATTTTCAGCCCACCAAGGAATTTCCTTTTGAAACTCAAGACATTTTACACCTGTCAGAAATGCGGTCTTCAGAGTCCCAAATGGCTGGGGCGCTGTCCCGATTGCATGGAGTGGAATACTCTTGTCGAGGAGACCGCACCCCCACGGGCAGGAAAGGGCGGCTCCGGCAAAGGACAGATTTCCGTTCCCGTCCTTCTGAGGGACGTCGCCGCGGCAGAGGAGGACCGCATCCGCTGCGGCATACGGGAACTGGACCGGGTTCTCGGAGGGGGAGTCGTCCCGGGCTCTTTCATCCTGATCGGGGGAGATCCGGGAATCGGCAAGTCCACGCTTCTTTTGCAGGGCGCCGCCCGGCTGGCGGATTCAGGGGAAGCCCTCTATGTAACGGCTGAGGAGTCAGCCCGACAGATCAAACTGCGGGCGGAACGCCTCGGGATTTCGGCGGATCGCCTGCTGGTCCTTGCCGAAACGTCCCTGGAGGCCATTCTGGAGAGGGTGGAGGAGCGAAAACCCGCCTTTCTGGTTGTCGATTCCATTCAGACGATCTTCACCGCCGCATTGGAGTCGGCCCCCGGCAGCGTCAGCCAGGTGAGGGAATGCGCCGGTCGGCTCATGCATCTCGCCAAGGGAGGCGGCCCTTCGGTTTTCATTGTGGGTCATGTCACCAAAGAGGGGTCAATCGCCGGTCCACGCATGCTGGAGCATATGGTTGACACCGTTCTTTATTTCGAAGGCGACCCCGGTCACCCCTATCGGATTCTGCGGGCGGTCAAAAACCGCTTCGGCTCCACCAACGAGATCGGTGTTTTCGAAATGAAGGACTCCGGTCTTGCCGAGGTTCTCAACCCCTCGGAAATTTTTCTGGCGGAGAGGCCCCAGGGTGCTTCGGGCAGTGTTGTTATCCCCTCTCTGGAGGGGACCCGGCCGATCCTGGTCGAACTGCAGGCCCTGGTCTCCGGCTCCTCCCTCGGCACGCCCCGGCGCACCGCCATCGGCATCGACCACAATCGGGTTTCTCTTCTGGTGGCCGTCCTGGAGAAGAAGGTTGGTTTGTCGCTGATGGCACAGGACATCTTTCTCAATGTTGCGGGGGGAGTCCGTCTGAACGAGCCCGCCACCGACCTCGGAGTGGCGGCCGCCCTGGCCTCCAGTCATTTGAACCGGCCGATTCCCGCCCGCACGGCTCTTTTCGGTGAAATAGGCCTGGCCGGGGAGGTTCGGGCGGTTTCCCGTCCGGAACTCCGGGTGAAAGAGGCGGCCCGACTCGGTTTTAACCGATGTTTTCTTCCGGCGGGGAATCTGAAGAATCTCGAGGCGCCACCCGGCATATGGCTTGGAGGAGTGCACACGGCCGCGGAACTGCTGGAAGAAATTTTCGATGAATGAGCTCCTCCAGGGGGCATTTGCATGGCTTTGACTTTCTGCTAAACTTCTGCCGGACTTTCTGGCATGAGAGGCAAAAATCGTGGGGAAAAAACTTCAGTTCGTCATCCGCCGATCCTTTCTTGTCCCTCTTGGACTGCTGTGGATTCTTTCTCTCGTTCTTTTTGCCGTCTCTCTCGTGCAAGGGCAGCCGCTGGGAAGGATCATCATTCTGGGGGTGATCATTCTCCCCGTGACGATGCTTTTGGTGGAAAGCGCCTTTCGGCGCGCCGTCGTGAACGATGAGGGGGTCACGGTGTTCAAATTCCTGCGCAGGGGCCGCATGGAGTTCCGCGACATCACCTCTGTGGAAACGGTACTGGTTCGAAAGCGGGCTTTCCTGACGCTGAGTTCCGAAGAGCATTTTCTGATTTTCTCGAACGCTTATGCCGATTTTCCCCGGCTGGTGAGGGAAATGCTCAACCGCGTGCCGGGGGAGGCCGTCAGTCAGGAGACCCGCGACATGGCCGCCGCGCCCCCTGTCAAGAGCACGGAAATTATTTCCTGCTGGCTTGGGGTGCTTCTGCTTCTCCTCATCCTGTATATCCAGCTTGGGGGAACCCTCCACCCCTGAGGGAATGCAGATGAAAATGTATTCTGCTGAGAATGTTGACCTTCTTCGGTAGACAGCATAGATAGAGTTCGAATGCGAGATCCGATGACGCCAAATAAGGTTGACAAAAAGGTGGAACCTATTCTATTTTTGGCTAATTTTTTAAAGAGGGGATTGATTCCATGGAGAAGGAACAGGTAGAAGAATTTCGTAAAATCCTCCAGGAGCAGCTCGATGAGCTGCAGCGGGAGGCTGGAAGAACCGTCTCGGAAATGACGGATGAAAAGACGAATTTTCCTGACCCCACCGATCGCGCCTCCCTGGAGTCGGATCGGAACTTCGAACTTAGGATTCGGGATCGGGAACGTAAGCTGATTCTGAAAATCCGCGAGGCTCTGGAGCGGATCGATCAGGGCGAATTTGGGATCTGTGAAAGCTGCGAGGAGGAGATCGGCGCCGCCAGATTACGGGCGCGACCCGTGACCACCCTCTGTATCGAATGCAAAACCGAACAGGAGCGCCAGGAAAAAATCGGCTGATCCGGTAAACTGAGGCGCGGGCTGCGAAACGAGGGGTTCATGGAATGCGACCGATACGAGATCCTGCGCCAGATCGTTCGCATCGCCCGCAATTCGGGTTTCGATTATACCCAGGGCATTAAAGATATTCTGCGACTACTCTCCGAGCTTTTCCACTTGAAGGAATGCTCATTTTACCTTCTGGATGATCGACGGAAGACCTTTCGCCTCTGCCTGACCGGATCGGGAGAGGAAATCCTTCTTCCGGCCTCCCGCAAAATCGAAAATTCACCCGAGTATGAGACGGCGCGCCACAATCGCCGAATCCTGAAAAATTCCTGCTTTTATCTACCCGTCTCCAGCCGCCGCCGCTGCTTCGGCGTCCTCTCGGTCGGGTTTCCGGACAACCGGAATTCCGCTCCCATACTGGATCTTTTCGAGGCCGCATGCGATGAATTGGCGCGGCTTGTCCAGTATGGACGGTTCATCACGGAGAACCGTCGACGCATGGCCCAACTTGCTCTCCTTTCGGGCCTGGGGCAGAAACTCAATCAGTCAAGAACTCTGCGAGAGCTGCTGCGCTCCGCCGTCGGAAGCATTCTCCAATACGGGAATTTCGGATGTGTGATCCTGCGTCCCTTGCTGGGCGAAACCGTCCTGGGCCGCAGTTATGTGCGCACCCAGTCCGAGTTCCGCCGCTTTCGCCCTCTTTTTTTCGACCTGGAAGGCGAAATGTCCGTCAAGGCGGTATCTGAACGGAAGCCCGTGGCACGATGGAAAATTGCCGATTCAGAAGACCTTCCCCCTGATTTTCCCCCCGATATGGTATCGATTCCTCTTCTTTTCCAGGAAAGGGCACTGGGGAGTCTGACCCTTTTCGGAAGCCCGGAGCCGAATCCATTTACCCTTGCACCCGAAGGCCGGGATCTGAAATTCTTTACCGCTCTGGGGTCCCAGATCGCACACGCCCTGGAGCGATTGGCAGGTCGCGAACGGCTGGAGAGCCTTTCCGCCGAGAATGACAGAAAACTGCGGGAGACGTCTCTTCTTTACCGCAGCTCCCGGCTGATTCACAGTACGCTGCGGCTTAATGAACTGATGCACCTGATCCTCTCGGCCGCCGTCGTGCCGAACGGAGGCGGATTCGAGCGAGCGATGCTGTTCATGATAAATGAGCGCAGCGGCACACTGCAGGGGATGCTGGGCGTCACCCGGAAATCGGCATCCCTTGTGCTTCCTGTCGGGTCCGAGACCGCTCCGGTGTGGGAACGGCCGCAGGTGGATGAAACGATCCAGGACAAACAACGCCGTGTCGCCTTCAACCGAAAGGTGGTCAAACAACGGCTCCCGCTCGATGAGCAAACCAATGCGCTGGCGCGTGCCGCCCGCAAAGCGCGCGTTATTCTGGTGCCCGATCCGAATGCCGAGCCGAAAGAAGGGGCGGCCCTGGCTCGGGCGCTGGAACTGGGGCCCTATGCCTGTGCTCCACTTTCAGGAAGGGATCGTGTCCTGGGAGTCCTTGTCGTGGATAATCCCGGTGAGAAGGAGGAAATTACGCCCGATCGCCTCCGTTTTCTGGAGTTGTTCGCAAATCAGGCGGGAAGCGCCATGGAAAACTCGATGCTCCTCCACCGGCTGGAAACGGCCCATGAAGATCTGCGTGAAACCCAGGAGCGTCTCATCCAAGGCGAAAAAATGGCCGTTTTAGGAGAAATGGCCGCCTCCATCGTCCATGAACTCCGCAACCCGCTGGTCCCTATCGGTGGATTTGCAAAGCGGCTCTCCCGTCTGACCCCATCCGGCAGCCGGGAGAACGAATATTCTTCGACAATCGTCCGCGAGGTTCGACGGATGGAGGAGATGCTCACGGACATTCTCTCCTTTTCAAAAAAGCAGGATCTTCTTTTCACCGAATGCCGGCTCGACCAGATCATCGAAGAAGCCCTGGATCTGGAGGCCGATCTTCTGGACTGGAGTTCCATCCGAATAAATATCGAAGTGGAAAAGAACCTCCCGGGAATATCCGGGGACAGGCAGAAACTGCGGCAGGTCATTCTTAACCTTCTGACCAACGCCCGGCAGTCCATGCTCGACGGCGGCAATCTGGCTGTGCGTGCCTACGCCACCACACTTCGAGGAGACGAAGCAGCGGCGGTCGAGGTCGAGGATACCGGAGGAGGCATTCCTCCCGATGTGATCCGAAACATCTTCAATCCTTTTTTCACCACCAAGGACAAAGGCACCGGACTGGGGCTTTCCATTTCCCAACGCATTATTGAAAATCACGGCGGGGAAATCGAAGTGAAGAATCTGGAGCGAGGAACCCTTTTCGTCATCCGTCTCCCGGTACAGCCGGCG
Organism: Desulfuromonadales bacterium; assembly: GCA_024636295.1. GTDB lineage: Bacteria > Desulfobacterota > Desulfuromonadia > Desulfuromonadales > JAGXHI01 > JAGXHI01. Next base: position 19,654 of record JAGXHI010000019.1, read on the forward strand.
GCAAGCCGACCGGCAGTCAAACATTGACAAACAGAGCCGGTTTGGATAAGGTATCGCAGATTTTTCAGGGGCTGTAGCTCAGCTGGGAGAGCGATGCGTTCGCAACGCATAGGTCGACGGTTCGATCCCGTTCAGCTCCACCAATAAAAACAGGCGCTTGCACTTTTAAAGTGCTGGCGCCTTTTTTGTGTATTGACCCCCCTCAGTCCCCCCTACTTCGCAGGGGGGAAGCGAGTCTAACGAGCAGGGGGGTGGTTTACCTGTGCAGCAGGGAGGTGGTTTGCCTGTGCAACAGGGGGCTGAGGGGGTGATCCCCCCCAAGGGAGGTATTGTGGCCTATGAAAACGTATACCAGCGCCTTGATCCCGCGAGCTCGGGAAATGCGCTCGAACATGACCGAACCAGAAAAACGGATGTGGTATCAGTGTTTGAAACAATTGCCGCACCGCTTCCGCCGCCAGCGGCCTTTCGGGCCGTACATCGTTGATTTTTACTGTGCAGAGCAGAAGCTGGTTATTGAGATTGACGGCGATAGCCACACAACCGATGATGCCATCACCTACGACGCCGAGCGCACGGCTTTTCTCGAGGGACTGGGGTTGCGGGTGGTTCGGTTCGGTAATCTGGAAGTGATGGAAAATATTGATGGGGTATTTGATCGGCTAAATGAAGAACTGCGACCATCCTTAAAAAGTTGACCCCCCTCAGTCCCCCCTGCTTCGCAGGGGGGAAGCGAGTCTAACGAGCAGGGGGGTCAGTTCACAGGGGGGTCAGTTCACAGGGGGCGTTCCACAGGTAGGACGGCTCATCAGAGAAGTAGAGGCGAACAAGAATCACCGAAGATCACCTCGAACTCCTCTGTCTCGATTGGTTCCGCACCGGTGGGCTATGGCTACGCCTGAGGCCCCGACATCCCACACGGCAGCGACACGCCGGAGGGCGGCGACTATCTGTGCAGGACTGATATGTAGATTTTTTACCGCCGGCCCTCTATTTTTGAGTACAATGTCCGTCAACCGTTCACCCGTATCCAGGCGCAGTTCTTTCCAGGACAGACCCCGGATCCTGTTCAGCTTTGTGCGAGAAATACAAATGATCCCCTGGGAACTGCTCGATACTGCACAAATACCGGGAAACGGCGGTGAACTTCAACTCCTTCGGCGTGATGGTGAATTCACGATCAGGATCGCCGGCGGTGGCGTTCTGATGAACACGCGGGCTCATGGGTCCGAGGATGCCCTGGCGGAATTTGCGTGCGGCCAAATCGCTGGTCGTCCTCGTCCTCGTGTTCTGATTGGCGGCCTGGGCATGGGATTTACGCTGGCCGCAGCCCTGCGCCTCCTCGGTAAGGATGCGGAGGTGGTGGTGGCCGAACTGGTGCCGGAGGTGGTAAATTGGAATCGGGGACCTTTGGGGAAGCATGCCGGAAAGCCGCTGGAGGATGCGAGAACCACGATTCGCGGGGGCGATGTCGCCAAAGTTCTCCGGGCGGAACGGCAGGCCTTCGATGCGATCCTGCTCGACGTCGATAACGGTCCCGAGGGGTTGACTCGCAAGAAGAATGATTGGTTATATACTATGGATGGCCTGACTGCTTCCTACTCAGCGCTGCGTCCCAGCGGTATTCTGGCTGTCTGGTCGGCAGGTCCTGATCGCAATTTCACCGAGCGCCTGCGAAAAGTCGGTTTTACGGCGAAGTTGACGCGTGTGCGGGCTCATGACAATAAAGGAGATCTCCATGCGATCTGGCTCGCTGAACGGGTCGATTAAACCTTTTCGTCGCCGTAATGACGCCGCCGGTTATCTCTTTGACATGAGAAAAAAATACCAGTTGGATAAATTCTATGAGAGCCTTGAAAAATCTTTTTGACAACAATCAGAATTGGGCACACAGGATCAAGGAAGCCGATCCGGATTTTTTTTCCAAACTCTCCAAGCAGCAGAGTCCGGAATATCTATGGATTGGTTGTTCCGATAGTCGTGTGCCTGCAAATGAAATCGTGGGTCTATTGCCGGGTGAAATTTTTGTCCACCGCAATATCGCCAACCTGGTCATCCATACCGACCTGAATTGTTTGTCAGTAATCCAATATGCAGTGGAAGTATTGAAAGTAAAGCATATTATCGTTTGCGGACATTATGGTTGCGGCGGCATCAAGGCGGCCATGGAAAACCAGGATCATGGACTGATCGATAACTGGCTTAGAAATATAAAAGATATACATCGGTTGTATAATAATGAAATTGATTCGAGAGAAAATGATAAAGAGAAAACAGATTTATTATGTGAATTGAATGTTGTTGAACAAGTAGCTAATGTCTGCCATACCACAATTGTACAGAATGCGTGGAAATCCGGACAGAAATTGTACATCCATGGATGGATATACAGTATTGATGATGGTATTTTGAAGGATCTGAACGTTTGCGTTACAAATCCGGAAGAAATATCCCAGATTCACAGAATAAAATAACAACCTGCAAACATCTGAAATATCGGGGAGTCAAATCGGCGGGCTTTTTTGCCGGACAATTATGGAGGCGGTGCCGTAAACAGCATGATCGGACGAAGCATATTCGTATGGATGCTGATAATCCTTGTGGAAATGTTGCACGGAATTGCCCGCACCCGATTTCTCGAACCCCACGTGGGAGATCGTAAGGCCCGACAGCTCGGCGTAATCACCGGGTCACTGCTCATCTTTATCCTCTCCCTCCTCCTGGTGCCATGGATTGACGCCGGCTCTGCAGGTCAGTTGCTTTTCGTAGGCCTCCTCTGGGCAATTCTCACGGTGGCATTTGAGCTGATCTTCGGCCGTTATGTCGCTCATTTTTCATGGGAGCGCCTTCTCTCAGATTACAATCTGAAAGGAGGAGGACTGATGCCCCTCGGCCTTCTTTCGATGATCCTCTCTCCATGGCTGGCGAGCTTGTTGAGAGAGGTATAGAAGTTGCCTCAGATCGCTTTGAAAACCGGGCCCCACGGACTCCCCTCAGTTTTGATCTGTCGGCATTGAAAGCCAATCGGAGGCATTGACCACGAAGCTTCTGCGATCCTCCAGGTTTCTGTTTTTCCCCATCCCAATCTTTACATCCCCTCCCGCCTGAGGTAAATTGCTTGGATTGCCTGAACCTTGAATTTTGAACCTCAACCTTTAACCCGAATTTTAGGAGACACTATGAGCGCCTCGAATCCGCTGGTCGTCCTCGATACCTCCATGGGGGAAATCACCCTCGAACTCGACCGGGAAAAGGCTCCGATCACCGTCGAGAATTTTCTCTCCTACGCGCGCGAGGGCTTTTTCGACGGCACCGTTTTTCACCGGGTGATCAAGGGGTTCATGATTCAGGGTGGCGGTTTTACCGCTGATTTGAAGGAGAAACCAACGCGCGAGCCGATTAAGAATGAAGCGAACAACGGCCTGAAGAACAAGCAAGGGACGATCGCCATGGCCCGCACCCAGGTGGTCGACAGCGCCACGTCCCAGTTCTTCATCAATATGGCCGACAACAAGTTTCTCGACCACGGCGGAAACAATCCCTCGGTCTACGGCTACGCGGTTTTCGGCAAGGTCGTCGACGGTATGGACACCGTCTGGGAAATCGGGCGGGCCGCCACGGGCAGCAAATCAGGCCACCAGGACGTACCGAAGGAGCCGGTCGTGATCAACAAGGTCGAAATCGTGGAATAAATTGTCCATCGAGCGGGAAAAAAGGAGAGAACTGTTTTGGAAGAAGAAAAAGAGACAAAAATCCCCACCTCCGTCCGGCCGCCGGTCGATCTGGTGGGAGAAAAAGGCTGGACCCCCCTCGATGCGCCGGCCCTGGTCGGTGGCTCGCTTCGTTTCGTCTCCGGCGAACCGGAGGGCAACCGCTACCGGATACTCTACTACAAGAGCGAGGACGGACAGCTGCGGGCGCGGGTCTGGTTCGGCCCCGAAACGGAGGGCCCTCCGGGGCATTCCCACGGCGGAGCCATGGCCGCGGTTCTCGACGAGGTGCTCGGGCTCGCCGCCTGGGCGGCGGGATATCCCGTTGTGGTCGCAAATCTAAACGTCAGCTTCCGCAATCTTCTACCTCTGGAGAAGGTCGTCACAGTGGAGAGCACGGTGACTTCCGCCGAGGGGCGCAAGGTGAAGATCCGGGGCCGGATCCGCCAGGGGGAGACCGTTTTCGCCGAGGCGGAGTGCCTCTGCGTCACCCTTCCGGAGACGTTGTCCTAGGAGGCTGTCGGACTATCCGGGGCGAAGCGAAAATTTGGAAGCTTGAGAACAGATTTTGGCTCGTTTGAGAGCTCATAGCTAGAGCTATGGGCCGAAAAGGAGCCGAAATATGGGCCAAGCAGCCGGATTTGCAGCCG
>JAGXHI010000020.1 GCA_024636295.1 Desulfuromonadales bacterium
GACAATTTGACGTAGGAGTAAGCGCTGAACGAGACAATCAGCGCGGCGGAAAGAAACGCCAGGGGAAACAGGCTTCCGGTCATCTCCGCCATCTGGCCGGTCAACGCGAAGATCCCGGCGCCGATCATGACACCGGTCCCCAAAGCAACAGCGCCGATGAGCGAAAGACTGTCTGCCCGGTATTTCGAAGTTCTGTCGGGAGTATTTTCCATGCTATTCATCCATTCCAGGTGCGGAAGTTAATGTTGCAGCATACCATCAATCAATTCCAGCGCCAGAGACACAGCGAATCAGCATCATCAGGGGGTATCTCGTCCCCTGGGCAAAATGTCCCGTTTCACGGTCGGACCCCGTCAGCATCGCCCGGAACTGCCGGATAAGTTTTAGTAACCAGCCTCCCTAGAGTCATCCCTTGGATGCCGATGGAGAAGACCACGACCATATAGGTCATGATCACAATCGTGGGTCTCTCCGGCACCGTCGGAAGCGATAAGGCCAGAGCCACCGAAATTCCCCCGCGTAATCCGCCCCAGGTGAGGATTTTGATCGTCCCCGCGCTGAACGACCGGAATGTCCTCATGAGCAAAACGGCGCCGCCAACGCTCGCCCAGCGGGAGAACAGGGAAATCAGGATCGCCAGCAGACCGGCCATGAACAAAGCGGCGGTAAAGGGCATGATCAGCATTTCCAGGCCGATCAGCATGAAGAGCAGGGCGTTGAGAATCTCGTCCACCAGCTCCCAGAAGTCGTCGAGGTGTTCCCGGGTTGTTTCCGACATGGCGAAAGCGCGACCCTGGTTACCGATCAATAGACCGGCCACAACAATGGCGATGGGGCCGGAGGTGTGAATCCTGTCTGCCAGGGCATAGCCGCCCATGACCAGCGCCAGGGTGATAAGCACTTCCACCTGGTAGTTGTTGACCCTTTTGAGCATCTGGTAGGCCAGCACACCGATCGCCAGCCCCAGTACCGCCCCGCCCACCGCTTCCTCCAGAAAAAGCAGCGCCACCCGGCCCAGGGTGATTTCGTGGCCGCCCAGCGCCAGTTCAAGGATGATCAGGAAAACCACCACGCCGATGCCGTCGTTGAAGAGTGCTTCCCCGGCAATTTTGGTTTCAAGGTCTTTGGGGACGCCCGCGGTCTTGAGAATGCCGATGACCGCCACCGGATCGGTCGGTGAGATCAAGGCCCCGAAGAGCAGACAGTAAATGAACGAAACGGGGATCGAGAGAAAACCCAACACCAGCCAGGTCAGGCCACCGACGATAAAGGTTGAGGCAACAATACCTGCGGTGGCCAGGACTGTGATGACCCATTTGTTGTTGGCCAGGTCTTCGAGTTTAATCTGTAGCGCCCCGGCAAAGAGCAGAAACGACAACATGCCATGCAGCAGCGTTTGATCAAAATCGATGACATTTAGAATCCGGGCGAAGTTGGACTGTCCGATGTCCACACCGATCCAGCCCAGGGCCACAATTCCCAGCGAGACCACCAGGGCGATGAACATCACCCCGATGGTGGTCGGCATGCGCAGCACACGGTAGTTGATGAAGCTGAAGAGCGCCGTCAGCACCATCAACACGGCGGTAATTTCGAATAGCGTCATGGGCCTCTCAGCAGATCCTCAGTGGCAATGCAGGCGATCCGATTTCCCTCGAGGACCGCATCCGGTTCAGGTTGTACCATCGTCAGCATCGTGGCCGCAAAGAACCGACTTAACCACCGCCTCAACCGAATCGGGAATGGGTTCACGGTCATTGCGTAACGGCTTACTGCGCAATGAAATAGCGCTTTATGCCAAGGGTTTCGTCCGTCATTTGGATGGATTCCCGTCCGTCCCTGACGCTGCCGGCGAGGGCGCGGATCGCGTCGATGTTCTCGGGGATGGCGATGGATTGGTTGTCCACCTGATAGGTGTAATAGCATTCCGTGCCATTGACGGTGAGCACGTCTTCCCAAAGGGCGACTTCCCACATGTCACCTCGGGGCCGCCCGAGATCGTGCATCAACTCGATGGTGTTGTTGAGCGCCACGATTCCGTCGCTCATACGTATGAACGCTATGCGTGGCGCCTGCCGGAAGGCGTCCAGGACTTCTTCCCGGCTGGCGGGACGCGTCAGTTCGACCACCCAATAATGATTGTGACACTGCGTGTGAGCAGCCTTCGCCGCGATGGTAATGAGGTCCAGTTCCGGCCGCACCGTCTGGGCATCCGGCCCTTGATGGCTGGGAATATGCGCCTCTGGAACGATCGTGTTCATAATGCCGCCGTGGTCCGACTCCCATGGGTCGGTCGCCCGCCGGATCAGCACCCCGCGCGCCTTTTTCAGCAGTTTCGCATCCTGCAAGGCGCCCAGTGTGCGCACGATGCTGGTGGTGTTGCAGGAGACCACCCGCGTCACGTCGCGCCCCAGCGCGGTCGCGTAGTTTGCCTGCGCGACGAAAGAATGTCCCGTCACACTGTGCTTTTCTCCACCCTGGACGATCGCCTTGATGCCTGCCGATTTGTATCCTTCGAGATTCTTCGCCACGATCCCTTTGGGCGTGCAATCGACCATGACATCAACTTGCCCAATCAAATCCTTCAGCACCCCGGCGACAGGAAGACCCGCATCCCTCATTTCGGACTCCTTCTCCGGCAGGGATGCATATAAGGGAACGTCCAACCCCACCGCGCCCTTGATTCGATAGTCGCTGATGATGTCGCTCACCCCCACCAGTTCCATATCCGGCTGCAGGCGAACGGCATCCGCAACACGCTTGCCGATGACTCCGTATCCATTGACTCCGACTCTTACTTTGTTGGTTTTCATGACTGGCCCCTTTCGTTGGCACCCTGTTTCCGGTCTTCACGTGGATTCGGCTCGGTCGAACCTTTTTGTTCAGGTTTGTCAGCGCTTGCCGATCTATTCAGCCTCAGCAGTCGCGCGTTGATGGCGACGATCACTGTGCTGGCAGACATGAACACCGCGCCTACTGCGGGTGTGAGCAGCACGCCCCAAGCGTACAGGGCTCCGGCGGCCAGCGGCAAGGCGATGACATTGTAGCCTGTGGCCCAGACAAGGTTCTGGATCATCTTCCGATAGGTGGCGCGGGAGAGTTGCACGATGGCCACGACATCCAGCGGATTGCTCCGCACCAGAATCACGTCGGCGGTTTCCACCGCTACATCGGAACCGGCGCCGATGGCGATGCCCACATCTGCCTGCGCCAGCGCCGGGGCATCGTTCACGCCGTCGCCGGTCATCGCCACCAGGACGCCCCTGGCCTGGACTTCTTTCACCTTGGCGGCTTTGTCCTGCGGCAGGACTTCGGCGAAGTATTCATCCAGTCCGATCTGGTCCGAGACCCATTTGGCCGTCGCCTTGTTGTCGCCGGTGAGCATGAGGCAGCGGATGTCGAGTGCCTTGAGGGCGGCGATGGCTTGCTTCGCCTCGGGTCGAATGATGTCGGCGAGAGCGATCGCTCCTTTCAACTTCCCGTCAACCAGAACAAACACGACGGTCTTGCCTTGCGCTTGCAACGGCTCGATGCGCTGGTCGGTGACATCAATGTTCTGATCGCGCAGGTAGCCGGGACTTATCACCTTGATGTCCTTGCCCTCGACCCGGCCCTCGGCGCCCTTGCCGGTGATGCTGTTGAAATCTTCGACGGGCAGCAGCTCATCTGAAGAAGCGGCAATGGCCTTGGCGATGGGGTGAGCCGAATGCGCATCCACGGAGGCCGCGTACCGTCGAAGCTTCTCTTCGGTGATGTCCTCGTCCAACACCAACGTTTCCGTCACTCCAAAGCGGCCCTCGGTCAGCGTGCCGGTCTTGTCGAAGATGATGGCCCGCAGCTTTCGGGCGCCTTCGAAGGCAACGCGATTGCGGATGAGCAGGCCGTTGCTCGCGGCGAGGGCCGTGGTGACGGCCACCACCAGCGGCACGGCCAGACCCAGGGCGTGCGGGCAGGCGATGACCATAACGGTGACGGTGCGTTCGATGGCGAACGCAAAGTCTTGACCGACGATGACCTGCCAGATGAAAAAGGTGATGACGCCGCCGCTCAAGGCGATGATGGTGAGCCACAACGCGGCGGTGTTGGCCAGATCCTGGGTTTTCGATTTGCTTTCCTGGGCCTGTTTGACCAGATCGATGACCTGCGACAGAAACGAATCCTTGCCGGTGCTTTTGACCTCGATGGTCAGCGAGCCTTCGCCGTTGATGGACCCGCCGATGACTTTTGCGCCCGTCTCCTTGGTGACCGGGGTGGATTCTCCGGTGAGCATCGCCTCATCGACCGTACTCTGACCGGTCACGATGTCACCGTCGGCGGGAATCTTCTCACCGGGTTTGATCAGGACGTTGTCACCCACGGAGAGTTCGTTCAGCGGCACGTCCTTGACGCTGCCGTCGGGCATGAGCTTGTGCGCGTCGGAGGGCATGAGCTCGGCCAGTGCCTCCAGAGCCTTCGAGGCGCCCATCACCGATTTCATCTCGATCCAATGCCCGAGCAGCATGATGTCCACCAAGGTGGCCAGTTCCCAGAAAAACATCTTGCCGGTCAGGCCGAACACCACGGCGCTGCTGTAGAGATAGGCCGTGCCAATGGCGACGGCGACCAGCGTCATCATTCCGGGGCGGCGGGATTGGAGCTCCTCGAACAAGCCTTTGATGAATGGCCAGCCGCCATACCAGAAGACCGCCGAGGCCAAGCCAAACAGGACGTAGATGTCGCCGGGAAAATGGATGGTTTCTCGCAGTCCCACCAACGTTTGGAGCATCGGCGAGAGCACAAGAATCGGCAGGGTCAGGACCAGCGAGATCCAGAACCGTTTCCTGAAATCCGCCGCCATGTGCGCATGATGACTCGCATGGCCCTTATGTTCCCCAGGGCTATGGTCCGAAATTCGGGCTTCGGCCTCCAACTCATGCTGCTTCACCTGGCCGTGGGGATGCCCCTCGGTTTCATCATGGACGTTCGTCTTCTTCGCTGCGCCCTCGTTTGGCCCCGGCTTTTTTTCAGGGGAGTTTGGGTGCGGATGCTCGTGTTCAGTCATAGGGGGCTCCTGTCGTTAACTTTCGGCAATCTCCACAAACGGCGGGATCGGACAATCAAGCGTCTCGGCGATGGCGCGAAGCAATTCGGCTTCTTGTTCCTTGATCACCCCGTCCGCTCCGACGACCTGCACGCAGGCTTCGAGCATCTTCTTTTTGATTTGCGGCGCGGCCAAGGCGAGGCGATCGAGGGCTGTGTCAAGTTGCTTGAGCCTGCATTCTTCGCGCGGCAGGAGCTGCGGCCCGTCAGACTTCGCCTGAAGATGGGGCACGCCCGTCCGGAATGCCTTGTCGACCTCGCCGGAATTGGCACTGCCGGCGGTCGCCAGTGCCGAGAGCACGACGGAGCAATCCCGCACAAGCGGTTTGAGCGTGTGGTATTGAATGGAGGTCGGGCGGCTGTCGCCCGACTGCGACGCGAGGTGACGGCGGACAATTTTCTGCAGGACGAATTCAAAGAGTTTGATCTGCCCATCGCTCTCGATGAGCCATTGCAACGCCTGGCTGAATTGCTCGAACTCGTCGGACCGCAGCTGACGCAGCGCGGGCAATGAGAGATTTACGAGCGGCAACCGCGCGCGCGAGGCAACGGCCGCGGCTGCGGGCCAGAGTGCGGCGCCTGTTTCGCCAACCCCCGGCGCGGCGCGGGTGGCCAGTTCCGAGAGTTGCCGCGTGCGCAAAGCGTCCTCCCGGCTGAGGAGCAGCGCGTAAATGAGCGCTGTGGCGTCGAGCGGATCGTGCGCCGCGGACTGGAGTTTCTCCGGGAATGACTTTCGCAACTCCTCGGCGTAACGTAAATGCAGCGGCGTTGGCTTGCCAAGGTAAGGGAGTACCGCGCCCATTTGAACGACGTCGGCCGCGATGCCGGTGCCGCCGACCCCTGCGCCAGACATGCCCGGGATGGGCGGAAACGGAAATCGCGACGACGGCGGTTTTACCACCTCGTGCGGTTTTTCTGCTCCAACTGCCGGAACAGCGGCCTTGAAATTCCCGTCCCAGCCTGGATCGATGGCGCGGATGCGCTCGGCAAGCGGCGGATGGGTGGCCAGCGCCCCGAGAAATGGTTTGCCCAGACCGTTTTCGAAGAACATGTGACTGGCTTCCCCGGCGTGCGCGGATTCAACCCGTGATCCGGCGGCGCCGATTTTTTGCAGAGCTCCGGAGAGCCCCGCCGGATTGCGGGTGAACTGAACCGCGGAAGCATCGCCCAGAAACTCCCGTTGTCGGCTGAGCGCGGCCTGGATGAGTCGGCCAAAAAGTACCCCGATGGCGCCGATGACGATCAGAGCAAGACCCAGGAGCATCAGCGGATTCCTGCCCCTGCTGCCGTGGCCTCGGGAGTAGATCAACACCCGGCCGATCACCGAGAGACAGACGATGCCGAAGATGACGCCCATGATGCGCAGATTCAGGCGCATGTCGCCGTTGAGGATGTGGCTGAACTCGTGACCGATGACGCCCTGCAATTCATCGCGATTGAGCAAGGTCAGGCACCCTCGCGTAACACCGATGGCGGCGTCGTCAGGCGCGTGGCCGGCCGCAAAGGCATTGATACCCTTTTCGTTGTCGAGCACATAAATTTTGGGGACGGGCACGCCGGAGGCGATGGCCATTTCCTCGATCACATTGCGCAGTTTGCGCTCGCCGGGATGGGTCGTGTCGGAATTGAGGAGCCGACCGCCGAGCGCTTCGGCGACGGCACTGCCACCCTTGGCCAGGGCGGCGGTTTTGTAGAGGCTTCCGATCGCGACGACGCCGAGCGTGCCGAGCACGACGTAGAAGAAAAGTGTGGGATCCCACAGGACGAGTTCGGGCGTTGGGGCGCCGGGCTGCTGCGGGGATAGGGCGCCATAGAAAATCAGCAGGCTGGCGAGGTAAACGGACGTAATGATGCACGCGACCGCAACCACGAAGTAAACCACCAGCACCTTGGTGTTTTTCCGGGCTTTGTCCTGATGTTCAAAAAAATCCATGAGCGCCCCTTTAAGTAAATGAAACTTTCGTCGCCTCACGTTCCTCAGCTTTTTCGATGACAAAGAGCTCAGCCGCGGTGAAGTGGAAGGTGGAGGCGATAACACTGCTGGGGAAAACTTCCCGCTGCGTGTTGTAGGCCATTACCGAGTCGTTGTACGCCTGCCGGGAGAAGGCGACTTTGTTTTCCGTCGAGGTCAGTTCTTCCATCAGACTCAGCATGGTGGTGTTCGCTTTGAGGTCGGGATACGCCTCGGAGAGCGCGAAGAGGCGGCCAAGCGTGCCGGTGAGAGCGCCCTCGGCGCTGGCGAGCTGCTTCATGGCGGCGGGATCGCCGGGATTGGCAGCGGCGCCCGCGTTGGCGGACGCCGCCGCATTGCGCGCGGCGATGACGGCTTCGAGCGTGCCGCGTTCGTGTTTGAGGTAACCCTTCGCGGTCTCGACCAGGTTCGGAATCAGGTCGTAGCGCCGCTTGAGCTGCACGTCAATTTGCGCGTAGGCGTTCTTGAAGCGGTTGCGCAGTGCGACAAGTTTGTTGTAGAGGCCGACAATGAAGAACGCGGCGAACAATACCAGCGCCACCAGCACGATGAGGACGATCAGTGATGTGTTCATAAATATCTCTTCTTTTGTTGTTGTGAACGACGCGCTCACAAATTAATTGCTCTTATCTTGCCCCGGCTGGGCGTTGCCTGATAAATGAGGGCTTGTGGATGCCAAAGATTCGGCTGCAACCATTTTTCAGTCACAAATGTTAAGTGCAACGAACGTACTGGATAGGAATTGTGGCGGCTGCAGATGCAAGAGGCTGGCATACAGCTGAAAGCCGGAAAGTGCAAAAAACGGCAAAAAGAAAAGCCATCAGCGCAATCTGTCATATTCAACAGTAAATCCCGCGTGTCGGCGATCCATTTAAAAGTGTAGCGATCATGTATTTCTGGTTTTTCTCCTTACTATTTTACTACCAAAACAGTAACAGCTTTTCCCGGTTAGTCGCTATTACAGGCCGACAATTTTTTTGGAAGCTGTCGGAAAATCGGGCCGAAGCCAAAAAGTATCCTGACTGCGAGCACACTACCTCTTTCGGGTTTATTACAAAACCTGTTGAAAGATTCATTGTCGGCTCAGGACAAGCGGCTCGATGGCGAAGGCCTGGTTAAACCGGGCGCTGAAGTTCTCTAAAGCAACGGCGGCCGTCAACTCCACCATCTGCTCCGGAGAGAGATGCGCTTCCAGCGCGCGGAAGAGCTCCTCGGGAACTCGGGCCGGAGTCCCCGTGATAGCCTCGGCATATTCCAGCGCCAATTTTTCGAGGTCACTGAAGAGGGTGCTTTCCCGGAATCCAGGCAGCTCCGCCAGTATTTCTGGTGCAATCCCCGCCTCACGGGCGAGTCGGTCGGTCAGGTCCACTCAGTAGCGGCACTCCACAAGCCGGGCGGTCCAGTACATGGCCAGACGCTTGAGATGCTCCGGCAGCACTCCGGGACTCTCGACCGCCCGGACGATGCCGAGAAAGCCCTTCAGGATGGACGGTCGATGGGCATAGATGCGCAGCGGCGCCGGCACCTTGCCCTGTTTTAGCCCGAGAAACAAGAAGACCAATCGCACGAACCATCCGCCTTTGCCGTTCGGTATTCCTTCCAGGCGCATTCTGTTCCTCCTCGATTTTTTCGCTGGTTCAGTCCCTCTCTTCCACTCTTCGATACTATAGCAGAGAGCTCGTACTTCGAAAAAACCAAGGGCCGCGGTTCCCCGCAGCCCCTTCTTTAATCGTTTATATCACCGTGTGCTCAAAATGATACTGGCGTTTTTCGCCGTCCCTGAGCTTGGTGCCGACCTCGAATTTTTAAAGTGCTTTATGGCAAGATTTTGATTCCATGGTCTCCCGAAGCCGGGACGGGTCCGTGTCTGCTCCCGCCCCGGCTCCGGAGGCGCCGGTTATTTCAGGGTCTGCTCGAACTCGAACTGGCGCTTCTGCCCGTCGGGCAGCTTGGTGCCGACTTCGAATTTGTATTCACCCTTCTGCGTCAGAGTGATATCTGAGCCGAAATGGCCCTCCATCCCCATCAGCATGATCGGTTTGCTTGTTTTTCCGTCAGGACCTGTGATTTTCACAGCGGCCTGGCCTTCGGTGATCGCCTTTCCTGTTTTAATGTCTTCGAACAGGATCATGAAATGATGGGTTTCGGACATGCCCATCTTCTTCATGGCTTCTCCGACATCGTTGAGGTGAGCCCTGCCCTTGACGTCTTCTTCGGTGTCGTCGCCAAGCATCATCATGCCTTCTTGGGACATCATCTTGTCATGGTCCATTCCTTTCATGGAACCGTGATCCATCCCCTTCATGTTGCCGTGTCCGGAATCGGCGGCAAACGCGGGCAGTGAGATCGCAACAGCGACAAGAAAGGCGAGCAGACAAACAGTACGAGTCTTCATCTTTTTCCTCCATGATAGTGTTTGTGGCGTGCCCCCCCGAAGGAGAGCCATCCAGTTGGTTCCGCGAGATTCCTAGTCTTCGATGTATCCTTCGGCCGAGGGAGTTACGGATTTTTCGAGTCCGATCTGCCTCCACATGAAATAGATTACGGGAAATACCAGCAATTCCATAACTCCCGAAGTGATTACGCCGCCGATCATGGGGGCGGCGATGCGTTTCATCACGTCCGCCCCGGCGCCATGGCTCCACATGATGGGAATCAGACCGGCTATGATGACCGCTATGGTCATGATCTTGGGACGGATTCTTTTTACCGCTCCATGATGAATGGATTGCACCAGGTCGCCGCGGCTGAGCATTCGGCCGTGCTTTTTCCAATTTTCGTACGACAGATCCAGATACAGCAGCATGACCACCCCCGTTTCGGCCGAGATCCCGGCCAGGGCGATGATGCCTACCCAGACCGCCACCGACATGTTGTAGTCGAGCATGTACAGATACCAGAAGCAGCCGACGAGGCTGAGAGGCAGTGCGATGAAGATGATCCCCGTTTTGACCAGCGACTTGGTATTCATGTAGATGATCACGAAGATGATCAGGATCGTCAGAGGGACTGCCACCATCAGCTTCGATCTGGCCGCCTCCATGTATTCGTACTGCCCGCTCCAGACGATATTGTACCCCGGGGGCAGATCGATCTTCTCGGCCACCGCCGCTTGTGCCTTCTTGACATAGGTTCCCACGTCAATGCCCTTGAGGTCGACGTAGATCCAGGCGGTGCGCCGGGCGTTCTCGCTTTTGATGGCTGGCGGCCCTTTCTGAATCACGATATCCGCCACCTGGGATATCGGGATGTGACTGCCGCTCTTTAAAGGAATGAGCACCCGTTCGAGAGACTGCAGGTCATTGCGGTAGTCCCGCTGGTATCGGATATTGACCGGATAGCGCTCCAGACCTTCCACGGTGGTTGTAATATTCATGCCGCCGATAGCGGACTGGATCACATCCTGAATGTCCCCCACTGTCAGGCCATAGCGGGCCGCCGCTTCGCGATCGATCACGAAGTCGAGATAATTTCCACCGGTGACCCGCTCGGAGAAGGCGGAAAGAGTACCGGGCAAAGTGCTCACCAGGGCCTCGACCTCCTCTCCGATCTCAGAGAGGGTCTGCAGGTCGTCCCCCATGATCTTGATGCCCACCGGAGTCTTGATCCCCGTGGAGAGCATATCGGTGCGCGTCTTGATCGGCATTGTCCAGGCGTTTGTCAATCC
Organism: Desulfuromonadales bacterium; assembly: GCA_024636295.1. GTDB lineage: Bacteria > Desulfobacterota > Desulfuromonadia > Desulfuromonadales > JAGXHI01 > JAGXHI01. The sequence goes on from JAGXHI010000020.1 coordinate 10,719, forward strand.
CGGAAACTGAATGGCGTTATTGAGCTTCTCCTTGAGTTCCTCTACTGAAATCACACGCTCCTCGGGCCAGACCCACTCAAAGGGCCTCTGCGTCCATTCGGGCCAACCGCTGTAGAACCGATCCACCGGTATTTTTCGCCATTCCTCCTCCGGCTTGAGCATGATGGTGGTTTCGATCATGGAAAGCGGTGCCGGATCGGTGGCCGTTTCCGCCCGACCGACCTTGCCGAAGACGTGGTGCACTTCGGGAAATGTGGCGATGATCCGATCCGTCTGCTGCAGCAGTTCCTTTGCCTTGGTAATGGAGATCCCCGGCAAAGTGGTGGGCATGTAGAGAAGATCTCCTTCATACAGCGGCGGCATGAATTCGGATCCCATCTTCTTCAGGGGCAGGTAGATGGAGGCGGTCAGGACCACCGCGACCACGAGGACGGCATATCGCCACTTCAATACGAAATCAACCACCGGATGGTATATTCGGATCAGAAGCCGGTTTACGGGATTCGCTTCCTCGGCGGGGATTTTCCCCCGAATGAACCAGCCCATGAGAATCGGTACGAGGGTGATCGACAGCAGGGCCGCGGCCGCCATTGCATAAGTTTTGGTGTAGGCCAGAGGTTTGAACATACGGCCCGACTGCTGCTCCAGAGCGAAAACCGGGACAAAAGAGACTGTGATAACCAGCAGCGAGTAGAAGAGCGCCGGTCCGACCTCCTTGGATGCGTTGGCGATGATCTCCCAGTGGGGTTTTTTACCCTTGTCGCGCTCCAGATGCTTGTGGGCGTTTTCGATCATGATGATCGCAGCGTCGATCATCGCCCCGATCGCGATGGCGATGCCCCCGAGGCTCATGATATTGGCGTTGATTCCCTGAGCGTACATGATGAGAAAAGCGATCAGGATCGCCACCGGCAAGGTGAAGATCGCCACCAGCGCACTGGGGAAGTGGAAGAGGAAGATGGCCGTGACGATCGCCACGACGATGCTCTCCTCGATCAGCTTCTCCTTGAGAGTATCCACCGCCCGTTCGATAAGTCCCGAACGATCGTAGGTGGTGACGATTTCAACTCCTTCAGGAAGGCCGGCCTTAAGGGCTTCCAGTTTTTCCTTGACGAGTTCGATGGTCTTCAGGGCGTTTTCTCCGGAGCGCATGACGATGATGCCTCCCACCACCTCCCCTTCTCCGTTCAGTTCGGCCACACCTCGACGCAGTTCCGGACCGATCTTCACGTCCGCGAGGTCGCGCACCAGAATCGGGGTCCCCTTCTGATCGGTGCCGACCACGATCTCCTGGATGTCCTTTATCGATTTGATGTACCCCTTGCCCCGAACCATGAACTCGGTCTCGGCCATCTCCACGAGTTTACCGCCCACGTCGTTGTTGCTGCGCTGGATGGCCTGTTTGATCTGCTGGATGGTGATATGATAGGCAAGAAGGCGCGTAGGATCGACGATCACCTGGTACTGCTTGACATAGCCGCCGATGCCGGCAACTTCGGAGACTCCCGGCACGGAGGTGAGTTCATACCTCAGATACCAATCCTGAATGGAGCGAAGCTGCTGCAGGTCCTGCCGGCCGTCGCTCACCAGGGCGTATTCATAGACCCATCCCACTCCCGTGGCGTCGGGACCCAGACTCGGAGTCACCCCCTTGGGCAACTTGCCCGCGGCATAGTTCAGATATTCCAGAACCCGGGATCTCGCCCAATACAGGTCGGTGCCATCTTCGAAGATGATATATACAAAGGAAAATCCAAAGAAGCTGTAGCCGCGGACCACGTTCGCACCGGGCACCGCCAGCATCTGCGTGGTCAGGGGATATGTGACCTGGTCCTCCACCACCTGCGGCGCCTGTCCCGCGTACTCGGTAAAGATGATCACCTGAACATCCGAGAGGTCTGGAATGGCATCGATCGGGGTGTTTACAAGGGCGTAGCCCCCAGCAAAGATGACGAAGAACGTCATCAGGGCCACCATGAATTTATTGCTTATCGACCAGTCTATGATTTTTTCAAGCATAGGAAATCCAGATGCAGGCACGAGGCTCAAGCCCGAGGCCTAGGATAAGAGAATAATCATTCCAATAAATTAGCGGGTCCTTAATTTTTTTATCATTCGAACAGACTCTCAGGATCTTCTTTTTTTGCCTCACCGTTATCGTTGAAAAGGTCCGCCGCCGAATCGGTCCGGGACGCCTTTTCCGCGCCAGTCGGGCCGCCTGATTTCGGCTCCATCATCTTGGAGATGGCTTCGCGAAGCTGACTTTCGGAATCGAGCATGAACTGGGCGGACGTCACCACCCATTCTCCGGGAAGAAGCCCCTCTTCGACCTGCATGTTGCCCTCCTCTCCACGCAGGCCGGTCTTGACCTGCCGAGGCTCGAACTTGCCACCGCCGAGAGCCACGAAAACCGTTTTTCTGTTTCCGGAATCGATGATCGCTTCGGCCGGAACCGCAAGGACGTCCTTCACCTCCCTGGCTTTGATAATAACATTCACATACATGTCGGGCTTGAGTTCATATTTGGGATTTTCAAGCACGATGCGGGCCTTTACCGTGCGGGTCTTGGCTTCCATGTACGGATAAATCATGTCGATCTTCCCCTGGATTTTTTCGCTCTTGTAGGGAAGCTCAACCGTCGCTTCCTGCCCTACTTTCACCCACGGCAGTTCATATTCGTAAATGTCGGCATTAATCCAGACATTTGAGATGTCGGAGATGCGGAACAGTTCCATTCCCGCGGGCGCCTTCATCCCTTCATAGGCCATTTTCATGGAAATGATCCCGTCATAGGGCGCATAAAGGGTCAGTGTCTTTTTCACCTCTCCCGTATCCCTCAGGCGGTTTATCTGACGATCGGAGATATCCCAGTACTTGAGGCGCTTACGGGAGGATTCAAGGAGTCGCTCGGCTCCCCGGGAAATCTCGGGAAAGGAACTTTCAGCAAGCTTTTCCCGGTTATTGAGCGCCAGCAGGTATTCTTCCTGTGCACTGACCAGCTCCGGGCTGTAGAGTTCCAGAAGGGGCTGGCCTTTCTTGACGAATTCCCCTGTTTCGTTTACATACAGCTTCTCGACCCACCCGCTGATCTTGTTGTTCACGGAAAACTGATTGGGTTCATCGTACTCGACGATCCCGACCGTCCGAATGGTCCGATGGAGGTCCCGCCGGACGACCTGTGCGGTCCGCACTCCCATGTTCTGCTGGGTCACCGGATCGATTTCGATCACCGATCCCGTGGCCGACTCATCTTCATAAACGGGCACCAGGTCCATTCCCATGGGAGACTTGCCGGGCTCGTCGCGGATGTATGTGGGATCCATAGGCGCAACCCAGTGCTTTATCTTCCTCTCACCCGGTCCCTTGGCGGTTGCCGCACCGCCGGTACCCGCTTTCAGCGGCGTCAGGTCCATACCGCAAATGGGACAGGTTCCCGGCTCGTCCTGAATAATAAAGGGGTGCATGCCGCAGGTGTACTGTGTACTTTCAGCGGCTGAGTCTTTTGCAGTTCTTGCGGATTCGGAGCCGTTTTCCGCTGGGCTCTTGTCGCCGGCGAACCAGATTCCCGCTCCGAAACCCGCGCCAAGAACCAGAAGAACGAGGATAAAAACTTTGAACCGTCTCATAAAATGTCCCGTGAAATTGTTGTGTTATCGGTTGACTGTTGGAGTGTTTTCTTTCAGATTCAATCCTGATTCTGCCTCCAGACGGGCGATATTCTGTTCATGGGCGGAAACAAGCCTGTAAAATTCGATATTGTCCTGATAAAGCTTGATCAGAGCATCCACCAGGGTCAGGAAATCGACCCTGCCCACCTGGTATGCGCTGACCGACGACTCATAGGACTGACTCGCCTGCGGGATAATTCCTGATTTAAAAAGGCGAAGCAGATTGTAATTTTTCTCCAGTTCCGAATAGGAATCGTGAATCCTGAAAAAGACTTCATTCCGGAAATTATCGTACTGTCGGAGAGCCATTCGGACGCCCGATTCGGCCTGCGCCACCGCCGCCTCGCGTCTCTGTCGATAGACGGGGAGATTGACCGAGAACTGAAGACCGACGAAGTCCTCACCATCGTCCACCATGTTTTCCCGCCGGATGGTATATCCGGCGCCCACGTTGATGTCGGGATAGTAATTCAGACGGGCCAGTTTCTCCTCAGCCCTGAACCTCTCGACCAGGGAGCGGTAGGCGTTGTACAGAGGGCGTTGCTCCTGGGAAACTTCCTGCAGTTCTTCCATGGAGAAACCAACCTTTACCACCTCGATTTCAGGAAGGGAGGGGATTTCCGTCCCTGTCGGTCGGTTCAGGAGGGTGTTCAGCCTGGCTGCGGCCGCAATTCTCTGTTGTTGAAATTTTATCTGCCGGTCCATCATGCGGGAACGCTCGACATGAGCCTTCAGCACGTCCTGCTGAAGTCCCTGTCCGACCTCGTACCTGGTCTCGGCCAGCCGGATAAAATCGTCAAGCAGTTCGATATTCATGCCGGTGATTCCGACGGCCCGATCCAGGTAATAGATTCGATAGAAGGCTTCCTTCACCCGCTGTATCAGTTGCAATTTCTGATCTTCATAGACGGCTTTGTCCCACAGCGCCCTCTGCTCTGCGATATCCCCACGGGCGGCAAGCTTTCCCGGAAAGGGAAATTTCTGGCTCAACTGGATCACCCGTCCCGTCATGGGTGTCTTGTTCCCTTCGAGGGAAGTGACGGGGTAATTATTCAATCCAAGGGTCAGCATCGGGTCATCCAGCGATTCGGCCTGAGGGACCTGGAAGGAATTCATGATCCACCGTTCCCTGGCAGCCTCGAGATCAGGATTGTTCTCGAGAGCTTCGGTGATCAGGTCCTCCAGGGCAGGTGCATTTACATTCTCCTGCGCTTGCACCGAACCGGGCAGAAGAATCAGAACACAAATGAAAATTTCAATCAGTTTCCTGAACATTTCGCTTTCCCCTTGGCTAGATGTTAGAATACCTGAGTAAAGTCAATATTCCAGCATCCTTTTGTCAAGAACCTTTTCTGACTAATGACACGTTTACATGGATCGTGCCAAAATAAAAGGAGCCTATTCAGTGACCTCAGATGTATTTTAATCCTTTGGAACGCCCCCTTTTGTGGAATATTGCACAACCATCACGGAGAATATTCTTCAATATTCTGAAAGCAAAGCATGAAGATTGAATTTTTTCGTTCTCTGATTTGCAACTGGAGGAGGCCAGCCCCCACCTGATTAGCGAGGAATGCTGCGCCCGGCCAGATGGCACGATTCCTGATGGGAAGAAGTCAGACGAAAATGCCTTTTCAGACAATAGGTGATATATTCAAGACAAGACATGAACGACAATGAAGAACCCGGATGGGTAAATCTTTTTTTCTATGGTGCAGGCCTGTCGGCTGCTCTGGCGCTGATCGCGGCTCTCCTTTTCGGAGGCAGCGCGGGTCCCCTGGCCCATGGTCCCGGGGTTGCCGACATCACGATCAACTTGAGCGGCATTCCCGTACGGGAACACTGCACGACCTGTCATATCCAGGGTGGACTTCCCAACGTTGAAGCGCACGGCGGCAGGGTGGAATTTCACCCCGACATCGCTCCTCATTCGGTCCAAAATCTCGGCTGCACGGGATGTCATCTGGGTGAAGGAATGGCTCTGGATCCTGAAATATCCCACGGCCTGCCCGGTCTGGAGGCCCGACGCATATTAAAAGGCAAGGAGGTGCAGGCCCGCTGCTATGCCTGCCATGAATTGAACCCCCTGCCAGGCGCGGAACGGGCCTGGCAGGGCTATGTCCTGTTTCGCACGCGCGCCTGCGACACCTGCCACCGGATCTCCGGCAACGGAATCGGGGGCCGCTTCGGACCGGATCTGGGGACGATCGGGTCTCATCTTGGTCTCGAACCGCTTAAGGTTGCCATTCGCGATCCCAAGAGGGATCCGCCGAACTCCATCATGCCGCGCTTTCCCCTCTCCCGTGGGCAGGCGCGCGATATCGCATTTTTCCTGAAAAGCCGGGTCAAGGATCCTCTCTATGCGACTCCCATGCAGATCATGGCGGGGATCCAGGACCCGCCGGTGATTTCCATGCCGATTCCCGAGGATCTGCCTTCAAAAGGGCATCTGTTGTCCTCCCGCAAATGCCTGGCATGCCATAAGTTCGGACTGGAGGATGGTCGAATCGGCACGGATCTCTCCGCAATCGGGGCCATGCGCGAGCGGGAATATATTTCCGTCTTTCTGACAGATCCTTCTAAAAAAATTCCCGGAGCGATCATGCCGCGGGTGAAAATGACTGCCGGGGAAGAGAAAGAAATTGTCAATTTTCTGGCTTCGAGGGCGACAAAACCGTCTCCGGTATCCGGAGCAAATGCGAGCGGTTACGACCAGGAAGGTAAAGAGGCGAAGCACCTTTACATGACTCTCTGCCAGCGCTGCCATGCCGCGTCAGGCGATGGCCGGGGTCTCATCCAGCCGAACCTGGCCAATTTCCCCAGACCATTCGCAGGAAATGCCGAATTCTTTCGAGTGACGCCCGATCAGCGAATTGTCAGCAGTATTGAAAAGGGCATCGCTGGGACATCCATGCCCCCCTATGGAAACCTGCTCGATAAAAACCGATCCAAGATGCTGATTGATCTTTTATTCGAGGCATTTATAGGCATCCCCCGCACCGAAAAAACAACGATGCCGCCCCTGCCCGTAGCTGCGGAGGCTCCATCCGACTCCAAAAGGGCTGAAACACGATATATGGAATACTGCAGTCGCTGCCATGGTCGATACGGGACGGGCAAGGGTCCGGAATACCTGGATTTTCAGCCGCGTCCGAGAAACCTGACGAACGAGCCCTATTTTGCGGCCATAAACGATGAGCGAATTGCACGGGCCATTGCCGACGGAATTCCAGGCACCGCCATGCCGGCCTTTCGAGAGGAACTTTCGGCGGAAGACCTGTGGGGACTCGCAGCCCTGGTTCGCCGTTTCTCGGCAGGGGAAGTTTATGAATAAGATAAACAATCCGGATCGTCGCGCCTGGCTGCGCCGAGGACTGGTCGGATTTGTCTTTGCCGCGGCAGGAGGAATCCTCCTGGACGTCTGGAGAGCGGCGGGACGTTTCACGTCGGCCAGGTGGTCCGAAGTGGCCCCGATCGACACGTTTGCCACCGAGGGAATTTATCCTTTTCCCTCCGAAAAAATCGCCATCCTGTGGGAAGGGGACCGACTGGCGGCCCTCAGCCTGGAATGTACTCATCTCGGATGTCTGCTCAACACGACTGATCAGGGTTTCTTCTGTCCCTGTCATGGAAGCCACTTTGGACCACGGGGAGCGGTCCTTTCGGGCCCGGCCCGCAGGGACCTTCCCTGGCATGATCTGCAGGTAGAGCGTGGAAGGGTATGGATACACACTGGGGAAAAACGTGAAGAGCCGAACTGGGTGTCGATTTGAAAAAACAGGCAGTCGAACCTGCTCTCGATGGTGTTCGCATTTAAGTAAACCCTGAGAAATTACCGACAATGAATTTAAAAGGCCGCAATTTTCTCGATCATCTCCATCCTGCTCTGGTGCGCAGCAGAACACTGAGCCCCATGACCACATTGGGTTTCGGCATCGCCTGTCTCACCTGCTTTGTTATTCTGGCGGCGACGGGTTTCTCTCTCTTTCTCTACTATATTCCGGATACCTCACTGGCCTATGAGCGCATCCTCCACATCACCACCACATTACATTATGGCGGGCTGGTGAGAAGCCTTCACTTCACGGCCGCCAATGCACTGATCATTCTTTCGGTGCTGCACCTCTCTCGGGTGTTCCTGACCGGAGCCTACAAGGGCCGCGTCCTGAACTGGATATACGGACTGGCCCTGTTTTTTCTGATCCTTCTGGCCGCCTTCACGGGCTATCTCCTGCCATGGGATCAGATCTCCTACTGGGCGGCGCGGGTCGGCGCCGGGCTGGCGGAATCCTTTCCCCTCATCGGACCGGAAGCCCAGAGGATGGTTCTTGGCGGTACGGAGGTTGGAGAAGAAACCCTTCTGCGGGCATTCGCGATTCATGCAGCGGGCATCCCCATGCTGATGGTCATTCTGATTTCCCTGCACCTCTGGCGCATCCGACGTGACGGCGGGTTGGCCGCTCCGGAAAAGGATGTCGATCGGATTCCCGCCGTTCCCTGGCTCTATCGAGCCGAAGGCGGAGTTGCCTTCCTCACGTTCGCGATACTGATTGTGGTGGCTCTTATCTTTCCAGCGCCGCTTTACGAACGTGCCGATCCCCTTCATCCGCCCAATCCGGCGAAAGCTCCCTGGTATTTCGTAGGCCTGCAGGAAATGCTGGCCCATTCCGTTTTCCTGGGGGGATTTGTCGTTCCGGTTTTCATTCTTTTTTTCCTGTTTCTGGCCCCGCTTCTGGATACCAGTCCCTCGCCCGGAGGGAAGTGGCTGGCCTCGGACCGTGCCGGCTGGAATTCCACTTTCCTGCTCATTCTGATTGGGCAGACGGTTCTCATCATCATCGGCCAGTGGTTCAGAGGTCCGAACTGGTCCTTCCGCATCCCCTTTTAAAGGAGTTCATCCATGAAAATCCACATTTCAACTGTGCTGCCAATTCTACTTCTCATTTATTCATCAACGACCGCCTGGGCCGCCAATCCTTCCGTAAAGGATGAAGTCGATCGCATTGCCCATATGGATATTCCAGCCCTGACCGAGGAATCTTTAGCGCTCCTGGAAGAAAAATATCCCGCCGAGGATTGGGAATCCCATGATTTTCCGAACTTCGTCTACACCAGCGACGCCGTGGAAGCGGGCTACCGGATCGCGGTCAAGGAACCGGAGCTTCTGCGGGCTGTCCCCTGCTATTGCTTCTGCGAGGCAATGGGCCACAAGAACCTTCTGCACTGTTTCTTGAAAGAAGGCGCCACCGGAGGTAGATATGACGACCACGCCGTGGGCTGCAACATCTGCTACGGACAGGCCATGCTCGCCTTTCTGTGGAAAAACGCCGGCCTCGGTGAGCAGGAAATTCTGGACAGGATGGAGAAGAGATTCGAAAGCCTTGTCCGGCAGAGGGAACAGAAAACCGATCACTAACCATACCGGATGTTCCTGAAATCGATTCTTCAAAAAGAGAATGGCAGGTCCTCCGGAGGGCCTGCCATTCTTATGGACCATCTCTCTAAATCCAATTAATTAGTGCCCGTCCGGAAACCTCGGGAAGCACAAATGCAGTTTTCGATCTGAAAACGAGTCATTTTTCGCAAGATCAAGGAAATCAAGGATTTGAGCGGAGGCGTAGAACTTTACACCGCACAATCAAATCCGCGGGTTGACGCGGAGATTGCGGAAAAGGGCCGTTTCCGGACGAAAACTAATTAATCCTGGAAAAGATCATCTCCTTCGTCCTCGCCTTCCGACTCGGTGCGAACTTTCTGAAGCTGCTCGGGTGTCAGGACCTGTTCGGCCGCCTTTCGCGCCTTGAGGTAGCGCACCCACAGATCGGTGCGAAGCTGCGAGACTTTCCGGAGTTGTTTTTCAGCTTCCTCCACGCTCCAGTCCCCCTGGAAGGTTTCATTCAGGTCGATCATTCCTATTTTCATATCCGCGGATTGGCGGATAAAGTCCTTGCGGAAATCCAGGCGGACCTGTCGAAGTTGCCGCACCTGCTCGTCCGTGAGGTTGAGCCTGCTTTTCTGATCGAGATAGAACGAGGGGCCCGTCCCGTCCTTCATCATGCCCATTCTCATTTCATGCATTTCCCCGTGCATGGGCCCCATCATGCCCATACCGCCCATCATTCCCTTCCCCCCACCCATCTGGCCCATGCCGCCGCCCATCTTCCGGGCGCACATGGGACACATCTGCTCCATGCCCTTGCCGCCGCTCATCATCCGCTGGCACATGGGATTCATCTGCCCCATCATGCCCATGCCGCCGTCCTTCTGCATCATCATTCCCTTCTGGGACTTGTCGTCGTCCATTCCGCCATGGTGCATCTGCTGAGCGATGGCAGGAGAAGAAAAAAGACCCAAAAGAAATATGACCGTACTCAGATTAATCAATTTTTTCATTTTTTCCTCCATTTCGGGGTTTACAGCTGAGGGAATATTATTTCTTCCGCCGGACTCTTGTCGTGAAGGAGGCCAAAGGCTTAGAGCGTATCGCAAATCAGTGGACTTTCAAGAAAACCGGAAATGGAAACTCGGGAATGTTTCGAAGGAGGTGATTTGAGGAAATTTGCGAGAAGGGAAGTAAACGGCAAGGCAAAACCGGGATCGTCACAGCCCGGCTTTGCCTGTCTGACTTTGGTGTGCCTATCGGTTTGCAGCCATTTTTGTCGTACTCTCGACCGGCAGACTGGGACGATTGGCCCATTCGATCCAGGAACCATCGTAATTACGGGCATTATAACCGAGTCCAAGGAGGACCAGTGTGGCGTAGGAAGAACGGATTCCGGTCTGACAATGCGCCACAATTTCATGTTCAGGGGAGATCCCTTTGTCCAAAAGAAGCTGTGTAATTTCTTTTTCGCTTCTGAGAACGTACACGCCATTTTCATCCTTCAGCATATTCATCCAGTTCAAATGAACAGCCCCCGGGATATGCCCGCCCCTTTTTGCGCGTACATCAATTCCCTCGTATTCAGCCGGACTTCTGGTATCCCAGACGATCAGGGAAGGATTTCCCAGGCGGGTGAGGATGAAATCAGCCTCGGCTCTGACATCAGAACCCTTTCGGCAACGATAGCCCTGTGTTGGTTGGACTTGCGTCCCTAAAATTGCGGTAGGCCGATCCTCTCCAGCCCATTTTTCGAAGCCCCCGTTGAGAACGTATGCCTGGCGATGGCCGTGAAATTGAAGCATCCAGACAAATCGTGCAGCGTACGGGTTCTTATCCTCAGCATAGGCGACGACCACGGTCTCCGGGGTAATTCCGTAGCGGTCCATCAACGCCTCAAACTCATCCGTGGTAGGGACCAGGCTTTTTACACTGTCGCGCGTGGCCAGAAACTCTTTTTTATCGATGTGAATCGCCCCGTCGATGTGGCCAAGAAAGTAGAGAGGGGCGACCCGGACATCCACGACCCTCACCCGATTCCCCTGTTCCGCAAGCCATGCTGTTTCGACGAAATAATCAGAGAGTGAGGCATTCGCGGATCCACCGACAGCCAGCCACAGAAAGGAAAAGCCGATAATGCCTTGAACGAGGGATTTCATGGAAGCTCCTATTTACACTTATTTGATGTACTTTTCTTTTGCGTACTACCCTTTACCGCTGTTGTATCCTCTGTTAGTTTTTTTGTCAAGTATATTTTTGCTTTTATCAGTTACTTGCTGTACTTTTTAGCGGGCCAAAAAAAAGAGCCCCTGAGGGCTCTTCGGATCGTTCTTTTTTAATGCGTCACCTGTTGAGGATTTCCTCCACCATAACAGCGGTCTCCTCCGAGATTCTACGACAGTTGGCTCGATGCTCAGCGCTGTTCCACCGGTACGGACGGGAAAGGGCCGAACAGCAGGTGGCGCCGAATTTTTCCCGGAATTCACGAATCAGGCGATCTGCCCGGGCGCCCTTTCCCTTCAAAGCCAGAGCCACCACTCCGCCGTTGGCTGCGCCGCACAGGCATTTGCTGTTTCCCACTCCACCGCCGAATGCTTTAGCGATCGCCATCAGCTCATCGTCTTCCCGGTCGGTCACGGCGCGGATTACCGCTTGGGCGCAGTTCTGCCCGGAGGCGAAATATTTCCCCGCTTTTTCTCCCACCCCCTCTTCTTCCGCCACTTTCTCTTCACGAGGCAGTGATTTTAAAATTCGGTGCAGCACGGTTCTGCCTCCTAGTTTATAATTTATCTCAAGAACTTCGAGGATAATCACCCCCTGTCCATGTGTGATTCTTCTGCAACAATAATCCAGACGCTGAGGTCAAGTCAACCCGGTGTCATGATAGCGAGGGTGGAAATATTTTTCCCTTGGGTATAATTAGATGGCGTCGCTATCTTCGTGTTCTGGAAAAGGCATTCATATCGCGCCATGAAAATCATTCGGATTTCCATCGTCTTTTTGTGCTTCGGGCTGCTGCAGGTTCTTCTGCCGCATTCCGGAGTTGCCGCCGATCTTCCCCATCATGATCTTTGGATTGAACTCGATCCGAAGAAGCATGAACTGAAAGGGGTGGATATCCTGACTTTGTCCGGAGCAGAAGCCGAACCGGTTCGACTGCGGCTCAACCCGGGAACGCAGATACTGGGAGTAACGGCCAATGACAAGGCTGCGACCTACCGCTTCGAACGCGAAATCCTGACTGTTACTCTTCCGCCCCCCCCCTCCGCGAAGATATCCTTGGAGATAAGGTATTCGGCCATTTTTAAGGATCTTATCCCCCAAAAGCCGGTCAGCCATGAAGATCCTGGATACGGTGTCGGAGCGCACATTTCGACCAACGGCGTATTCCTCCTGGCCGAGGCGGGATGGTATCCTCACCTGATAGGTGGACCAGCGACCTTTCGCGTTCGCGTCGAAACTCCACCCGGAATGGCTGCCGTCACTTCGGGGAAACGCCTTGAACAGGGTGAGAATTTTTCCGTCTGGGACGTATCCTATCCTCTGCGGGGACTTACCCTTTCCGCCGCATCCTTCGAAATTCGCGAAGCGGATGCGGATGGCATCCCCGTCTATACCTATTTTCTCCCCGAGAATGCGGGTCTTTCCGATACATACCTGCGGGCCGCAGTGGATTATCTCGAACTCTATGTCTCTCTTTTCGGTCCTTACCCGTTCTCAAAATTCGCCGTAGTGGAGAATTTTTTCCCCACCGGATACGGTTTTCCGTCCTGGACCCTGATCGGAAGCACCGTTCTTCGCCTTCCCTTTATCGTTAAAACCAGCCTGGGACACGAAATCGCCCACTCCTGGTGGGGCAACGGAGTCTGGATCGACTATGAACGGGGAAACTGGTCCGAGGGGCTGACCACCTATGTGGCCGATTACCTGTACAAGGAACGGGAATCGGTCGAGGAAGCGCGTGAATACCGCCGGAAAATCCTGCGGGACTACGCCACGCTGGCACCCCCCGAGAAGGACTTTCCCCTGGAGAAATTCATCAGCCGCACCACCTCCGCCGAACAGGCGGTCGGCTACGGAAAATCAGCCATGGTCTTCCACATGGCCCGCCGCCGCGTGGGGGATGAAAACTTCTGGGCCGGTCTGCGCAAGATTGCGCAGGAAAAACTCTTTCAGAGAGCCTCCTGGAACGATTTTGCCCGGGCTCTCGGAGAAACAGGAAATCAGGATCTGTCAGAATTTTTCCGTCAGTGGATAAACCGCCCAGGCGCTCCCATCCTGGAACTGGAGCAGATCCATCTGTCGGAGAATGGGGATTGGCGAATTTCCGGACGGGTCATACAAAAAAGTCCCCCTTATTTCGATCTTCGGCTGCCCCTTCTCGCCGAATCTTCGAGCGAAAAAAAGATGGATCTTCTCCGGGTCGAGGATGACGGCAAAGATATTAACCTGACGATAAACACGAGACCTGCCAGACTGATGCTCGATCCCGATGCCGACGTGTTCCGGCGCCTTTCACCGGAGGAAATCCCCCCCATTGTCAACAGCATCCGCGGATCGACCTCCCTTCTCGTAATCCGGGGACCGGGATTTTCCGAGCGCGACTGGACCGAAGCGGGCCGCACTCTTATAGAGGCCCTTGGGCAGAGCGATGCGCAAGTTCTTCAGGCCCTGGATGCCGACGCCTCGAAACTCAACGGCAAAGACCTGCTTTACCTGGGATATCCCGGGCCGGAGCAGGTTCCTGACACTCCGGCAAGTCTCTCCCTGGAAAGCCGGAAATTTACGCTGAATGGAAAAACTTACCGATCCGCCGATGCAACCCTTTTTGCCGCCCTCCCACATCCCGTGGATGAAAACCGCGCGGCAGCCCTTTTTCTGCCCTTTTCTCCGGCGGCGGGGGGGGAGGCCGCCCGGAAAATTCCTCATTATGGAAAGTACAGCTATCTTGTATTCCTCTCCGGCCGGAATGTGGCCAAGGGCGTCTGGGAAACGGCAGGAGGTCCAACCGTTTATTCTTTCGGAACGAGTCAGGAAGACTGAAAAATGGACATATGAAAACGGAGATCCCGATGCGATTTAGAAATGTGTTGCTCGCTCTTTTTCTTTTTCCGGTTTCGATTTTATGGTCATCGACAGACTGCAGGGCCCACATTCTGGACGTGGCTGAAGGAGAATTCGTTTCCTTCGAGGACATGGTTCGCGACCTGCGGAACGTCCCTCTTGTTTTTATGGGCGAACTGCACGACCACGTTGGCCACCATAAGGCTCAGCTTCAGGTCATCCGGACTCTTCACGAATCCGGAGTGCCCGTTGCCATCGGCCTGGAAATGTTCCGGGCGAACAACCAGGAGTCCCTTGACCGCTGGATCGCCGGGGAAATCGGCCCTTCTCAATTCATGGAGATTTTCAATCAGAACTGGGGGATGTGGCAGGAGTACAAGGAAATATTCCTCTACGCCCGGGAAGAAGGGATTCCCATGGTGGGACTGAATATCCCACGGGACATCACAAGTCAGGTGGCCCGGAGCGGCTTTTCATCTCTTTCGCCCGAGCAGGTCCGGCAACTGCCGGGAGTCGCCTGTGATGTGGACCAGAACTACGAGGATTTTATACGCAGGTCGCTCGGGGGGCATGTTCATGGAAAGATAAATTTCCGCAACTTCTGCGAAGCCCAAATGGTCTGGGACACCGTCATGGCGCACAATATTCTCAAATATGTCCGTTCACATCCGGACCGCACCATGATCGTTCTCGCCGGCAGCGGTCACGCATGGAAATACGGCATTCCTTTCCAGATCGCACTCCGGGTCGATATTCCTTACAGGGTGCTTCTTCCGGCCATTCCAGGACGACTGGAGCCGAACGAAGTCACCACGAAGGAAGCCGATTACCTCATGCTGGGGCTTGGAGAAGGTCCCATTCATTGATCCATGTTTTTGCGCGTGTATCATTACTGAGTCGTCAATTTCCCTCACACCGCCAACTCCGGTTTTTCCACCACCGTGAATCGGATCGGCCGTGTTCCGAAAATGAACGGGAGGTCAGACTCCATGAACAGCTGGAAAGCGTTTACCGGCGAAGCGCGAATTGCCTATTTCTCCATGGAGATAGGACTTTCGAACGAAATCCCCACTTACAGCGGCGGACTGGGCGTGCTTGCGGGCGATACCATCAAGAGCGCGGCCGATCTCAAATTGCCGCTGGCGGCCGTAACCCTGGTCTACCGCGAGGGCTATTTCCGTCAGACGATCGATGCGGACGGATGGCAGCAGGAACTTCCCAGGAACTGGCAACCCGAATCCCTCCTGGAGCTTCTGCCTCTGAAAACACTTGTAACCATCGAGGGAAGGGATGTAAAGATTCAGGCCTGGCTCTATCGGGTCAAAAGCCCCACGGGAGGCGAGGTGCCCGTTCTTTTTCTGGATACCGATATTCCGGGGAATCAGGATGAGGACCGGCATATCACCGACCAGCTTTACGGCGGGGACAGCGCCTACCGGCTGAAGCAGGAAATCGTCCTGGGGATCGGAGGCGCCCGCATCCTGGACGCCCTCGGCTTCACCATCCGCAAGTACCACATGAATGAGGGTCATGCCAGCCTACTGACTCTGGAGCTCCTCAATCGCACCAGAAAACCCGTGGAGGAAACCTGGGACGAACGTGCTTCCTGGGACACCGCGCGGGTTATGGAGCAGTGTGTCTTTACCACCCACACTCCCGTGGAGGCCGGCCACGACAGATTTTCGTACGATCTGGCGGCCGGGATCATGGGCGAAGTGGTTCCCTTCACTCTGCTTAAGGAACTTGCCGGCAAAGACCTTCTTAATATGACCATGCTGGCCCTTAACCTCAGCCGCTATGTGAACGGGGTGGCCAAGAAGCATGGCGAAATATCGAAGGTTCTCTTCCCTGGATTCGAAATTCACGCCATAACCAACGGTATTCATCCCTTCACCTGGGCCTCACCTTACTTTGTCAATCTGTTCAATCATTATCTGCCGAGTTGGGCGACGGAGCCTGAACTTCTGGTCCGCGTGGACAATATTCCCGATGAGGAGATCTGGGACGCTCATTGCGGGGCAAAGGCCTATCTGTTTCAGTTCATTGAGGAAACCACGGGGGTGCGGCTCAAACCCGAGGTCCTGACGGTCGGGTTCGCCCGGCGGGCGGCGGCCTATAAAAGAGGCGATCTCGTCTTTTCCAATCTGAAACGTCTGCTGGAAATCGGGGAAGGGAAACTGCAGTTTGTCTTCTCCGGCAAGGCGCACCCTAAAGATATGGCGGGGAAACAGGTCATCCAGAGGATCATTCAACAGATCGAATCCCTGAGGGGACGAATCGATATCGTATATCTTGAAAATTACAATATGGATATCGCCGCACGATTGATTCCCGGGGTGGATCTCTGGCTGAACAACCCACTCCGACCTCTGGAGGCCTCTGGAACCAGCGGCATGAAAGCAGCCCTGAACGGTATCCCCAATTTCAGCGTCCTGGATGGTTGGTGGATCGAGGGGCACATCGAAGGAGTCACCGGATGGTCCATCGGCCCCCTTCCTACGGAATCCTCGACAAACGAAAACCATTCGGAAGCGGATATCGAGGACATGTACCGGAAACTGGAAACCATCATCATACCCATGTACTACGACCAGCGATCGGAATGGATCCGGATAATGAAAAATTCCATCGGCAAGATCGCCTATTATTTCAATACCCATACCATGATGCGCCGGTATGTCACCGAAGCTTACATCCGATAGGTTCATTTTCTGTTTTTGGCGGCAGCAGGCAATCGGCAGAGAAATTTGTGTGAAAATTTTCGACCGTAGAGGAGGTCTGAAACATGAGAACGGAGACAGGCGCGGGGGTATCCCCTTCTAAATCGGTGATCGGCGATCAGGTTTCAAACCTGCGGGGAGAGGAACTCGGGCATATCGAGGAACTCATGATTGATCTGCAAAACGGAAGGGTTCACTATGCCATCCTTTCTTTCGGCGGCCTTATGGGAATGGGAGACAAGCTGTTTCCGGTCCCCTGGGAACTCATGAAGCCGGACCCGGAAAACCAACGGTTCCTTTTCCAGGTCACAAGAGAGATGCTCAAGACGGCCCCCGGCTTCCGCCGGGACGACTGGCCCGAAATGAACGATCGCGAGTGGTCAAAGGCAATCCACAGCTTCTACAACAAGCAACCTTACTGGCAGACCCAGAAACATGACAGACGGGGAGAACGTCCGGGGCGCCGGAGAGAGGATATCTCTCCAGGGAAAACACAGACCTGATCAAAAATGCCCATCTTTTAATGCTCCTTCCCGGCCTTCGATTTTTTGCGGCGCTTTGCGCTTGCCCCTGCACGCAAACGTCTGCTGTTCCTGCAGTCCTCCCCGTGCCGTCTAAAAAATTCCGGAGAGCGCTGGAATTATTCAGTACGGCAACTGCCGATCTCCCTCTGAAGTTCCGACTGGTTACGCCGCTCCTTCCGTTTAGCATCCAGATACTCCTCCCGAGGCACCTCGTAGAGTTGCCTCGAGTATTTCTCCGTCATGTCGAACCACTTCTGAATTGCCGACTCAAATTGCGTCTCGGGGGGCAGATCCCGGGTTTTCAGATATGCCTTCAGGGCAAGATAATAGCGCATGACGTTACGTTCTATAATTCCTCTTACTCCCTGGACATAGACGGGATCTCCTGAAGAGTTTCGGCCCGTAATAGTGAACCCCACTTTATCCCGGCCCGCGGTAGCGAGATAGCCTCCCCGTAAAAGCCTGCTCATCAGACTGGTCTGGTAGGAGGAGGAAAAATGAATCAGGGTTCCCTCTTCGCCTGGAAAGACAAGAACCTCGATTCGATAATCCTCTGTGCCCACCGGGCCTTTTTCCGCGGTGAGGAGCACCTGGAGGACATCCTTTTTCGGCTCATCCAGAGAGAAGGCGTAATTGAGTTCATAGACATCCTCCGGCTCCTGATAAAATTTTCGGCCTGCAAAGAAGGTCAGCTGAGTCCCTTCCGGTGTTTTCCTGCAGGTGCAGGCCTTGATATTCAGGGTCAGTGGAACAAAATCGCACCAGTTCGAGGGATCGGAGAGGACGCCCTTCAGTTCCTCATAGGGGATATCAACACTGCCCGAAACTTCCGCTGAAACCCAACCGTCCTTCTCCGAGGATTCCACCTGCAGGGGAAGGTCAGGATTCTTGTCCGATGTTTTTGCGGCGCCGCCTTCCTCCGCGAAAGCGAACGGAAGTGATGCCTCCATCAGAAAAAGAACCGCTCCGCAGACTAACAGCTTCGAATATCGGGATTTCATCTCCGCCAGGGCCTTTCCTTCTAATTTCTTTCGCAAATTGAAACTGCAGGTTTTAATTAAATTTGAAATTCTTCCTGCCGGAGCGGAAGAACTCTGCACGGAAAGACATCAATTACACACATTCTAGCAAGGGAGTGGCGGTTCTGAGAGGTGTAATAGGATTATTTTGAAATAAGAGCCGCAACTGGAAAAGGCAGCGCTGTCCGGGGGGGGGACAGACCTTACGCTTCGGGCACTTGAGGATGATGATAACGCAGCCGGATGCGCGGATTCGGGCTGTTTAAAGGCCGAGTTCCTCCGCAATCTCCTGCATGGCGCCGAGACAGATCCCGCAGAACTCCTCCAGAGGGATCCCCAGCTTTTCGCATTCCCGTATGATCTCCCGGTCGGCTCCGGCTGCGAAGGACTTCTCCTTTATCCGCTTGCGAACGGATTTGGGCTTGACGGAAGACAATTTTCTGTCCGGATAAACCAGCGCAGCAGCCACGATAAGACCGGTGATGGTCTCCCCGGCAGCCAGTGCAAAGTGAAACGGCCTGGTCCTTCTTTCACCTTGGGCTTTTTCGTTGTGCATCCGGATGGCCTCGATGATCTCCTCATCGATTCCCTTCTTCCGAAGGATCTCCTCCGTCTCCAGGGTATGGGTGGTGAGATCCGGTTGGGTTTCAGCATCAAGATCGTGCAGAAGACCGGCGAGTCCCCATTTTTCGGGATCTTCCCCCAGCCTCTCGGCCAGTCGTCGCATGACAGCTTCGGAGGCCAGGCTATGATTAACGAGATTGGGATTTTTGATTCTCTCCCTGACCAGAGAGAGGGCTTCGTTTCGGGTCATTCCGTAATCCATGGAAGATCCTTTTTTTATTCTGTTATCCGCACTGGCCACGGAGGAAAAGATCATCTCGATTCTTCGGGGACGCTGAAGATCTTGGCTTCGGCTTCTGCACAGACAACCCCGGCGCACTCCAGATGAGACCTGACCCGGTAAAGTTTTCTCCGGCGCTCTGTAACTTCAGCCTTGATCGTCACCATCTCTCCCGCCGGAACCGGGTGCTTGTAGCGCACGGTGAACTCGGCCGTCACGAAGTGCTCGCCGAAAGCCTTGCAGGCGTATATCGCAGCTTCATCAAGAAGAGAGGCGATGATGCCGCCGTGGATGACGTTTCGCCACCCCTGGAAATCCCTGGGGATGGTAAGGGTGCATGCCGCTGTTCCATTTTCACGATTCACATGGAAGCTGGCTCCGAGACCTCTTGGATTCTCAGGCCCGCAGACAAAACAATGCAGATCATCAGAAATTTCCATTCGCTTGGCCTTTCCATTATTTTTTTTGTGCAAAGAGCAGGAGTTTCACTACAAAGGGCTCCACAGAGAAGATCTCAATTCAAATTTCAACCTGTGATCAGTGAACGGATTATAAATCCTGAATTCACCCCGATTCGCAAAAAGCGAGGGCAAGAAGGTTCAGCAGCCGTCCTCCTGCATACTCCGCCGTCTGACCGAAGGACAGAATCCCATCCTCGTGCCCTTCCATGGCGATCACTCCGTTGGAGCGGACCTCGGGTATAGTCAACAAGGATACGATCTCCCGGGCGAGTTCCCGAGATCCGTAATCGGCGCCAGAACTCGTCAGGGGAATTCCGATTTTCCGCCGGAGCCGCCAGATATCAGGAGAATGAACGTGCATGACGAATCCGGCATCCTTCATAGCTCGGTAAATCATCCCATGGGTCAAGGCCTCGGAAGAAGGACGCACTGGCCCTTCGGCTCGGATCAGATTCTCCTCCGGAAGGCACTCCAGAACGGTGGAGTAGTTCTCGGAAGAGAGCTCCGTGAGTCCTCCGGTCTGTGTTCCGCTGATAAGAAATTTCCTATGGTCAGGACCCTCAGGATAAAAATCCATTCGTCGGCTGATGTTGCCAAAGCCGAAACCCCCATAGCGATACGGGTCCTGTCCGATGAGTTTGAGCAGAAAAAGAATTTTTCGCCAGGCGTTGATCTCCCGCAAAAGTTCCGAAGAAACAGGGGGAGCTTCTCTGAACTGCAGGTTGAATTTTATAACGCCTTCCTGGACCATAAATGATCTTTCTTGAATCCGGGTGTTGGAGAAGTAACTCCCAATTTCCTGCAACTGTCAATAAGGAAACCATCATCCAGAATGGGAAACGACCGCGGCACTCTCGGCAATCCGGATGGAATGGGAAATTCGCTGCACGGCCAGAAGGGAGATGAGACTAAAAACGGCGCCGGCAATAAATGGGATACGGTAGTCAACCATCCAGAGAAGGCCTCCGATAACGGGCAGAAAAACGGCGGCAATGTGATTGATGGTGAAACCCACGGCCATGCTTGGCGCTATGTCCTTGGGATCGGCGATTTTCTGGAAATAGGTGCGTATGGCAATGGCAAAATTAAAAAGAATGTGATCCAGAATGTACATAAATGCCACAATCCATTTGGAATCGGAAAAGGCATAGGCCAGAAATACGAAAATCAGCCCCAAGTATTCCACCGAGAGCACCCGACGTTCCCCGAAATTGACGATCGCTCTGCCGATGAGAGGGCTGAGGAAATAGTTCACGGTGTTGTTGATCAGGAAAAGAATCGTCACCTCGCGGACGGAGAAACCGAAAACCTTCACCAGCAAAAAGAGAGAAAAAGCGATGAATATCTGCCTGCGGGCGCCCGCCATGAAAGTCAGAAAATAGAAAAGGGAATATTTCCGCCGAAAGATCATCTTTCGATGCTGAAGAGGCAGTCCCTCGCGAACAGGATTCTGGGTAAAACCCCAAAGTCCCGCAACGGTTACGAGCGTGCCAATCAGCAGGAACATTCCCTTGAAGCCGAATGCCACATCGAGTGCGAAAATGAACCCTGCCACTCCGATGCTGGAGATCGCCGCGATACTCCGTAATTTTCCGAAAACTATGGGTGCGGTGACTCTGTCGAAATTCTGAAGCGTCAGAGACTGATTGGTGGTTTCGAAATAATGGAAACCGAAGCTCATGATCAGCGTGGTTACCACCAACCCGGAGAAACTGGGGAAAAACCCGACCAGCCCCGTACCCACCCCGAGCAGAACGACGGAAAGCGCCGAAAGGCGATGTTCCCGGACCACGAGCATGACGAAGATCGCGAGCAGGGCCAGAAAGCCGGGGATTTCCCTCACGGACTGGATGATGCCGACTTCCTGTCCGTTCAGCCCCGCAGACTCTACCGCGAAATTGTTGAACAGAATCATCCAGGCCTGCAATCCCCCCATGGAAGCCACGGTAAGAACGGTCAGGAAGCGGACCATCGGTTTTTGTTCGGAACTCACCATCTGAAAACCAGGATGAGGTGAAGAAAAAAACAAGACGCGCGCAGCGGAGTTTCATCAAAGGACGGAATAGGCTTCCTTCTTCATTTCAAGTTCTTTGGCGTAGCGCGCCAGTAGTGAACGGCGGGAAAGCATGAAAATCACTTTGGTGGGATCTTCCCTGTCCACCACCGGGATCTCCTCGAGTCCCCGGCTGGAGAGTTTTTTCAGGGCCTGAGTCAGCGTTTCGTCCGGATGAATAGTCACCACCCGGGAAACGGCAATATCCCTGGCAAGAATAAGACCCGGAGGAATTTCCTCGTGTAGAATGCGCCGGATATCGTTTATGGAAAAAATACCCGTCAGTTTTCCCTCCGCATCAACAACCGGAAAGTATGCGCATTCCGTATTTGCGACCCGGCGGAGGATTTCCGGCAGGGGCATGTTTTCCTGAATCAGAGTCGGACTGTGTCCCTTGTCGGTAAGATCGGCCACGCGAATCCCCTCCAGAACATCGACCACGAAATCACCGAGATGAGCAGGGGAATCAACTCTTTTTTCCACTTGTTTGTGATAGATGGTATTGCGTCGGAATACAATCATCGCCACAACGCAGACCAGCATCAATGGGGCCAGCAGCTTATAATTTCCGGTTAATTCGCTCACCATGATCAGAGTGGCAATGGGGGTATTGGCCACACCGGCGAAAAATCCCGCCATCCCGACCAGCACGTAAGCGCGGGGATCCTGAACAAGAGCCGGGAAGAGAGCATTCGCGGTAGCGCCGAAAGCACCCCCCAGCATGGCCCCGATCACCAGGCTGGGAGCAAAAACTCCCCCTGATCCCCCGGAGGAAATCGTCAGGCTGGTGGCCACAATTTTGGCGATTGCTATGACCAGCATGACCCAGAGGGCGATTTTTCCATACAGAGCGGCCTGGACAAAGCCGTAGCCGGACCCCAGAACCTGGGGAACGAACATAGCGAGAATGCCCAGGAGAAATCCACCCAGTGCCGGCTTCAGGGCGGGGGGAATCGCCAGGTCCCGAAACATGTCACGGACTTTGTAGAAGACGCGAACGTAAACAACTCCCAGAGTGGCGCAGAAGATTCCGAGGAGAAGATAGGAGAGAAGCTCGACGGGATGCTCAAAACGAAACAGCGGAGTCGCTAAAAGCGGCTGCCATCCCGTAACGGCCCCGAAAAGTGAATAAGCGACGATGGAGGAAATGATGCAGGGGATCAGCCCTTCGTGTTCGAATTCGGGATCCCGATAGAGCACTTCCACCGCGAAGAGCGCACCTCCGAGAGGCGCCCTGAACGTTGCGCCTATCCCCCCAGCCATCCCGGCCAGCAGCAGAATACGCCTGTCGGCGGCTGAAAGATTCAGTTTTGTGGCGAGAAAAGATCCAAATCCCGCCCCGATCTGGGCTATAGGACCTTCCCTTCCCGCCGAACCTCCCGTTCCTATGGTCGCAACGGAGGCTATGGCCTTGATGATGGGAACCCGCCCCCTTATGAAGCCGCCTTTGTTATGAAAGGCATCTATTGCCGCATCCGTCCCGTGCCCTTCGGCTTCGGGGGCGAAAGTGAAAACGAGCCAGCCGGAAACCAATCCGCCGATCACGGGAATCAGAAAAAGAAACCAGCGTGTGGACATGCCCAGAGAATCGATGAACGTATTCTGCAGATGGGCCGCAGCGGCTGCGCCTTCCTCGGGAGGGTGGAAACCCGAAAGTCTGGCCAGAAAAAAATGTTCCGTCCAGTTGGCGAGAAAATAGAATGCAAGCGCCCCCGCACCCGCCACAAGGCCGACCAGTACGCTGAGGGCCATGGGCCGTCCCATGACTCTTAAATCGAAGTTTTGCGGCAGCTTGGGAAGGCGCAAAAAGCCATTCATTAAATTTCCTCGTAGGGAACCGGCATGGAAACTCCCCTTTCGGGGTTTGGGGATCCGACATATGCTAACGGAGGGCGACCGGAATAAAATACTGACTCACAGGTCCGGTGTCAATGAATTCTCCCCCATCCAGGTTTTAGTACGTGCAGAAGCCGCTTCGTTGTGGAATAAGAATTTAAATCTGATATGATGGCTGATATCATTTCATTTACTAAAGGAGGCAGGACATGAAGCGTTATTTCTCTTTTTTAATCGTTTCTGGAATTCTGGTGCTTTTCCCTTACTTTCAGGCGGCATCAGAAGATAACGTACAAGTTACAGCCGATTACAAGGTGACTGGAGAGAAACTGAATACAGGAGAGAAAATTTACAACCAGTCCTGCAAAGCCTGCCATGGAACAGGAGTCGCAGGAGCCCCTAAAATCGGGGATTCATCGGCCTGGCAGGAACGCATACCGAAAGGGATGACAACCCTGATTGAGAATTCCGTTCAGGGCTTCAAGGGAGACCAGGGCTATATGCCACCCAAAGGAGGCAATTCCAAGCTCACGGAAGAGGAAGTCGCCGCCGCCGCCGCTTACATGGTTTTTCATAGTAAATAGCTGCATTACACCACTCCATTGCTTTTTCAGAACCTGCCGGAGACATGAAAGCCCTGCTTTATTTCGAGCGGGGCTTTCATGTCTCCGGGATCCCTGCCCGTTCCCACTCGAGGACGGATTCAGTTCGATTGTTTAAATATACAATATGGGTACGTCCTCCATTTTCAATCCGTCCAGCAGACCTTCCGCCTTCAGTGCTCCCTTCTGTGGGACCAGAACGAGAAAACGACAATCTTTTTTTCTGGAATGATCGCAAAAAGCCCTCAATTCCTCCTCAGTCGTTTCAGAATGCAGAGAATCCTCCGTTTCGACCTCGAAAATATATTTCTGCCCATTTTTGCAGGCGACGACATCGGGGATAAACCTGGAACCGTTCGAGCCGGAGATTCCCTCTGGGGGACAATAGCTCTTCAGATGACCAGCTTCCACATCCAGGAATCCATTTCGGACCAGGTGCCGAGCGAGAATATCGACCATAAGATTGTGCTTCATCTGGGCTACAGGGCTGCGAAGCGCCATGAAAACGTCCTCCTTCTTCCAATGCTTTTTACGATTTTTTTATCCATCTCAAGAATCGAAAACCTATTTTAGAGGATGAAAACGTGAAGTCAATTTTATTAAATTTGAAAAATCTAGCCTTTTAACAATCGAGAGGACTTGCCTTTTTGTTGGATTATTTTAAAATTTAAAGATGATTTACATGAAGGAGCGATATTAAATGCTTTCCACCGCCACTGCGGTTCAGGACCAATCCATAAAGAAAAATATCTCTTTTCTCGAAAACCTTTTAGGAAAGTACGGTCTTGTGGATTTCGCCGTCCGGCTTTGGGATGGCACCATCTGGAATTCGAGTCGGGCGGGCAGGCCGCGCTGTACTCTGGTGCTCAATCATCCCGGAGCCCTTAAAAGGGCTTTTCGTCTGGGAAATCGGTTCTCTCTCGGAGAAGCCTACCTGAAGAGAGATATCGATATCGAAGGGGATATGGAGGGAGCGATCGCTCTGGAGGATTGTCTTCATGGATTGGAATGGAGATGGCGGGACAGGGTCAGGTTCAGGAGACTGCCGTCAGGGACGGCTGCAAACGCAGCGCCTCCCGAAGCTCGCGAGGATTTGGACCTTCGGGAGATTTTATCCGGCGCCGCCAAGGATTTTCGCTCCCCACTCGAGCCGCCCCTCTCGGGCGTCTTTTTCCGTTTTTTCCGCGAGGCGGGGCTCTCTCCGGACTGCGGCTATTTCCAGGACATCAAAGACACCCTGGAGGCGGCCCAGTCCCGCATGTACGATATCAGCTGCGGGAAACTCCGTCTTCAGGAAGATGTCACTCTTCTGGACATGAACTGCGGCTGGGGGAATTTAGTCTTCCATGCGGCAAGAAATTTCGGCGCGAATGTGGTTGGGATGGGAACCGATCCGCAGGCCATGGAGATGACGGCCAAGGCAATCCACAGGGCAGGGCTGAGTTATCGCTGCCGGCTGCAGAGCACCCCAGGCGATGCCCCGCAGGAACAGGGAAGCTGGGATCGGCTCATTCACGTGAATTTATTCGATTGGGTGGAGGAGTCCCGTCTTCCAGACCTTTTCGCTCGTGCGTGGAATCTTCTAAAACCTGGAGGGCTGTTCCTGTTCCAGGGCGTGGTCGGCGGAATCGGCGGGCCCTCTCAAGACAACCCCGGCTCTCTTGAGCGCCTCTTCCCCTCTGAAATTCAACAAACCTCAATTGCGGACATTCTGCGAATCGCGGAGTGGACTGGTTTTGAACTGCGGGAGGTGGAAAACCTCCGTGAGCACTGCGCTCTGTCAATGAGGCGGTGGCAGGTCCTCTTGGGGGAATCGTCGGCTCGCATACGGCTGTTGACGAATGATACGGTATACAGAAGCTGGCGACTTTTTCTTGCCACGGCCGGATACGGCTTCCAGAGCGGGAGACTGAATTTTCACCAGGCGATTCTGTACAAACCGAACGGCGGGGAAAGCGGTTTTCCCCTGCCCCGTCCTTAATGGCTGCCGATTCCGGAAAACGGAATACCACTAATCTCCCCTTAGCCAGGCATCCACGGCCGCTCTGATCGATGGCCATTCCGGACCAAGTCGATTTTCGAGAAAAAGACTGTAGACGCTGTCGAAGAGCTGAATCCCCTCCTCCATAAGACCCATTTTTTCGAAGAAGATGGCCTCCTTCTCCCGCTCGGGATCGGTGATGTCATCTTTCTCCAGTTTGACTCCGGGACAGCGGAATGAAGCGAACTGGAAAGTTTCTCCCTTGAGCGTCAATTTCCAGTTTTCATTCCCCCGCTCCAGGTGCAGGGTTCCCTCGACCAGATCTTTTGCATTTTTCAGAGCCGAACGCACCTCGTCAAAATGGTCCTGGGGACCAGCTACCGTAATTTTCTGTACGCCTTCCTCCCCTCCCGAAATCAATTTCAGACGATCGTCGAGGTAAGTGGAGAAGGTCTCCTCCGAAGCGGCCGGTCCGGGTTGGCTGACGCGGTATTCACCGCTGCCGTTCATGCCCCTGTACAAAAGCCACAGCAGAAGTTCTCGCCCGATCCAGCGATTCCCCCTGATCTGGTCGACAACCGCATCGCTTCCTGCCTGATTGGCATTCTCGAGGGACGGGAGAAGCGGTTCCCCTGCCACCGATCGAGCACGGGAAAAAGGATGAACCGCGACCAGGCGAACTCCCTGGAATGTTTCCCGGAATGCCTGCTCGAAAATGTCTATAACCTTCGGACTGAGTGAAGTGAAGGTTATCCGGTGGTTTCTGGTATCCCAGACGACATCATAAAATGAGGGTACCGGAAGGGTGCGGCTCAGAAGGGCGCTCCGTACGGCATCGGTCAGTTCTTCCTTTTTCTGTCGGGGAACCCGTCTCAGGCCAGGATGGGCAGTCAGAAATTCTTCCTGAGCTCGATCCATATGGGAGCGGACAAGAGCCGCGGGAAGCTTCCTTTGATCTCGGCGCAGAGAAAAAACGAGATAATGATCCCGTTGAAAAGCCATGGAACGGGCAAGATCGAACCGGCTTTCCCCCCTGTCGTCCAGAAGCACCCATCCGACGGATATCTCCTCGCTGGAATTATCAATGGGGCTAAACCCCCGGCCATTAAGGCAACCGGCTGCCCAGGTGAAAAAATCTTCTTTCGGCAGATCACCCAGCACCTGGAATTGGCAGATATTTACGGTATTGGAAAGGATACCCATTGAAAGCACCTCCAGGGTAAAAAGTTAAACGATAATAGTTATTTCGGATGCCCTGAAAGGCACATGACAGTGAAAGCGCAGGTGTGTTTTTCATGACCTTGCCGGGGTAATGGGATACACTTTTTGGGATAAAAGAGCAAGGGATTAAATCTGGAGTCAGGGGATCTTCTGGCACAAAGATCCGTGCGAAGTTAAGGCTGCTCTCTTTTTTAAAATACTGTAAAAATAGGGGAAATATCGAGAGAAAATTTATTTGGCCATGCATTTGGACAAAAAATAATTAATAGTGTATAATTTTATGAAATGGAAAGGAGGCCGGATATATGAACAGAGAACAGTTAAAAGGAAAATGGAATCAGCTCAAGGGAAACATCAAAAAACGGTGGGGCCGGCTGACTGACGACGACATCGACCGCATCGAAGGCGAAAGGGATCGCCTGGTCGGCAAGGTCCAGGAAAAGTATGGTAAGTCCAAGGAAGAGGCCGAACGGGAGGTTGATGATTTCACCACGAAACATTAATCAACCCTTTTCGCCGCAAAAAAACATCCGGGTCTGAACCCGGATGTTTTTGTTTATCGTTCGCTTACTGCGCCCTCTCTTTATGTTTTGGATTAATTAATTGACGGCGTCCTTAAGTTTTTCTCCGACTTTTTCAGTTGTCTCATCGATTTTTTCTCCGGCTTCTTCCATCGGCCCCTCTTCGCGCTCGCAAGCCGCCACCGAAAAAATCATGGTTCCGAGAATAAGGGAAAACAGTAATTTTTTTATCAACATCATGGTTACCTCCTCTATTTTGGAGACTTTGACCCTGAGAGAAATGACCTTGTGTCATATTTGCTTCAAATCCATTCCCTTTCCGGACCTGCCTCCTCCTTCGGTTTTTTCTTACTTCCGTAACGCTCAATTGCGTTCCCGCGGAAAAGGTGTTTTTTCAACTGCGGGCCATGAATTCTTCTGTTTTCTGAAGGCTTACATGCCCCCTCTTTAAAATTAAGCATATCGCGATCTCAGCGTCTGTCCAGTATATCCCCCCCCCTCTGGCGGCGTTTCGGTTAAAAATACTGTTTTTTCGTCCGCAGACGGAATCTCCTCATAATTTCTCTATGTTCTTAAAAAACGGGGAAAAAAGGATTTTAAGCAACTTGCATGTCCGGTGATTTGCGATATCTTGTATGGTAGAGGTTATACTCTTACGAAAGCAGTCAACGGAAGCTGGCCATCGGCCAGGCTTACAAAAAAGAGGAGGTGATACCACATGTTATCTTGGGCTTTAGGATTTTTCATCGTCGCCATCATAGCCGCCCTCTTCGGTTTCACCGGAATCGCCGCGGGAGCAGCTCAAATCGCGCAATTTCTGTTCTGGATGTTCGTCATCCTGTTCCTGATCTCTCTTGTGGTAGGACTGGTGAAACGACCCAGGGCGTAAACGCCTCATGGGAGGCGGATGGGATATATCAATGAACAAACGGGCGCCGAGAGGCGCCCGTTTTATTTGCATTTATATTTATATCAGTTCGAATTCTTTTCCTTCTCCGCCTCCGCGATGCGCCTGATCACTTTAATCACGCTGTCCGGGTTCAAGGATATAGAGTCGATGCCGGAACCGACCAGAAAAGCGGCAAAGTCGGGATAATCACTTGGCGCTTGTCCGCAGATCCCCACCTTGCTTCCGGTTCGACTGCTGGTCTCAAGAAGGCTCCGGATGATCCGTTTAACCGCCTCATTCCTTTCGTCGAAAAGCTTCCCAAGAATTCCTGAATCACGATCCACCCCCAAAACAAGTTGGGTCAGGTCATTGGATCCAATCGAAAATCCGTCGAACCGTTTTGCAAACTCCTCGGCAAGAAGAATATTGGACGGAATCTCGGCCATGACGTAAATCTCCAGACTTCTCTTCCCTCTTTTCAATCCATTTTCTTCCATGACCTCGAGAACACGGTCCGCCTCTTCCAGTGTCCGGCAGAAGGGGATCATCACGATGACATTTTCAAGTCCGATCTCTTCCCGAACCCGGCGGATAGCACGACATTCGAGGGCGAATCCTTCGCGATATCGTTCATCATAGTATCGTGATGCGCCGCGGAAACCCAACATGGGATTTTCCTCTTCCGGCTCAAATTGTTTTCCCCCCAGTAATCCGGCATATTCAT
Organism: Desulfuromonadales bacterium; assembly: GCA_024636295.1. GTDB lineage: Bacteria > Desulfobacterota > Desulfuromonadia > Desulfuromonadales > JAGXHI01 > JAGXHI01. The sequence goes on from JAGXHI010000020.1 coordinate 40,226, forward strand.
TGGTCTTGAAATCGCTCATCCGCACGATCACCGGCTCCGGATACTGGGAAGCGGCTATCTTGGCAATCCCGCGGGAGAGCAGGTCAACAAAGTACTCTTCCCTGTTCTCGTATCCCTGGGTGAGTTCTTCGATTCGACGTCTTACTTTCTTGTCTTCCAGGTCATTGAACCGTACAAGGGCCATCGGATGGATCTTTATGATATTGTTGATGATGAATTCGATCCTTGCCAGACCGATGCCTCTACAGGGCAGGCGCCACCAGCGGAAAGCGGCAGCCGGCTCGGCAATATTCATCATGATACGGGTTTTCGTCTCTGGAATGTCCTCAAGGTTGATTTCCGATGCCTCGTACTCCAGGATTCCCTTGTAGATATATCCTTCATCACCTTCCGCACAGGAAAGGGTGAGTTCCTGTCCGTCTTTGAGCGTCCTTGTGGCCTCTCCTGTTCCGACTACGGCAGGGATTCCCAGCTCCCGGCTTACAATGGCCGCATGGGAGGTCCGGCCGCCGAAATCAGTGACGATTCCCGAAGCTTTCTTCATGATAGGCACCCAATCCGGATCGGTCATGCCGGTGACAAGGATCCCTCCCTCTTTGAAATCTGCAATGTCCTCGGCGCTCCGAATGACCTGGGCCTTTCCCGCGGCAACCGCTTGACCGATGGCCAGACCGGTGAGAAGTTTATCGCCTTGCTCCTTCAGGGAATAACTTTTGAATTCCGAGGCCGTTTTCCGGGACTGGACCGTTTCCGGACGCGCCTGAACGATGAAGAGATTTTTCGAGTCGCCGTCCCTGGCCCATTCCATATCCATGGGTTTTCCGTAGTGGTTCTCGATGATGCAGGACCACCGGGCCAGTTGAAGGATTTCGTCGTCCCCCAGAACGAATGAATGCCTTTCTTCTTTGGAAGAATGAACATTTTTAGTCTTATGACTGCCCCCTCGCCCGTAGACCATTTTCTGCTCTTTGCTCCCCAGGACTTTTTCGATAACGGGCCGGCATTCCTTCCGTTCCAGAAGGGGTTTGAAAACCATGTATTCATCGGGAGTCACGGTCCCCTGAACGACGTTTTCCCCTAGCCCCCAGGCGGCGTTGATCACCACCACCCCTGGAAACCCAGTCTCCGGATCGATGGAAAACATAACTCCGGCGCTCGCCTTGTCGGACCGCACCATCTTCTGAACCCCCACGGAAAGAGCCACTTGAAGATGATCGAAATTGTTGTTTTCCCGGTAAGTGATGGCGCGGTCGGTAAAAAGAGAGGCATAGCAGTTCCGGCAGGCCTCCAGGAGATCCTTTTCGCCTGTGACATTGAGAAAGGTTTCCTGCTGACCGGCGAAACTCGCTTCGGGAAGGTCTTCGGCCGTAGCGCTGCTGCGAACAGCCACATCAACCTCGGCATCTCCATACCGGCGGCCGAGTTCCCGGTAGGCTTCACGGATTTCTTCGGCGATTTCCTCGGGGAAAGTGGCATCGCGAAAAAGATCGCGAATTGCCTTTCCCGTGCGCTCCAGCGATTTCTCCTCCCGCTCCCGCTGAGCCAGCAGGTCTCTGATTTTCTCAGGCAGATCTTTGACTTCCAGAAATTTCCAGTAGGCCTCGGCCGTGGTAGCGAACCCGTCAGGCACCCGAATACCTTCTTCCTTCAGCGTCCCGATCATCTCGCCCAAGGAGGCGTTCTTGCCTCCTACCAGAGGGCCGTCTCCGGAATTCAGGGTTTCCAGCCAGCGCACAAATTGAAGATCGGGCATTTCAGACTCCTGTTGCAGGATCGGGAAGGTGCAAAGAGATATTCATTCCACGATTGTTTCACATTCACGTATTTTCTCAACCCCTGCGGGAAAATCAGCAATTCATCGGGGCAGGTCTTCAAGAAGTGCGGCAAGTCTCCTGAGAAAATTCCCCACTTCCTCGGGATCTTCCAACGCATACCGGGCAAGGGTGGGTCGGGACTCATCACGAACGACGATACCTATTCCGTCTTTCCTCAATTCACGGAAAGCATCCTCGTCAGTAATGTCATCTCCAATGTAAAGAGGGATATGTTCCGCAGGTTTCAACCGTAGCGTTTCCATAAGAAACGAGACAGCTCTGCCCTTATCCCAGTCGATGTCCGGGCGAAGCTCGAAAATCTTTTTTCCCCCTGTTTTTCGAAGGCCCTTGGTTTTACGGATCTCCTCCTCCACGGCCCTTTCGATTTCCGCCTCCTTTTCCTCCGAGGCTCCCCGGAAGTGAACGGCGATGGCAAATTTTTTTCTTTCTATCCGCACTCCTTTGATTTCCGAAAGCACGGGTTTCAGGTTTACCTCGGCCCGGTCGAGAGATGGCAGGTATTCGGTTCCTTTTTGGAATTCCAGATTCTCTCCATCCGGGACTTCAATGTCAAAGCCGTGACTTCCGGCATAAACGATTCCGGGAAGAGCGGCAAGCTTCTTGACATCCTGAAGATCACGACCGCTGACGATCGCCACCGTGCAGAGACCTTGGAGCCTCAGCACCGCTTTCCTCATGTTCCCGGAGATTTTCGCATCCTCCGGACGCCGGACAATCGGCGTCAGAACCCCGTCATAATCGAGAAACACCACAGGTTTTTTCGCGACAAACCACCCTTTCCATTCATCCAGTCCAGAAAGAGCCGAGGGCAGGTTCGTCGTTAACTTTTCACTTTCCTTCTCTGGTGAATCCTGGTCAGCGAAAGGGAAAAGAGGGGTTTTCGAATTCTCGGCCATATCTCTTCTTTCCTTGAAATTATTTTGAAATGAGCGTGCCCGCAGAATCCTGAATTAACATCCAGGAAATTGAAAATTAACAGATAGCGGCACGCTCTCTAAGTTTAACAGAGAAACAGGGGGATCTCGTAAATGAACGTGGGGATTAAAGGTCTGTGGGCCGATTCTGTCGGAAAAGACAACACTCGGAAAACCGACAATTATTATGCTAATGTTTCCAGTATTTTACAAAATTGGCATGACCTATGCTGTCATAAGTAAATCAACACAAGAACAAGAAGTTCAAAGGAATTGCCTAAAAGGAGGCTTAAAATGAAAAGCAGGATATTGATGATCGGGATGTTCGCCGTCCTCGCATTTTTTGCGGGCATGACGGCCGTGCACGCCGGAATGGTGACCTATCACCTGGATTTTGAGTACGCTGGAGAAGATGAGCCAAGGGGCGCCCCGCCCTGGCTGGTCGCTATTTTTGACGACGAGGGCACCCCGGGCAGCGTCAATCTGACTCTCGATGCGACCAATCTGGTGGATGATGAATTCGTGGGCGTCTGGTATTTCAATGTTGCGGAGGACTTCCTGCCCGAGGGACTGAATTTCGAGGCGGACCCCGCCAATGCAACCACCACGGATATCCGGATGGGCGACAATCGATTCCGGGCCGGTCCCGATGGGTTTTTCGACATTGAATTCGACTTTCCGCAGGCCAGAGCCGATCGTTTCGGCACGGGAATGACCCTGAGGTATACGATTTTTGGGGACGAATTGATGGCAAGCAGTTTCGCCCCCGATCTTACCGATGCGACTCCTCCCGGCGGTTCTCCCGGGCCATTTTTCAGCGCCGCACACATTCAGGCTATCTGGCTTGAATCACAAGGTGCCGAGAGCAGTGGATGGGTTGCCGCGGATGCCGTGGTTCCCGAGCCCGCCACCATACTGCTGGTCGGTTCAGGGCTGGTCGGCCTCGGCCTCTTCGGCAGGAGAAAGAGCAAATCCTGATCTGGTCTCCAGGGACCATCGAAGACGACTCTTCAATGACAAAACCCCGCTTTCAAGCGGGGTTTTGTTATTTTCAGGCTTTCGGACCGACTGAATCAACCGAAAATGGAGACGATCAGAGAGAGCAGGAAGGCGGTGATAAGTCCGTTCAGCCCAAAAGCAAGTCCCGAGATGACCCCGGCCATCCGGTTCTCCTCCAACATCCGGGCCGTTCCGATGCCGTGGGCGGAGGCGCCTACGGCCAACCCCATGGGTAGGGAATTTCTGATTCCGATGAGTCGGCAGAATTCCGGGCCGCAAATTGCGCCCAGGCATCCGGTCAGCACGACCAGTGCTGCAGTCAGTGGCGGTATGCCTCCTATTTTTTCAGCGATACTGATGGCGATGGGGGTGGTCACGGATTTGGGCGCGAGAGATAGAACGACCGGCGGGCTTCCCCCAAGGAGCCAGGCCAGGCCGCAGGCGCTGACAATGGAGGAAACGGAACTTGCGAAAATGCCTGCAAGTATGGGAAGCTTCCGTTGCATAATTTCCCGGCGTCGTGAATAAAGAGGGACCGCCAGAGCCACCACGGAGGGCCCCAGCAGGAAGAGGACGTATTTCCCTCCCTCCATGTAAGTCTCGTAAGGAATCCTTCCCAGCAACAGAATAACAATGATCGAAGCGATCGACAGAGCCACGGGGTTGAAGAAGATGCGTCCAGTCCGCTGGTATGTTTTCTGGGCCAGAGCATAAACGCCAAGGGTCAGGCCGGCACCGAACAGAGGGGAGCTCAGCAGTTCATTCCACATCGGAGGACTCCTCTTTGAAATCCAGCCTCTCCGCAACCCATCCGGTAACCGCCATCACCACGAAAGTGCTGATGAAAGTCGCCCCTACGATGGGAAGCCATTCCCGACCGATGAGCTCAAAATAGATCATGACGCCAACCCCCGCCGGAACGAAAAAAAGGGCAAGGTGAGACAGAAGCAGTTCGGAGGCATCTTCAACCCATTCCGCCCTGATCAACCCGGCGACCAGTGATGCCAGGAGCAGGCCCATTCCAATGACATTGCCAGGGATCGGAATTTTCAGCCCCCTGGAAATCGTTTCCCCCAGAAATTGGAAAAATAGAAGCAACGCAAAACCTCGAACCATCCTTCCCTCTCTACTGCGACAATTCTGATTTCAGACCTTCGACCACCGCGGCCACCTCCCCTCGGATGTCCGCGGCCCCTGGTGATTTCTCCCGCTCCAGGAATTCTTCGAACGACGCGAGGGCTTCACGGGGATTTTCCCTGTCGAGACGGATGTTTCCCAGGGTCAGATAGGCGAAGGTGAAATCCGGATCAAGCCGCAGGGTCTCGCGGCATTCCCGCTCAGCGGATTCCAATTCCCCCGCATCGTAATACATCTCCGCCAGATTGTAATGCCCCTGGGGATCGTCCGGGTCGAGCTGGATTACCCGGCGGAAACTGGAAAGCGCCTCCTTTTCATTTCCCATGACAACCTGGACATCCCCCATGCAATTGAGGGCGAAGGGAGAGTCGGGTTCGAGCTCCAGCGCCTTTCGATAACATTCCCTGGCCTCTTCCATACTTTCCCGATGGAAATGCACAAGCCCGAGGCTGACCCACGCATCCGCCTGTTTCTCATCCTTTTCCAGGATTTCGCGATACCATTTCCTGGCCTCTTCCGACTTCCCCTCCTCGAAGCAGGCATCGCCGAGTGCATAGAGAATTTCCAGATTGTCCGGATCCAGTTCCCGCGCCCGTGTGAAGGACTCCACCGCGGCGGGGAGATTCCCTTCCTCGGAAAGAGCCTCTCCCAGGAGGAGATGAATTTCCGGCTCCCGGGGTGTGATCCCGGCAGCTTTTCGAAACATTCGAATGGCGGCGGAGAACTCCCCGGCCTCCATGGCATTTCGTCCCTGGGTCAGAATACGTTCGAGTTCCTGCATTTTTCGGCTCCTTGGGGTCAGAACCCCGGGTTTTCATGAAAATCAGTGAGATTTGATGATTGATAATATCTAGGATGAAAAACATTCAAGCGATTCAAGGGCTTCCAGAAGACCCCAGGGGGATGTTTCAATTTTTTTCACCGGAACACCGAGTTCCCGTTCCAGATCGGTCAGGCTGATATCATCCAGAAAAAGATCTTCCCCTTCCCGGAGAACCACGTCCGGCACCAGGAGAAATTTCCCGAGGGTTTGCCCTTTCAGCCGACCAATGACGTCTTTCCCGGTAAGAAGACCGGTGACCGAGACATGGCCGCCAAAAAATTTATTCGGAACCGGATAGAGGTTGATCCTGACCCCGGTTCGCGATGAGAGAGCATCGACGAACCGCTCCAGTTCCTCGGCGGAAGATTGTCCGGTGAAGGAGGAGACTTCAGGGCAATCCAGAAGTCTGGCCGCCTCCAGAACCTCATCCGCCTCGGACCGGAATCTGGGTATGATGCCGACGCCGTTTTCCAGTTGGGGATAATTTTCATATTCCTTCGGCGAAGGAAAATCCCACCCGGCGATCAGGTAAAGTTCGTCTGCGGCGAATACGAATCTCGATTCTGCCGTTCGAAGGGAATCCTCTTGAAACCTTCTGATCATCTCCAGAACGTTCCTCGCTTCCTCGCGGGTCGGCGGCTTAAGCTGCGGCAGGCGCTGTCGGTAGCCGGTCAGCCCGACAGGAACGATTGCCAGCGACCGAACACCGGGATAGAGCTGTTTGAGATCCCCAAGGGAGCGCTCCATTTCTGGTCCGTCATTGTAACCGGGGCAGAGAACAATCTGAGTGTGAATTTCGATCCCTTCTGAAGTCAGTCTCTCAAGCAGCTGAAGGATGGGCGGCCCTCTGCGGCCGATCATTCTCTCTCGCAGTTCCTCATTGGTCGCGTGGACCGACACATAAAGTGGCGAAAGGCGTTGCTCGATAATCCTCTGAATGTCCTGTTCGTCGATGTTGGTCAGGGTCAGATAGGCGCCGTACAGATAGGAATATCTGAAATCTTCATCCTTGATGTAGAGAGAGGAACGCATCCCCCTGGGGAGTTGATGGACGAAACAGAAAATGCAGTTGTTCCCGCACTGGGCGGGCTCGGGATGTTCCAGTTGAAGACCGAGGGGTTCAAAGGCATCTTTTTCCAGTTCGAGATCCCAGAGATCTCCGTTTTTTTTAAGGATTTCGAGAAGCAGCTCTTCATCGCCGCCATAAATATGATAATCGACCAGATCTCGAATCGAGTGCCCATTGATGCGCAGAAGAACATCCCCCATTTCCAGATCGAGTTCTTCGGCAATGCTGCCGGATTCCACGGCAGTGATTTTAAGCATGAAGGTTACTCCGAATATCTTCGTCTCGAAATCAGCCGCGCAAAGAGGCCTTCCGGAAACAAGAGACTGCCGGGAAAATTCGTGTGCACGTCATTCTAGCGTATACCCGGAAAAAAGAATAGCGGCCGAAGAGCCTTGTTTTCTCAGGAGAAAACCATACAGCAGCGAAAAATCAAAGGCCCCGTGGAGGTATGCTACGCCTCCGTGCGGGGCCTTTGATGCTTTTCGAGCAGGTCTGTCCGGGACTAAGCGCTCAGTCCCTGCTTCCGTGGAGCCGGAAGGAACCGTCGGTCGAGGTTATGGAAGATATGGCATGCTTGTACAGGAGGATATCGCCGCTGCTTTCGATAAGAAGGCAGAAGCTGTCGAACGATTTGATATAACCCTCCAGTTTTTCACCTGACATCATCATTACGGTAACCCGAACCCGTTCTTTTCGTGCTTGATTAAGGTACTGATCCTGAATGTTAAATGGGGTCTTCGCCATAAGCCGCTCCTTTTTACTCAGCATAAAATTTTTCAATTAACTTTTGGATTGTATCAGACTCTCGCAGGTAATCAACCCAAATAATGGAGTCATCCCGGCGAAACCATGTCATCTGCCGTTTTGCGTATCGACGGGTATTGCGCTGGATGAGAGCCGCCGTTTCCTCAACCGATGCTTTCCCCCGAAAAAGGTCACTACATTCACGGTAACCGATCGTCCGCAGGGCTTTTATTTCGGGAGAATACTGCTGAAGGAGGTATCGGGCTTCCTCCAGAAGGCCTGCAGCAATCATGCTCTCGACGCGGCAGTCGATCCGGTTGTAAAGTTCATCACGGTCTATTGTCAGCCCTATTTTCAGGGTCCGGAATGGCCGGTCGGAAAAGGCATGTTCCCGCTGAAGTTCTGAAAGCCGCCTTCCGGTTCTGCGAAAAATTTCAAGTCCCCGGACAATACGGACGCGGTCCCCTGCAGGAAGACGTGCGGCCAGCTCAGGGTCGACCTCGGAAAGCATCCGGTGAAGAACACGAGGCTCTCCTTCCGCCTCAATTTCCTCAAAGGCCGATCGTAGCGCCTTGTCCGCCCCGGGAGCCGGGAGGAGCCCTTCCGTGAGAGTCTGAAGGTAGAATCCGGTGCCCCCGACCACGAGGGGATGTCTGCCCCGCACCTGAATATCTTCGACGGCTTTGCGGCCCAGGAAGCCAAAATCTGCCGCGGTGAATTCCTCGTCGGGATTTACAATGTCGACCAGATGGTGGGGAACCCTGTGGCGCTCCTCCATTGTCGCCTTGGCGGTGCCGATATCCATCTTCCGGTAAACCTGTCTTGAATCGGCGGAGATGATTTCAAGCCCGAGATTTTCGGCAAGCTGCAGGGCCAGATCAGATTTTCCGGAAGCCGTCGGTCCGCAGATAATTGCCAGGGAGGGTCTGTCCCGTCCCTTTTCGCCGCATTCCATCAGGTCCTCTTGAACATCCGTTCAATCTCCGACAACGTCAATCTCTTCATAACAGGTCTTCCGTGAGGGCAGTGCGCATTGAAATCGACTTTGTCCATGTCGGAAAGAAGCGTCTTTATTTCGGGATCGGACAAACCGCGATTGGCGCGGATGACTGAATGACAGGCCAGAACCGCCAGAAAATCGTCCAGAGCCTCCTCTATAAGGGAGCTTTTTCCGATGGCCGCCAGCTCGGAAGCCACATCCCGAAGCAGTCTCTCTGCGGAAGCGTCCCCCAGAAGGCGGGGCACGCTCTTGAGAACGTAGGTTCTCCCTCCGAAGGGCTCCAGCTCGAATCCGAATCGCTCCAGTCGCCCGAGGTTTTCCTCCAGAAGCGCAGCCTCGCGAAAATCAAATTCCACCGTAACAGGAAAAAGCAGGGCCTGAGACTCCACTCCCCCCTTTCTGTACTGGTTCCTGAGGCGTTCGAAGCCGATCCGCTCATGGGCCGCATGCTGATCGATGAGCAGCAGGTCGTCCCCATCCTGACAGAGCAGATAGCTGCGCCGATATTGGCCGATAACAGCCAGTGAGGAGAACAATCCCGGTGGCACCTTCTCCGCCTTTCCCTCCACCTTTGGCGGCTCTGAAAAAGCCGGAGAAACGATGGTCCGATGTCGTGGAGAATCGGAAATGTCCGGGAGAGTCGCCGCATACTTCTCCAGAGTTTCCCGAACCCGCTGCGTTTGCCGCTCTCCCTGCACATCGGGCGGCGAATCACTCACTCTGGTCCCGAAGAGTAATTCGGGGTCGGCTGCCGCGAGGGGTCTCTCCTGCCGGGCAGAGGTTTCGGGGCGAGGAACGGAAACAGGCCTCCCGGCCTTCAGAAGGTTTCGTATACTCCCTGCGATGAAGTCATGAACCATGTTCTGGTTTCGGAAACGGACCTCGTGCTTGGTGGGATGTACATTGAAGTCGACCAGAGATGGGTCCATTTCCAGATAGAGGACTGCCACCGGATATCTTCCACGGGGAAGAAGATGACGATAGGCTTCAACAATGGCGTGCTGGACGAGTCGGTCACGAATGTACCGACCGTTGATGAAGGTGTATGCGGACCCGAAGGTCGAGCGGCTAAGATCGGGACGCGACACATAACCCTGAAGATTCAGATCTTCCGGACCGGACGATTCGATGGGAAGAAGGTCTTTCAGAATGGGTCTGCCCAGTAAAGCCCCGATCCTCTCTTTCAAATTGCGATGCCTGTATGCCTCAAGCATGGAGCGACCGTTCTGAACCAAACGCAGATGCACATCCGGGCGGCCGAGGGCCACACGAGTCACGACATCCCCGACATGGCCCAGTTCGGTCTGATCCCGGCGAAGAAATTTCCGTCGACCGGGAGTGTTGAAAAAAAGGTCCCGAACCTCGATAGTGGTGCCCGGTGGCATGCCCGCTGCGCCGGCCTTGCGTACAGTACCCCCTTCCAGAACAATTTCCCATCCTTCGTCGCTTTCCCGCGTTCTGCTTCGAAGGACCATTCGGGAGATCGCCGCTATGGAAGGAAGGGCTTCCCCACGAAAGCCAAGACTCCGAAGACGGAAAAGATCCTCTTCCGAAGAGATCTTTGAGGTGGCGTGCCGTTCCAGGCAGAGAAAGAGGTCATCACGGTTCATTCCCTCCCCATCGTCCATGATCCGGATCATCCGCTTTCCGCCGCTCGAGACCTCGATCTGGATTTCTCCCGCGCCGGCATCCAGTGAATTTTCAAGCAGTTCCTTTACGACCGATGCTGGACGTTCAACGACCTCTCCGGCGGCGATCTGATTGCAGAGAGTTTCGGGGAGAATATGAATTTTCTGTTTCATCCCCTTCCTTTCAAAAGCAGAACGGCCGGACTTGCCGACCGTCGAGGAATTATATAATTCTGAATCGATTTCAGGTGATTCTGTCGTTAAGAGAACGATTCCCCTGGGTGAAGCCGTGAATTAGTGCCGGTCCGGGAACCCCGTGAAGCCCAAATGCAGTTTTCGATCTGGAAACGAGCAATCTTTCGCAAGATCAAGGAAATCAAGGATTTGAGCGGAGGCGTAGCACTTTACGCCGCACAATCAAATCCGCGGGTTGACGCAGAGATTGCGGAAAAGGACCGTTTCCGGACGAAAACGAGTTACATTTTCTGCTCGAGACGATCAAGCATGCTTTCGATTTCATCCAGGTCTGAATCGTCCGATTCTGGAAAATCCGCACCGCCCATGGGCTCCCGGAAAAGACCCAGGTCGCCGGCCACGCTGTGGACGATCCGTGCGTCTACGTGGTCGTTCTTCTGCATATAGGCTTCGAAAAGACAATTATCGCACATGGTGTTGATCAGACGGGCCACCCCTCCTGCATAATAATGAATGAGAGGGACCGCTTCGGGGGCGAAGAGCATCTTTTTGGCGCGTGCCACCTTCAACCGGTGCTTGATATAGGATGCTGCGGTTTTGGGGGTGAAGGAATGCAGATGATATTTGACCGCCACCCTCTGCGCCAGGGGCTCATCCAGCCTGAGACAATCCTCCATTTCCGAAAGACCGAAAAAAACGACATTCAAAAGCTTCTTTCCTGGGATTTCCAGGTTGAGAAGCCCCCGGAATTCCTCCATCAGCTCCCGTGACTGCAACATCTGTGCTTCATCAATCAGAACAACGGCTTTCCGGCCCGATTTTTCGATTTCAAGAAGTCGGTCATAGAGTTGATTAAGCAGGAGGAGTCGGTCAGACGCAGGCGATTCCACCCCCAACTGCATGGCGATCCTGGTGAGGATCCACTCGGTTGTAATACCGGAGTGAACCATGACCAGCAGGGAAGATTCGTATTTATCCTCCGTGAGGTTGGCAAGCATTTTCCGGGCGAGGGTCGTTTTTCCGGTGCCCACGCCGCCCACCAGAACAGCGAGCCCCTTGTTTGAGTCCACCGCATACATCAGCCTAAGGAGAGCCTGGCTGTGCTGCTCGCTGTCGAAGTAGAATCTGGCATCAGGAGCATTGGAAAAAGGTTCCCGATCCAGTGCGAAATATTCAAGGTAACTCATTGTTCCTCCCGGAGGTGATCAACGATTCTGTCAAAGATAGGAGACCTTGTCTCTCCGCCCTTTGCTTCCGGATTGGGGAGGCTCTTCATCCAGCCCAAGCTCCCGGCACAGCTTTTCCTTACGGCTTCCGACATCCCTGAAAAAGGGATCGGAATCGATTACGAACTGGAAACATTTCACCGCTTCCGCCGGACGTCCCATTCGTTCATACAAAATCCCCAGTTCAAACAGGAGACCGTTGCTGTTGTCGGCAGTCAATCCATCGAGGGACAACCCTTCCTTGAGGCTCTCCTCCGCTCTCTCAAAAGCACCAGTTTCCGCGAGGCAGAGCCCTTTAAGCGTCAGGCAATCGATCCGACGGGAGGAGTCCCTCATCGCCCGGTCGAACTCGCCTATAGCGTCCTCCAGAAGCCCCATCTCCTTATAGGCGATGCCGAGATTGTAATGGGTTTCGGTATCCTCGCCATCGACCTGATCCTCAACCCCCCTGCGGAACTCGGCAAGAGCGCCATCGAGCATTCGGCGATCCTTTTCCCCCATTTTCGGCATACGTAAGATGGAGGAATCTTCGATCTCTTCGAGAAAGGCATTGAAATCTTCTTCTTCTGGCCCTTTCTGGTCAGAGGCCATGCTTCTTTTCCCGAAACTTTTTTCAATTTTATCAAGAAGGCTCAGGAGTGCCCTGGACCCTGGATCCTTTTCAAGAAGTGACCGGCAAAGGCTCTCGGCCTCTTCCAGCAGCCCCTGGTTGAGGTAAAATTCCGCTTCCTCTAAAGTGCCGTCGGGCAGAGGGCCCTGCGATTCATCATTTTCCAGAACCAAATCGAGTTCGAGAAGATCTCCCTCCCCTTCAGCTCCGATTTCCTCATCATCCTCCAGTTCAAGTTCCAATTCCAGTTCGATTTCGTCGGAGGCGCTGATTTTGTAGGAGGAATCGACGACGGCATCCGTTTCCCCCTCGGGAGACGTGATTGCTATCGAATCGAAATCCTCGCCCTCGCCATCCTCCAGATCCACCACCAGGTCGATAGCTTCTCCATCGATCGATTCAACCCCTTGACTTGTGGAGGAATCCATTCCCATGTTGTGAAAATGACCTTCATCGCTCGAACCGATCTTCTCCAGAAACTCCAGTGGAATTTCCTCATCGTCATCCACTTCCAGGTGGCCTGGTTTTGAAAGTTTCGATTCCTCTCCGGGTTCTCCCGGCTTGCCAGAAGGCGCTCTCTCCTCCTCCGCATTTGAGAAGATCCCAGCAGGCGTCTGGGGGTTGACATAATCCATGGGGCTGACCCCGGGATCGGTGTCTGCGGATTCACTTTGGGGAGAACCGCTCTTTGGTTCATCGACTTCCGCATGTTTACCGGACAAACCGGGCCCCTGCTCCAGCAGTTCTAGAATTCGGGGGTTTTCAGGATCTTTCCGGCGCAGAACCTCCAGCATCTGGAGCCCCTCTTCGGCGCGGTTATTTAAAATCAAAGCTTCGCTGAGTTCAATCTTTAAATCCACAACGGAGGGAAGAAGCGGAACAAACATCTCCAGGAGCTTTATAGCTTTATTGATATCCTTGTTTTTAAAAAGATGAGCGAATATCTCCCGAAGTTCTTTTTCAGCATCGTCCACTTTTCGGCCCCGGGCCTGTATTTCGCAGATTTTGACGCGCAGGTTCAGGTTATCGGGATCAATTTCCTTCATCTTCTGAAGGACCCCAGCAACTTCGTCATACCTCTCCAGGCTTTCAAGATAGCCGATCAGACTCCGATATTCAGCGAGTGCATTTCCGGTAAGGCCCTGTTTTGCATTCAGCTCCGCAAGACGATGGTAGACCTCCTCCTGATCGGGATCAAGCTTTTGCATCTGCTTGTATACAGCAATGGCTTTCAAAGTGAATCCATTGTCCGAGTAATTCTTGGCCACCTTCTTATAGATCCCGTTGGCTTCTTCCGAATCCCCCGCCCGGCTGTAGAGTTCAGCAAGTTTCTGCTGAATTCTCAGATCCTTTGGATCCATTTCGGCAAGCTTCCGATAATCTTTTATGGCACGGGATAATTGATTCTTTTGAAGGTATTTGTGAGCTGAAGCGAGCAGTTTTTCCTTGGACAAATTAAATACTCTCAGAAAATAGAAAATAATACAGGGTGGCGACCGCCCCTCAAATCTAAACTACAGCAGGAGGAAGTGTCAAGCTGAAAGAAAATGCCATTCTTTCGAAAAATCGGTGCTCTACGGCTGCTAAATTCATCCTTGCCATCAAAGGCTGCGGCGCCGAATGTCGTTGTACCAGCGCTCAAACTCATCTTTCTTCTTTTCAAAACCAGGGCGGCCCATAAGGGCGTAGGTGAATTCTTTACCTTCCTCGACACCGGGTTGATCGAGAGGATTGACCTTAAAAAGCCCCCCGGCGAAGATGGTCTGAACTTCGAACATGTAGACAAGAGCTCCAAGCGTCTCCGGTGTCACCTCGGGAATGGAAATCGTACAGTTGGGGCGGCCGTTTTTGGTCAGGGCCACTTCCGTGGCCTGCTGCTCACTTCGAATCAGGTCGGCCATGGACTTCCCTTCGAGGTAGGACAGGGAAGGCGCGGGTGGATAAGCGGGAATTATCAAATCGGCGCCGTAATTTTCAGGGATCAGGAATGTCACTGATTTATCAAAGGGTCCCTCCACGTAGAGCTGAACCTGAGAGTGCTGGTCGGTAGTCCCGAGAGCTTTTACGGGAGTAGGCCCGATGTGAAGAAGATCTCCGGTGAGCCCGTTTTTCTTTCCGAGGCTTTCGGCCCATATCTGACGGAACCAGTCGGACATATCCCGCAAACGGTCCGAATAGGGCATCATGACCGAAATTTTCAGCCCCTTCCGGTATGCCAGGAATTGAAGAGCCGCATTGAGATAAGCCGGATTTTTCATTATGTCAGGTTCTGTCACCCGCTCGGACATTGCAATAGCGCCCTGAAGGAGAGCCTGCACGTTTACTCCGACCAGAGCCAGCGGAAGAAGGCCCACCGCCGTGAAGACGGAAAAACGCCCCCCGACTCTCTCGGGAATGGAAAATGACCGGAATCCTTCACTCTCGGCCAGTCGCCGGAGGGGTCCGGAGATCGGATCAGTGATCAGAATGAAATGCTCCCGGTACCCTGCCCCGAGAGCCTTCTCCATCCGCTCCCGGGCAATAAGGAATTGACACATGGTTTCCACGGTGGATCCGGATTTGCTGATCACCAGGTAGAGAGTTCGTGCGGGATCCAGTATGTCAAGCGCCTGGCTGAACCCCATGGGATCGACATTGTCCAGGACAAAAAGACGGGGACGTCCGCCCCGTTGCCCGGAATCCATCAGGTTGTGATAGAGGGGGCAGAGCGCCTGGGCGAGTGCGATAGTACCAAGAGCGGATCCACCGATTCCAAGCACCACGACATTTTCGTATCGTCCTCCAATCTCCTCCACCAGAGTGGAAATTTCCTCAAGGATTTTCGTATTGAAGGGCAGCTCGTAAAAGGGCAGAAAACCGTTTTCACGACGGGTCATCAGATAATGATGTATCTCCTCGGATTGTGGACGCAGGGCCTCCAGTTCATCTTCATGAATCCCGTACTCCCCAACCACCGAAGCCATCATGTTGGTATAATCCAGCTTGATATCGTCCATGATCTGAATTCCTTCTCGCGCAGGCGTGTTGTGGTTAGTCCCCGGGGGGAAGGCTTCATCATACAAAGCTATAAAACTTACCAGAGATTCAAAGCTTTTTCAAACGATCCACTTCTTCACTGGAAAGATGGCGAAAGCGCCCGGGAGGAAGATCCCCCAGGTCAAGAAAGCCGACCCCGATCCGCTTGAGACGGCTGACCTGCAACCCCAGGGCCTCGCACATGCGCCGCACCTGGCGATTTCGTCCTTCCCGGATCGTTAGATGAAACCAGGTGTGAGACCCGCCTGTCCGCACATGACCGACACGTGCCGGAGCGGTTTTCCCGTCCTCCAGCAGAATACCTTCCTGCAGCAGATTTCGATCTTTTTCATCGAGTCGCCCTCGAATGCGAACAAGATAGGTTTTCTCCACCTGATGCCGCGGATGCATGAGGAGATGGGCCAGTTCACCATCATTGGTCATCAGCAGCAGCCCCTCCGTATTCAGATCGAGACGCCCGATGGGGAAAAGCCGGGCGGAAACGCTCTCAACCAGTTCCGTCACCACCGGGCGTCCCTGGGGATCCCTCGCACTGGTGACATATCCGATCGGCTTATTGAGAAGAAGATAGACTTTTCCCGTCGGCGCTCCCAGGGGGGCGCCGTCCACGGTTATCCGGTCGATTTCGGGATCCGCCGTCTCCCCCGGCACGGCCACGCGTCCGTTGACAGCGACCCGTCCGGCGGCGATGAGGTCATCCGCTTTCCGCCGGGACGCCAGCCCTGTTCGGGCAATCAGCTTCTGCAGCCGCACTTTCATGGTTTACTTCGCAAAAATGCTTTTTTCACCATGAAGTCACGGAGACGCATTGGAAAAAAGATCACTTCAAAAACCCTTTCCAAGAAATTTTATTGCTCGAATCCCCAAAAAATATCAGGAGATCAGGTTTTCTGTCCTCCTGCGTCTTTGCGCGAAATGTCTTTTGTCTGCTTTCTCAATCAAAAAAAGCCGGTTCTCCCGGCTTGGTTGTGCCGTTGCAGGATCGGCAAACTCCTTCTCAGGCTGTTTCGGAATCCGTATCTTCAGCGCCTTGCTCAGCCAGGGTTCCGTCGAACTCGGGACGGAGTTCACTGAATTCCTTCAGAGTGGGAAGGTCTGCCAGGCTCCTTAAACCGAAAAATTCGAGAAAGTCGGCACTCGTTCCATACATAAGCGGTCGACCGGGCACATCCTTCTTCCCCAGAATCCGAATGAATTGTTTATCGAGAAGCGTCTTCATCACCCCCCCTGAATCGACCCCTCGTAAAAATTCGATCTCTGCTCGGGTGACGGGCTGCCGATAAGCGATGATGGCCAGCGTCTCCAGTGCGGCTCCTGAGAATCGGAACGGCCTGCTCCGGTTGAGTTTCCGTATCCAGTCGGCATATTCAGGACGTGTTCGGAATTGATAGCCATCCGCCACCCGATACAAAATAAGTCCGCGGCCGGTTCTCTGATATTCCTCTTCCAGCTCTTCGAGAATACGGGTAACTTCCTGCGGCTCCAAACCCGTCAGCTCGGCAAGCTTCTCGAGCCTGATAGGCCCGTCGGAGACGAAAATCAGACATTCCACAACTGATTTCAATTCAGCCGCATCCAAGGAGGTCCTCTTCTTTTTTCGCCGCTTCCGGTTCCTCATCCCCGACAGAAGAAAAAAGCCAGATGGAGCCGTATCGGGAAGTCTGCATCAGGTTGACAAGGCGCATCTTCACAAGTTCCAGCATGGCCAGAAACGTCACCACCACTTCATGACGGTCCGGATTTCCGGAAAAAACATCCGCGAAAGCAATCCCCTGTTTTTTGATCTCGAGCAGGCCAAGCAGGAAATGTATTCGATCGGTCACGGAAAGGCGCTCACCCGTGACCTCGTGAAAATCGGTCTCGGGAATATCTTCCAGAAGCCTCCGGAAAGCCTTCGTCAATTCAAAAAGACCCACCGCCTCGATTTCCCGGTCCTCCCCTCCCTCTTCCAGTTCAGGGGCGAAAACAGGCCGCGTAAAGACATCTCGGCCCAGGAGTGAAAAACTTTGGAGGTCGGCGGCCGCATCCTTGTATCTTTGATATTCCAGCAGACGGCGCACCAGTTCGGCCCTTGGATCGAGTTCCTCCTCCTCGAGTTCCTCTTCTTCCTGCGGTGGAAGAAGCATTTTCGACTTGATGTGAGTGAGGGTCGCGGCCATCAGGAGGTATTCTCCGGCCACTTCAAGATTCATACTCTTCATGGCGTCAAGATAGGCCACATACTGCCGGGTGATTTCTGCAATGGGTATGTCGTAGATGTCCATTTCATTCTTGCGGATCAGATGAAGAAGAAGATCCAGAGGACCTTCGAACTGTTCAATTCTGACCTGATAAGACATCACGCTCCTCTATCGGGCAAAAAGAAAGTGAATCGCCCGCTCGACGACGAGGACCTGGGGGCCGGCCAGCAGACCGACGAAAAATGCGACAGTAGGCGCCATCACGATTTGCCAGAGATCGGTGAAAAAAATGAGGAAGATGATCAGGAAAAATCCGAAAGGCTCCACCCGGGACAGCAGCCCGGCCGATTTCGGCGGCAGAACGCCCATCATGACCCGTCCTCCGTCCAGGGGAGGAACCGGCAGAAGATTGAAAACTCCTAGAATAATGTTGATGTACAGACTGAATCCAGCCATAAGGCTGAGCGGCTCAAGGACCGCGAAACTCCCTCCTCCGTCCGGCAAAATTCCCTGCAATACTGGAATTCCACGAAGAATCAGCGCAGAGACGACTGCCAGGGAAAAATTTGTGAGAGGCCCGGACAACGCCACGAAAATCATGTCCTGCCGAGGCTTCCGGAGGTTCCCGAAGTTGACGGGAACAGGTCTGGCCCACCCGAATCCCACAATCAGCAGCACCAGAGTCCCTACGGGATCGAGATGCTTCAAGGGATTCAGCGAAAGACGGCCAAGCATTCGCGCAGTGGGGTCCCCGAAGCGTTCCGCGGCATAACCATGAGATACCTCATGCAACGTGATGGCAAAAAGCCCAGGAACGAGCATTATGGAGATTTTGATCAGAAGGTTTTCCATATTTCTATTACCGCCTAGCAAAATATCGTTTTTGTAGCAGAGGACCACGGGAAAGTCAACGTAAGCCTTGGCCACAATGGACCGTTTATTCGGCCGTTTTTCCCATGTGCTTGCGGTATCGCCTGCAAACCCGCTCCAGTTCGTCCTCCCGGGTGGAAACCCTCCCGTTGAGCCGGGCATTCAGCAGGTCTTCGAGTATCTCGGAATAGACGGGCCCGGGAGGAATTCCCATGTTTTTCAGATCATGCCCTGAGATTTGTGTGGTGACATGGCGAAGGTGGGTAAAATAATAGGAAATCCGCCGCCGGGCCTCCTCTCTGCCGGCACGCGCCATCAGGTACAGAAGGATCTCCGTGGAGAAGCCGTGCAGAAGCCGGTAAAGTCGGCTGGGTCGGAAGGGTCGCTTCTCGGAGCGGCGTTCGAGTTCTCTCAGGCTTTGATGAGCTTGAACACGCTCCTCGGTAAAAACATTGCAGATCCGGGGAGGAATACCGAGGCGTCCGCATATCCCTTTCATGGCGTCACGATCCAGCCCGGCGGTAAGGCAGAGAAAATAAACCTGCCATTTCCGGCAGGGCTCTCCTATGTAAAGAAGCTCGTACCAGTGTACTGCGCGACCGGCGGCATCGAAAAATTGCTCCAGCTGCGCCGTTGCGGAAAGAGCGGGATGGATGTACTTCAAGACGTCCAGTTCGGCCATTCGAAGAACCGCCGGCAGAGGATCCGGTTCCTTCAGAATGATGGTGAGTTCATTGAAAACCCTGGGGCCGCCCACCTTTTCGATGAACCCCATCCGAACGGCGCTTTTCAACAACTGCTCCGTATGAGGTCCCATCTGGAATCCGAGGCGCTGCTCGAAACGAATAGCCCGGAAGACCCGAGTGGAGTCTTCCACAAAGCTCAAGTTGTGCAGCACCCGAATGGCTTTTTCCTTCAGGTCGCGCTGTGCCCCGAAGAAATCGAGCAATTCGCCGAACTCTCCCTCCTTGAGGGAAACAGCCAGGGTATTGATGGTAAAATCCCGCCGGTACAGGTCCAGCTTGATGGAGGCATGCTCGACGGTGGGCAGCGCTCCGGGTTCCATGTAATACTCCATGCGGGTGGAGGCGATATCCATCTTGAATTCATCCGGGAAGACGACAACGGCCGTGCCGAATTTCCGGTGCGCCCGGATCCGGCAGTCGTTGCACCGGGCGAACTCTGAAGCGAAGGCGATGCCGTCTCCTTCCACCACGATATCCACGTCGAAGTTAGGCTGGCGAAGAAGAAGATCCCGGACGAAACCTCCCACGGCGAAGACATGGATTCCCATGGCCTCACCGACCGTGCCCATTTCCTTCAGAATGTTCAGAATCCGCTGAGGCAGCTGATCCTTCATCAAACGGATCACCTGTTTTTTCCGGAGAACGCCCTCTCCACTCCCCGGGGTTTGGCCCTCCGATCGGTTCCGTTCTCCTCCCGAGATGAGATGTCGCAGCAGGTCCGTTCGGGTGATGGCGCCCACCAGGCGACCATCCTCAAGAACCGGGACAAAACGCTGATGTCGCTCCACGATCATATCCTGAAGAACGTCCATCGGTGTTTCCGGGGAGACTTCGGCAAATTCCCCGCTCATGTATTCTTCCACCGGCACATCCGAAAGCCCGTGATGAGCGGCCTTTTCAGCTATCTGACGGGTAATGATCCCGATGACCTTTTCCCCGTCCATTACAGGCAGTGCATTGATGTTGTATCGGGTGAGGATCTTTCGCACTTCGGAAATGGATTCATTGCGCGATACTGTCTTGACCGGAGAGGACATGAGGTGGCGCGCTTCCCAGTGGGGCCTTACATGGTTCAGGAGGAGCGCGGGAATCCGATCGAGCACCTGAATCAGCGTCTCTTCCTTGATGGTGGCGGCCGCTGCAAACGGGTGCCCTCCGCCGCCGAATTCCTGCAGGATTTCGCCCATGGGAACCTCCGGAGAACGCGAGCGGCCGACCATGAAGATGCGATCGCCCATGCGCACAGCCACCAGAAGAGCATCAAGATTCTCCATGTCCTTCAGCTTGTGAGCCAGAACGGCAAGATCACCGACGAAATGGTCGGTTGAGGCATGGGCCAGTGAAATCTCGACCCCCCGCACATTGAATACTTTTCGGGACTTGATCAGTTCATGCAGCAGAGCTACCTGATCCGAAGTCATTTCCTGGGTGAGAAAATCGGAGACCGTAGAGAGATTTGCTCCGTGGGAATGCAAGAACGCGGCAGCCTGGTAATCCCGGATCGTGGTGGAATTAAAAAGAAGATTGCCCGTATCCTCATAAAGCCCGAGCATCATCATGGTTGCTTCATCAGGGTCGGGATGAATTCCCCGCTCCATGAAGAGATGGCAGAACACCGTGACGGTGGAACCAACGGACTCGATACGCTCAACGGACCCGTGAAGATCCGCAGGGCCGGCAGGATGATGATCGTAGATATGGACTTCGACTCCTTTCCTGAGGGCCACTTCGCCGAATGGGCCGATCCTCGCGGACTGGCGCACATCGACCAGGATGAGCCGGGTGATATCCTCAAGGGCTATGTCCCGTATCCTCTTGAATCCGTAAACGTAAACCGCGCTTCGAAGGAAGAACTCCCGAAGACTCCTCTCCTGGGCTCCGGAAAAAACCATCTCTGCATCGGGATACAGTTTGCGGGCCGCGATCATGGACCCAAGGCAGTCGAAATCGGCATTTATATGGGTGGTGATGACGTCCATGAAAGCCGTTAAAAGGCAAAAGTTTAGGCCAGAGGTTCAAAGTTCAAAGTTCAAAGTTCAAAGTTCAAAGTTCAAGGTTCAAGAGCCTGAATCCCGGAGCCTGAATCCCGGAGCCCGGAGCCCGGAGCCCGGAGCCCGGAGCCCGGATGGGCGATTTTCATCTTTATACTTCCAGGCTGCCGATGAGCTCCCGTACATCCGAAATTCCTTCTTCGATGCAGAATTCCTCGATTCCGGCGACAATACCGGCCATGGCGCCAGGATCGACGAAATTGGCTGTTCCCACCTGCACGGCGGTGGCTCCAACAATGAGGAACTCAAGGGCATCCATGGCGCGCATGATGCCGCCCACGCCGATGACGGGAATTTTAACCGCCTGCGCCACCTGATGAACCATGCGCACGGCAATGGGACGAATGGCGGGCCCGGAAAGACCCCCGGTCGTGTTGGCGAGCCGCGGCCGGCGGGTTCTGACATCGACGGCCATTCCGGTCAGGGTGTTGATGCAGCTGATCGCATCCGCACCGGCATCCTCCACGGCTCTGGCAGTGACGGTAATATCCGTAACATTGGGAGTGAGCTTGACGATCAGGGGTTTGGAGATGTTCTTCCGGACGAGGGCGACCACCTCGGAAGCGGCCCGCGGATCGGTCCCGAAGACGATCCCCCCTTTTTTTACGTTAGGACAGGAAATATTCAACTCTACTCCGGCGACCTCGGGAATGTCAGAGAGCCGTTCGGCCACTTCCCCGTATTCCTCAAGGGTGTTGCCGAAAAAGTTGACGATGACAGGTGTATTGATCTCCCGGAGAAATGGCAGTTTGTATTTTATGAAAGCATCCACCCCGACATTCTGAAGACCGATGGCATTGAGCATGCCGCTGATCGTCTCGGCGATACGGGGGGTCGGATTTCCTGCCTTGGGTTTCAGGGAAAGCCCTTTTGTGATAATTGCCCCGATGCCTTCCAGATCAAGATAGGTCGCGTATTCCTCTCCGTATCCGAAAGTTCCAGAGGCAGGCATAACCGGGTTCCGTAGATGGATCCCCGCGATATCCACCGCAAGATTCGGCGCGGACCTCTTGTTTTTTTCCTCCCTGCAATTCATCATGATGCACAGCCCTCACAATAATCCGGTTCCTTTTCCAAATTGCTCCAGTCCAGTTGTTCGGCCCGGAAAACCGGCCCCTCCTTACAGGTGCAGAGTAATTGCGGGTTCTCTTCGGAATGTCCCCTTCCCTTCACAACGCATCCGAGGCAGGCGCCGACACCACAGGCCATCAAAGCTTCAAGGGAGACCTGCAGGGATGTTCCCCTGGGAGCGCAGATATCATGCACCGCACGCAGCATGGGAAGAGGCCCGCAGGCGTAAACCGCGGCATGGGGATACTTGTCCAGTTTCCGTTGAAGGACCTGGGTCACCATGCCCTCTTCTCCGAGGCTCCCGTCGTCCGTGGAGACGTAGGTTTCAACTCCCAACCGCTCGAATTCCGTAACCGCCAGGATATCATCGCGGGTCCGGCCTCCCATCAGGAGCCTGACCTTGCTCGTTTTCGTCAATTCCAGCGCAAGACTGAAAAGAGGAACCAGGCCGATCCCCCCGCCCACCAGGATCTTTTCCTCGCCGGGGTTTCCCGTATCGAATCCTTTCCCAAGCGGTCCCAGGACTTCCACCCGGTCTCCTTCATGAAGGTCGCTCATGATGCCCGTTCCGCGGCCGACGACCTTGTACAGCAGTTCAAGATATTCCTTCGGCGGCAAACCATCGCAATCCGGCGGCAGGAAGCCTGTCCGGAAGATTCCGAAGGGCCGCCGCAGAAGGGGCGGCAGAGACATCTGAACCCGGAACATGACGAACTGTCCCGGCCGGGAGATTTCATCGAATCCAGGCGCCAATATTCTCATTCGATGATACCCCGGAGAGATTTCCTGGTTTGAAAGCACCATTGTCTTGTAGTTTTTCATTCCGATTTCCTGTTCCTGATCCTGAACAAATGTTTTCCGGCAATAGTCCTGTCAGCTGGAGTCCCTTGCTTCCAAACTGCTTTTCCATTCCATGAGCACCGCATCCTCCCCGTCATGATAATAACGGGCCCGAACCGCGGTTCTCCGGAACCCGAAGACCTCATACAAGGCAAGGGCGGCCTCGTTTCCCTTTCGAACTTCCAGATAGGCCCGCTCGATTTCCTCACCGGGCCGCATAAGAACATTCACAAGCAGCCGGGACGCAGCCCCCTTTCGTCGAAAGAGAGGCGAAACCGCCAGATTGAGGATATGCACCTCCCCGACGATGTGCCAGAAGCAGATATATCCCGTTAAATTCTCTCCCACCCAAAGCAGATCGATGGCGGAAACGGGATTTCCAAGTTCCTCTCGGAACATTTCCGGGGTCCAGGGATGCGAATGGCAGATTTTTTCTATGTGAAGCACCCGTGGGATATCGTCTTTTTTCATCGAGCGGATCGTAAATCCGCTCCTGTCTGCGGGCATTTCTTCTCTGTTCGAAAAATTCATCGTAAAGTTCTCTCTGAGCCTCTCCGGGGGAAACCTGAACAGACTTGCTCAAACCGGGCCCCCATCCCTGAACGCAATCCAAACGACTCAAAATCCCAGTTTACCCGTTTCTTTTCTGTAAAGAAAGAAATTCCACATTTCAATCCGAGTCATCCCAACGGGTTTGGATTGACATGGAGGGAGGGATGATTTAAAAAGGAGCCAACTGAAAAAAGGAGCGATATCTCTTGAGTAAATCCGACAAAACCACGTATAAGGATGCCGGCGTCGACATTGATGCCGGCAATCGTTTTGTTCAAATGATCAAACCTCTGGTAAAGGCAGCTTCTCGTCCGGAGGTCATGGCCGAAATCGGCGGTTTCGGGGGACTGTTTTCTCTCCATTCCGACAAATATTCCAATCCCGTCCTGGTCTCTTCCACGGACGGCGTGGGGACCAAACTGAAGATCGCTTTCCTCATGGACCGGCACGACACGGTAGGGATCGATCTGGTGGCCATGTGCGTCAACGACATCGTCGTTCAGGGCGCCGAGCCATTGTTTTTCCTCGACTATTTTGCCACCGGCGCACTCAGCCCTGAAAAAGCCGTTGAAGTGGTCAAAGGCATATCCGAGGGGTGCATACAAGCCGGATGCGCCCTCATTGGCGGGGAAACGGCAGAAATGCCGGGGATGTATGCTGACGGAGAGTACGATCTCGCCGGCTTTACCGTTGGGGTGGTGGACCGCGATTCTATAGTGGACGGCTCGATGATTACCGTGGGCGACCGGATCATTGGCATCGGGTCGAGCGGACTGCACTCCAACGGCTATTCGCTGGCGCGAAAGGTATTCTTCGAAAAGATGAATCTTTCGGTGGATACCACGATTGCGGGAATGGATCGGCCCATCGGGGAGGTCCTCCTCACCCCCACCCGTATTTACGTCAAATCCGTGCTGAACCTTCTGCGGGATTTCCAGATCAAGGGCATGGCCCATATTACCGGTGGAGGAATACCGGAAAACGTTCCCCGGATCCTGCCGCGTCACTGCCGTGCCGTCATCGAGAAATCCTCCTGGCCTAAACCACCCGTATTTGAAATTCTCCGAGAAGAAGGGAACATCGATGAAAGAGAGATGTTCCGCACCTTCAATTACGGCATCGGCCTTGTCCTGATCGTGCCGGAAATGGAAACGGAAGATGTCCTGATGCGCCTTTCCGCCCTGGGAGAAACCCCCTTTGCCATAGGCGAAATCACCAAGCGCCCCTCCGAGGAGGAAGACCAGGTCATTCTGGAGTAGCATCTGCGCATCATTTTCTGGATTTTGATTCAGGGAGAAGCTAATGGCCGGCAAACTGCGCCTCGGTGTTCTCGCATCGGGAGGCGGAACTAACCTGCAAACCCTCATAGACCGGAGCCGGGATGGTTCAATGGCCGCGGAAATCGTACTGGTCCTCAGCAACAATCCCGGCGCCGGCGCCTTAAAACGCGCCGCAGAAGCGGACATTCCAACGGCCTGCATCGATCATCGAAATTTCGATAACCGGGAGGAGTACGATCGCGAAGTGGTCGCCGCACTGAAGAGATCCAGGGTGGAACTGGTTGCCCTCGCCGGTTTCATGCGCTTGATCTCCGGTGCTTTTCTGGAAGCGTTCCCCAATCGCATCATCAATATCCATCCGGCGCTTCTGCCCGCTTTTCCAGGGCTGCACGTTCAGCGAAAGGCCCTGGAATACGGATCCAGGTTCAGCGGGTGCACCGTTCACTTCGTTGACAGCGGGATGGATACCGGACCCATCATCATCCAGGCAGTTGTTCCGGTTCTGGATGACGACACCGAAGAGACGCTTTCGGCCCGGATCCTGGTCCAGGAACATCTTATCTATCCGAGGGCCGTTCAGCTGATTGCCGAGAACCGGGTACGCATTGAAGATCGGAAGGTACGCATCGAACCTCCCATCTCCACTCCGAATGCAGCTCTTTGCAATCCGCCCCTGAATGGATAATCGCAACGTAAGCCCCTCCCTGTATTCCGCGCCTTTCGATTCGATTCGGAGAGGCGGGAAAACAAACCGGAAAAAGACCGAGCTGTTTCGGGCCCTCAATGAGGGGACACTCGAAAATTCTCTTCCCTCCGCAGGTATTTTTTTGTAGTGGTCAAAAAACATTACGACATCATCATCCTCGGGGAGTGCCTGGGATCCCGGATCGCAGGCGCACTCCTGGCCAAGAAAGGAAAACGGGTTCTTCTCTTCAAGGATTCCGCACCGGCCGAACGATCATGGATTCTCCCATCCCTGCACCTGGATAGAATCCTGGATCTTCTGGGGGGACGCTCCTGCCTTATCGCACCCACGCCCTTTCAGGTATGCACACACGAAAGCCGTTTGGAATTTCACGGTTCCATGCCTCTGGAAGAAGAACTCAGGAGGGAATTTCCAGACAGTTTCCCCCGTGTGGAATCGATCCTGAAGGAATTAGCATCCCTCGGAGGTGCGCTTGAGGCTGCTCTTTGGGATTCCGGAGGGCTTCCCCTCCTCGGCATGGCCGGCCGACGACGGTTTGCTCTGAAAAGGATGCGGCGAAGAATTTCAGCGAAGCTTCTTTCCCGTCCTCTGGCGGACTTTTTATCACCAGTAGCCGGAGAAGCCGCGGGATCGGCATTGGCGACGCTGTTTTCCGGGCTCTCTCTCGCTCCAATCTCCCGGCTTTCTATGGGCGAGGCTGCATTTCTCTGGCATGGTGTCGCCAAATCTGATGGAGTTTCCCGCTCCGGCCTCGATGAATTGCTGTTCCAGCGCTTCGAACAGTTTCACGGAGAAGAGGAGAATCTGTCCAGGATTCGGGAAATCCGTGCGGAAGGGCGGCGCGTTCAGGCTGTTTTCCTTCAGAACGGATCTCGTTGTTCGGCCGATTTTTTTCTGATCGGCACCGATTCGATCCGTGCCCTGCTGCCGCCGAAACTGGCGGTGGAGCCTGTTCCAAAAAGACCGGAATTTATCTCTTCGTCCCTGAACGGACGGATTTCCCCTCTTCTTGCCCCACGGGTGATCCTTGGGGATGAAACCGTTCTGCGGGTGCAATTCATTTCCGAGAAAGACCGCATGATCTGCGCGGTCGATTGCCCCGTATCGGAACCTGCGCCCGCCCTGGAGCGAGTTCGCTCCAGTCTTCAGGAAATTCTGCCGTTTGCGGATTTCACCCTTTCCGCACGCAGCCTCGAGGAACCGGTTCTGGAATCCGGATCTTGTAACTTTCAAGGGTTCCCCGGCGCCCGAGTCGGCCTCAGAGCGGGGAAAAACCTTTTCTTCTGCAGCGGCGCAGGCGTTCTTCCCACCTTGGGGGCCACCGGTGAAGTCCTTGTCGGGGCGACCATCGCCAGCCACCTTCAGGAAAATACCTGAAAACAAGATAGTTCTCGGGAAAAGAGTTGCATTCTCGCTGAATCCATGATAATAAATTGTGTTCTAATTTTTCAGGAGGTTATCCCATGTCCAGGACGTGCGAAATTTGTGGAAAAGGTCCCACCACCGGCAACAATGTCAGTCATGCCCATAACAAGACCCGAAAGGTCTTTCTGCCCAACCTGCAGAAAATAAAGGCGGTACGCAATGGTAAGGTCCGCAGCATTAAGGTCTGTACCCGCTGCATCCGCTCGGGCGGGGTTACCAAGGCAGTCTGAGCATCGAATACCGGTCGGTCGAAAATAAAAAGGGGCGGTCCATAGGGACCGCCCCTTTTTATTTTCGAGATTATTGTGAATTACCCTGCCAAAGCTACGCCTTCTATCTCGATTGATGCCCCCTTCGGGAGAGCTGCAACCTGAACCGTGGCTCGAGCGGGTTTGACATTTTGAAAATATTTACCATAAATCTCATTCACCAAGGAAAAATCATTCAGATCCGTCATGTAGATAGTCGTTTTCACTACGCACTCAAATCCCAGTCCCGCGGCTGAAAGAACTGAACCGATGTTTTCCAGGACCCGTTCCGCCTGTTTTTCCACACCTCCTGAAACCACCTCCCCGCTTTTGGGGTCCAGCGGAATCTGCCCGGAAAAAAAGAAAAATCCTCCCGCCTTTACCCCTTGGGAATAGGGCCCTATAGCAGCGGGCGCATCGGGTGTCGTGATCTCCTGAATCATTTATTCCTCCCGGTAGAAATTGGTCAGTTGTTTATTGTTTTGATATGCAAATCTGGCTTCTAATTTCTGACACGCTCGACCTTATAGACCCCCTTGATTTTCTGAACCGCCCCGACAACCCGGTTCAGATGATCCAGATCCTGAACATCCACTTCAAAGGTGTTGACCCCCTTGTGATCAAGCGTGGAAAAAACATTCGCGCTGAGAATATTCGCTTCGCAGTTGGTGATGGCTCCGGTGATTCCGGCCAGCATTCCCTTCTGATCCGAGCAGAAAACCCGGATTTTGACAGGACGCGAGCTTTTCTTCTTCATATCCCATTCCACATTGATCCGTCGGTCGGAATCACCTTCGAACACATGAGGGCATTCGGAGGCATGAACTGTAACCCCCCGCCCCCGTGTGATGAAGCCAACGATGGGATCTCCAGGAAGGGGGTTACAACATTTGGCGAAACGCACAAGGATATCTTCGATTCCCTGGATCTTGATGGCGCTGGATGGTTTTCGGCGGACCTTTTCCAGCATCTTCCCAAGCCGTCCCGGCTTTGGTGGAGGTTCGGTTTTGAGTTTTTCCGGGGGAACAATACGGCCGACCACTTGCCCCATGGATACTTTGCCGTAGCCCAGATTCGCCAGAAGATCGTCCGGAGCATGATACCCCAGTTCGGTCATTGCTTCATTCAGACCGTCTGAAGCGAGGACCCGCTTCAGACTCATGCCGTACTTGCGAAGTTCTTTTTCAAGCAGTTCCCTGCCCAGTTCAAGACTTTTCTCCCGTTGCTCGACCTTGATCCACTGGCGAATTTTGTTTCGAGCCTTGGAAGTGCGAACATATTTCAGCCAGTCCTTGCTGGGCGTCTGGTTGGGGGAAGTGATAATCTCCACAATATCGCCGTTTTTCAAGGGAGATTTGAGAGGAACCAGTCTGCCGTTGACCTTGGCTCCGGTGCACCGATGTCCTACATCCGTATGAACCGCATAGGCAAAATCAATGGGCGTAGCCTCCTTGGGCAGTTCCTTGACATCCCCGGTGGGGGTGAAAACATAAACTTCTTCGGGGAAGAGCTCGATTCGTACAGAATCCATGAACTCGCGTGAATCCTTGAGTTCCTGCTGCCATTCCAGGAGTTGCCGGAGCCATCGGAACCGCTTGTCGTCCCGATCGGGAAATTCGGCCACAGCCTTGCCCTCCTTGTACTTCCAGTGGGCGGCGATCCCCTCTTCGGCAACACGATGCATCTCCTCCGTACGAATCTGAATTTCCATCCTCTCGCCATAAGGACCAACCACCGTTGTATGGAGCGACTGGTACATATTCGCCTTGGGCATGGCGATATAATCCTTGAACCTGCCGGGGATCGGCTTCCATGCAGCATGGATGATCCCCAGGGCGGCATAGCAGTCCCGGACCGTCTTAACGATCAAGCGAAAAGCGATGAGATCATAAATCTGGTCGAAATCGATCCCTCTCTTTTCCATTTTGGTATAAATTGAATAAAGATGCTTTGAGCGCCCGGCGATGTTGCCTTCGATTTCGTGCTCTTCCAGCTTCTTTTCCAACGTGCTCTTGACGTTCTCAATGTACTCCTCCCGCTCTTTTTTCTTCTTGGCCACCTTGCCGACCAGATCATAAAAGGTCTCTGGCATCAGGAAACGAAAGGATAAATCCTCGAGTTCACTCTTGATCCAGCTGATTCCCAGTCGATTGGCGAGTGGAGCATAGATATCCTGGGTTTCCCGGGCGATTTTTTTCTGACGTTCCTGCGGCTGGTAATCAAGAGTCCGCATATTGTGGAGGCGATCGGAGAGTTTGATGAGAATGACGCGTATGTCGCGCGCCATGGCCAGAAGCATCTTCCGGAAATTTTCCGCCTGCCGCTCCTCGCTGGTTCGGAAGGAGATTTTCCCGATTTTAGTTACACCGTCTGCCAGTTCGGCGACTTCGTTGCCGAAAATCGTGCGCAACTCCGGTGTGGTGGTCAGAGTATCCTCCAGGGTGTCATGCAGCAGACCGGTAACGACCGTCGCCACATCCAACTTGAGCTGGGTCAGGATATATGCCACTTCCATGGGGTGGGTCAGGTATGGCTCTCCGGAAAGGCGCACCTGGCCCTGATGAACTTTGGCGCAGAATACGTAGGCTTTTCGAACGGCGTCAAGATCGGCCTGGGGATCATAGGAGAGGATATTTTCGAGAATATCGTCGATTCGGACCATGGGCTCTTAGAAAGAAGAAGAATAAAGAACGCCGGCTGTAAGGCCGGCGATGTGTTATATAGCCCGGGCGAAAATGGCTATCGGAAGGAAGAACGTGTTTTTCGCGGTCATCTCCTTCCTAATCATTTTTCCGGGGGGGAGGAAGTTCATACTCCACCTTTCCGGCGGCAATTTCCCGAAGAGACAGAACAATCTTCTTGTTGCCGGCCTTGTTTTCGATCAAGGGCCGAGATCCCTTATATACCTGCTTGGCCCGCTTGGAAGCCACCATGACCAGCAGAAAACGGTTGGGGATCACATTCAGGCAGTCCTCCACGGTAATTCGTGCCATTTACAACTCCTTCTTGATTTAAAATGCTTCTTCCCGGGCTCAGCCGTTTTCAATCAGCTCCAATGCTGATTTAACTACACGGGCGGTTCGACAACGTTCAGCCCGTATAATGCCCTTCAGGTCATCAAGCGCCCCGGGAAAATCATCGTTGACGATAATGTAATCATACCATCCAGCGTGCCGGATTTCTTCCCGGGCATTGGCAATACGCCGACGGATCACGTCCTCTGAATCGGTGTTGCGTGTCCGGAGCCTGAATTCCAGCTCTCCGAGGCTGGGGGGGAGTATAAAAATAAAAACACCCTGCCCCAGATTCTTCTTCAACTGAGCGGCTCCCTGGCAATCGATATCAAGAAGCAGGTCGGTTCCTTTACTCCGGCACCTTTCCAATGTTTCTTTTGCAGTGCCGTACCGATTGCCGTGCACTTCAGCCCATTCAGCGAAATTCCCGGAAGAAATCATGGATCCAAAGGTTTCTTCAGACACGAAATGGTAATCAATTCCCTCCTGTTCTCCCGCGCGAATACCTCGAGTTGTGTGCGAGACAGAATGCCGCAGGCCCGGGAAAAAGTCAACGACTTCCTTGCAAAGAGAGGTCTTCCCGGCCCCGGAAGGGGCGGAAATAATAAATAGGAGGCCTCCATCCTTTGGTTTTTTTTCGTTAAATTCACTCAAACTCATACCCACACTAAAAGGGTGCTCTACACACTATCTCGAAGATTGTCGAATTATCAAACAACGCATCGATTTCGGAATTTCATTCTATATTCTGAACCTGTTCCCGGATTTTCTCCAACTCGGCCTTGATTCCGACCACCAGTCGAGTCAATTCTAAGTCGTTCGATTTCGATCCCATGGTATTGGTTTCGCGATTCAGCTCCTGGACCAGAAAATCCATCTGTCGCCCAACGGGTTCATCGATGGCGAGAAGTTTTCGGAACTGGTCCAGGTGGCTCTGAAATCGTACTGTTTCTTCCGTGATATCGCACCGATCGGAAAAAATGGCGATTTCCTGGGCGACCCGTTGAGGGTCACCTGGATGGTCCACAGCCAGCCTCTCTAAACGCTCTGTCAGACGAACCCGCCATTCTTCAGGCACCTGCGGCGCCCTTTCCCCGATCCGGGCCAGAACTTTTTCAACTCCGGAGAGCCTTTCATCGATTTCCTTCCGGGTCGCCTCTCCCTCGGACAGCCGCATCTGCTCAACGGCATCCAGTGCCTGGTTCATTGCCTGATCCAGACACCCCCGCACTTCCTCCTCAACATTTTCTCTTTCCTTGAGGGTAACGATATCCTTTTGCGCAATCAGCAGTTCCAGGGAAATTCCCCCTTCAAGCTGAAATGCGCCTCTCATCTTCTCAAAGAGATCGATGTAGGCTGCCGCAAGAGGCTGATTCATGACGGGGATGACAGCCGCATCGCCGTTAAACTCTACATTTACGAAAACATCGATCTTCCCTCGCTTGAGCCTGGAGGCGACTTGTTTTCGAATTTCACCTTCGAGGGACAGAAGAGTCCGCGGGCCCTTGATATTCAGGTCACTGTAACGGTGATTCACCGACTTGATTTCAACCGTAAGGGTTAGACCATTGATTGCCACCCGACCTTTTCCGTATCCTGTCATGCTTTTGATCATGGTTTCATTCCCGAAGGTGAGCGCGTTTTTACCGCGGAAAGGACTTTAGTCTTCAGTGAATTTCGTTGAGGACCAGTTCGGCGAGCCGCTTACCTGAGTTGCCGTCCAGTTTCCAACACTGCTCCTCGACAATCCTTTTTCTCCCTGTCGAATGCAGTTCCGGGTTTTCAAGATAATTATTTATCGCATCGACGAAACTCTTTTTATCATAGCAGACAGAGACCCCATGGGTCTGAACGATATTCTCATAGTGGCAATATTCATAGTATCTTCTAACTGAATTGAGATACTCTTTTTTTTCATCTGCATCAAATGCAATATTCACTACAGGAGTATCAAATGCCGCAGCATCAATTGTGGTTGTTGATGCAACATTTATAACTACATCAGAATATGCCATCAGAGATGAAAATCGATACATATCCTCAATGCTTGGACCCCAGTTGTCAATCGGGTTTTGTATATTTCCCAGAGAATGAAATGAAAAAAGGGGATGATTTTGGAATTTAGAATAGTCCCGATTATCATTCGGATGAGTGCGCACGATCAGTTGACAAGGTTGACAGAACGTGTCTTTCTCAACCATCTCGTAAATTATGTCAAGCAACTTGGGATCCATCGGGCAAGTCCAGGGAGTTCCCGTGGTATAACACAAGGTCCGGCGGGATTCGCCTAAAGAGTTTTCCGCTCGAAATTCCTCAATAGTCGGCATTTTAGCATCATTGATGTAATGGTCGAACTGGGGCACTCCGACAACGTGCATGGTTTCCTCATTCAAACCATGGAATTCCACCATTTCCTTTTTTATGGTTTCATTCCAAACCGCCACTTTATCAGGACAAAATGGCATGGGGCCTTTAGTTGTGGGATTGTCCCAGCTCTGCACGAATGCAACGGTTTTAATTCCTCTTCTTTTAGCTTCTATTTCAATGGATTGGTTTCGTGCAAAAATGGTCGTCATAAAAACGAGATCCGGATTATACCTGGAAAAGACATCTTTAATGTCAGGGGGTATGCGCTTTGTTTCCAAAGAACTCAAAAAAACATAGGCTCTGTTCCACATTTTCCTCGGAAGGCTTCTTGCCAACTGAAGAAAGCTCCTGTAAAGGAAACCTTTTTTCAAAGATAACTTCATATCGAAGCTTCGGCTTCCTGCATAAACCGACCAAATAACTTTTTTGGTGGACTTTAGCAGCTTTACTAGGAAATTGTGTTTCCAAAAAATCCTCTTTTCTATAGTGACGTTCTCAGAACCAAATTCTTCAAGAAAATACTTGTCCACCACTGGAGAAAACAAGACCAAGTGAACGTCTTTTCGATTTACAAGAATATTCCAAAATTCATTTCTCAGGAGATTCCTTATTGGGAATCCTGAATCAAGAACCAACATAATTGTTTTCATCGCTACTTCCGAAAATTCCTTTATTTTTCCTCAAGCATCTTTTTTGCGACAGCGAGATCTTCCGGGTTGTCAATATTTACCGATGTTGAAGAATCAACAATATAAGGCACGATTTTTCTTCCGTACAGACTGGAAGTATTCATCAGCACTTCGGTTTTTATGATATAAATTGATCCTTCACGATGGAATGCGGGGGGTAAAAGTTGTCTTCGAGGGATGGGATCCTGCTGACCACAGGCCCAATTCAGGGTTCCATCCTCCTTTTGAACCAGCGCCCATGCCGGATGATGATGATGAGGTATCGGCAAAACGCTTAAGACCGTATCAGCTCGGGCGGATGCGAAGAGATCACAGGCCTCGTCAATCATTCCTCTGCTTCGAAGAGGAGATGTCGGCTGGAGCAGACAGACGGCATCATAAATATCGCCGCGACCTTCCAGCTCTCTGAGTGCGTGCTGCAATACCGGAAGAGTCGGGGTATCGTCCCCCGCGAGATCAGACGGACGCAGGAAAGGAACATCGAGCCCAACCGCACGTCCGACGGCGGCAATCTCTTCACTGTCCGTCGAAAGGATCACCCTGCTCAACCTGGTGGAGGAGAGGGCCGCTTCCGCCGTATAGGCAATCAGGGGCTTTCCGCAAAGAGGTGCAATGTTCTTGTTCTTTATTCCTTTGGAGCCGCCGCGTGCCGGTATAAGGCCGAGTATTTTCATCAGTACATCAATATTTTTGAGTTTGAAAGAGGTACTCTTGCAAGCAGTTCGGCAATTTTTCGGCCGGCCTGCCCGTCTCCATAGATCAAATCGCTTTCACACCGGCCATTTTTAAAATGGCTGAAAACGGCTTCCCTGATCTGATTCCGATCATAACCGACATCCAGAATATTTCGCCCTCTTTCCCTGCCTGACTGTCGCGACCCGATATTCACCACGGGGATTCCCAGGAACGAGCTTTCTCTTACTCCGACGCTGGAGTTGCCGACGAGACACTTGCTGTTGAAAATCAGTCGAAGGAAATCCTGGGGCGACATATTTTTGAAAAAGTGGATCCTCTCGGGTTTTTCAAGTTCCCGAAACGATCTTATTCCTTTTGAAGTTCCATCGGAACCGGCATCGACGTTGGGCCAGAACCACAGGGCTGGCAGATTCAGTTCTTTTACCGCGTGAAGGGTTTCGAATACATGCTGACGAGCCAGCTTGTGCTCGGTTGTCACCGGATGCTGCATGACGACGATATAACCTTTGGAGAGGTCGACAGGGGCGCCGACGCCGCCGTACTTTTCGAAAGGGCAGAAGTCCAGGGACGGATCCGTCAGGATTTCTTTGGCCAAATCAATGGAAGGGCATCCGGTAACGAATACTTTTTCCGGATCTTCACCCATTTTGACGACCCTCTGACCGGAAAGCTCGCTTGAGACCATATGCAGGTCCGCCAACTTGGTTACGGCATGGCGGACTTTTTCATCGATCGATCCGGTCACTTCCCCCCCCTGGATATGAACGAGAGGAATATTCATGTAAGTGGCCGCAACCGCTGTTGCAAGGGTCTCGTACCTGTCCGCGATCGATATGACCATGTCGGGCTTCAGGTTATCGAAGGTCGTTGCCAGTTCAAGCATGCCGATACCGGTCGTTTTCGCCATGGAGAGCGGACTCTCCCCTTCAAGAACCATGAAAACCTTACGGGCGATTTCAAACCGGTCTCTGCTGATTTCCTCGATGACCGAACCATAGCGGTCGAGGAGCGCCGAGGCGGCCACAACGAGTTGAAGTTCGAGGTCCGTATGTTCCTGTATAGCGGTAAGGGCTGTTTTGATTCTGCTGTAACTTGGGCGGGCTGTAACAACAACACATACTTTTCTTTTTCTTTCCATTTCAGGCCCAGTCTCCTTCTTGAACGAATTCGTCTTTGCGCAAACCACGTACCAGTTTCTTGCCGATGATCTGATCCAGGCGCTCAGGAGGCAACCCTGTCCCCGGTTTCTTACAGGCCAGATGTTCAGGCTTCAGAACCGTTCCCGCCTTCAGGTCGATTTCGGCGACAATGCTTTTGGTGAATAATCCTCTCATGGAATTCAGGGTTTCCTCAACTTCATCCTTATCAACCGGATTCTTCAGCATTCTGTCGATAAATCGAACGCCATCAACCAAACCTTTTAGCTCTTGAGTGGTCAGGGAGGCGACGACATCCGGCCCGAACATTTCACGGCTGAGGGTTGCATGAACCTCCACGACCTCCGCTCCCAGGGAGGCCGCTGCCAGACCGGGGAAAATGCTTGCCGAATGGTCGGATAGACCGACCGGGCAATGATAACGCGAACGGAATTCGCCCAGGACGTTCAAGCCGACCTTTTCAGCCGGACAAGGATAGGCCGACGTGCATTGAAGCAATGCAAAAGGAGAACGGTATTTTTTAAGGCATTCAATGACCGCATCCACTTCATTCCAACCACTCATTCCGGTCGACACGATAAATGGGAGTCCCGATTCGGACATCCTGTTGAACATCGGCACGTTTGTGACCTCACCAGAGGCAATTTTCCATGCCGATACTCCGACTCTTTCCAGAAGTTCCACTGCCTGCAGAGAAAATGGAGAACTGAGAAACAGCAGGCCGCGCTCATCGGCATGCCTCTTTAATCCCCGCCATTGATCTTCGGTGAATTCCATGCGTTTCCAGTAATCATAACGCCTGGAGTCCTGCGGAC
This sequence comes from Desulfuromonadales bacterium, assembly GCA_024636295.1. GTDB lineage: Bacteria > Desulfobacterota > Desulfuromonadia > Desulfuromonadales > JAGXHI01 > JAGXHI01. The sequence goes on from JAGXHI010000020.1 coordinate 76,149, forward strand.
TGAACTTGACGCGCCAAGGCTCACTCGGGGTGCTTTCTGCAGAAGCGATGTGCGTTTGAAACTTGACCGCATCCGCACCGCTATCGGCAATGGCATCGATGAAGGCGTGAGCCATCCCCAGACTTCCGTCGTGAGCCTGCGCAACTTCAGCAATGACCAGACAACCATGTGCGGCGTCCCTGACTTTTCCCGACCTGAAAATTTCTTCGCGGAATGTATCCAAAGCTACTTACCTTCCGTGCTATTCAAAATGCCTGAGATAAAAGAGACCTGGGGCCTGGTTTTTTTCAGTTCAGGTTAGAGGCTCCAGTATATCAGACCTTCCGACTCGATCTTCACCGGGTCGAGGCACGCCTTGACATCGATCACCACGCCCTGTCCGTTTCCATTGGAACAGATCGATTTGAGTCGAGTCGCCGAAATGCCGCGGAACCGGTCATGGGCAACAGCCCAGATGACCCCGTCCACGGGTTCGATGGAGTCGATATCGGTCAATTCAATGCCATATTCGCGCCTCGCCTGCATCTGAGAAACAAGAGGGTCGCAGACCAGGGCCTCGACTTCGTATTCTCTCAATTCATGCAGAATATCCACCACCTTGGTGTTGCGAATGTCCGGAACGTTCTCTTTGAAAGTCAACCCCATGACGAGAATTCGCGCGCCCTTCACCGCCTTATTGGCCTGAATGAGCTTCTTCACCGTCATTTCCGCAACGAACTTCCCCATGCCATCATTGATGCGGCGCCCCGCCAGGATGACCTGCGGATGGTAACCGAGTTCCTCGGCTTTGTAGGTCAGATAAAAAGGGTCCACTCCAATACAGTGCCCGCCGACGAGGCCGGGGGTGAATTTCAGGAAATTCCATTTGGTTCCAGCCGCCTTCAGCACATCCGAGGTCGAGATTCCGAGTTTGTTGAAAATGATGGCCAGTTCATTCATCAACGCTATATTGAGATCGCGTTGCGTGTTCTCGATAACTTTGGCCGCCTCGGCGACCTTGATTCCGGAGGCCTTGTGAATTCCGGCCTTAATAATCATCCCGTAAACGGCGGCCACGGTTTCAAGGGTTTCGGCATCCTGCCCGGAGACCACCTTGACGATGTTTTCCACCGTATGGATTTTGTCGCCCGGATTGATTCGTTCGGGGGAATACCCGACTTTGAAATCGACGCCGCAGCGCAGTCCGGATTCCTTCTCAAGAATCGGCACACAGACCTCTTCGGTCACTCCGGGATAGACCGTCGATTCGAAAACCACCACCGAACCATGGGAAAGATTGCGGCCGATCATGCCGGAGGCCGACCTGACCGGAGTCAGATCCGGTTTTTTGTGATGGTCGACGGGCGTGGGAACGGTAACGATATGAAAACGGGCCTCCTTGAGTCTCGCCGGATCAACGGTATATTCGATATCCGTTTCGGCCAGATCGTCCGCGGTAAGCTCTCCCGTACTGTCCTGGCCTCGCCGCAACTCAGAGATCTTCTCCTCGCTGATGTCAAAACCGATTGTCCGGTTGCGGCGGCCGAAGGCGGCCGCCAGAGGCAGACCGACATAACCAAGTCCCACGACCGCGATACGATCCCGGCCGGAGCGGAGGTCTTCAATGTTTACGAAACCGGATCCCATACTCGTCGATTCTCCTTTTAAACACCTGAAATCGGAAAAAATGCACTATAAATCACTTTGCCGGGGGCGGAAAGAAAAAACCGGGAAGAAAAGCTGGATGCGTTGCCGGGTCCAGCGGATGAGCGGGCAAAAATTCCATCCTGCAGGGCCAGCAGCACGGTTGGGAATAGTATCAGGCATGTTTCGCCCCTTGGGCGGCTTCGGACAAAACGAAATCCGCCGCCTTCGAAAGGTTCGGGAAAATTTTCACCCTCCCGGGCGGAAGTCCTTCGGCCGTTTCCTTTCCATACCCCGTCTTCACCAGAAGGGAGGTGCATCCTGCCGCTTCTCCGGCTTCAATGTCCGAAGGCTTGTCACCGATCATGAAGGATGCCCCCATTTCAATCCCATGCTCTTCGGCTGCACGCAAGAGAAGCCCCGGTTTTCCCTTTCGGCAATCGCAATTGGTCCGCAGCTCTCCAACCCCCTCGGTTGGATGATGCGGACAGATGTAGAAACCGTGTATGCGCGCTCCGGCATCGGCCAGTTTTCTGCAGAGGGCCGCATGAAGTTTCTCCACATCGGGAAGGCCGAAATATCCCCGGGCCACCCCGGACTGGTTGGTAACCACAATGACCAGGAATCCCGCATCGTTCAGCCGACGTATCGCTTCCGGGACCCCGGGAATGATTTCCAGGTCCTCCTCCTGAATGAGGTAATTTCTTTCCTCATTCAGGGTGCCGTCACGGTCGAGGAAGACAGCCCTTCGATGCGCTCTTCCGGCGAGGGATACGGTTTGAGAATCGACCCTCGCTTTGCTTCCTGTTTTCAAAAGGATAGCCCCCTATTCCTCACCGTATTGCTGAAGTATTTTTTCAATAATCCCCGTGGTGGATTTTCCATCCACGAACCGTATCAACTCCAGACGTCCGCCGTGGCTTTCCACGAATTCCCTTCCGACCACCTCCTCCGGCCGGTAATCCCCCCCCTTGACGAGCACCTGGGGCCGGACGGCCCGTATCAGGTCCAGCGGGGTGTCCTCATCGAAAAGCACGACGAAATCGACGCAATCCAGTGCAGCCAGAATGTGAGCTCGCTCATCCTCTCCGATCAAGGGGCGCAGAGGTCCTTTCAGTCTCCGGATGGACGCATCGGAATTGACTCCGAGAACCAGCAGGTCCCCGAGACGTCGCGCCTTCTGCAGATATTTGACATGTCCGACATGAAGCAGGTCGAAACACCCATTTGTGAACACGATTTTCCGGTTTTTTTGGCGTTCGGTCTCAAGAATGAATGAGAGGGCCGTGCGGCTTACGATTTTTCGCTCTCCATCAGGACTCTGCCTGGAGACGGCATCCATAATTTCACGCGGCGTAACCGCCGAGGTTCCGACCTTCCCCACCACAACGCCGGCGGCCAGATTGGCCAGCATTGCCGCCTCCCTGACCTCCATGCCGCGAGCCATGCCGGCGCCCAGGAAAGCCAGAACCGTATCCCCGGCCCCGGAGACGTCGAATACTTCCTGCGCGACGGTTGCGAGGTGCTGCTCCCTGTCATCTCGGAGGAAGACGGTCATGCCCTCTTCACTCCGGGTAAGAACGAGCGCTTCCAGATCGAGACTGCGGCGGAGCTCCCGTCCGGCGCGGACAAGACTCTCCTCATCGGTGATTTCGATGCGGCTGGCGGCCTGAGCTTCCTTTCGATTGGGAGTCAGAAGCGTGGCGCCCCGATATTTGCCGAAATCCGTTCCCTTGGGATCGACAATGACCGGAACGCCCGCCCGGCGAGAGATGCTCATGAGTTCCGCAAGAAGACCCGGCGTCAAAACGCCCTTGAGATAATCAGAGACGAGAACCACGCGGCAGGAGGGGACCTTGTATTGCAAATATTCTACGAGCTTTGACTCGAGATCGCTTGAAATCGGCTCGCGGGATTCACGATCGATGCGCAGCATCTGCTGATTGCTCGCAAGAATGCGGGTTTTTTTACATGTCACCCTGCCCCGTGCAGTAAAAATTCCTTCTGTCCCGATTCCACGCCGCTCCATGAGCTGCCGGAGACAGGTTCCGTTTCCATCATCGCCAAGAGCGCTGGCCACATGGACCCGGCACCCGATGGCGATCAGGTTCTCAATGACGTTGCCGGCACCTCCCAGGCGCAGATCCTCGCGTACAAGATCCACAACCTGCACCGGAGCTTCCGGGGAGATCCGTTCCGCTTTTCCCCAGAGATATTCATCCAGCATGAGATCTCCGACCACCAGGGCCTCGACCTCTTCCAGTCCGGCAAGGAATTTTTCAATTTCACTATGTGTCGTCATTCTCTCTCTCCTCGCTGGAAGAAAGTCCCTCCAGAACCGCCTGTGCGAATAGAGGCAGAAGGATTTCATGATGTCCGGTCAGGGCCAATCCGGTTCCTCTTTCGGCGACGGGACAGCGAACGACGTTTTCCAGGGGGCGGTAATGCTGTATCATATCGAAGTTGGCGGTGGTGAACTTTTCCACCCGGCATCCCAGGTTGCGGCCTTGGCCTGTGAGGGCCAGAAGAAGGATTTCACATCCCGGAAGAGAATTCGGCAATCCTTTGCTTTTTCAAAAATGCGCATCAATCAACTCGCATAGAATATGAATTATAAGAACATGGGTTTCCTGGATTCGCGGGGTTTCTTCGCTGGGAACAATCAGGGGAATTTCGACCATCTCGCGGATAGTCCCTCCCTCGCCCCCCAGGATTCCTATGGTCCGGCATCCCATTTCCCGTCCGGCGGAAAGGGCCCTGCGGACATTTTCCGAACGGCCGCTGGTCGAGATCCCTACGATTACATCCCCGGGTTTCGCCAGAGCCTCAACCTGCCTCTTGAAAACCTCCTCGAAGCCGAAATCATTGGACACCGCAGTCAAAATGGACGTATCTGTGCTCAGTGCCAGGGCGGGCAGCGCCTTTCGCTCTCGAAGAAATCGACCCGCGATTTCCGCTGCGAAATGCTGACTATCGGCGGCCGAGCCTCCGTTGCCCATGATCAGGATTTTACGTCCCGCGGTAAGCGCCTCAACCAGCATGATGCCGCACCGCTCCAGATCTCCAGAGAGGGCGAGAGCGGTTTTTCCTATGGTTTCCAGATGTTTCTCAAATGCGGATTCGATAATATTTTTCACCATACAGACCTACAAATGTTTCCTGTACCATTCAATGGAGCGGCGAAGGCCCTCGTCCACATCGATTCCTCCGCTGTAGCCCAGAAAGCGGCACGCTTTGGAAATATCGGCCAGACTGTGTCTCACGTCTCCCGGACGAGTTGGTCCGTAATGAGGTTTGATATCGACGTCCAGCAGCCTGGCTAACTTGTTGTAAAGCTTGTTCAGCGAAATCTGGTCATGGCAAGCCACGTTGAAGATTTCTCCTGCAACTTCCCCGGGAGCGACACAGGCGCGAAGGTTAGCTTCCACGACATTGGCGACAAAGGTAAAATCCCTGGTCTGCTCTCCGTCCCCATGGATCGTAGGCGCCTCTCCTCCAAGGAGGGCTTTGACGAAAAGAGGGATGACCGCCGCATAGGCGGAAAATGGATCCTGGCGCGGACCGAAAACATTGAAGTAGCGCAGACCGACAGTTTCTATTTCATAGCAGCGTGCGAAGACCTGCGCATAAAGCTCGTCGGCATATTTGGTCACGGCATAGGGAGAAAGAGGGTTTCCGATCCGGTCCTCGACCTTGGGAAGATCAGGATGGTCCCCGTAAGTAGAGGACGATCCGGCGAAAACGAACCGTTTGACCTTCGCATCCCTGGCAGACAGAAGCATATGTAAAGTGCCCGTGACATTCACCTCATGGCTGGTCAGGGGGTCTTCCATCGAGCGGGGGACGCTACCAAGAGCGGCCTGATGCAGGACATAATCGACGCCCCGGCAGGCCCGACGGCAGGTGTCCAGATCGCGGATGTCTCCCTCGATCAGTTCAATGCGGTCAAGACACTGTTCCAGATTCTCTTTTTTTCCAGTGGCGAAGTTATCGAGCACCCGCACCCGCTCTCCTCGGTGCAGCAGTTCATCAACGATATGGGAGCCGATAAATCCGGCTCCCCCTGTAACAAGGTAGTTGTACAATGAGGTCTCCCCTTCAAATCTCTGCTTGTCTCGAAATGTTGCACATTGGGATCAGGCGTTCAACCTTCAAAGGAATAGTCGAACATCTCGATGTCGCGTCTGAAATAATCCGCTACGAGGGCGGCGGTCGAATCATTGTAATATTTCCGGTAGGTGTCGCGGTCCCCCGCCTTGCGCTTATGGGCCAGTCGTGGAGCGCGAACACCTATTTTACTACATACACTACAGAAATCATCATTAAGATTTTCATACCGTCCGATAAAATCGACAATGATTTTCCCGTGCAGGTCGATCACATAATCTGACTGCAGCGAGATGGACGTATCGATGTGATATTGATATACGCGTCCGGGGTCGAGCTTCCAGCGCAGGAAGGTTTCGAAATCGTCCTTTCCCTCCAGAAGATGCGGCCTTTCCCGCTTGAGATGATGATAGGAGCTGACCTGAAGATCCCAGGGATTACGGACGAAAGCGAATTTGAACAGGGAATCGTAGACCTCCCGGGGCAGCATTTCATAGGCGCAGATCGCCCTGGCATGACGGGGAAGCTTGGTCCCTATGCGATGTTTCATCAGCGAACTGATCCTGCTGCAGAGAAATGCCGGGTAATAGGACGGATCGCTCCAGCGGTACCTGTTCAGGGTAGTCCGAACGCTCGTGCCGCCTGTTTTCGCAATATGAACAAAAAGAAACTTGTATTTCAGGGACATCAACATGCGAGGGTCCTCTCCTGAACTGATTCTTCCACGGATCCAAGAAGAAGATCAAGATACCGTCGGCTGCTCTCCTCCGCCGTGTAAGCCTCAGCGGCTTTGCGAAGGCATTCGCTGTCCGGTGGATTTCTCAATATCTCCATCATGGCCTTCCCGAGAGCTTCGAAGTCCCCGACGGCGACAAGCGGTGCAATCCGACCCTCCTGAAGTATCTCCCGCGGTCCGCTGGGGCAGTCGGTGGATACAACTGAAGTTCCGAGCGCCAGCGCCTCGGTCAGGGAATTCGGAGATCCTTCCCATGCAGAGGAGAGGACGAAGAGATCCGCCCGTTGCAGATAGCTGTACGGATTTCGTGCGAATCCAGGGAAATCCACATCCTCTCCGATGCCCAGCGTATCCGCAAGCGCCTCCAGAATCGAGCGGTCGCCTCCCTCTCCAAGAATGATCAATCGTGAAGGTATTTCACGCCGTACTATCGAAAAAGCGCGGAGCAGAGTGGGAAAATCTTTTTGGCGGGTCAACCGTCCCATCCCGATAACAATCGGCACATCACGTGATTTTAGCCATGGATGTTCGGGATCTTCCGATGCTCTTTCGGTCATTTCGGGTGTAATTACCGGGTTGGGTATGACACTGAAGCGATCGAGGTGCATCCTCGTAATCTTCGCCAGGTCCTCCGCAACGCCGTGGGAAACCGCCACGATACCATCGGCGCGAGGATAAATCCATCTCATCGGCAGATACCACAGATACTTACGCCAAGCGAACTTTCCTTCCAGAGCAGCCGACAAGGTCGTCCCGAGCCTGAAAACGATCCGCACCGGGGCCCCTGATAAAAATCGCGCCGCAATGGCCGTTCGTCCTGCACGATCCTTTGCCGCAAGGATTGCTGCAGGACGCTCCCTTCGGATATAGGCGGCAAGAGAAAAAATACTGGAAAAAGTATGCCGGGTCCCAAGACGGATGATTTGCACACTCCCGGGAAGGTCTTGCAGGCATTCACTTCTGTCCTTTACGAGGACGAGATCAACTTGAATCTGCCGACCAGCCAGACCGCTGCAAAGGTTCACCAGCATTCGCTCTACTCCCCCCTGTCCTGAAAATGAAGCGAATACTGCAATTTTTTGCTTGGATAATACTTTATTCATTATTTAACCGATAGTTAGAAATTTTTATCCATGTTTAACATTAATTTTACTTGGCTACCCTATCCAATCCAATGGGTTTTCGTCGGTTGAGGGTATTTGCACGGGCTTATCAATAAACAGTCTGTGCCATATGGCAAACTGCAGCAGACACCAGATCTCGCGGTTGACGTTTTTCCCGTTTCGTTTAGCGGCGAAAAGACTGCGAACTCCATCGAGAGCGAACCACTGTCCTACGGCTGGATTCCGCAGGATTTTTTTTTCGAGGTCCACAATGAATCCGCCCGTGAGCCATTCTCCGATGGGGACATGAAACCCCCTTTTCCTTCGGTAGATATGTTCGGCGGGGATGTATTGTTCGGCCCATTTTTTAAGGAAATATTTCCCTTGCACGGAGCGAATTTTCAGCGCGTCCGGGAGGGATAATCCGAATTCCACAATCCTGTGGTCCAGGAAGGGCACGCGTCCCTCCAGACCGAAACTCATGAGGGTGCGGTCCGCCTTCACCAGAAGGTCGTCCGGCAGATTCGTGCACAGATCGATATACTGCCGGCGCATGATCGGGCTCCAGGATGCGGGCGTTTCCTGCCAATGCCGGCGGACAGGAGAATGCCACTCCCGTTTCAACCGTCGAAGTTCCGGACCGAACACCTTTTCAGACGCCCACTGCCACTGCCCCCGGGAGCGAAAGCCCCCCGATCCTGGCCGCAGAAGCGATTTGACCCAAGATTCAGCCCACGCGGGGCGATACCTACCATATCCCGCAAAAGCTTCATCGCCTCCCTCGCCGCTGAAAACGACCTTCAGTTCCCGCGAAGCCTTCTCGGCCAGTATGGATGTCGGAAGGCAGGCGTAATCCCTCAGCAGATCGTCCGTTGCCCATACCACATGGGGAAGGCGACGGAAAACGGCTTCGCGGTCAAGCAGAAGTTCAAGGTGGTCCGAGCCGAAGCATCCGGCAATGAAAGCGGCGTCGACGGACTCATCTTTCAAGGCGGCATCCTTGAATCCGACGGAAAACGTCCGCAGCGAGCGGCCCCCATGCCGGGTCAGCATCGCGAGAAGAACCCCGGAATCCAACCCGCCAGAAAGAAAAAGACCCAAGGGGACATCGGACCTCATATGCTCGCGCATGACCTGGTCGAACAACTCGCTGAATTCCTCCTCGGCCTCTTCCATCGTCAGGGACCGGGGGCGGACATCCAGGGCAGACCAGTACTTTTCCCGCTGCAAGCTCAGCTTCCCATCCACAACGGCTGTCTCCCCTGGAAGCAGCCGGTGAATTCCCCGGATCATCGTGGTTTCGCCCGTGTTGAACTGGTTCTGCAGAAATTCCAGAAGAGCGACCGGCTCCACCTCGGGCCGATGGGGAAGCAGCGGCAGAATAGCCTTCAATTCCGAGGCGAATAGAATTCGTCCTGGCAGGCGGGAGTAATACAGGGGCTTGATTCCCAGGCGATCGCGCCCGAGAAGAAGGTCTCCCGACCGTGGGTCGTGGATGGCAAAGGCGAACATTCCGTGTAGCCGCCTGACGTAATCCCTGCCCTGAGCGAGATACCCCCGGAGGATGACTTCGCTGTCGGATTCGGTGGTGAATCGCACGCCGTCTTTTTTAAGTTCCTCGCGCAGTTCGACGAAATTGTAGATCTCCCCGTTGGCCACCAGGGCCACCCCTGTGGCGATATCGACGATGGGCTGGTGACCGCCCTGGAGATCGATGATCGATAGACGGGTCTGGGCAAGTCCGACCCGGCCGCACCGGTGGACCCCGCTGTCATCCGGACCACGGTGCCCGAGACGGGAGACCAGGATGCTCAGGGGCGCTGAGTCGATCGGTTCGGAAAGATTGTAGATTCCGGCGATTCCGCACATTGCAAGACTTTCGTATCACAACTTCTGGGATCAGGAAGGGGATTTCCTGAGCAGCAATCCAATCACCTCAGGACTGGTGGCCAACTGCATTATTTTTTCCTTCCCGAAGGATATCCAGATAAATACCCATATTTCCCTGGACCATGGCTTGAATGGAGAACTCCTCGGAGACGATTTCCTCCCCCCGGGAAGCGAACTGTTCGCACATGTCCGGATTCGAGAGGAGCAGACATGTCTTTTCAGCCAGAGCTTCCGCATCGCCCGGAGGGAACAGGAACCCGTTGATTCCGTCCCTGACGATTTCCGGAATTCCTCCCGCAGCGGCAGCGACTATAGGAACGCCTGCCGCCGCCGCCTGCAATAAAGAAACCCCAAGACCCTCCATAAGCGCCGGATGGACCACCAGGTCAAGACAGGGAATGATTTTGGGCAGATCTTCGCGAAAGCCGGCAAAAATCACGTTTTCCAATAACCGGGCCTCTTTGCAAAGACGGACCAGTTCTTCTCTCAATGGCCCTTGTCCAAAAAAAATAAACCGGACTTGCGGGTACGTCCGCAGAATTTGCGGAGCGGCTTCCACCAGATACCGGTGGCCTTTGCGCTCTATGAGCTGGGCGATCACCCCAATGCTCCGGGCGTCCGGGGGAAGGGAAAATTCCCTGTGAAACCAATTCCTGTCGCAGGCCTGCCGGTAGATTTCCGCGTCAACCGCACTGGGAATGCAAACCGTTTTCTCCCGGGGGACGCCTTCCTCGAGAAGTACACGTCTGATTCCTTCGGATATGGTGACGATCTTCTCATAAGACCTGTATTTCAGATTGACCCACCATGTCGGCTCCAAATTGTCGACACGTCGAGTGAGGACGGCCGGAATGCGGCAGACTCCCGCAGCGACAGGTCCCCACAAATCGGCCCCACGGCGGCTGTGAACATGAATCAGATCGGGACGGGTTTTCCGAACGGCCTGAACAAGGCTGAAGAAAAAACGACCATCCAGGTCTCCGGCCATGGGCGATTCGCAAACTGTCGCGAAAGGCTGTGCCGCCGCTGCGATATCGCTTCCCCGGGGACAGACCAGGATGTTGTCGACATCCAGGGTTCGCAGTCCTTCCAGCAGGTAGCGAACCTGGAGAGCCCCTCCATAAAGGTGGCGCCCCGTTTCGATATGCAGAACCCTCATCTTTGACCTTCCTGAGAGCCGAGGAGATCCCCTGCAACGGCCAGGACCTTTTCCGGTGTTATCGATTTCATGCAGGTGAATTCTCCATCGCAAACCGGGGATCTTCTGCACGGCGAACAGGGATGCGCGTTGTAGAGAACCCGCGTCGCGGGATTCGCCGTCTTCAGGTAGGGACAGGTCGCGCCGAAGAGGGCGATCGTCGGCCGGTCGAAAGCGGTTCCCATGTGGGTCAGTCCTGTATCCACTCCAATGACCAGATCGCTTTTCTGTACGATCGCAGCCGTTTCGCCCAGCGTTGTTTTTCCTACTAGATCGATAAGTTCCGTCCCTGTTTCGGCGACAATACGTTCGGCATGATCCCGGTCGACGGGTCCTCCGAGAAGTGCGACTGGCAGCCCGAACGTCCTCCACACCCCCCTTGCCACCTCACCCCATCGATCGTCGAACCAGTGCTTCTGCGGACGAGTGGTAAAGGGTGCAATGATGGCGAATTTTCCATGGATGCCCTGTTCCAGGAGGATTTTTCCCGCCGCCTGTTCATCTTCCGGACCAACGCCCAGACAGGGGCGGAAATTTCTCGGGTCCAGGCCAATCTCCTCCATCATATGGCGGTATTCGGAACTCATCCAGTCGCTTTCCGGCCGGGAAATGATGCGGGTCATCAAGAAACGACCCGGCTCCTTCGATTCAAATCCGATCCTCTGTCCGGCGCCGGAAATCCAGGCCAGCAGCCTGCTTCGCAAGAGCCCCACAGCATCCAGCGCCAGGTCGAACCGGCGCCTGCGAAGTTCGCCCCGGAAACGGGAGATTTCAATTGCGAGCTGCCCAAAGCGACCGCGGCGGGCAAGTTCCTTCCACTTCCCCTTGGGCCAGAGAATCACCTCGTCGATACCCGGATGATGCCGGAGCAGATCGACCAGTCCGGGATCGCTCAGCCAGGCGATATGCGCCCCGGGATAAGCCTCGCGAAGAACCTCCACCATAGGGGAGGCCATGACGATATCGCCAATCGCTGTCGGGCGGATGATCAGGATGCTCTTTTGCTGCGGGATCACGAAAACTCTTTCAACTCGTCGGAACGACAGCGGCCGGTCTTCACATTTCGTCTTCGGGCGACAGGGGATCCGCCTCATCAATCAGCATGACGGGAATTCCGTCCCTGACGGGATAAGCCAGGCGACACGCCCTGCAGTTCAGGGCCGAACCGTCCTGCCGAAGATGAATTTCGCCCTTGCATTGCGGACAGGCCAGTATGTCAAGCAGTTCTCTGGAAATCGTCATTTGACCTCCAATAAAGAAATCAGCCTCATCTCCAGATATTCCCGCTCACGAAATTCAATATCCAGGGGAATCTGGTAGCAAGGCGCGGTGAAATCCCCGCTTTTGAGTTTGACACCGTCTTTTTCAGTCGTGATCAGATAATCTTTCCCATGTGAGGCTTCAACAAGCTTCCGGATTTCCTCTTCGGAATAAACCGAATGATCACGGAAGGAAACGGTCGCTTCCAGATCCAAGCCCTTTTGGAAAAGATCTTCGAAGAAATTCTCGGGGTGGGCAATTCCGGCAAATGCAATGCCCTTCTTCCCCGCCAGCTGGGTCAGCGGGATATCCCCTCCCGAAAGTTCTATTGCTCGATTCCCCTGGACATGTCGGGAATGCAGAACCCGGGCGTGCGAGGTTGCAACAGCGGGAGGTATTTCATCATCATCCGACCAGCGTGTCAGGATCAAGATATCACTTCTTTTCAGGGCGGAGGGAAATTCCCTGAGATTACCAGCGGGAAGGGGAAATCCGTTACCCAGAGGTCTACGGCCATCCATCAGTACGATATCCAGATCCCTGCGAACCGCCATGTGCTGAAAACCGTCATCCAGCACAATCACTTCGGCGCCGCAAGCCTCGGCGGCCTGGACTCCTTCGATGCGCTTCGGCGCCACGAAAACCAGCGCCTCGGGATTCCGAAGCGCCAGCAAAAAAGGCTCATCACCACAGATTTCAGGAGAAAGAACAGGCCCGTTTCCGGTGCTTACCACTCCCACCCCCCGTTTTTGGCTTCCCCCGTACCCCCGACTGACAACAGCCGCCCTCTTCCCGCAAGAGAGGTAAAATTTCAGGATAAAATCGACCGTCGGCGTCTTGCCGGTGCCGCCGACGGATAGATTCCCCACCGAGACAACGGGAACCCCGGCGCACCGGGAGCGAAGGAGCCCGCGGTGGTATAAACCCTCTCGAATCTTCCCGACCAGTCCATAAATCCACCCGCATGGAACCAGAAAGGAGAAGAGGAGGCGCTCTGCCGCACCGGCGGGCCCGTACAGAGTCACCCGCCGATGAAGCGCGTCCGTTCGTCCCATTGTGATTTTCCAATAATTTCTTCGATGACCTCAAGGGTCTGGGCGGTGGCCCCGACATTGTCCTGAAAGAGGGAATATCCTTTTTCCCCCATGTCACGCCGCTGTTTCGGATGATCAAGAAGATGGGCCATAACCTCCGGAAGTTCCTCCCGGGATACTTGTCTTCCGCCGCCGGCCTGAATCAGCAGATTAGAGATTTCCTTAAAATTCTGCATGCAAGGGCCGAAAATAACGGGTTTTTTCATCAAAGAGGCTTCCAACGCGTTGTGGCCGCCGATATTAACGAGGCTGCCGCCAAGGAAAACGAGGTCCGCGGTGGCATACAGCCGCAGCATTTCGCCCATGGTATCTACCAGCAGAACTTCCCCGGTTCGCAAGGGACGGTCCAGGCGGTCAATCCGACTGCGCAGGGTGAAACTGATCCCGTTTGATGCCAGCAGTTCACTGACGGACCGGCACCGCTCCGGATGCCGTGGAACCAGCATGAGCAGAATATTTCGCCCTTCCTGTAGCAGTTTTCGATAGGCCTCCAGAATAATTTCCTCTTCTCCCGCGTGAGTACTCCCCGCCACGATTATCTGGAGATTCTTCGGAAGCCTCAGTTCAATTTTGAATTCTTCGATTTGGGTCTGCCCGAGTTCGAGCGGCTTCGTGTCGAACTTGAGATTACCCGTCACCTGAACCCGCTCTTTGGCGGCTCCGAGGCCTATAATTCGTTCGGCATCGAGTTCGGACTGCATGCAAAAAGCGGAAAAACGATCCAGAATAGGCCTGAGCAGAAAACGAATCCAGCGGTAACGGGGATAGGATCTGTCCGAAATGCGCCCGTTGGCGAGGATGACAGGAATGCCTCTGTCTGCCGCCTGTCTGACAAAATTGGGCCAGATCTCCGTTTCCACGATAATGATCATTCTGGGACGCACCTTCTGGAAAACGCGCCGCACCACCCGTGTAAAATCGAAGGGGAAAAACAGACAAAGATCGATTTCCGGGATTTCCTGTGCAACAGCATGCCCAGTCTCCGTCACATTGGAAAGAATCAGTCGATGGTCCGGCCGTTGTCTTTTCAATTCCCTGACAAGCGGTACCGCTGCACGTGTCTCACCAACAGAAACCGCGTGAACCCAGATAATTTTCTCCCCACGCACAGGATCCAGCTTGGATCCAGGGAAAAAACCGAGCCGCTCTCGAATGCCCCGCCTGATCTTTCCCTGCCGGAGGCCTCGGAAAAAGTAATAAGGGACCGCCACGAGAGCAACGATCATCAGGGCAAGATCATACAGCAGATACACCGAATTCCTCCAGGCGCTCACGCGCCAGTCGATCATTTTCCTTCATTGCAGACTGCAATCGGTCACGGAACCGACCGGTATCTTCCTCCCGGCGGCAAAGAAGCGGTTCTCCAAAAACAAAAACGCCCCGGGAGAAGGGGAAAGGAAGCAAAAATCGGTCCCAGGATGAAAAGCGGTATCCGCGGCTGCAGGCAAAGGACACAGGCACCACAGCCCGCCCACTCAGCCGAGCCAATAACGCCACCCCTTCCTTGACCTGATGACGGGGGCCGCGGGGTCCGTCGGGAGTGATCGCCAGGTCGAATGGGCCCCTGGCGCACCGCACCATCTCAAGGAGCGCCTTCCCTCCTCCCCGACTCGAGGATCCTCGTACGGCGCCCAGCCCGAAAAACGAAGCTGTTCGGGCAATAAGTTCCCCATCCTTGGAGGCGCTTATCATGATTTTGAGTCCCGGGCCACGATATTCATTCAACATGAGCAGTATCTGATCGTGCCAGAAAGCGAATATAACATGATTGCCGCGTTTCCGGAAATCGTGCAGACGCTCCTCTCCAAACCACTCGATCCGGACCAGTGCACCGAGAGTCCGGATAATCCCGGCGCCCAGAGGAGGAGCCGCCCAATATAGAAATCGGTCACTGAGCTTTTTTTTCATCTCGGCTCTGGAACTGCATATCATAGAGTCTGCGATAGAGTCCGCCCAGTCCCAGAAGATCCCGATGATTTCCGGCCTCCGCCACCCGACCCTTCTCCATCACCAGAATCCGGTCGGCATGCATAACGGTAGAGAGGCGGTGTGCTATCACGAGGGTCGTGCGATTCTTCATCAGGTTGACGAGGGCCTTCTGTACCATAGCCTCGCTTTCCGAATCCAGAGCGCTGGTTGCCTCATCCAGGATAAGAATGGGGGCATCCCTCAGAATGGCCCGTGCGATGCAGATCCGCTGTCTCTGGCCTCCGGAGAGTCGAACTCCCCGGTCGCCGATTTGAGTATCATACCTCTCGGGAAACATTCGAATAAAATCATCGGCGTAGGCAAGCCGCGCGGCTTCCTCAATGGCCTCGATGGAGGCGTCCGAAGAGCCGTAAGCGATATTGGTCCGAATGGAATCACTGAAAAGGAAGGATTCCTGGTCGACAAGCGCCAGGTTTTTCTTCAGACTGGCCTGGGTGATGTTTCGTATATCGTGTCCGTCGATGAGAATGCTTCCCTCGTCCGGGTCATAAAACCGGTTTAGCAGACCGGCGATCGTCGTCTTTCCGGCACCGCTCGGCCCCACGAGGGCGACAATTTCGCCAGGAGCGGCGTGCAACGAAAAGTCCTGAAGAACGGGTTCGACATCATAGGAGAAAGAGACGTTCTCAAAAACTATCTCTCCCTGCGCACGGCCTATGACGTTTGCCCCGGGCATGTCGTGAATCTGGACGGGCTCATCCACGAGTTCGAAGACCCGCTCGGCAGCCCCCATCGCCTGCTGAACCCGGTTGTTGATTTTGGTCAGCCGCTTCGCCGGGGTGTACATCATCAGGATGGCCGCCATGATCGAGAAAAGCTCACCCTGCGTCATTGCTCCGGAGAGGACCCGATCCATTCCGTACCACAGTACGGCGGCCAGCCCGAGAGACCCAAGAATCTCCACTACCGGGGAGGAGGCCGCATCATATTTGATGACCTTGCGGAAAAAATGGTAGAAGGAGCGGTTTTCGGATTTGAATTTGTGAAATTCGTCCTTTTCGGTGCCAAAGGCCTTTATCACCTTTATACCGGAAAACGCCTGCTCGAGAACCTTGGTCAGGGAGCCCATCGCGCCCTGCTGGCGGCGGGAGTAGCTCTTTATCTTGCTGCCGATCCGGGCTGCGGGAAAACCCGCGATGGGCAGAACGACAAAAGCCATAGAGGCCAGTTTCCAGTCCTGGTAAAAAGCCAGTGCGGTCAGCCCCAGAAGTGTCGCCCCCTCCCGTAGAGTCTCCACAAGAACACTGGAGGCGGCCCGCTGCATCACCCCGATATCATTCAGGATCCGCGAGATGAGATTGCCCGTCGTGTTCCGTGAGAAGTACCCCATGGAGAGATCGACAGAGTGGCGAAATACATCATTGCGGATGTCTTGAACTACCAGTTGACCGCCTGTCCGGATGAAATATTCCTGGATGTATCGGGAAAATCCCTTGATAACGGCAAGGCCGATCACGACCACGGGAACCCAGTAAATCCATCGTTGGCCGCCTGGTGCAAGAACGATATCCACCATGGGCTGAATCAGCTTCACATAAGCGACATCGGTGCCGGCAACCCCCAGGCTGGCGATCATGGAGATGACGATGCGCCATTTATAGCGGCGGATATAACCCCAGAAGCGGGGAATGATTCTTTGAGCCTTTTCCTTCACCTTTTTACCGATCCTGCGATTCTCGACCGCACATTTCCGAAACCATTCGGGCAACCCTTCGGGAACATCCTCTCTCCCCCATTTTCCGCGGAATTCGGGAGAGCCCCTCAAGAGTTTTCCGGCGATACTCCTGATCTTCCAGGAGCCGAAGCAACTCGTCAGCCAGATTTTCCGGCGTCGCCTGATGTTGGATGAATTCCCGGGCTACCGCCTCACCGGCCACAATGTTGGCCAATCCGATATGCGGCACCTTGATCAGCCTCTTTCCCACAAAGTAGGTGAAAGGAGCCATTTTGTACAGGATAGCCATCGGTGTTCCGATCAGTCCGATCTGCAGAGTCACCGTGCCCGAGACCGTCAGAATGGCCTCGCAGGCTTGAATGGCATCATAGATGTTGTCATCAACCAGAAATATCGGAAGCTGGATTTCAGCAAGTCGGTCCCGCATTTCGGCGGGCTTAAGGGAGGACGCGACAGGAAGAAGGAACTGAAGGTCCGGACGTCGCGAATGGATTATCTTGGCGGCCGAAATCATGACGTCCAGGTTATACTTCAGCTCCTGGCGCCGACTGCCGGGGAATATTCCGACGACTTCCCTGGATGGATCCAGTCCGTGTTCTCTCAGGAATGAATCTCTTGCCCGGGTGATGCGAATTTCATCGAGGAGGGGATTCCCCACGTAATCCACCTCCACATTTTCCCCCGCGTAAAGTTCGGGTTCGAAGGGGAAAATTACCGCCAGTCGATCCACGACACGGGCGATTTTTTTAACGCGTCCCCGCCTCCAGGCCCAGACCTGGGGACTGATATAATAGAGGACCGGAACTCCGACCCGTGATGCAGCCCGTGCGAGGCGAAGGTTGAATTCAGGGAAATCCAGCAGGACGAGAACATCCGGGCGAGCAGGGCCGCTCAGAATGTGTTTCAGTTTACGATAGGCGCGGTAGATGGTCGAAAAGTGTCCAAAAACCTCCGCCAGCCCCATGACGGATAAAGATTCTCCGGGGATCAGGATTTCACATCCTTCCGCGGCCATACGACATCCGCCCACCCCGAAGAAGACGATGTCCGGATCGATTTCTCGTGTGGCCTGGATGAGATTGGCGCCATGCAGATCGCCGGAAGCCTCTCCGGTGACTATCATGGCTTTTCGTTTTGTGCTTCCGGAGATGGTCACCTATCCCGCGTTTCCCAATGCATTGAGTAAAACCGAGCATACGCGCCCGACCTGCTCCCCGGTCATTTCCGGATACATGGGAAGAGAAAGCACACTTTCGGCCGCTTTCTCCGTTTCTGGCAGATGGAAAGACCGGAACTCCCGAAAGACCTCTTGGCGGTGCAGGGGGATCGGATAGTATACGGCCGAGGCGATGCCCTCTCGAGAGAGGGCTTCCTTGAGTGAATCCCGGGCAGTCGTACGGATGGTGTACTGATGGTATACGTGCCGAGCCCATGCATTTTCATCCGGCAGCAGGATATCGGCGGCCTCAAGATTCCTGAGATAAAGCTCGGCATTCCGACGGCGGGCATCATTGTATTGATCGATCCGGCGAAGCTTGACCCGAAGAACCACGGCCTGGAGATCGTCAAGGCGGCTATTGTAGCCGATCACCGAATGGTGGTACTGTTCGCGGCTTCCGTGATTCCTCAGAATCCGTACCTGTTCCGCCAGATCGTCATCGTTGGTGACAACCATGCCGCCATCGCCGTAACAGCCGAGGTTCTTACTCGGGAAAAATGAAAAACAACCGAAATCTCCGATTGTGCCAACCTTTTTCCCTCGGTATTCGGCGCCAAATGCCTGGGCGCAATCTTCAATCAGTTTCAATCCGAAACGGTTGCAGACCTCCAGGATTGGATCCAGGTCGGCCGGGCGCCCGAAAAGATGTACGGGCAGAACGGCACGGGTCCTCTCGGTTACGGCAGCCTCGACAAGGGCGGGGTCGAGATTCATCGTCCGCGGGTCGATGTCAACAAAAACAGGCCGCGCGCCCACGTATGCGATGGCTTCGGCGGTGGCGATGAAAGTGAAAGAAGTAGTGATGACCTCATCTCCCGCACCAATGCCCGCTGCGCGCAAGGCAAGGTGAAGGGCGTCCGTACCCGAGGAAAGGCCAAGGGCGTGTTTGACTCCGCAGTAATCCGCGATTTCCCTCTCGAGGGCCTGGCCATTTGGCCCGAGAATGAACCGGGTGGACTCAAGAGTCTCACGGAAACCTTTTTCAATTTCTTCCCGAAGGGTCTCGTACTGTCCCTTGAGGTCGACCATGGGGATATTCATCATGAAATCACTTCCTTTGGGCCTATGGAAACGGTCACCCGCGGGTCATTTGGACAGCGGGCGGTGATATTTCGTGCTACAACCTGCTGGTGATCTCCAGGGCAAGCGCAAGAGCCCGCCTTCCATCCTCTCCCGATACTGCAGGCGCTCCCCCTGTTTTCACAGCAGTTACGAAGGAATGGATTTCTTCCAGTAGGGAATCGCCCTGTTCAAACTGCCTTTCTTCCATAGAAATATCAGGGAGACCTGGAATGGCGTTCTCTCCCCCGCCTTTCCGGAGAATACTGATCTTGCGTTCATGATAATCTATGGAAATGTAGGCGTCTTCCTGAAAAATCCGGATCTTCCGCATCGCATCGCGACTTGCACGGCTTGCCGTCACGTTGGCCACGCATCCGTTTTCAAATTGAAGTCGGGCATTAGCAATATCAACCTCATCCGATATGACCGGAACGCCGACGGAATTCACCGTCTTCACTTCGGACCCAACCATGTTCAGGATGATATCAATGTCATGGATCATCAGGTCAAGTACGACGTTCACGTCCGTTCCCCGGGTGCGGAAAGGCGCCAGACGGTGGGATTCGATAAAGAGCGGATTTTTCAGAATGCCGCGAAGAGCCATAACTGCGGGATTAAAACGTTCCAGATGCCCTACCTGGAAGACCAGCTTCCGCTCCCTCGCCAATTTGATGAGTTCATCAGCCTCGGCAATAGTCTGGGTAATCGGCTTTTCAAGCAGAATATGCCGCCCCGCCCGAAGACAGTCTTGCGCCACCTCAAAGTGAAATTGGGTCGGCACTGCAATGGAGAGGACGTCAACCTTTTCAAGCAGAGGACGGTAATCGGTAAAGCCTTCCGTCCCGCATTCGGCAGCTATCTCGATTGCTCGCTCATGGCTCGTATCGGCAACGCCGACCAGATCCACGTCGTCCATCCCTGCATATTTCTGTGCATGAAAGCGGCCCAGGTATCCGACCCCGATCACCCCAACCTTTAATCTGCTCATGTTTATTTCCGATCTCAGCGGGCAAGGCCGCGCTGGCTGGTCCGGATGAAATCGGTGAAGACTCGCACTTCAGAGCTGGCTGCAAATTGGTCCTCTATTTTTTCAATTGCCTCCTCGATGCGCAATCCGGAGCGGAATACAAGCTTGTAGGATTGTTTGATATCCCGGATGATTTCCTCGGAGAATCCACGGCGCTTAAGTCCCACCTGGTTGATCCCCATCGGTCTAGCACGGTCTCCCTGGGCCATTACATAGGGAGGGATATCCTGTGTCACCATTGACCCTCCGCCGATCATGGCATGGGCGCCTATCCGGACAAATTGATGAATGGCGCATAATGCACTCAGAATGGCATAATCATCCAGGCTGACGTGACCGGCCAACGTGGCGGCATTCCCCAGAATAACCCGGTTCCCGACTCGGCAGTCATGGGCGACATGAGTATATGCCATGAGGAGGCAGTCGTCTCCGATCACGGTTTCTCCGCCGCCCCCCTCAGTCCCTCGGTGAATGGTGGCGAACTCCCGGATGATGTTCCGGTCGCCGAGGCGCAGAAAGGATTTTTCGCCGTGGAATTTAAGGTCCTGAGGCGTAGCGCCGACGGAGGCAAACTGAAAAATCTTGTTTTCGCGACCGATTTCCGTCCATCCTTCGATAACGGCATGAGGGCCGACCCAGGTTCCAGCCCCCAGAGAAACATGCTCCCCGATTATTGCATAGGGACCGATCTCCACCCCCTCCCCGATTCTGGCGGAAGGATGAACGATTGCAGTGGAATGTATCATAGTATCAAGAATTCTCTCGCGGCGCGAAGGTGGCCTTCAGTTCGGCTTCGGCAACAAGGATTTCGTCCACATAGGCCTTGGCTTCGAAAACGTAAATGCCCCGGCGGCAAGTGAGGAGATCGAGTTCCATGCGCAGGATATCACCTGGAATGACCGGTTTGCGGAACCGGGCTTTATCGATTCCGACAAAATAAGTGACCATGTCGTCGCCGATATCGTTGGTGATCATTGCGAATGCGCCCCCGACCTGTGCCATGGCTTCGATGATCAGCACCCCGGGCATGATCGGATGACCGGGGAAATGCCCCTGAAAAAAAGGCTCATTGATGGTGACGTTCTTGATTCCGACCACCCGCTTGCCTGCTTCCGCCTCTAATATTTTGTCCACTAAAAGGAACGGGTAACGGTGCGGCAGAATCTTCATGATCTCCTGAATTTTCAGAACCATGCCTTATCCCTTCTTGATCCGTTTTTCCAGCTCCTCGAGCTGGCGCTTCATGCGGCTAATTTCTTTTCGAATCTCCGGCAGTCTGGCGTAACTGGTCGTGGCTTTCAACCATTCCTTGTGCGGCATGAGCGGCAGCCCGGCCATGATCCGGTCAGGTTCGACATCGTTGGTAACTCCACCGCGGGCGGCAATTGTGACGTTATCCCCGATAGATAGATGGCCGGCCGTCGCCGACTGACCCCCGAAGGTACAATGTTTTCCGATTCGGGTGCTGCCCGAGATGCCGACCTGCGAGACGATGATGGTGTCCTCTCCTACATCCACATTGTGGGCAATCTGAACCAGATTATCTATCTTTACGCCCCTCCCGATCCTGGTTTTCCCCAAAGTTGCCCTGTCGATGCAACTTCCGGCCCCAATCTCCACATCGTCTTCGATCACCACGATTCCGACCTGAGGAATCTTGAAATATCGCGTACCGTCGGGAGCAAACCCGAATCCATCGGAGCCGATCACTGACGAGGGTTGAATGATGACCCGGTTTCCAATGCGGCATCTTTCCCGCACAACCACTCCGGCATGCAGGGTGCAGTCCTCGCCGATTTCCACCCCCTCATAGAGAACCACTCCGGGAAAGAGAACCGAGCCGCGCCCGACTTTCACATCCGCGCCGACAATACAACCTGGATGAATGGTCGAATTTTCGCTGATTCGGGCGCTCGAATCAATCATGGCGCCCGGCAGAACTCCTCGTGCTTCCGGGCGAGGCCCCTGCATATGCGTCAGAATCCTGGCAAAATCCAGGTAAGGATTTCTACTTATCAGAAGATTGTATCCGGCAGGCTTAACGCTCGAAGGAACAATAATCGCCGAAGCCCGGGTGCTCAGAAGCTGGTTGCGGTATTTGGGATTGGAGATAAATGTTATATCCCCTTCCTCCGCTTCATCAATAGCCGCCACACGGCGGATCTGGAGATCGGGATCACCGGCGATTTTGGCGCCGACCCGATCCGCCAGTTCCCTGAGAGTCGCCACATTCCCTCCTACTTCTTTTTTGCATTGTAGGCATTGATCAACTCATCGGTGAGGTCGAGGCCGTCGTCCGCATAGAGGAGCGAACTTTCCGATTTCTCCAGTACCATGCTGAATCCTTGTTTTTGGGCAATTTCCTTCACCAGAGCGAAGAGATCCTCCAGAATTCGGCGAGTGAAGTCGGCATCCTTCTCCTGCAGTTCTTCTTGGACATCCTTGGTGAATCGCTGAAAATCCTTCAATTTCTGCTGATATTCCCGCTCCATCTTGGAGCGGCCCTCCTCGGAGAGATGACGACCCTCTTTTTCGATCTTATTCTTAAGTTGTTTCAGTTCGTTCTGCCGGGTTTCCACCGTTCCTTCGTGCTTCTTGACCGTTGCCGCCAATTCCTCCTTTGCCTGCTTTCCGGCTTCGGAAAGATTCAACGCCTTCTGCAGGTCGACATATCCGACTTTGTTCTCGGCGGCGACAGCAACGGAAGACGACATGAGGGAAACCATAAGAAGAAGAACAATTCGTCGAAACATTTCAAACTCCTTTTACGAATTTAGGTCAGAAAAAACTGCCGACGGAAAACTGGAAATCCGATTGCGGCTCTCCATCCCGGGGTGAGAGATTGTATCCCCACTCGACGCGCAAAGGTCCCATAGGGCTGTGCCAGCGGAATCCTGTTCCGACGCTGTAGCGCATATCAGAAAAATAGTCCTCATCGGTATCCCAGGCATTTCCGGTATCGAAAAAAACAACCCCCTTTACTCCCATATCCTTGAGCAACGGGAAAATGTATTCAAAATTAAGATACGCAGTCTTTTTGCCACCGAAATGCTCATAATCCTCCTCGGTAGCGACAGTCTCCCCGGTAATCGGATCGAAGATCGACTCAAACCGGCGTATCCGGGGGCCGACGGTACGGGATTCGAATCCGCGTATTGTATTCAGCCCACCCAGGAAATAGCGTTCATCAATGGGAATATCTTTCCCCCCGATCTCCTGGATATAGCCCATGTGGCCTCGAATGGAGAATACTGTGTCCCACTTAAAAGGGAAAAAATGTCTGTGATCCACTTCAAATTTTGCGAACTTCTCTGTCCCTCCGAGGCCGGCGAATTCCATGGAAACAGTGGAGGTGGACCCCTTGGAGGGATCGAGACGGTAATCGGTGACATCGCGAATCAGGGAGGCTGAAATGGAAGAAATGGTCGAGGCGCCTTCCTGTTCCCGTATAATCAGGGATGCGTTGGAATCAACATCGTAGATTTCCTTTTCCTCGTACCGATAAACGAAAAAGGCCCGGGTTTTTGTGGTGACGGGGAAACCGAATTTGACATCTCCACCGGTGCTTTTTTTGGAGAAATCGGACCATTCCCGCCGCAGGTTGAAAAGATCGAATCCCACGGTCAGATCTGTATCCAGAAAATAAGGCTGCGTCAGACCAAGCTGATAGGTGGTGCTTCTGCCTCCGAGAGAACCGGCAAGATTCAGCTTCCAGCCGCGTCCAAGGAAATTGGTTTGAGATACTGACCCCTGGGCCAGCACTCCGTCAACAGAGGAATACCCCAGTCCGATAGTAAAGGCTCCGGTGGGACGCTCCTTGATTTCCACATTCAGATCCATGTGGGCAGCGTCGCTCCCGGCAGCTGTTGAAATATTCACTTCCTCGAAAAATCCGAGATTATTGACCAGGCGGCGACTTTCCCTGAGTTTTGTTGAACTGAACAGATCACCTTCCACCAGTTCCATTTCCCTCCGGATAACCTTATCCCGCGTCTTGGTGTTGCCGGTGATATTGATTTGTTCTATCACCACCTGGACGCCCTGCTCGATATCGAAGAGCAGGTTGATCGTCTTTTCAGTGGGATCCACATCGGTGAGGGGTGAAACGTTGACGTAAGCATACCCATGGTCGGCATAAAGATCGTTGAGAGCGAGAACATCCTTCCGGAGTTGTTTACGGCTGAACACGTCTCCTTCATTGAGCTTGAACTGGTTCAGCAACTCCTCCTTGTCACGGAGCAGGTCGCCCTGAATGTCGACAGACCCGACGCGGAACTGCTCCCCCTCGTCGATCTCGATCCGGATGCGCAGATATCTGTCATCCACCAGATCAACCTTAGGTTCATTTATTTTGACCTGAATGTAGCCCCGGTTGTAGTACTGGTCCGCGAGGATTTCCAGATCGTTCTGTAGAATCTCATCGCGATAGGCTCCTCGACCGGTCAACCAGGACAGGAACCATTTTTCCCTTGTTTCCATGACCTTTTGGAGTTCCTTGTCGGAAATGACCGTATTGCCCGTAAATTGGATATCACGGATAAGGATCTTTTTCCCCTCCCTGATTTCAAAAACGAGGGTCGCCTCATTCCGATCATTCACCTCCAGCCGGTGTTCGATTTCAACATTGTAATACCCTTCATCGGAGTAAGCTTTCTTCAGGGCATCCACCACACGATCAGCCATGCGGGGCATGTAAAGAGAGGGAATCTGGAGTGAGCTTAATTCATGGAGCTTTTCTTCCGTAAAGGCCTCGCGGCCGACAAATCGCACGGTCCGGACCAGCGGCCGTTCGCGAATCTGATAAACCAGAACCTGCCGTCCATCGCGGTCCTCAATACTCGCGGTCACATCCTCAAAACGGCCGAGTGCGAAAAGGGCCCGGATATCGCGATCAATCTGCTCCAGAGAGACGGAATCTCCCGGTTCGGCCCCTATAGCGGCCCGAATGACACTTTCGGCCACCCGACGGTTTCCTTCGACAAGGATTTCACTGATTTGGAAATCCCGGGCAAAAGTTGCACAGGGTAGCAATGTCAAAAAAAGAAGAATCAGAGAAACAGCCGACCTGTACATTACATTCTCACTCCATCAACCCTATAAAAGGGAGCATTATAGGTAAAAACTCCAGGGGCTGTAAACTTAAAAACTATTGATAATCCGCCCATCTTCCATACGGAGAATACGATCCATGCGATTTGCAAGAGTTTCACTGTGGGTTACGAGAATCATGGTGAGTCCGTGGTTTAAGTGGAGTTGCTGCAGCAGATGGTAAATCTCGTCCGAGGTTCTGCTGTCCAGGTTACCTGTGGGTTCATCGGCGAGAAGAAGCCGCGGCGACATAAAAATCGCCCTGGCGATAGCCACCCGCTGCTGTTCGCCGCCGGACAGTTCCCCCGGCTTATGGCTAAGTCTGTGTCCCAGGCCGACTTCCGCCAACAGGTCTCTGGCCTGGGTCTCCGTCTGGCGGAAAGTGCGCCGGGCGACAAGGCCGGGCATCATAACATTCTCCAGGGCGGAAAACTCAGGCAGAAGCTGGTGGAACTGAAAAATGAACCCGATTGTCCGATTGCGAAAATCATCCAGTGCTGAACCACGGAGGGAAAAAATATCTTCTCCCTCGAAAAGAACGCTTCCCTCGGAGGGCCGGTCCAGAGCGCCGAGAATGTGCATCAGAGTCGTTTTTCCCGCACCCGAGGCGCCCACTACAGCTATCCGCTCCCCACTGCCGACGGAAAAATCGATTCCATCCAGGACATCCACCCGGCGCGAGCCGGAAATAAAGTTTTTTTTCAATCCGGAAACTTCAATCATGGATCACTCGTACCGCAGAGCTTCGCCAGGGTCCATGCTGGCGGCTCTCCAGGCGGGATAGATGGTGGCCAGAAGGGAAATGATCATGGCTACGGCCACAACCGCCACAACATCCCCCGGCATAACCTGGGAAGGGAATTTCTCCATCCCGTAAACAGCTTGATCAAAAATTCTGACGCCCAGCAGCCTCTCAAGTCCCTTGATGATCGAATCGGCATTGAGTGCCACAAGCAAGCCAAGACCCGTTCCCAGGGCGGTCCCCGCACTTCCGACGATGAAGCCCTCCAGAACAAAGATTTTCATGATGCTCTTCGAGGTCGCCCCCATGGCCCGAAGTATCGCGATGTCCTTGTGTTTTTCCATGACCACCATGATCAGCGTGGTGGCGATATTGAAAGCCGCCACAAGAACGATGATCGCCAGGACGATGAACAGCCCGAGCTTCTCCAGCTTCAGTGCCGACAGAAAGGAGCCGAAAAGATTCTCCCAGGATCGGACGGAAAAAGGAAATGGCAGTTTTTCACGCAGATGGACCGCCACCATGCTTGCGTTATCAAAGGAGTCGGCTTCCACTTCCACTCCGCTGGCCCGTCCGGTAGCATCGAAAAATTTCTGGGCTTCGCCGAACGCTATATAGGCCAGGTAGGTTTCCAGGAAGCCGCCCGTCTTTTGAATGATGCCCACAATTCGGAAAGGCTTCATCTTTGGAATCATGCCGAACGGCGTTACGGTAAACATGGGCGGAATTACGTTGATACGGTCCCCCACCGCCACCCCGAGACCGGTCGCGGTGTCTATACCAATAATGATCCCCGGCAGGGACCCTTCCTCTTCAAAGAGAAGCGACCGCACGTCCCCGTTTTCAACGGAGAGGAATTTTTGCTGAAACACCTTGTTTTCGGGCTGTATACCCTTGACGTTAACCGCGGCCACATTGCCCTGGGAAAGCAGCATGGCTTCCTCGGAGACAAACGGAACGGCATCCACAACGTGAGGAGCCGTTCGAACGATTTCGACAACCTCTTCGTAATTCTCAATCGCCTGTCCCTGTTTCTGAACGAGAACATGAGGCACATTTCCAAGAATCTGCTTCCGCACTCCATCATGAAATCCGGTCATCACGGCCAAAACCACGATCAGGGCGGCAACTCCCAGAGTCACTCCTGCAATGGAAATGAAGGAGATAACCGAAATGAAGGTCTGTTTGCGCTTGGCCCGCAGATATCTTAGACTGACAAACCATTCGTAGGACATAGGTTCTGGCACCAGGCTCCGGGCTCCGGGCGCGAGGTCGCAAGGCTGGGTTTCCCCTGTAGCCAAAGCGCCTGGCGTCCCAGCGCCATTTATTTACTTTCCGGCCGCAGTTGGGGAAAGAGGATGACGTCGCGAATGGACGGCGAATCGGTCAGAAGCATGACCAGCCGGTCGATCCCGATTCCCTCCCCGGCGGTGGGCGGCAGACCGTATTCCAGGGCGCGGATATAATCCTCATCCATGGCGTGGGCCTCTTCATCACCGGCTTCCCTTTCGGCCAATTGACGAAGAAAACGATTTTTCTGATCGACGGGATCATTGAGCTCGGAAAAGGCGTTCGCCATCTCACGTCCCGTAATGAAAAGTTCGAAACGATCAACCACTTCCGGATTTTTCTCGTTTTTCCGTGAGAGGGGAGATATTTCGGTGGGATACTCGGTAATGAACGTCGGTCGCCAAAGGTGAGGCTCGGCCACAGCATCAAAAATTTCGGTCAGCAGCTTGCCGTGGCCGATCTGCGGATGGAGCTCCAGCCCCAGTTTTTGGGCAAAGGCGAGGGACTCCTCCCGATCATCCAGAACGGAGGACTCAATTCCGCCGCACTTGACGATGGCCTCTTTGAGGGTAAGGCGATCCCAGGGCGGAGTCATGTCCACCTCCCTGCCGCCGTAGGACAGGGTCAGTTTCCCCTCCAGATTTTCGACCAGATGGCAGATCAGCTTTTCGGTAAAATTCATCAGGTCTTCGTAGGTAGCGTAGGCCTGGTAGAATTCCATCATTGTGAATTCGGGGTTGTGTTGGATGGAGATACCCTCGTTGCGAAAATTCCTGTTGATTTCGAAAACCCTCTCCAGTCCGCCCACCACAAGGCGCTTCAGGTAGAGTTCAGGGGCGATTCGCAGGAAGAGATCCATCTTCAACGTGTTGTGATGAGTGACGAAAGGCCGCGCGGTGGCGCCCCCGGCAACCGATTGCATCATGGGGGTCTCGACTTCAAGAAAATCGTGAGCCAGCATGAAATCACGCGTCAGATTGATGATGCGACTGCGTTTTCGGAAAACCTCCCGGACGGCAGGATTGACCATCAGATCCAGATACCGCTGACGGTACCTGGTCTCCACATCGGTCAAACCGTGCCACTTTTCCGGAAGCGGACGCAGGGATTTGGACAGCAGGCGCAGGGATCCGGCCCGGATGGAGAGTTCGCCCGTTTTCGTGCGGAAAGGACTCCCGGTCAAACCGACGATATCTCCCAGATCCAGCTTTCGAAAAAGCTCGAAACTCTCCTCCCCGATCTGGTCGCGTCCCACATAAACCTGAAGCCGACCTGTCCGATCCTGGACCTGTATAAAGGCCGCTTTGCCGAAATCCCGCCGAGCCATGATTCGCCCGGCCAGAAGATAAATGGGCTCCGAGGTCTGAAGATCCGCAGCATCCTGATCTCCATGGGCGTCCATCACCTCTGCAATGGTATGTTCGACCGAGAAATCATTGGCATAGGGATTGATTCCCTTGTGGCGCAGATCCTCCGCTTTTGACAGGCGCTGAGATGTCAGATCGTTGGTTTCTTCCATTTATTTCAATGCCTTTCGTCCCTGTTTACGGGGTGTAACCATAAACGCGGCACAGGTTCAAGTCAAGGGAAAAGCCTGAGGGGATTCAGCCTTTACGGCTCAGCAGATAGGATTCGATGAAACCGTCGATTTCACCATTCAAAACCGCATCCGTATTTCCCATTTCGAATCCGGTTCTGTGGTCCTTCACCATGCGATAGGGGTGAAGAACATAGCTGCGTATCTGGCTTCCCCAACCGATCTCCTTCTTGTCTCCTGCAATGGCTACATTTTCCTCTTCTTTTTTCCTCTTCTCCATTTCGTACAGGCGGGCCTTGAGCTGTTTCATGGCCACGGCCCTGTTTTTATGCTGCGAGCGCTCGTTCTGGCAGGCCACCACGATTCCCGTGGGAAGATGGGTAATCCGGATGGCCGAATCGGTTTTGTTGACGTGCTGCCCTCCCGCTCCGCTGGAGCGGAAGGTATCCACCTTGAGATCTTTTTCGTTGATCTCGATATCGATATTTTCAGGCAGTTCCGGAAAGACGAAAACGGAAGAAAAAGAGGTATGTCGCTTGCCGCTTGAATCGAAGGGGGAAATCCGGACCAGGCGGTGAATTCCCATTTCCGCCCGAAGCCATCCATAGGCATAAGAGCCTTCCACGGCAAAGGTGACGCCTTTGATCCCGGCCACGTCCCCGGGCTGATAATCGGTGATCTCGGTCTTGAAGCCTCTTTTCTCGCAGAAGCGCAGATACATGCGAAGAAGCATTTCCGCCCAGTCCTGCGCTTCAGTTCCACCGGCGCCCGCATTGATGCTGATGATTGCATCGCGCGCGTCATGCTCTCCCGAGAGCATGCGGGCGAATTCCATCTGGGCGATTTTCTTTTCGATGGCAGGGAGAAGATCACGGATTTCGACAAGCGATGCTTCATCCTCCTCCTCTTCCCCGAGATCCACCAGGATTTCGAGCTCCTCCACTTCCCGGGAGGCATCCTCCCAACTTTCCACAAGCTTCTGCAGGTTGGTCCGTTCCCTGAGGATCTCCTGAGCGCGTTCCCCCTCGTCCCAAAAACCGGGGCGTGCAACTTCCGCTTCCAGCTCTGCTATTCTTTCCTTCTTGCTTTCTACCTCAAAGATACCCCCTCAGCTCTTCGAGCTTGTCTTTGAGTTCGGTCAGTACTTCTTTTTCGTCACGAAACATGATTTTTCTCCTGGAAAATGGATTATGAAGCGGAAGGGATTATAACGGGTTGTAGCGCATTGAGCAACACCGACTTTAAGCGGCAGGAATTCTTCTTTGAATCTTTCCCTCAAAATGCGAAAAGCTCCCGATGCAGAAGCTTTTCGCTATTCTAAAATATCTTTGAAATTTAAAGAAAGGACTATGAGGACGGCGAATCCTCCTTCCCGCAATTCATCAGTTTTCCCTGGCGGAGAGAAGCCATTTACGAAGAGCCTGTATCCGTGCGGCATCGGGCAGCACGAGGCGTTCGCGGCCATGCCGAAGAAGTTGGCGGAAAATACGCCCATTCCGTCGCAGCAGATCAAAAACTCTGACGGGATAATAGAGATAAACCCAGGCGGAACCTTCTATGAGGCCGTACTCCGCGGCCAATTCCCGGGGGGAGAGAAAAACGCGGCGAAGAGCCAGACGGACCTTTCTCCAGAGGCTACCTTCTTCGGCGATTTCCGACATCCCAT
Organism: Desulfuromonadales bacterium; assembly: GCA_024636295.1. GTDB lineage: Bacteria > Desulfobacterota > Desulfuromonadia > Desulfuromonadales > JAGXHI01 > JAGXHI01. The sequence continues at coordinate 106,455 of JAGXHI010000020.1, forward strand.
GGGGCAGTTCATTCTTATCGCGGAAAATCTGGTCACGGGCGCTTTCGAGAAATTCGCCCCTGAAATCCTCTGGACAAAGATGCAGCATGACGTCATCAGGAACGGCGGCTCCGGTCAGATCTTCGGCCAGCCGCAGCGCAACATAGACCGCCTTTGCAGCCTCCCATTCCCAAGCCCGCGCTACAAAAGCTTTCCAATCAAATTCAGGAATGAAACGGCGGAGAGTCTCCCGGATATCGAAGAGATGCCGGAGTTCGCAGTCGAACATGTGATTGGATGCGTGAATACACAGGTGCAGAAGCAGATCCTCCGGGCTGAATACAAAGGGCTGGGTTCCAAAAAAATCTAGGCCTCGGGCCCTTCCCCATAAACTCTCCGAATCTACCTGGTAAGGAAGCGGCTTCCGGCTGATGGACCAGTGAATTTCGACCGGAAAGGATCCGCCCCTGACCATCTGCGGGAGGTGATGATGCTCACCTTGCAGGATCGTTTCACGGGATTTTTGATATCCGAGACTTTCCAGCAGGTTCCAGGCTGCAGACAGGTCCTCTTTTTTTACCATAAGGTCCAGATCGCTCATGGGTCGCAATGCCGGATCGTCGTAGACCCTCTCTGCCAGATCGATGCCCTTGAGGGCTATGACGGGAATGCCTTTTTCGGCAAAGGCGCTGAAGATCCCGGCCGCTTCCTGCTGCAGGATAAAACTTCTTGCGGCGCTCTGAACGTATTCGTCTTTCAGGCGCTTTTCAATGTGGTCGGGAATATGATGCCCTTTCAGGGCGGATAACCGTTGTGAAAGAAGCGGAGCCACCCCCTGACGAACGGCCAAATGATAGACGACCTCCCAGTCCAGATCGAACCATTCTGAAGATTCGGCTCCGTCTGTTTCCCGCCGAAGGCAGTAAAGAAGAAAATCGGCTTCCGCTCTTTTGTACATCTCCCGCGCTCCTTTCGCAGACAAGCCTACCTGTAGGCCCGAGCCTGTGTTTCGAACAGCCGGGCATAGGCGCCGCTTTCTCGGACCAGATCATCATGGCTGCCCTGTTCCACAATTCTGCCTTCTTTCAGAACATAAATTCGATCCGCCATCTTGAGAGAGGAAAGACGATGACTGATAAGCAGGATGGACCGCCCGCCGACCATCTCCCTGAAGTGGCTGAAAAGTTCGAATTCCGCCTTTGCGTCCATGGCGCTCGTGGGTTCGTCGAGCACCACAAGTTGGGCGTTACGGAAAAAGGCGCGGGCAAGGGCCAGCTTCTGCAGTTGGCCGATACTCAATTCCTCGCCATTTTCAAGCCATTTGCCTAGAACCGTATCGTACCCCTGGGCAAAACCTGCAACCACCGAATCGAATCCGGCCGTGTGCGACGCCTGGATGATTCCCTCGGCCTGCGGCGACAGAGCGGTGTTGCCGAGCCATATGTTTTCCCTTATCGATGAATAAAAGCGCCGGTAGTCCTGAAAGACGACACTGATTTCCTGCCGCAGACGATGGGAGTCAAATTGAGGATATTCGATCCCATCCAGAGTGACCGAACCGGAAGTGGGGTCGTAAAAACGGCAGAGAAGTTTGACCAGGGTGGTTTTCCCCGACCCGTTCTCCCCTACCAGCCCGATGACTTCGCCCGGCCGGATGGCGAGATTGATATTCTCCAGCACTCTCCGGTCGGTGTTCGGATAGGTGAAGTCGACATTTCGGAATTCGATTCCCTGTGCCATGGGACGGGGAACGGCCGAAGGACGTTCAGGTTCGGCTACTTTCTTTTCCAGGGACAGGAAATGATAAAAATTGGAAAGGAATAGATTGTCTTCATAGAGGTTGGCCATGCCGCTCAGGAATTGCTGAAAGTTATCCACCCCCCTCTGCAGGGCCTGGAAATACATGGCCATGTCCCCGATGGTGATCACTCCCCGCACCGTGCGGTATGCAATGAATGTGAAAGACCCGAAAAGGGCGGTAACGGCTCCGGTCTGGCCGATGATATCGGCAGTGGACTGCTTCATGGCGATTCCGATCCTCTCCTGTCGCAGTTTTTCTTTCAGATCGCGAAAGCGGTTGCGAAAGAGAGTACCCAGATTGAAAAGACGTATTTCTTTGGCGTAGAGCTGATCGAGGAGAACCGAATGAAAATAAGAGGAACGTCTCTCTTCAACCGCCCTGTCGCGCTGCCATTTATGAAATTTCCTGGAAGTCCGTAACCGGAGCAAGGCGCCGGGGATCGCAGCGAGCACAAGAACGGCGCCAACCGCCCAGTGGAAGGAAATCAGCAGACCTCCCATTGCCAGCAGGGAAATTCCATTCTGGATGATCTGGGCAAGGCCGCCGACAATGCGGGCGGGGCGATAGGTCCCCTCTCTGCGCGCAAGGTGAAGGAGATCGTAATATTCAGGATTTTCGTAATACTCCAGGTCGAGTTCAATGGCCTTGGAGTGAAGAATATCGTAGACGTAGTTCGAGACCGCCTGGGTCTGGGCCACCTGGATATAGTTGCTGAGCGATCGGCAGATTCCCCCCAGGAGAAGGACTCCGCCGGCGCCGGCCATAAGCCAGGCAATGTAGACGAATCCCGTTCCTCCGTCCGGGAGAGTTATCGCCTTCGCCACCGCATCGATCACCAGTTTCAGCAGGTAAAGCCCTAGCAGCGGAAGGACCCCTTGAAGCACGAGCAGCACCATTCCGGCCAGTGTCCACCCCGGGGCGCTTCGCCAGACGAGAAGAAGCGCCTTATCCAGCCGCAATCGCTTCAATTTTGAATCATCAGACAGGGAAGACATGGAGATCCTAGGGAATTTTGAACTTAAGATCGCAAACTGCTACATCTCCAGGGAACGCACTTCCAGTTTCAGAAGGGAAAGGTTCCGAAAGGAATCGAGGCACTCTTCTATATCGGCACGAACCTGCTCTTCAGGGGCGCCGGTGGCGGAAGCCGCCTCGGCGATGATTTCGTCCAGGCTGTGGTCGCCGTCGCAGCGGTTCCACAGCAGATAGGCGGTAGGATTCAGAACGTGAACCCGCCTGCCCAGGGTGTCGTACAGCATGTGTTCATCTCCAACCTTCCTCTCCATGATCTCCGATCGGCGAATGGGATTTTCACTCATGTTTTTCTCCTTTGTGATTGCAGTTGCTCTCGATTGCCTCGATGCCTTTTATTTTCATCCGGACCCGCCAGACCCGGAAATTCATCTTCCGGATGGAATAGCTGACCAGAGGGTACCCCCCCGCTTCCAGGCGCGACAGAAAACCCACCACAAGACTCAAGGGCGCTCTCCAATGCCAGGGCATACGGATCCGGCCGTTCTTTCGAATTCCCTCGACCCTGCCGATAAGCTTGCCCGGAGGAACAGGCAGATCGGCCTCATAGCAGTTGTCACCTTTGGTGATCAGAAGGGGGGGGGCTCCTCTGACGGCGCCGATCACCCGGTGCACAAAAAATCCGTTCACCCCTTCGGCCACAACCACATCACCAAATCTCGGAGGTGCGGTTAAGGGCTTGACCACGACCTCTGCCTCTGGACCCAGAGCATGCCCCATGCTCCAGCCCTGAACCGGAAGAATGACCTTTCCGGTCCGTTCGCCTACCAGGGACACTATCGCCCGGGCAAAGACTGTTCGCTCAACTTCCGGTGCCGGTTCCATATCAGGTTTCGAGAAAATTGCGCAGTGTTTCCACCGTCTCAAGGGGGTGGCCTACTTCAAGATCCGCGCATACCATAGCATCAGCCACCGGACCCCATTGCCAGATCAGGTCGATCTTTCCGTCGGTCGAGGCGAAAAAATCGGCATCCGCACAGCCGACGGCGATCTCCGCCGGGGGCGCGGGAACAATACGCGGGCGATCTGCAAAACCGGTCAAACGGACGATATGGGTCAAACGCACCGGGGAGCCGAGAGCGTCCTTGCGGATAGTTTCAGGATGCAGGAAATAGCGTGTCTCTCCGGCGGGGTCGATTTCAGTGGCCGTACACAGGGACGCGAATTCTGGAATCATGCGGCAGGTCCCCTCGCGCAGTCGAAGCATGCGGGGAAAGGGGTGCATGGTTTTGTTGTGCATATCGAGAGGAACATGATCGTCGGATAGAAACCGCATTCCCGACAGCACGCAGGCCAGGGTCAGGGTGCTTTTCCCTCCCCTGCTCGGAGCCAGTATCAGCAGTCCTTTTTCCCCGTGGGCCAGCGCTCCTCCGTGTACCATTCTAATGGAACTCTCCCTCTTGAGGAGATTTCCGAGTACACGGCGTTGGAAATAGGCGGCGAACATTTCTGGCTCACTCGGGACGGTCGTCAGATCGGTGGAATTTTCAAAGGAAAAGGTTCCGCAGGGCTCCGTCTTCCCTCGGGACCAGCGAAAAAGATCGAAGGTCTCGCGGGATGTCCCTGAGGACCCGACAAATATATCATCCGGAAACCCCAGCGCCAGGCGCCAGGGAGAAGAATCGAGGCTGCAGTAGTAAATCAGTTCCGCATCCCCGCCCGTCCGCTCGAAAAAGCGGCTCTCAAAGGCTTCCCCAAGAATACGGTGGACCCGAAGGGAATCTGTGGCCAACACGATCCTCCGGCCGAGCACCCGCAGGTGGCGCCTGTGGACGCATCGCTCGGGAGAGAAAGGTGTCGGTATTTTCGGCGCAGGGGAAATCGGCATGTCATGAACCACTGTAGAAAAGAGGGATGGAGGCACCCGCCTTATGATGTTTCATCCAGGGCGGCGGATGCCCTCCATCCCGTACCCGCTGAAGCTCGATCAGTCAGTCTCGTTTCTGTTAGCTAACGGTATCCAGATGGGCGTCGTTGAACCCGTCCGTATGATACTGGGCTTTTACTTCAAGGCTTTTCAACAGTTCTTCTTCGGTATAGGACTTGACTTCAGGCTTCTTCCATTCCATGGTTTATCTCCTTTCGAATGTGTATTCTCTTTCGTTTTTTTCCTTTTTAAAAGCATTCAACGGGATTTGCAATTATATGACATTTGTGCATTTTCTTTATCCATACCCGCCTGCCGCGGGGAATTCACCCCTGTGCCGCGACTCGGTGCTACTCACACCACCAAGGATGGTATCCACCCGGGAGGCCACCCGACGAAACGCATCCTTGTAAGCCTCACACAGGTAATCGCTGCCGGAAGGATCGCCTCCGAACTGCAGTCGATGATAGGTGCATCCTCCTTTGCACAACTGCGTCCATTCGCAGCCATCGCAGTGCCGGTCCCCTTCCGATTTCAGGGACCAGAACCGCCGTGCCACCTGCCCTTCCAGGATATCTCTTAATTTCTGCTCCCGGATGTTTCCAAACCGATACATGGGGTCCAATGTCATCTCGCAGCAGGGTGAGACGGACCCGTCCGGATCGAAACCGAGAAACTTGTGACAGGATCCTTTCATCCAGCAGACCTGAGGAGTGAATCCGAAGAGGCCTTCGAGAATCTCACTGATAATGCCGATGTTGGCTTGTCCATCGTGCAGGGTCCAGAGATCGAAAAGTTCCTCGACATAGGGACCGTACCCCTCCACGGTTTCGGGACTCCGGCAGGGGTTGGCCCGCCACTGCCTGATTCCCAGTGAAGAGATGTAATCGTAAAGCTCGACCGGGGTGACAGCGGGAGGATGGGTGACCACGGAGATGGCGCTGACATCCATGCCGCAATCCTGGGTGGCCCGTATTCCCGCCAGAACCCGGTCCATGGAACCCTGGCCTTTCCGGTCCACGCGATTGGCGTCATGAACCTCGGGCGGCCCGTCGATGCTCACCCCGATCCTGAAGTCATGCTTCAGGAAGAATTGTCCCCAATCCCCGTTCAACAGTGTGCCGTTCGTGGTGACGAAATTTTTTACCCACTGCCCCGGCCGTCGATAACGTTCCTGTGCCTTGCGGAATTCCTTGAAAAAATCAAGACCGGCCAGGAGCGGTTCACCGCCGTGCAGAATGAAAGTCGCGCCCCCGTGGCATGTTTCCAGGACCTGGCTGACGACCCGATTCATCATTTCAGGCGTCATGGTACGGAGAGGCTGTTCGGGATGGTTGAAACAGTAACGGCATCTCAAGTTGCAGCTGTCGCCTACAGGTTTGACCAATGCAACCACGCTGGCCGAAGTCTTTCCCCCGAGGTCGGGAGTATCGGTTCCCATGAGACAGGCCATCCGGTCCGCATGACGATCCATGATCTCTCGTCCCTTGCGGGCCAGCGCCCGTGCCGACGGCCCGATATTGGGGCGGTCTGCCAGATCGAAAATCATTTTGCGTCGTTCAGATGAGGTATGCATTGGGAATAAATTCTCTAAAAATGTTTAATAACTTTCCCTCAACCTCATACAAATGGCGTGCCAAATCAATAAGGCATTGTTTTAACGTTTCTTTTCTTCAATGAAATTAAATTTACTTAAGCCGTGTAAATTTTCTCGACAGTCCCTTTTAAAACCCTGGGCGCCTGAGGGCGTCGCTAGAGTTGCAAAAATAAAATTTCTTATTAAACTGTTAAACTGTTTTAATATTAAATCACCTCTTTTCCAATCCCCTTGACTGACAGCATGACCAGGACGAATCTCATGAAAAAAATGGATTTCTGGATTCTGTTGGCGATCATCCTCGGCGCATGCCTGTTGACTTTCCCTGGATTTGTCGCCCAGACGAGCACCTCGAGCCCATGGGTGATCGATAACGTTCTGAATCACCTTCGCGAAACCACCCTGGATTCGAAGGTCTTCTATTACCCTATGCTCCAGGCCAATTTCCTGGCCGCGGCAATCATCGCCTACCTGGGTGCTGGGCTTTTGGCGGGAGCATGGAGTTGGCCTCAGGTATATGCCGAGCTCATCGATCCCTTCCGTTTTATGCCGGTGGCTGAAGTTCTCAGTCTCTGTTTCGGAATCGGTGCGATCATTTCCGTCTATTTTCTTGGTCGCCGGATTTCAGGCAGAGGAGTCGGGATCTGGGCGGCTGCCATCCTGGCGTTTACACCGACATTCAACCGATACTGTCATGAAGGAGTTCCGGATGCGGCGCTGGTTCTTTTCTCCGCCCTCGCCATTCTTTTCCTGATTGCATCTCTCCAGGAGCCGATTCAAGGCCACTATTTTCTTGCGGGAGCTTTTCTGGGTCTGGCAGTGGCAGCCAAATACAATGCCGCCGTGCTCGTTCCGATAGCCATCCTGATTCATCTCTGGCTGTGGCATGAAAGAAAAGCGCCTCTCCGTCTACTGGTGACGCCCAGACTGGGATGGCCCATCGCGGCGGGCGTGCTGGCATTCGGATTGACCTCCTTCCAGGTTCTTCTCCAATCCAGCAATTTTCTGCACCATGTTCTGGTTTACGAGCGCGACTACAAAATGCTGGCCTACTCGGGGGCGGTGACCCCGGAAATCTTTCTGCCCTGGATCAGCCATCTGCAAGTCATGTACAAGTTGGAGCATGGGATAGCACTTCTTTTTCTTCTGGGAATAACGGTTTTCGCCAGACGTCCTGATCGGGTCCGGGTCTTCCTTTTCCTCGCCGTTGTACTGTCCTTCATTTACATCGGGCGCTGGCGGATGGTGCACCCTCGTTTTTATCTTTTCATCTATCCCGCACTTGCTGTTCTGGCGGCGGACGCTGTCGAGCGTACCGCCAGATGGATTGCATCATCAGGGATTTGGGCCGCGCATTTGTGGAAAGGACTCCCGCGGATTGCCGCTGCCGGGCTGATCTTGTGGACGATAACGCTTTACGGTCAACACAGCTGGAGCAAACTTCTTCCGGACACCCGGGAGCTGTCCCGACAGTGGATCGAAGAACATATTCCCTCAGGCGCCCTTATCGCCGGGCCGGTCACTCCTGAATCCTACCCGCCCCTTCTGTCCCGCGACAAAATCGAGGGATATCTCACAACGGGAGATATCCCCGGAAAATATCGCTCCGAGGTGAAGCGCCTTCTCGATGATCGAACGAGCTATCGACTTCGCTCTCTCTATTTTCGAAGCGAGGACTCGCTTTTTCCGAAAACCTGGCCCTCGGAAATCCTCCAGCGGTATAAAGAGAGCATTTACGCTCAAAGGGCCGCCAGGAACGATGCCTCTTTGAACCGCTTGAAGGAAGAAGGAATCGAATATATCGTCACTTCCGGATACTGGTCCGGCTATTATCTTCGACATGCGGGCGCAGAGGATCTCCCTCCCTTCGATCCGAGGGTCGTTCATTTTGAAAACATCCGCAGTTTCTATCTCGAATTGGAGTCGATTCCGGAAGGCGGCGAAAAAGACGGTATCCGTCATCTTGCCACCTTTGAAGAGATTGGAAAAAAGAGGATCGGCCCGACAATAAAGATCTACAAGGTTGTTTCCGACAGCGGCCACGACGGATGAGCAGAAAAGTTATCGTTCCATCGCTTTTCATCCTTCTTTTGGCCGCCTCTTATTATGGATTCAAGGACATTCTCTCTCTCGAATTTCTCCTGGCCCGGCGAATCGAGCTTACAAATTTCGTCGCGAACCACCCTGCACCGAGCGCCGGCACTTTTTTCCTTCTTTGCATCCTCGGAGGTCTTTTTCTTCCTGGAGCGATGCTTCTGCTTGTGGCGGGGGGATGGCTGTTCGGAGTAGGCGGTGGAATGATTCTCTCCATCGTCGGATTTCTTTGCAGCGCCCTTGCTGCCTTTGTGATGGTGAGGGGAATCTATGACGGCGCCCTTCCGGCCAGTGTGAAAACCCGTGCTGCACCCTTTCGGCGCGAACTGGAGAGAAATGGGTTTTACTATCTTCTTTTCCTTCGCCTGGTCCCCCTTCTCCCCTTCTCGGTGGTGAACCTCTGCGCCGGGGCAGCGGGAATCTCACTGAAGTCCTTCCTCCTTGCAACGGTACTGGGAATACTTCCGGTCAGCTTCATCTGTGTGCAGGCCGGCTCCCATCTTGCTGAAATCGGAGCACTCAATGAGATCCTTTCACCCCCGGTTCTGGTTTCTCTGTCTCTTCTTGGATGTCTCGCCCTTTTCCCTGCCCTGCTTCGACGCTCCGGTATATATGAGGTACTGCGAGCCAGGTCGAATTCTTCTCGAAAAGGCTGAAATGGACCAGGCCGGATTTCTGAAGAGCGTATTTTCCGAGGACCCCAAGGGTCTGAAATCCATATTTAAGACTTCGCCCGAAATTGATGGAAGAGGCTTCCGCGAAATATCGCGTGGGAATCGGAACATCACCGATGCGGAAGCCTGAATAGACCGCCTGCGCCAGAAACTCGGAATCGAAGACAAAATCGTCTGAATTCTTCCGGTAGGGGATCCGTTCGAGCACCTCACGGGTATAGGCGCGAAAGCCGCTATGAAAATCGCCCAGATTCTGGCCGAGAACAATATTTTCCGTGATGGTGAGGACTCGGTTGCTGAGGTATTTATATACCGGCATTCCTCCATCGAGAGCCTCCAGGCGGGTGCGGATGCGGGAGCCTAGAATCACATCGCAGATTCCCAGAGTCAGGAATCCCAGCGCATGAGGAATAATGCGGCTGTCATACTGATAATCCGGATGAATCATGACCACCGCATCGGCGCCCTTCTCCAGGGCAAGGTCGTAACAGGTTTTCTGGTTGGCGCCGTATCCCATGTTCCGGTCGTGCAGAACGACCGTCAGCCCCAGATCGCGGGCGACCTCGACCGTCTGATCGCTGCTTCCGTCGTCGGTCAGGATCACTTCATCAATGAAGCCACGCGGGATATCCTCGTACGTTTTCTTCAATGTCGCAGCCGCGTTATAGGCAGGCATCACCGCGATAGTCTTTTTGAATTTCCGTGTCATCTGCGAGTCTCACTTTCTTCGAGTTTCCCAAAATTAACCGGACAATCCTTCATTACTCCGTAGACCACGTACCAATCGTCTCGATAACAGGTCGGCAAATCGGGCGCGGTCCAATCCCTGGTCGCCAGAAGATAATCGGCTCTCATTTCAACTGCCGCATCGAAAGCTGCGCCGGGTTCGCCGCAGGCCTCGGTCATCCGCTGATAGTGACGATGAAAATCGACCAGGGCGCCCCTTGTGTAAAAGGCCCAGTAATAATCTCTTTTACTGTGGGTCAGCCCCCTTCCTGAGTCGGCCTGAAAAAAAAGATGGCGTCTGTGATCCAGACCGCACCAGAAAAAAAGTGCATCGGGAGAGCTCCGGGTCGCGGCCCAGTTCACTATCCCCTGGTTCTGACTGCTGAAAGTCAAGACTTCGGCGTCCTGTCGTGGGAAAATCGGCAAGGGCACGGGACTGAAATCGGAGAGCGTCGTCCCGGCGGGGGTAAAGAAAATCAATGCCAGAGGAAAAATGAATACGGCATTGCAGGACCAGGTAATTATTCTCTTCCCCGAAGGAACCCATCGAGTTACGACGCAGATAACCGCAGCAGCACACAGCCCGACACCCAGTCCGGTCAATACGCCCATATTCCATTGCAATGGATTTTCCCCTGGGCCACGGGAAAACCCGGCGCCGAATACCAGCAACAGTGCTGATGCCAGGGTCAGGAGAGCACCTGCGGAGGAGGTGCCCGGCAGAAACAGCCCTGGAGCACGTCTCTGCAGCCGAGAACCAAGCACCCGGATCCCCTCGGCAACCGCGAGACCGTTCAGAAAGAAGAGAGGGAGATAAATGAAGCGCGCAGCCCTTGGAAGTTCGATAACAAAGGAAGATACCGCGGCAAGACCGGTCGCATCCCAGAGCAGGTTAAGAAAATATCCCGTTTCAAAAGAGAAAAAAATGACGAGAGCCATCCACCCGAAAGAAAAACGATCCGCAAATGTGAGACTCCCCCTCCGGAACAGGTAAACGACATACAGGGCTGCGATCAGGAAGAAAAGAAGGCAATCCCCGGGGGCCAGGGCCACCACAAAACCGTAGAAGAGGACCGCCAATCCGCAGACCAGCCAGAGGAGGCGTTCCCTTTTTCCGAAAATCATCCTACCGGAAAACAGGAGACCGAGGAAAACGATTCCAAGGAAGGGGTAGATCCAGGCCATCGCCTCGAGGACCGGGGCGCCCAGAACAACAGAGCCGGGAAGCTCGATCCGCTCGGGGCGGAAGGGAAACTGAAAAATGGAATGGGCCGCCTGTCGAAAATCTCCGGCGGACAGGCCGGAGGGAAACGGGACCCGTGCATTGGATAACAGGTGGAGAAATACCGGCAAGGCGCCAAGAGCGGTGCATGCGGCAACGAGGGTTAATCCCTTCCATGCTCTCTTTCGGAAGCGGCTCTCCAGTAGAAAAAGAACGCCGCTCAGCAGAGCGAGGTTCAGCGCCGAGGTGGGATGCAGGTTCGCGGAAAGCCCCAGCAGAAGACCGAATAGAATTCCGGTGCGGATTTTCGGTTTCTGAATCCAGATCAGGTAGACATAGACCAGAACCGGAGCAATGGCTGCATATGCCGCAAGGGATGGAAGAAAATGGGATGTGCCAACTCCCCAGTAATCCTGAAACATGGTCGGACGGATACCCGTTGCCGCCAGAGCGAGCGCAAGAGAGATCCAGACATTTCCCGTCAGGCGGCTCAGCAGCAGAACCATTCCCGCCAGGTAAATGGAGACCGCAAAAGGTACCAGGACCACCATGCCTGTTTCAAAGGATCCTGTCAGAATCCAGAGTTTTGCGGCAATCCATCGGTATAAAGGGGTGTAATACTGGTAAAGATCCCGCAAGGGACTTTCATTCCCCAGAAAATAGTCTCTGCCGAAAGCCGCCGGATCCAGATCTTTGGCGGTCATAATTTTTTCAGCATGGCCATATCCCCGGAACTCTTTCCGATGTCCCGGAAGCTCCAGACGGTGAAGGACAAGGCCGCCAGAGCGATGACCAGAGCCACCCAAAAAATTTGAAAATTCCGCCTTGACTCCGTGTTCACACCTGTAATCCCGACCTTGGGCAGCGGTTATCGCGCAGAAATGGAATAAACTCCCCTGAAGACAAGCCTGTCGAAGAAAAAGAAGTTGACCACCGCAGCCATGCCGATGGCCAGCAGGATACTGAGCAGATAAGGGATACCGAACGCTTCAAGGATCGCGAAGAGAACAACCCGCATCAGGATGCCGAAAAGAAGAGGCACGTGGTAGAACATGAACTGCCTGAGCAGTTCCCTCCCTCTCTTTTTATCCGCATCCTTCCAGGTCCACCCCCGATTGAGCATAAAAGCGCAGACGGATCCCGTTTCCATTCCCGCGGCATTGGCCAGATTTTTCCCCCAGTAACCGGGGAGTCCCACGATCTCGACCAGAACAATGACGACCACAATATCCAGCAATGCGGAGAAGGACCCGACAAGGATGAATTTTCCCGCCCGATTGCCTGTTTTCACTTTTTGCATGACGGATTCAATGTCTTTTCTGTTTAAATGGATATCCGCTGAAAAAGCCGATCCGGCATTCGCGTGATCACCCACATGATCCACCGCCAGTACCAGCGGGTGTAGACGATCGCCCGGGCTTTCCGGTGGGCGCGGAAAACATCCTCCGCGACCTCCTCCGGCTTGGCGGTCAGCTTTTCCGGCAGATCCATCCCTTCGGTCATCCGTGTTCGGACGAAGCCGGGCTTGACCGTGAGCACGACGACTCCGGATGAATGCAGCCGGTGCCGCAAACCCGAAAGATAGGTGGTGAAGGCCGCTTTGGAGCTGCCGTAGATGGTGTTGCTCCGCCTCCCCCGGTCCCCCGCCACTGAACTGATGCCGATGATGAAGCCGCTTCCGCTCGATTCGTAATCCTCCGCAATGATGTTCAGGAGACTCACCCATCCGGTGAAGTTCGTGTCGATGATTTTCCGCGCTTCGGAAAAATCGATTTCCGCGATTTTCTGGTCGCCGAGATATCCCGCCACGCAGATCGTACCGGCGGGTCGGGGAGACAGCTGCTTGTAGATTTCTTCATGGTTTCCGGTGTCGAGCAGATCGAATTCCAGCGTGGCCACGCGGACATTGTACCGGATTCGAAGGTTGTCCGCTTCCCGCGTCAATTCTTCACTTTTTCTGGCCGCGAGATAAAGATTGTATCCCGCACGGGCGTATCGGGCAGCAAGGGCCCGTCCGATGTCCGATTTTGCGCCGATGATCAGAGCGTATTCCATGTCAGATACCCAATCGTCTGGACTGCAGGGATTGAAATTTCCCGTCGGGGTCGTACCGTTTCTTGATTTCCGCGAAGCGCCCGGCATTGGGATAACCTTTGTGAAAGGTCTCTTTGGCCATTCGTGCATCCTTGGTCAGATAATGCCGCCCGCCGTAATCGAGAACCACGGCATCCAGTCTGTCCAGCACCTCGAACAGCCCGTCACGGATCGGAAAATCGAGGGCCAGAGTGTAACCTTCCCGGGGAAAGTTGAGCAGCCCCTCCTGCTTTCCGAAGAGCTTGAGGACCGCCAGAAAAGAGCCCTGCCCGAATTCGGCGATGACCCCCAGGATTGTATCGAGACCTTCCCGGCTGCTTTCCTTGGGAAGAACGAACTGGTACTGGGTGAAACCCCTCTTGCCGTAGATCCGGTTCCACTGGAGGATGCCGTCCAGGGGATAAAAAAATGCATCTAGACCCGTGATGGAGCGGGAAATGCCGTGACGCGTCTTTCGATAGTAGATTTCGTTGAAGGCACGAACGGAAAACCGATTGAGCGACAATGACGGAAAATCGCAGGGAACGGTCATGTGGCTGTTTTTTCCGTACATCCGGGCTTCGGCTATTTTCCTCCCTGGCAGCTCCTCCATTCGTGCATGCTCTCCGCGCATGAGGATGGAGCGGCCCCGCCGCCCTCCCCTGGCCATGCAGTCGATCCAGGCCACCGAGTAGGTCCAGTCGGAAGAGGTTTCGAACAGGTTCATTATCTCGTCAAGGTCCGCCGCCCTCACCGTCTCCTGGCGGATGAATGCTGTCGGGATCCGGATGAGCCTGAAAGTCGCCTCGAGAATGATTCCCGTCAACCCCATTCCCCCGCAGGTGGCATGAAAAAATTCCTCGTTCTCGTCCCTGGAACAGAAGATCGTCTCACCACTGGCAAGCATCACTTTCAGGCCGCGGATATGACGGGAGAGTGCTCCGGCCGCATGATGGTTTTTCCCATGTACGTCAGAAGCGACCGCCCCACCCACGGTGATGAAACGCGTGCCCGGAGTGACGGGAAGAAACCACCCCCGGGGGACGAAAAGATAAAGGATATCCTCCAGAGTCACCCCGCCCTCGCAGGTCAGTTCTCCTGTGCCTTCATCGAAAGCTCGGAAACAGTTCAGGTGCAGGGTGGAGAGGATGTCGGAATTGAGAGCGCTGTCCCCGTAGCAACGGCCCAATCCCCTGGGAATGATCTTTTTGTCATCGGAGAGTATGGCTCTCAAATCTCCTTCGCTCCGACAGGCATGGAGCGTTGTCTCAATGGAAGGATACCGCCCCCAGTTGGTCAATTCCATTGGCCCCTCCTGCCATGATCGAGATGGACCATCCCGGCCATCTCTTTTCCCAGTCGTATACTTTCGGAAACCGATCGGTCCTCGGGGTAGCCGTGAGTGGTATCTGCGATATAGAGGCCGTCGATCTCGGTGCGGATCGGAGGCGTTTTTGCGAAAAAGCCCGGCGTGCAGATCGGCTGGGCGAAATCGTAACGCTGGACGGCCATGTCGAGAACATGCGTATCCGGGCGAATAAGGGCCAGTGTCTTTTCGGTTTTTCGCTCGAAGAATGCCTCGCTCTCGGAGTAATAGGGATGGTCGTGAGGGAGATAAAAAGGCAGATAAGAGATGTATTCCCCCAAGGGATTGAGGTTTGTAAATTCGATAAGTCCCGGCGTCTCTATTCGCGAATCGTTGATATTCATCCAGAAATTCCGGGAAAGCGGCCTGCCTGTCTTCACCACCGTGCAGACCACGGCAAGGTTCTGAATGGAGAGATATTTTTGTCGCGATCCTTCCTGAAGCCCAGGAACAAGTTTCGCGACGTAAGGCAGAGGAACCGTGCTGACCACCAGATCATGGGGGATGAATCCCTTTTGGGTGCAAACTCCCCGGATAGCGCCCGCTTCAACCCGGACTTCTTTTACGGGGGTGCTGAGCCGCACACTTCCCCTTCCGGAGGCGATCCTCTCCCTCAATCCCTTCAGGAGCGTTTCCGTCCCGCCTTCAAGATACCCGAGCCGCTCGACGAAAGCATTTTCCCTTGAACGCCCCACGCGACGGATCCGCGACCAGATCCATGCCGCGGAAAGATCGTCCGCATACTGGTGGAACTTGAGTTCGAAAAGTTTTTTCCAGAGGACATCGTAGGCTCTTTTGCCGATTCCCCTCAACAGCCAGTCCGAGGCCTTTACTCGATCGAGATGTTGCCCGTCGGACCGCCGGACCGCCGCAAAAGCATGGAGTCCACAACGGATCCTGGACACCGGATCCAGAGCAGGAAATTTAAGGAGCGCCCAGGGATTTCCCCAATCGAGTAATGTCCCGTGGAGAAAATATCCCATATGGGTCTCTCTCCATCGCAGTTTTTCCGAAAGTTTAAGTTCTTCCAGAAGGTCGATAAGCGGTCGGTCGGGTCCGCAGATGAAATGGTAGAAGCGTTCGATCTTCAGTTTCCCGAAATCGAAGGAGGCCGACATCCCCCCCACGCGGTCACCTTCTTCATAAACAGTGACCTCGTGCCCCTGCTTCAGAAGCTCGACAGCAGCGCTCAGGCCCATAATTCCGCCGCCGATTACCGCTACTCTCATTCATTTTCTCCTGTCCGGTGACTTCCTCCGGATTCGGCTTGATCAAAAATATTAAGGGGCGAAGTACTGGCATCGTGTGAGAGAAGACGTACCTGACAAGCAACGTCGTTGACGTATGAGGTCAAGCCCCAGATGGGCTTTTGCCGTGTCAGACCGCCAGGAGCATGATGACCGCTACCCCCGCGCCTACCAGATAGCTGACACGGTCCTTCAGGGCGAAAATCACCGGGTCTTCCTGAATTTCACCCCGGTGGGACAAAAGCCAAACCCTGCTGATCCAATAGATCAGGAGGGGACAGACCAGCCACAACCGCAAGGGATGTGAATAGAGCGCCACCACTTCCTGGCTGTTGATATAAAGGGCCAGGACCATGATTGAAATGTATCCAGCCGCCGAACCTAAGCTGCCCAATTGCACGAAATCGTCGGCACGGTATCCCCTCCCGTTGGCCAGTTGTTCTCCGTTTTTCTGGAGAAGAAATAGCTCCGAGTGCCTCTTTGCCAGCGCAAGACTCAGAAAGAAAAAAACTGCGAACCCAAGGAGCCAGGGAGAATATGGAACCTCGACGGCCGCCGCTCCGGACAGAATTCTCAGCATAAAAAGCCCTGCCAGGACGACAACATCCATGAGCGCCAGTCTTTTGAGAGCCAGGGAATACGCGAGAGTGCAGAACACGTAAACAGATAAAAGTTGGATAAAGGGTTCCGGCAGAAGCAGGGACAGTCCGAAACCGGCAGCAAGCAGAAAAGGCACTGAAATGGCCGCTGCCTTCAGCGAAAGGTCTCCTGAAGCGATGGGTCGTTTCCTCTTGTGAACATGTCGGCGATCCGCGTCCAGATCGAACAGGTCGTTGACGAGATAAGCGCCCGAAGCCACAAGGCTGAAAGAAAAAAAGGCGACGAGGGCATGTCCGACGGATTGGGGATCGGTGATGCGGTGCGCCAGAATCAGAGGAACAAAAAGAAGAACATTTTTAACCCACTGGTGAAGCCGCAATGCCCTGATCCAGGCGTTGAAACAACTTCCCGACGGGGCCAGGGCGCTGCCGACAGCGACTCCTTCTTTGCGGATCCTGTGCGTCAGCGATTTGGGGACATCGACCAGAACGGCTTGTCCGGCTCTCTTCCAAAGGGGAATGTCCTTCCTTGAACTCCCTGCATAGCTGAATCCTTGCAGCCCGTAGCGTCCAACCAGAGCCTCCATCTTGGCCGCCCCGGAGAAGTTCACAAATCCGTCGCTTGCCATCACGTCCTTAAAAAACCCGAGGTGGGAAGCCACGCTTTCGGCATGCAGGGCATCGGCTGCCGAGGTCAGGATCAGGATTCTTCCATTGGAATGTTCCGCCGAAAGGATCTTCTGGAAACCTGGATGATACGGAAGTATGGCCGGGTCGATGGTTATTCTGCTTGCAATCTCCCTTTTCAGGCGCGCTTTCCCTCTGAAAAGCCACAGCGGCAGATAAAGGAGGTAGAGCGGATTTCGCCGAAGCAAAACCAGGGTACCTTCCCACAAAAAATCGGTCCTAACGAGGGCTCCCTCCAGTTCAACGCACAAGGGAAGGATGCATCCGTCTTCCGAAAGGCTGGGATGTCCGGTCTGAGGCATTTGGAGCCGCACCCGTGGTTTCCGGATTAGAATTCCTGATCAACGTTGTGATTTTTTATTGGCGTATCCAAACGATGCAAAGGATATGCCCGATTTTTTTCCTTTTATTTTCGGTTAATTGGACTGTCTTTTTAAAATGAATGGGGGAACTGTAAGAAAAGCCGACTAGAGGTTAAAGCGGGGGATGTGAAAATCAGAAGGATTTTTTGCGGTCACGGGCGAGAAAAAACCACCAGAGGCTCAGAAGAATGAAAAAACCAGGGATCACGTCTCCGATACGGGTATAGAGCGTCGGGGTGGCCCCCAGTCCAACGCTTCCGCGCAGAAAGAGGGTTTCAAAAACCGGCGTTCTGGCGGTGATCTCTCCCGATGGCGCGATAAAGGCTGAAATGCCTGTATTTGCTGCCCTGGCGACCCAGACGCGGTTTTCGATAGCGCGAAAACGGGTCATTGCCAGATGCTGGTCGGGGGCGGACGAACGCCCGAACCAGGCATCATTGGTGATATTCACCAGCAGGTCACTCCCCCTCCGAACGTAGTCGCGCGCGAGTTCAGGGAAAATGCCCTCGAAGCAGATCAGAACTCCCGCCTGATGACCGTTCATGGGAAGGGGGCTGACGGTTCCGGGAGAGAAATCACCGATTCCCGCAACCAGTTTATCTATGAAGGGGAAAAATCGTCCGAAGGGCACATACTCCCCGAAAGGAACAAGATGCACCTTGTCGCTGCGCCCCAGGACATTCCCCTGGGCGGAAAGAAGAAAACTGCTGTTCAGGTAGCTTGGGGTGCGGTTGATCATTTCATAAGCGGGACTGCCGAAGAGAAGGTATGCTCCGCTGCTCAGAGCGGTGGAAACCACCTCCCTTCCCAGCGCTCCCCCCTCCTGAAAATAGAAGGGTGTGGCGCTTTCGGGCCAGATGATCAGGTCCGTTTTCCCCTTCTGCGAGGCGGAGAGAGAAAGCTTGTTGTAAAGACGGACCGTTGAATGGCGCCGAGCCGGGTCCCATTTTTCCGCCTGATCGATATTTCCCTGAATAAGTGCGACCTCCAGTTTTTCCTCCCGGCCGTCCAGGTCCTGCCCGAGTCGGAAATAACCATAACCCAGGTTCATTGCGAAAAGAAGCGTCGCAGCCGCCAGAGCCGTGCGTGGGATATCCTCGAATTTTCGTCTCCACAGCGCACGCACCGTTTCTGCCAAAGCGACGTTAACCAGTACTACCAGAAAACTCAGCCCGTAAACACCGAAAAGATCGACGGATTGGATCAGGGGGAGATCGCTCTGGGAGTAGCCGAGAGTAGCCCAGGGAAATCCCGAAAGCAGGAACGCGCGGACGAACTCCAGGGCGGTCCAGACGACCGGTAAAGTGAGAACGGGTGAAAATCCGAGTTTTTCCCTCAGCCTGCAGGCCGCCCAGATAGCCGTGCCGAAGAAAAGTGAGAGATAGCAGATCAGTATCAGATAGGCGGCTACGGAAAAGAAGGGGTGCATCTTTCCGTACGTGGTCATTACAATATTCAGCCAGTACAGAACAGGGCCGAAAAAACCCGCACCCGCTACAAAACCGCAGACAAAGGGCCTCCTGTGCATGACCAGGAAAAGGGGAATAAGGGCGAACCAGGCGAGGAAAGACGCATCTATGCGGGGAAAGGACAGCGCCAGGAGCAGCCCCGAGAGTCCGGACAGAGCAAGATTTCGGTCAATCGGCAGGCGGGACATGGAAAGGGTCAGGTTTCCTGGGGTTCCAGGGACTCCTCAGACTGCCGGATTCTTACCTTGCGGATCCGGCGGGGATCGGATTCCACCACGGTGAGGATCAGGTTGTCTTGACGGATTTCCTCTCCCTCCAGAGGAACATGCCCCAGGAGATCAAAAAGATAGCCTCCGACGGTGTCGAACCGGTCTCGGGTGATTTTGATGTTGAAATAATTCTCCAGGTCCTCGATATTCAGGCGCGCATCCACCAGAATGGTCCCATTCTCCTCCTTGAGCAGCCATTCTTCTTCCAGGTCGAATTCATCCTGAATATCGCCGACGATCTCTTCGATCAGATCCTCGATAGTGATCAGTCCCGAGGTTCCTCCGTATTCGTCGATGGCAATAGCCATGTGGACTCTTTTAGTGCGGAATTCCTGGAGAAGGTCCTCGATATTTTTGGTTTCAGGGACGAAATAGGGCGTCCTCATCAGCCGCTTGATCACCACCTCTTCCGGTGTTCTCCAGAATTTCAGCAGGTCCTTGGCATAAACGATTCCGACGATCCGGTCGTTGGTGCCCT
The DNA here is from genome assembly GCA_024636295.1 of Desulfuromonadales bacterium. Taxonomy (GTDB): domain Bacteria; phylum Desulfobacterota; class Desulfuromonadia; order Desulfuromonadales; family JAGXHI01; genus JAGXHI01. The sequence continues at coordinate 125,997 of JAGXHI010000020.1, forward strand.
CGTAAACAGGAACGCGGGAATGACCGGAGGAAATAATGGCATCCAGCAGATCGTTGAGGGAGGCTTCGGTGCTGCAGCAGACCATATCGGTTCGCGGCACCATGACTTCACGGACAATGGTCTCTCCGAATTCGAAGATGGAACTCAACATTTCCCCTTCGCCTTCGTTGATGATCCCTTCCGTTTCGGACTCACGGATAATCTCGTGAAGTTCTTTCTCTGAAAGAGGCCTGCGCTTGCCCGAGAAAATACGTTGAAAGATTTCGATCCAGGAACTGGATCGCCCGTTGGTTTTGCCCTGATTATTTTCGTCGTCCAAAAACCTGTCTCCTGAAATTAACGTTTTCCAAATCATAATCGATTGAGCATCCATCATGCAAATAAAAGATGAAGAATCAAGGTCACTCCCGCGCCAAGTCCGGCGCCGAAAATAATTTCTCGTATCGAATGGACCTTCAGAAGCAGGCGACTATGACTTACCATACCAGCCATGGAAATCGCCAGAAGCGACAGAACCGGTCCTGCCTGGGATATAGCAATGGATGTGGCGATGGAAAAGGCGATGGCCGCATGCCCGCTCGGCATCCCTCCGTGCAACGGAGTTCCCTTGCCCCACAGGGCTTTCAGGAGCACCACGACGAGGATCACAGCCAGAATCGAGGCCACCGCCAGTTCGCCCGGGGGATGGGCCCCTGCCGGCAGGATTCCGCCAAAGGCCTGGAAAAAATCGGAGGCCAGAGCAAGATATCCGATAATGACCGCACCGATGCTGGTAATCAGCACCGCACCGGCGGCTACATCCTTGGCCCGTTGTGCCAGGGGATGAAATTCGGGTGAAACCATGTCGACAACAACTTCCACGGCCGTGTTGATCAATTCCGCAAAGAGAACCAGAATGACCGCAAAAACCAGGACGGTGAACTGAACGGAGGATATGTGAAGATAAAGCGCCACCAGCAGAACCGCCACAGCTGCAAAAAAATGATAACGCATGTGGCGTTGGGTCCGGGCAGCCCAGAGAACGCCTTCAATGGCGCAATTGACGCTTTCAAGCCAGCTTGTCGGTTTCATTCGTTCATACCGCCAGAAATTCCTGTCGGATGAGGGAGAAGATTTCTCTTTCCCTGTCTTCCATGCGCTCAGCCTCTTCCTCGGTCCCTCGCTCATGATCATAACCCAGCAAGTGCAAAGTGCCGTGAAGCAGCAGGAAATAAAGTTCGCTTTCAAGCGCACATCCGGCTTCCGCTGCATCCCTGGCCGCGGTTTCAATCGAAATGACCACATCCCCGAGCAGATCGGGATGCAGGGGATCTGCGGCGCCCTCGCGCATCGCGAAGGAAATGACGTTGGTAGGCCGATCCCGCTGGAGGTAATCCCGGTTCAGATTTCGGATCTCCCCATCGTCCACAATCAACACGGAGAGCTCTCCGTCAGGACATCCCGAGGCGCTTAAGATCCTCTGCGCCACCTTTCGCAGGTCGCGTTTCCTTACCTTGTATTTCTTTTGGAGGTTCTCGATATAGATTTTCAATCTTCTTCTTCTTGGAAGGTTCTTTTTCCCGTTCCTTGAACGCTGGCTCGGGATAATCCACACGATGGTGAAAAATTCCTGTGAGTATGCTGTGAAAGCTCCTGGCGATCTTGTGAAGGTCCTTGAGGGTCAACTCACACTCGTCGAGTTGACCGTCTGTGAAGAAATTGTTGGTGATCTTCTGCACCATGCCCTTGATTCGGGCGGGCGTAGGATCCGTGAGAGTCCGGCTGGCAGCTTCCACCGCATCGGCAAGCATGATCAAGGCGGCTTCCCTTGTCTGGGGACGGGGACCGGGATACCGGTAATCCCTCTCGTCCACCTGTTGCACCCCCGTGTCCTCCTTGTTTTTGGCCTTATCATAGAAGAATTTGATCAATGAGGTGCCGTGATGCTGGTGAATAATTTCGATCAACGGTTCTCCGAGGCGATTTTCCCGGGCCATCTCTGTCCCATCCTTGACGTGGGACATGAGAATCAGGGCGCTCATGGAGGGCGCGAGTTTATCATGCCGGTTGTCCTGTCCTCCGAGATTTTCGATAAAGTACAGGGGCTTCCGAATTTTTCCGATATCGTGGTAATAAGCCGCGACCCTGGCAAGAAGGGGATTGGCATTGATCGCTTCGGCGCCCGCCTCTGCCAGATTGCCCACGATAATGGAGTGATGGTAGGTTCCCGGGGCCCTGATCATGAGCTCCCGCAACAGGGGAGAATTCAGATTGGCCAATTCTAGAAGTTTGATATCGGTGGTGTAACCGAAAAAGAATTCAGCTAAGGGGATGGTGCCGGTCACAATAATGGCGCAGATAATCCCTCCAGCGAATCCGAAAGCCATCTTGTAGAACAGCTGCAGATCGAAGGCCCGCCCGGCAATCAAATGAATGCCGAGGATCAGCGCCATGTTGGCGAGGGAGATCCACAGGCCGGCCTGGTAAAGCGTTGTGCGCTCCTTGCAGTGGCGCACCCACTGAGCGCCGACGAGACTTCCCACCAGCGCATAGAGGGAAATAAAGAGATTGTCCCCGAAAAGAAGTCCGAAAAGAAATGATGAGACCAAAATGAAAATCAATGCCGTTTCGGAATTGAGAACGATGCGCACCAGCATTGCCCCCACGGCAAAGGGAAAGGCATAAAAATACGTGGAAGAATCGATATAGGGAAAAGCGCTTTCCAGGGCTGTCGAAATGAAGATCGCCACTTTGATCAGGATAATGAGACCGACGAATGAAACCACCAGAAAAACCATATCGCTGTTTTTCAGGCGGTATTTGCTGACATTGACATTGGCGTACCGATGCCCTGCGAAAACGAGCAGTATAATGGAGAGAAAGAGTCCCACCCCCATTTTCAGAGCGCTGTAATCGCTGCCTGTCTCACGCATCGCCCGGATTTTGCGGATCTGCTCCTCCGATATGCGCTCTCCCTCCCGAACGATCATCTCTCCCTTCTTGACCTGGAAGAGAACCGGTTTAACCTCCTCCTTGGCCTTCCTTTTGCGGGCTTCCGTTTCGTTTTTGTTGAACGTCAGATTGGGACGCAGCATTTTCTGGAAAAGTGCAGCCATCTGCTCCTGGTTTGATTCCGAAAGACCTTCGATCTTTGCGATTTCCTTCCGGAAACGTTCCTGGACCTCTCCCGGACCGATCACACTCGTCAAATCATTCTGCTGCTCCTCCTTCTGACTGGCCAGGTTTCGAATCAGAATCCCACTTTGCCGATCGGCCTCGAAAAGCTGCAGGTTGCCGACAATCTTGTCATGAAGGGAGGCAGTGACGGCCTTCCGGAGGTCCTGGTAAATCCTTTCGTCGGCATAAGAGGCTTGTGATTTTTCCAACGCCTGGTCCCCAGGGGCTGCTGGCGGGACATTTTCCTTATCCCCGGGCAGATCCACTGGATCATTTTCCCGGGCCGCTTCTGCCTGCATCGATGCCAGGGCCTCCACGAGCCGATCGCCGATTTCCCTGGCGGAACCCGCATCATAATCGTAAAGGGGAAGAACCGCCTCTTCGGCTTCAAGGCGCTTCTTTTCCGTCAGGGGCAAATCCGGAATCAGAAGGTCCTTCGGAGCCTTGATGTCACGGGAGGAAATATCGCCCGGAGAATAGGAATCCGCAACGAAACCGCTCTTGGGGATAATAATGACCGTCAGGAGAAGGGCGGACAAAAAAAGAATCAGCCTCTGCTGTACACGTTCACCCGGGAAAAGACGATCCCCCCGTAAAAGAGTTGACCTGGACTTGCGTCCGGATTCGTTTCTGGAGCTGTTCTTTTTCATCTGGATAAGAGTTCCTTAAACCCGACCGAAATCCGGTTCGTCCTTTCGAGCCCGTTCATAGGCCTGGACGATACTCTGCACGATAGGATGACGGACGACGTCCCGATCGGAGAAGTGATTGAAATGAATGCTGTCAACACCCTTCAATACACGTTCTGCCTGAACCAGTCCGGAGAGGCGTCCGGTGGGCAAATCGATCTGAGTGATATCGCCTGTCACCACGGCCCTGCTGCCGAAGCCGAGGCGCGTTAAAAACATCTTCATCTGCTCGGCTGTGGTATTCTGGGCCTCGTCCAGAATGACGAAGGCATCGTTCAAAGTTCGGCCACGCATGAAAGCCAGTGGAGCAACTTCCACCACGCCACGGTCTATGAGTGACTGTCCGTTTTCAAAGTCCAGCATGTCGAACAACGCATCGTACAACGGCCTTAGATAAGGATTGACTTTCTCCGCGATATCCCCAGGCAGAAACCCGAGTTTCTCTCCCGCCTCCACTGCAGGCCTGACCAGAACAATGCGGCTGACCTCCTTTTTAGTCAAGGAAGAAACAGCCATCGCCATCGCCAGATAGGTTTTCCCTGTCCCTGCCGGCCCGATTCCAAAAACGAGATCGTTGCTGCGGATGGCATCGATATATTTTTTCTGCGCCAGACTTTTTGGTGAAATGATTTTCTTGCGAGCGGAAATAAAAACGGTATCCAGAAATATATCTTTGAGACAGGCGCCGGAGTCAGCGCTTAGTATTCGGATGGCGTAATTGAAATCGGACGGATAAAGCGGATATCCCTCCTTTATTAAGGAATGGAGTTCTTCCAGAAGACGTCGTGCAAGTTCGACCTGTATAGGGTCTCCCTCGACCTGAGCCTCAAGCCCTTTGGAGCCGATCCGGACCCGCAGGATCCGCTCGACCTGCTTCAGATTCTTATTCTGCTGGCCGAACAGCTGATTTGCCAGATGCTGGTTGTCAGCGGCAAACCCTTGTCGGATGTGGCTTTTATTCAAAGGGCATCCCTTGAACACAGAGAAATTGAATCGAAACAATACCACCCCAGGAGCCATAAATCAATCCATTTCAGGAAATTCCTGTTTCCATCCTGATTTCTTGTGTTATACATGTACCGTTTTCAGGGTCGGCGGGTGCCGGTTCAAAATTCCAGCACAAGGAGATACCATGAGTGAAATAATCGATATCTATGCGAGGGAGATCCTGGATTCCCGAGGGAATCCCACAGTGGAAGTCGAGGTTTACCTGGAAAGCGGCGCCATGGGGCGGGCGGCCGTCCCGAGTGGAGCTTCCACAGGGGAACGCGAGGCTCTGGAACTGCGGGATGGCGACCCCTCCCGGTATCTGGGCAAGGGTGTTTTGACGGCAGTGGAAAACGTCAACGAGGTCATCGCGGACGCCCTTCTCGGCTGGGAGGCTTCCGACCAGGCGGGAATCGACCGTAAGCTGCTGGACCTGGACGGAACAGAAACAAAGAGCAAGCTGGGCGCCAATGCACTTCTGGGGGTCTCTCTTGCATGCGCCAAAGCCGCCGCCGAGGATGCGGCTCTTCCTTTATATCAGTATCTCGGGGGGACAAACGCACGGGAACTACCCCTGCCCATGATGAATATCCTCAATGGCGGCGCCCACGCCGACAATAATGTAGACATCCAGGAATTCATGATCATGCCCGCAGGAGCGGAATCCTTCAAGGAAGCTCTGCGAATGGGGGCTGAAATCTTTCATGCCCTGAAAAAAGTCCTGAAGGGAAAAGGATACAATACCTCTGTCGGTGATGAGGGGGGATTCGCTCCGAACCTCAGAAGCAACGAAGAGGCTCTTCAGGTCATTATGGAGGCAATTTCTGAAGCCGGCTACAAAGCGGGGGAGGATATTCTCCTGGCGCTGGACGTCGCTTCGAGCGAACTCTTCAGGGACGGCAAATATATTCTGGAGAACGAATCCAGCCCCGAAAAGACCGCTGAGGAGCTCGTGGATTTCTATGAAGACCTGGTCAACCGCTATCCGATTATCTCCATCGAAGACGGGATGGCCGAAAACGACTGGGAGGGATGGAAGCTTCTGACGGAGCGCCTTGGCGGGCGTATCCAGCTGGTCGGCGATGATCTTTTCGTCACGAATACACGAATCCTCAGGGAAGGGATTGAAAAAGGGATCGCCAATTCGATCCTGATCAAGGTCAACCAGATCGGCACATTGACCGAAACTCTGGAAGCGATCGAAATGGCAAAGCGGGCCGGCTACACGGCGGTGGTTTCGCATCGCAGCGGGGAAACGGAAGATACCACCATTGCCGACCTCTCCGTCGCCACCAATGCCGGACAGATCAAAACGGGGTCCCTTTGCCGCACAGACCGGGTTTGCAAGTACAATCAGCTCCTACGGATCGAGGATGAACTGGACGTGAACGCTGTCTTCAGCGGAAAGGACGTCTTTTATAACCTGCGGAAAGTTTAACCCACCGCTTCCGTACTGAATGAAAAGAGGCCCTTCGTTCGAGGGGCCTCTTTTTATCGGCAAGATGCAAGAGAAAAGCAGGGAAGCCGCAAGCTAACCTGGAACCTGGAACCTGGAACCTGGATTTGATTCAGTCCCTCCCCGTGTACAACCGATACGTTCTCCCCTCCCGCTCTCGGCGCAGCAGACCCTCCCTGTCCATCTGCAGCAGGATGTCTTGAAGGCGGCGGCGATTCTCCTCCGGGATCAAATCGTAAAATTCAGTTTGCAGGATGCCGGGGCGCTCCTTCACCCCCTCCAGGATTTCAAATATCATGACATCCTGTAAAGAGGTGTCGTTTCCCTCATCCTCCTTTTCATCCATCTCGCCTGGAACTGGCGGGGACTCCGCAATCTCCGGTTTGTTCTCTACCGGCTGTGATCCAGGAAACTTTTTCAATCCGGAAACCGACTCCTTCCCTTCCGTTTCCTCTTCCGTTTCCCCTTCCTTCAACTCCCGACGGATCTCCTTCTCCAGTTCGGAAAGCTTTCTGAAGATGAAGTATCCCGCAGCGCCGATTCCGACCATGAGAGTCCAGAAAACAACACCCATTCCCTTCTCCTTATTCGGGGATTTCATTGAAGCTCGTCCCTTGGCGAGACCGAGGCAGCACTTTTGATCTCCAGACCCGAATCCACCAGGATCTCATCCACCCGTTTTTTCTCCAGAACCTCTTCCTCCAGAAGCGTCTCCGCCAGATTTTTCAGGGGAATCGGGTTTTCGCGGATAATTGTCTCCGCAGCATCTTCGCCTTCCTTGACAATTCTTTCGATCTCCTGGTCGATGATCCAGGCCATCTGTTCACTGAAGGATTTATCCATTGCCAGTTTCTGTCCCAGAAAGGGATGCTCCTCTCCCCGATTGAAGGTTACAGGTCCGACCTTATCACTCATCCCCCATTGACACACCATTTTTTCGGCTATCTGCGTGGCCTGCTTCAGGTCGTTCTGCGCTCCGGTGGAGAGTTCACCAAAGATGAATTTTTCAGCTGCTCGGCCCCCCAGGCTTATGGTGATACGGGACAGGAGATAGCTTTTCTGATAGTGATAACGGTCATCCTCAGGAAGCTGCTGAGTGACTCCCAGGGCATGTCCGCGCGGGATGATAGTTACTTTGTGAATCGGGTCAGCCCCAGGGGTCAGCTTGGCTACAAGAGTATGTCCGGCCTCATGATAAGCGGTTATGCGCTTTTCCTCCTCACTGAGAAAAAGTTTCCGCTCTGCACCAAGAAGAATGCGGTCCTTTGCTCTTTCCATATGATCCATGGAGACTTTTTCCCTGTTTTCACGGGCGGCGATAAGAGCTCCTTCATTGACCAGATTTTCCAGATCGGCGCCGCACATTCCAGGCGTTCCCCGTGCAATCACGAGCAAGTCGACCCCATCCTCGAGGGGTACTTTCCGGGTGTGGACCTTGAGGATTTCCTCGCGGGCACGCCAGTCCGGCCGTTCGACCACCACCTGGCGGTCGAAACGCCCTGGCCTCAGAATGGCCGGGTCGAGCACGTCAGGGCGGTTGGTTGCGGACATCACGATGACTTCCTCATGGGATTCGAAGCCGTCCAGTTCCGCCAGAAGCTGATTCAAGGTCTGTTCCCGCTCGTCGTTACCTCCACCGAGACCAGTTCCGCGGGAACGTCCGACCGAATCCAGCTCGTCTATGAAAATGATGCTCGGAGCGTTTTTCTTTGCATTATTAAAAAGATCCCGCACACGGCTGGCGCCGACGCCGACGAACATTTCGATGAACTGACTTGCCGAGATTGAAAAAAACGGAACGCCAGCCTCCCCAGCCACTGCGCGCGCCATAAGTGTTTTTCCCGTTCCGGGAGGTCCCACAAGCAGAACGCCTCTCGGGACTTTCCCTCCGATTCTGGCAAACTTCTTGGGGTTGCGGAGGAATTCAACCACCTCCATCAATTCCTGCTTGGCTTCTTCAAGACCGGCCACATCATTGAACGTCACCCGGGAATTTTCCTTGGAATAAAGACGCGCGCCCGATTTTGAAAAATTGCCCATCATCCCGCCTCCCGGTCCGCCACGGGAACGCATCCCCTTGATTATGAACCACCAGACTCCAATGATCAGAACCCAGGGAAGGAGATAAATAAGGGCGCTGCTCCAGGCCGATGGCTCCGATTCAGGTTCGACGTTGACTTCGACTCCGTGAGCGGCCAACTCCTCCAGGAGATTGTCATCACCAAAAGATGGGAGAGTTGTCTTGAAATTCGAAAACGTTTTCGGCCCTTCTGCGGAAGGCGCGGTGCTTTGCACCGCCTCTCTGAATTCCCCTGTAATCGTATTGCCCTGTACAGTAATCCGGCTGATATTTTCTTCTTTGATCTCCTTTTTAAATCGGCTGTAACTGATGCTGTGGGAAGCATCCTGATCAGGCGACGGCATCGTGTAAAAAAAATTAAAGACAAGAACCACGAAAAGAAATATTAAAAGATTTCTCCAGATACTTTTTGGCATTATCCGTCTCCATCCGTTACGTCGGATCGGGTTCAGGGCTGAAACGAAATATGATAAAGAGAATTACATATATAAAAATAAAAGCGACGAAATGCTCGCCGCCTTGCGAAAAACAGGATTTCCGGAGTTATCCTTCTTCATCCTTGAACCATTTTTCAAACCAGGTGCGATGATCTTTCTCCGCCAGAGCCTGCAGGTCCCGAGGACCCATCCAGACACCGCTGCAACCAGTACACTTGTCTAGAGGAACTCCACGAAAAATCATTGGAGTCAAAGTTTCTCCGCACTTGGGGCAACGGTTTTTGCAAAGTTCGCGGGTCAGCTGTTCTTTGGCGGATTCTTTAAGTTTTTCAATCTTTTCTTTTTCGATTCGATAAAAGTATTCGTTTTCTAAAGCCTTTTTTCTTTCTTCCCAAATATCGCCCATAAAAGACCTCCACCAAACAGAGGTTTTATTATATTCCCTTGAACATTATTTCGCAAGAAAGTCACTTTAATCCGATTCCAAAGGCAAGGAGGTCCATCATCCTTCCAGCCGGAACTGTCCGGCGCCGAAGGCTGCTCCCTTGCCCACATTCAGGAGACTTCCCAGGGAAAGCACCCATGCGACCTCCCCCAAAAGGGTTCCAAATAGATCGATAGATCCGAGAACACCCCCGATATTCTGTTCCTTTTCATCTCCTGGCAGAGATCGCCAGTCCTGCCATTGCAGATGATTATTCAGCACATCCACCCGAGAGGCGGATTCCATCAGGAAAGCGATATCCTTCACAGGTTCCACCGCGCAGTAAGCGAAACACATGGAGGTCACTCTCCGCAGGATGAAAGGAAATATCCGATGAAAATCCGGACGGAACAAAGGCTTCCCACTAGAAATCAGACGCGCGGGAGTGATGAAGACCAATCGCAGGAAATCCGTCGAGAGCTCTTGCGTCCGCCATTGAGCATCCAAAATGACAGGAGCGAGGACATCGAGCGATCCCCCCTCGCGCCAGAGACATGCCCGAACTCCCCCAGACCCCTCGCCTTCTATTGCGATCAGGTCGAAAATCCCCTCTCTGCGGTGAAGGCCGGCCGACCCAAGCACTTGTAGAGTTCGGGCGAAATTGGCAATCTCCTGCACGCCATCGCCCCAGAAAACCACTGACAGCTCGAGAGAATCTCCCGGATTCTTCTCACCAGTAGAATCTGGAGAAAAGTGTAACGCAAAGGGAGGCCCGGTTTTCTGATGGCGTTTCACCCCGACAGGGTCTGAACTTATCGGAGGATCGAAAATCCGGACGAAAGGATCCAGGCTTGATGTACTCTCCGTTCTTCCGGAAAGGGCATGGCGCCCGGCCTCCCGGAGATCCCGTCTGAGTCGAAGCAGTATCTCCAAACTCAAATGGATCGATTCCTGAAATTCGATCGTAAAATGAATAATGGAAAATTCCACATTCCTCAAACGTTGCATGTATCTTCCGGCATATCAGGATGAGAATCCAAGAATAACTATATATCATTGATGAAAAAGGGGCGGCCCCTGTTGGAACCGCCCCGGATACTCAGCACCTCGCCTTCAGGCTCTCTCAGCGCTCCCCTTGGGGCAGGGCCTTCATGAGCTCCCGGTTCATCCGGGAGATGAAGGTCACCTTGATCCCCTTGGGACAGGCCTTCTCGCATTCGTAATGATTGGTGCAGTTGCCGAAACCCTCGGCGTCCATGGCCTTGACCATGGCCTTGACCCGCCGGGCCGCTTCGATCTCTCCCTGGGGAAGAAGTCCCAGGTGCGAGACTTTCGCTGCGGTAAAGAGCATCGCCGAGGCGTTGGGACAGGCCGCTATGCAGGCTCCGCAGCCGATGCAGGCGGCGGCGTCCATGGACTTGTCGGCTTTGGGCTTGGGTACGAGGATGGCGTTGCCGTCGGGAACCCCGCCGGTGTGCGGCGAGATATAGCCGTAGGCCTGGATGATGCGCTCGAGCGCGCCGCGGTCCACCATCAGGTCCTTGAGCACGGGAAAGGCCCGCGCCCGCCAGGGCTCGATGTAGATGTGGTCGCCGTCCTTGAAGCTGCGCATGTGCAGCTGACAGGCGGTGATCTCCGCGTCGGGGCCGTGGGCGATGCCGTTGATCATCTGCGAGCAGGTGCCGCAGATCCCTTCGCGGCAGTCGTGGTCGAAGACGATGGGCTCCCGGCCCTGCTTGATGAGATCTTCGTTGACGATATCGAGCATCTCCAGAAAGGACATGTCGGGACTGACGTCCTTGGCCTCGTACTGCTCGAGCCCGCCTTTGTCCTCCCGGTTCTTCTGCCTCCAGACATGTAAGGTGAGATTCATTATTTGTAGCTCCTCACAGCGAGTTCCACGTTCTCGAACTTGAGCGGCTCTTTGTGCAGCTCGGGCTCCTTGCCGACTCCCTTGAACTCCCAGGCGGCGACGTAGGTGTAGTTCTCGTCATCGCGCGTGGCTTCGCCGTCCTCGGTCTGGTGCTCGACGCGAAAGTGTCCGCCGCAGCTCTCGTTGCGCTCCAGGGCGTCTTTGGCCAGAAGTTCGCCGAACTCCAGAAAGTCGGCCACGCGCCCGGCGTTCTCGAGCTGCTGGTTGACTTCGGAGGCGCCGCCGGGCAGCCGCAGGTTCTGCCAGAACTCCTCGCGCAGCTTGGGAATCTCCTTGAGAGCTTTTTTGAGGCTCTCTTCGCTGCGGGCCATCCCGACGTTCTCCCACATGATCTTGCCGAGCTCGCGGTGAAATTCGGTGACCGTCTTCTTGCCCTTGATGGAGAGGTACTTGTTGCCTTGGGCGCCGACCTCTTCGAGGGATTTCTTGAACTCGGGGTGCTCGGTGGTGACCGCGGCGGGCTTGATACGCGCCAGGTAGTCGGCGATGGTGTAGGGGATGACGAAGTAGCCGTCGGCCAGTCCCTGCATCAGGGCGCTGGCGCCCAGGCGATTGGCGCCGTGGACCGAGAAGTTGGCTTCGCCAAGCACGAAGAGTCCGGGCAGGTTGCTCATCAGGTTGTAGTCGACCCACAGCCCGCCCATGGAGTAATGGGGGGCGGGGTAGATGCGCATGGGCACTTCGTAGGCGTCCTCGGCGGTAATCTTCTCATACATCTGGAACAGATTGCCGTAGCGCTCGGCGATGGTGCTCTGCCCGAGGCGATTGATGGAGTCGGCGAAGTCCAGATACACGCCGCGGGCGCCGGGCCCGACGCCGCGGCCGTCGTCGCACTGCTCTTTGGCGGCGCGGCTGGCGATGTCGCGCGGGGCGAGGTTGCCGAAGCTGGGGTACTTGCGCTCCAGGTAGTAGTCCCGGTCTTCTTCGGGGATCTGGCTGACGGGCTTGCTGACGTCTTCTTTTCTCTTGGGCACCCAGCAGCGGCCGTCGTTGCGCAGAGACTCGCTCATCAGGGTGAGCTTGCTCTGGTGCTCGCCGGACTGCGGGATGCAGGTGGGGTGAATCTGGGTGTAGCAGGGGTTGGCGAAATAGGCGCCTTTTTTGGCGGCGCGCCAGATGGCGGTCACCGAGCAGCCCATGGCGTTGGTGGAGAGGTAAAAGACGTTGACGTAGCCGCCGGTGGCCAGGATCACGGCGTCGCCCCAGTGGGAGCGAATCTCGCCGGTGACCATATCGCGCACGGTGATTCCTTTGGCCACACCGTCGACCACCACCAGATCCAGCATCTCGGTGCGGGGATACTCCTTGATGCCGCCGGCCTTGATCTGCCGGGAGTACGCCTGGTAGGCGCCCAGCAGAAGCTGCTGGCCGGTCTGGCCGCGGGCGTAGAAGGTGCGCGAGACCTGCGCGCCGCCGAAGGAGCGGTTATCCAGGTATCCGGCGTAATCGCGGGCGAAGGGGACCCCTTGGGCCACGCACTGGTCGATGATGTTGTTGGAGACCTGCGACAGACGCCACACGTCGGCTTCGCGGGCTCTGAAGTCGCCGCCTTTGACGGTGTCGTAGAAGAGCCGAAAGATGCTGTCGCCGTCGTTGGGATAGTTCTTGGCGGCGTTGATCCCGCCCTGGGCGGCGATGGAGTGCGCGCGCCGGGCGCTGTCCTGGTAGCAGAACGCTTCGACATTGTAGCCGAGCTCTGCCAGACTGGCCGCGGCGGCGCCGCCGGCCAGGCCCGTGCCCACCACCAGCACTTTGTATTTGCGCTTGTTGGCGGGATTGACCAGCTTCATCTCGAAGCGGTGCTTGTCCCACGTGTTCTCTATCGGTCCGCTTGGTGCTTTGCCGTCGAGTATCACTGTATTCCTCCTAGAGGCGGATTACGCCGAAATAGATGGTCACCGGAATCAGGATGAAGCCGAGCATGACGATAACGGCCGCGACCCGCCCGCCTTTCTCCATCGCCGGAAGGGTCCCGTCGCTGGTCCAGCCCAGGCTCTGGAAAAAACTCTGTACCCCGTGGGCCAGGTGCAGAAGCAGCACGATCATGGCCGCCGCATATACGGCCGTCACCAGAAACTGGTTGAACGACAGAACCACCATCCGAAAGACGTCGGGGCGCTGCGCGGGGTCGAAATTCTCGCCGATTCCGGCGGCGATCTCAGGGCTGATGGCCACGTGGAGGGTGAAGTGAAGGATGTGGTAGATCACGAACACGCCAAGAAGGATTCCCGTCCAGATCATCGTCTGGGCGCTGAAACTGGTGCGCTCGTTCTGCTTGCGCGCATACTCCACCGGCCGGGCGGCCTTGTTCTCCAGATACAGGGTGATCCCCATCCAGATGTGAACCACGAACGCGGCGAGCATCACCAGGCGAAACAACCACAGAAGAGGAGGAATCGCCCGCAGATGTGCCGCGTAGGCGTTAATCCCCTCGGCCCCGCCGAATATGGTGAAATTGCCGATCATGTGTGCGATCACGAACACGACCATGAGCAGGCCCGTGATCCCCATGATGTACTTCTTGCCCAACGATGTCCTGTACCATTGCATGATTTCCGTCC
>JAGXHI010000021.1 GCA_024636295.1 Desulfuromonadales bacterium
GTTACAGCGGATGTTGCGGATATTACAGCTTAATTTGTTTGAAAGACGCGATTTGCAGGAGCTCTTTGCTCCACCAAGGCCAAAATTGTCGTTATGCAACAAGCAGTTATCACTTATCTGAAACTATGAGACAGCAGTGGGCCGGGTCCTTATCTGTCACGTCCCGGCCATTTACCCATGTTTCCCTGCCGATTCGGTCAAAGGGGCTCCCTGCCTGGGCCGCCAGTATTATCTCTCTGGGCTCGAAGCAATGGACCGACCGGGCAAGGGTTTCCGCGTGATTGGTCGTGTGTGCGATTGCCTGCTTGAGTGCTGGATCGAAAACGCAGACAAACACGTCTTTCCCGGCAAGTTCTGATTGAATTCCAAGGAGAAGTGAATCATCCCACTCTGAATTAAGATCAACCCTGATTTCATAATGGGTCGCGCCGGGGTAAAGCACCTCAAAGGCCATGCGTGATATTTTTTCGTCTGTTATAAATTTAGCGCCTTTGTCACTCTTGCGGTTGTCTATCCAGACTTCCGCCCGCTCGTGTCTTGACATTTGGTTTAGTTCGTGCGACTGTATAGACATCAAGTGCTCCAGTTCTCCCACGATTGGTTTTTAAAGCATCCATGAGCCCGCCGGTACAACGGCGGGCTCAGCTTTTTGAATCTTCTTTTATGGCGAACACGTCCCGGCCCGCTCCCTGGAATTGAGAAAAGATTCAACCTCTGAGCAAAACCAACCAACCGCCCTTGGGCCAATCCTCCGCCTACTCGGGAAGTGTCCCTTCCTCTCCCACTCCCATAGTGTCGTGCGGCTGCATCCGACGACTTCCATAACTTCATTTGTCCGCATGATTCGATCAGCTTTATTTTTCATTCCAGCCTCCGTGTAAGAAAAGGGTCGTTAACGTTTGTTACATACAGTTTTTTTGTTGCATGAATAATCGTTGTGTGGTCTCTGCCCCGAAGCGGCCCCCGAGTTCCGGAAAGGGAATAAAAAAACCCACTAACGTTTGTTGTCGTTAGTGGGTAGTTTACCTCCCGCCATTTCGGACGGTCAATGTTTTTTGTTGTAGTTTCGGCTACTTATGGCGTCGTATCATGTCGTACCGTGTCGTATGGTGTCGTATGAAGTTGTTTGCTTATGTGCGGAAAATGCACCTTTTATGGAATAAAAACAGCAACTTGTGCAATTTAAGTCCTGCCGAAAATTATTTATACTTAACCTTGCCCGGTTCAAACCTTTCAACTTCTTGTTTTATCGTTGGAAATTGACAACTTTCGGGGTTTTCCCGCCCCTTGTCAAAAACTCGATTTTCCGCCCCCACTTCTCCAGGGATTCTTTCTTTTCACGGTCCCAGTCGTATTTATTATATGTCCCCTGCAACCTGCCCTGAGAATGATTCAGAATGCGGTCGATGTGGAACTGCGAAACACCCATTTCCGCCATTCGCGTTACTGCGGTTCTCCGGAGGTCGTGAGGGGTGAAGGACTCAAGGTTCATTGTCGGCTCGCCGCTCTCGTCCTTCGCCTCCATGGCGTCCCTGATGGCGTGGGATAGGGCATTGACGTGCATCGGCACTTCCTCCCGTTTCCCATCCTCACCAATCTTTCCCCGTGGTGAAGGAAAAACCGGACCGGGTTCCGGATCTCCGATCAGTTCCCGCGCCAGGGGCGACAAATAAACCCGATGTTCCCGCTTGCCTTTGGTCCTCTCTGCCGGAATCGTCCACCACTCTCCATCAATCTCCCGGCCGTCCATGCCGGCCACTTCTCCGGGCCGCTGCGCTAAAACAAGGATCAGTTGCAGGATGCGCCGGGTTCCTTCTGTCATGGGGGCATTGGGCAGTGAGTCCCAAAAAATCTTAACTTCCTTAAAATCAAGGTTCCGCTGCTTGCTCACTTCCCGTGCTGGCGGCTTTACCTGTAGGCAAGGCGACACGCTCAAAATATCCCGCTCCACGGCAAAATTAAACATTTTCCGGACCACGGCAAGGGTTCGGTTCGCCTGAACCGGTCCACGTTCTGCAATGTCCTCCAGCATGTCGATAATATCCCTGCGGGTAATATCTGCGGCCTTTCGGCGTCTCCATCTTGAATCAACGTCTTTCATCAAGATCCGCTCGTCTTCCCTCCATGAGAGCTTCCGAGGTTTCGCCCACCTTTCCAGGTAATCATCAATCAAGTCTTTTACCGTGGGGGCTTTCCGGCGTTCCTGCTTCTCTGCTTGTGCCTGTCCAGCCGGGTCCTTGCCGTGCCGTAAGAGCTTCAGCGCGTCCCCGTGCTTCTCTCGGGCGGTCTTTAGGTCGATTTGCGGGTAAATTCCAAGATTCATCCGCCGCCGATCGCCTTCAAAGTCGTAAATAAAAAACCATGTCTTTCTGCCGGAGGTTGCAACCCGAATTCCAAAACCGTTCCGCTGTCCCTCCCTCACGTCGTACCGCTGTGCCTTTGGTTTCAGTGCCTTGATTTGAGCATCAGTAAATCGCATGGGTTCCTCCGTGGGTTCCTTTTGGGTTCCTCTTTGGGTTCCTTTGTTGTCCAAACTTAACCGAACATCCCAAAACAAGAATACCCGCAATTTACTGAAAATACAATATTTTTTTCATATCTCCAGAACCTTGCCGAACCTTACTAAACACTATTTTGTCTGATTCGTAATCAGTAGGTCGTCGGTTCAAATCCGATGGGTGGCTCCAGTTAACCCCCTGGTTTTTCCAGGGGGTTTTTCTTTTTCCAGCAGCTCCTTCAGTCTGGCCCGCGTCACGCCGGTCAGTTTCAGCTCGGTCTTCTTCGAGGTGGCCGAGGCCATGCTCCCATCGGCGATGTTCTGCACCCCGCTGCGCACCGCCTGCACCATCTGGTCGTGGGTGCGCGAGCGCTTGTCGATGTAGCTTTTGCAGAACGCCTCGGTCAGATCATAGGCCAACTGCGTCGACTGAAAACTGCGCCGCGTGCGGTAGCCTCCGTGCCTGGGAATCAGGTCGTGTTCGTTGTTCATGGAGTCCCCCTCCTTGTTTTTTTCCGACCTGTCAGACTGGTCAGACGGGTCGGACAGCTTTTTCGCGCTTAGGCATCCAGGCAATCACCAGCTTACAGCGAATCGAGCAGTTCGTAATATTCTTTGATGGTGCGGATGGATTCCATTGTGGATCGATACAAGACCCAGGTGAGGATAAGGATTCCTATGGTGAGTCCGATTTTCCATGCCGGTGTCGTTTTTGGGCGCCACCAGACCAGAGGCAATGCTAAAGGCCCCACGCAGGAAAGAGCGATGACAATGGAGGATGTTCGGAAATACCACGGCACCTTATCCTCTGCAAGGCGCTGGTTTTTGGAAGCCTCCAGGAATTCACCGCAATGTTTGCACTTTATGGCGGCGTCTTGAATTTCTTCAGCACAGAACGGGCAGTTTTTCATCGTCAGCTATTCTGGAATCGCGCTTTGAGAGGAAAGGAAAGAGCCATTTCATCCCCCCAATTCAAATGAAAGCATAGGCCTCAGGGTAGCACCTCGATGATGAAATTTGAAGAAATATGATGAAATGCGCTATGGTCCCCACCCGAGCTGAATAGCAGCGGGCGTTGTAGAGCCACGGAGAAGCTCAAAGAGATATAAAGCGGACCCCTGGCACCAGAGGAGAAAATATCCCTCGGAAAACAGCAAGCGCGAAAAGAGTCGCGAAGAAAAGGAAAATTAAAAGAACACCCTTATCCCGGTCAATCGGAAGATATTGCCAAAAATAATAACATAGCGCTAAGATAGGAAACTTAAGATGCCAATGGCATAAGCTCTTTCGGAGGAAGAAGATTGCGAGATTCTTTTGGTGAACCCCCTGTTGCAGCCATTCAAGAAGAAATTCGGCGCCTTAAGCAGGAGCGCGATGCAGCCCTCGACCAGGTGCGCCAGCTCCAGGAAGCACAGAGCAGGAAAGACACAGCAACTGAGCAGGCGGAGAGGTCAGAATATGAACACCAAAGACAAAATCAATTCCTGAAAGCAGTCCTGGATAATGCCCGTTCCTGCATCGCGGTAATGGAAGGTCCCGGTCTTCGGTATACCCTGGTGAACGCGGCCTATCAGGCTCTTCGTCCAGGAGTAAAAATGGAGGGTCGAAATTTTCGGCAGGTCTTCCCGGGAGCTGTACATTCCGGGGCAGAGACCCTCGTGAAGAAGGTCATGGAAACGGGAAATCCTGACATATCCTACGGTTTTCCCGTCCCGATCCCCGGCAGGCCCGATGCCGCATGGGATCATCAGATCGTTCGACTGCCCTCTGAGCCGGACGAGGAACCATCGGTTTTGGTCATCGCAAAAGATGTGACCGACCGTGTTAAAGCGGAAAGAGAACTGCGCGAAAGCGAGGAGCGCTTTCACCTCGCCGCTTCGGCGGCGAAGCTGGGTGCTTATTCTCTAGACCTTCGGACCGATGAGGCGTACTGGTCACCGGAGTTTCTGGCGATCTTCGGGCTGGAGCCCGACGAGCCGTTGCCGCTCCAGGACGGAATCCCGGCGGCGGTTCATCCTGAAGACCGGCCACGCGTACTTTCCGAGTCCCAGGCTCGTCATCAAACAACAAAATATCCTGAATTCTATAGCGAACATCGTATTATCCGGCCGGACGGCGAAATCCGATGGGTCCTGATCCGCGGCCGACTTGAAAAAAAGGACGAGCCTCTCAGGTCGTACGGTTTTGCCATGGACATCACAGACCGCAAGCAGGCCGAGGAGGCGCTGCAGGAGAGCGAGAAGCGTTTTCGCGCCACTTTCGAGCAGGCTGCGGTGGGCATGGCCCACGTCGGACTCGATGGCCGATTCCTGCGCCTCAATCAGAAGTTGTGCGATATCGTCGGCTACTCCCGCGAGGAATTGCAGAAGAAAACTTTCATGGAGATCACCTTTGCCGAAGATCTCGATAAGGATCTGGCGCAGGCGACCAAACTTCTGCACGGGGAAATCGATCATTACCAGATGGAGAAGCGCTATGTTCACAAAGCCGGGCATCTGGTCTGGGTCAATTTGACCGGGGCTCTGCAGCGTAGCGCTGAGGGTAAACGCCAATTCTATATTGCCGTGATAGAGGACATCTCTGAACGCAAGGCAATAGAAAAGGAGCTCTTTCGGGCTAAAGCCGCCGCCGAAGACGCTAACAGGGCCAAGAGTGAGTTTCTGGCCAACATGAGCCATGAGATCCGCACTCCCATGACCGTCTTCATGGCCGCCACCGAGCAGCTTCTGTATATCGACAAGAATCCTGACCGCCGCCACCTGCTTAAGATGGCGGATCAGTCCGCCAAGCGCCTTCGCGCCCTCATCGACGACATTCTTGATTTTTCCCGGATTGAGGCGCGGCGGATGGATATTGAAGAGAATGAATTCGATCTTCGGGCCTGCGTGAGAGATGCCGTGGAGATGTTCACCCTTCCCGCCAGTGAGAAAAGCCTCGGGCTGGAAACCGACGTCGCCCCGGAAATTCCCGTGCGGGTGATCGGTGATCCCGACAGATTGGGGCAGGTTCTGATAAATCTGATCGGCAACGCCGTCAAGTTCACCCACCACGGAAAAATCGGCGTCTCCGTAAAAGCGCGCAAGGGTTTCCTGGAGTTTTCGGTATCGGATACGGGTATCGGCATCCCGGAAGACAAGCGGCACCTGCTTTTTCAGAGCTTCAATCAGGTGGATAGTTCCTTCCACCGCAAGTATGAAGGCAGCGGACTGGGTTTGGCGATTTCCAGGGGGCTGGTGGAACTGATGGGCGGGAAGATCTCCGTTCAGAGCAAGGAGGGAGAGGGAAGCGTCTTCACTTTCAATCTGCCCTTGAAAACCGCTTCCGAAAACCGGAGACCCGATCCGGTCGAAACCCCTCCCGATGAATCCTTCACCGAAAATCCCCCAGCCCGCATCCTGCTGGTCGAAGATGATCCCATGATCCAGGAATTGGTGAGGATGATTCTTTCCCGGGAGGGTTGGAAGACGGAAACCGCGGCGAGCGGACGTGAGGCCATCGAAAAATGGGAAAAAGGGAATATCGATCTGATCCTGATGGATCTTCAGATGTTGGATATGGACGGCATCGAAGCGACCCGAATCATCCGACAGGCGGAAAAAGACGGTAAGCATACCTGCATTGTGGGAATGACCGCTGATGCCCGTCAAACAGTAGAGGACAAAGACCAGTGCCTGGAAGCAGGCATGGACGATGTTTTGACCAAACCCGTTCAGAGAGAGAAACTTTTCTCCATTCTAAACAAATGCCTTGCGGAATAGATCGGCAGGGCGAGTGCTCCTGCCCCCCGCCGGCCACAACGGGGATAAGGTCCCAAACCGTACCTGTCAATCAGTTGCTGCATTATTCTCCTTGCCATGCTCCCGGAGTTCGTCCGAAGGCTCCAGGATATTCATGCTTTCGATGCGATCGCGCAGGTTGCTGACATCGAGAGTGAAACCATCCACCTCCGATCCTGGCTCCAGGGTGGTAATCACCGTCTTGCCGACGATCCAGCGTCCTTCCTCGCCGAACAGAGTACGCGTGCGCACCCCCCAGAGGGTGTGAAGCACCGCTGCACGCCCTTCGTGCTCTCCGATGTAGAGCATGATGTGACCGGGAAGCCTCACCAGAGTCAAAAATGGAATCCCCTCCGCCAGCAAACGCTCCTCACGCTGGCGAGGCTCCAGATCGGACAGGGGGATCACCCTCCCCACCCGGGCCTGCTTGGAAGAATTGCGCGGCAACCACAGTCCGAATGACGCGAAAAGATCCCGCACGGTAGCCGAGCAGTCGCGGTCTTCAAAACTCTCGCCCCAACCGTAAGGCTGTCCCATCATACGATCGGCCAGGCTTGCGAGACTTCCGGGGGTCAAGGGCAGGGGGAAAACCTCTCCCTTATCATTCGGTATTCTCGCCTCTGTCAGAAGAGCCTGCCGGCTTTTATCCGCAACCGCGAGAAGAACCTGATATCCCCCGGATCCAGTGCCGATCACGGGCAGGAGCGTCCCGATACCGGCGCTGAAACGATAAATCCCGCTCGACTCGAACACCGCCACGCCGTCGCGGGTAAGAGCAAGATATCGGCCGGTTTCAAAAGCACGGACAAATTCATCATCCACCCAGGCAACGTCCGTCACCGGGATCCATCCATAAACAAGCGATGTTTCGATGAAGATCCAGGTTCCATCCTCGGTCCGATGCGTCACATGCACAGGGGTGTTGGCCGCAATGGCGGCATGCTGCAGGTTGTCGAAAGGGAAGCCTTGGCCTGCCTTGCGGGGATCGCTGAAGAGGGGGCGGTGCGTAGGCAGCGCCCGCAGGTCGCAACGACGCACAGTAATGGCGCGTCGATGGAGGCTCGGGTAGGAGCCCGGATCGGCTTGACGGATCAGTCCCTCGAGACGCTCGGGGCCTACCGGACGGAGGTTTTCACCAAATACCATCTCTTCGCCGATCCAATCGACAGCCCAGAAGGGCCTGTGGGTGCTCTCGAGCGGCGCCTCGGTGCGCCAGGCAAGAAAAAACCGCTCCAGAAACTCGTCGGCCTCTGCCTTTTGCCGCTCAGGAGCAAAGAGCGGCTGACGGGCGGTGGCTGGATCCAGATAGGCAAGCGGCTCCTGCGGCATCCGCTCCAGATCAAGAAGCTCCCTGTCGGGCAGATCGGGCAGACAACCTGCCGTCACTAGCAGCAACACCAGAAAAGCCGGTGCCACAAGAGTCTTCAGCCGCTTTTTTAACATCCCTGAATGCCCTTCCTCTCAGCCTTCTTCGCAAAATGCCCGGATCCATCGATGGTGAGCCGCCGCTCCTTCAACACTCACGTCCCGCTTTCCAAAATACCGTCAAAGAGCTTAAAAGCCTAGCCCCTTGATTGAAAAATAAAAAATGCTCACTCCTTTTTCCGAAAAGGTGAGCACACCCGTTCCGTTTTGGCAGGGTAATCGCCCTCCAGAGTGCTTTACCTGGTAGAATTAATATGAATATTTTTGATAAAAAGCTGTCTTCCCTTTTGGAAGCACTCGGACGACGAGCGTAACGTATGAAGTGGTTCCGAGAAGCATGGTCGCCAGGAAAATGATAAATCCGACAGTCGGAAGGGAGGTTGAGAGCGCATGAAATTTTCGCCTATAGTTCTGTTGCTTGCCGTGATCGCCGTCTGTCTCCTGCTCGTTTCGGGTCTTGGAGCGCGCTTTGATCTTTGGGATTTTCGCTTTGGGTTCTCGGTGATGCGCTGGGCCGCTTACCTGGGGTTGGCCTCCGCCGGTCTGGCGCTGATTTTTCTGATCATCCCCGGAACGCGCGCAGGTCAAAGCGGCTGGCTTCTTACCGCATGTGTCATTGGACTGTTGGTCGCTTACCTGCCCTGGCAGTTTCAGCAGAAAGCACGATCGGTTCCGCCGATCCACGACATAACGACGGACACCGTCGATCCACCGGAATTCATCGCTGTCCTGCCGCTGCGCTCCGGTGCACCCAATCCGCCCGGATATGCCGGTGACGAGGTGGCCGGACAGCAGCAGGACGCCTATCCCGATATACGTCCTTACCGACTCGATGAGGGTGCTGAAATTGCATTCGAGCGGGCGCTGGCGGCGGCACGCGAGATGGGCTGGGAGATAGTCGCCGCCGATCCGGCGGCCGGGCGTATTGAGGCGACGGCAACGACTTTCTGGTACGGCTTCAAGGACGACATCGTCGTTCGGATCAGGCAAGAGAACGGAGCCAGCTTAATAGATGTTCGCTCCAAATCCCGCGTAGGACGAAGCGATGTCGGAGCCAACGCCTCGCGCATCCGCGCCTTTCTGGAAGCGCTGAAAACAATGGAGTCCTAGCAGTCGGACAGACACTTGAATGCCGTGGTGAGAAAGAGATGGATGAAAAGAGAGGCCGACCAATGAAAGGTTCCAGCTTCTTCGTTCTCGCGGTGATTCTTGCGGCAGTCGATATTCTGGTGCCGTACCTCTGGCTCGCGGATCGGTCGAGCTTTGCCGCCAGTTTTCTTTTCTGGTGTTTTCTAACCCTGGCGGTGATTGTCGGCGCCTGGATTCATACCCGGAACTGGGGGAAAAACCCATGAAGCCGCTGTATGTGATGCTGGCGATGGTGGTGTGGACCGCAATCGCCGGGGCAATCGCCATCATGGCCCGCAGAGGGATGGGCAAAGGGGCTGCGGAATTCTTTATCGGGGGCCGGCGACTCAAGGGGTTCGTTTCCGGAATGACCTATGCGGCCACCACCTACAGCGCCTTCATGCTGGTCGGGTTGGTCGGTCTCACTTACAAATCGGGGATCGGGGCTCTCGGTTTCGAGATGACCTACCTGATCTTCACCGTCCTTTTTCTGCTCGTTTTCGGCCCGCGCTTCTGGTTGGCGGGCCAACGTTTTCAGCATATCACCCCGCCGGAACTGCTCGGGAATCGTTACGAGAATCGATGGGTGGCGGTGCTGGCGGCGGTGCTCTCTTTTGTCATGCTGATCCCCTACGCTTCGGTGCAGCTCATGGGCGCGGGGCTGCTGGTCAGTGGACTGAGCCGGGGAGAGATTTCCTTCATGACAGGCGTCCTGGTAATGGCGGGACTCTCCGGGTTCAGCGCCATGTGGGCGGGCATGCGCTCGGTTTCCTGGACCGACGCCTTTCAGGCCATGACCATGCTGGTCACTTCTCTGGCGGCCCTTTTCTACATGTTTTACGCCTTCTATGGTTCACCGGGTGCGTTCTTTGTCACCATTCAGGCCGAAAATCCGGACCTGCTGCGCTTTACCTGGGAGCCCGCCTATTTCATCGGCCTGACTCTGCCGTGGGCCTTTTTCGCCCTGACCAATCCGCAGGTCAGCCAGCGCTTGTTCGTCCCCGACCGGGTCATCAGCCTGAAAAGGATGATCCTCTACTTTTCGGCCTTCGGCTTCATCTATACGATCATCAGCACCCTCTTCGGGCTGCAGGCGGCCAATCTCTTTCCAGGCCTGGAGAACCCCGACCGCGCTATGCCGCACCTGCTGACCCAGGCGCCCCCGCTTCTCGGGCTGATCATTTTCGTGGGAATTTTCGCCGCCGCCTCCTCCACCCTGGGTTCGATCATCCTCACCCTCGGCTCCCTGTTCTCCCGTGACGTGGTCAAGCACCTCAAACCCGACCTTTCGGAGCAGGGGGAGACCTGGGTCGGACAGGGGGCGATGCTGATCCTGCTCGCGATATGCATCTACTTCGCATGGCTGCGCCCCGGGATGATCGCGGTGCTCTCCAGCATGGCTTCCGGAGGGCTGCTGGTCATGGCGCCGACGATCATCGGGGCCTTTTTCTGGCACCGGGCGTCGGCGGCCGGAGCGCTTTGCTCCATGCTTGTCGGAGGAATTGCCACTGCCGGGCTGTATCTGACGCAGTATTACCCGCTCGGTTGGTGGCCGCCGGTCTGGGGATTGGGTCTGACCACTCTGCTTTTTTTCGGGGTCAGCCTGATGACGCAACCTCCGCAAAAAGCCGCTCAGTTCATTTCCGATCTGGAAGAGGACCTGAGGAAAGAAGGTTTCTTTTTTTCGACGAGTGATTAAAATCAAATTCCCTTCGTTTTCTATTCCACGGATCTCATCATCGGCACGGCAATCATCCTGGGCATATATGAATGGCCGGAAAAAACGTTCGGCCCGAAATCGAAGACCTTCTGCCTCCCAAGCGGTTTGATCCGACTCGTTCCGGAAAGAGTTTGCTCCAGCAAGGCAATTTATGAGAAGGTATACATAGTTTATGCTACGTATCTTTTCATAACTGGCGCCCATCCGGAAACACCGGGAAGCACAAAAGCAGTTTTCGATCTGGAAACGAGTCATTTTTCGCAAGGTCAAGGAAACCAAGGATTTGAGCGGAGGCGTAGCACTTTACGCCGCACAATCAAATCTGCGGGTTGACGCAGAGATTGCGGAAAAAAGGCCGTTTCCGGACGAAAACTAACTGGTTGGGAGCCAAATGGATAACCAGATTCATAAGGAAAGAGAGCGGAAGATGAATCAGGATTCAGCATTAACAGAAAAAATGTGGGCATTCAGCAAGTGCAGAGGGGCCGACCTTTTCGGTGTGGCCGATCTCGTTCCGGCGGAAAAATTCGTCCTCTCCCAGGGACCGTCCTGGTTCAGCGGGTTTCCGCGGGCGATATCCATCGGGATGAGGCTGAACGATCCGATTGTCGACCATCACAGCCCTCTCGAGCGGCGCCGCGACAGCCAGTATTGGCATCATGTGTACGATGTCGTCACGCCTTCTCTTGATTTTCTCGCGTACGACGTGAGCCGACAGTTGAACAGCCTCGGATTCCAGGCTTTCCCCGTCCCCGGTTCCATGCCCTACCCCCTGGAAAAGCTGGAAGGCATGCTCTCCCATAAACTGGCCGCCCATCTAGCCGGACTGGGATGGGTAGGGAAGAGCTGTCTTCTTATCACCCCGCAGTTCGGACCCCGCGTGCGGTTCGTCTCCATCCTGACGGATGCGCCCCTCGTGACAGGCGCCCCCCTTGACAATCCCTGCGGAAAATGCCGCATCTGCGTGGATGCCTGCCCCGTGGGAGCCTTCACCGGACGGGACTTCGATCCGGCCGAGGGAGTGGAGGCCCGTTTCGATACCCGCAAATGTTCCGAGTACCGCCGCGAGCATCCCTGCGGGATCTGCGTTGCAGTCTGTCCGAGGGGGAAATCAGGTCGAGTCGCGATGCCGGACCCGACCGAGGCAGGAAAGCAGGAATCGAATACCGCTTGATCCGGAATACATAGGCATACATCAGGGGCTTGCGTGCGAGTGCGAGTCCCTGTTTTGTGCCGGAATCGAGCACCCTGAATCCGTCGGTAATGCGTGATATCAAGTCGTACCCATCCGGAAACCCCGGGAAGTACAAATGCAGTTTTCGATCTGGAAACGAGCAATTTTTCGCAAGATCAAGGAAATCATGGATTTGAGCGGAGGCGTAGACCTTTACGCCGCACAATCAAATCCGCGGGTTGATGCAGAGATTGCGGAAAAGGGCCGTTTCCGGACGA
>JAGXHI010000022.1 GCA_024636295.1 Desulfuromonadales bacterium
GCCAGGATCAAACTCTCCAGTTTTTTAACTGCAAAGTTGATTCTAGTTCTTTCTGGTTTGACTTTACCCGCAAACCATCTCTCAAGCGTCTGCTATTTAGTTTTCAAAGACCGAATTGCTACTGTGCTTTTCTTTTCCACCTCGCTCTCGAGGCGGACGATCAACTTATCGAATTTCTGTTTCCCTGTCAACCATTTTCTTTTGTCGTCTACTCATCCACCAGGAGGCGTCTTTCAACATCAGGCCGCGATTTATAGCCGATCAGGTACGGAGAAGTCAAGGCCTTTTTGTGCTCCCGGGAGGGAGAGGATTTTTCCTTCGCCGCACCGGGAAAGGAACTATACCCAAACCGGAAACGCCTGTCAATCTGTTGAAAATTAAAATATATCAACCGAAAACTATTCTGGCGAAGCGCCTTTTTCCGGCCTGCAGTACTACCTCCCCGGAGGGCTCAACCTCCAGATCCGGATCTGTCACCCGATGACCATCTATTTTCACCCCCCCCTGCCTGACCAACCGGCGGGCCTCCCCATTGCTGGAAACCAGGGAAGCCTCCGCAAGAAGTCGGCAGATCCAGACCGGATCCGAAACGGTGAGGGTCACTACCGGGATATCCTCCGGGGTTTCCTTCTGCTTGAATTGTAGAATGAATTCCTCCTCCGCACGCCGGGCATGCTCTTCGTCGTAGAAACGTGAGACCAACTCCCGCGCAAGGGCCTTCTTGCTTTCCATGGGATGAATACCTTCCGGGCTTCCCCCGACCCCGGCTCGCACCTTCTCAAGGACAACCAGATCGACATCGGAGAGCAATTCATAATAGCGGACCATCAACTCGTCCGAAATGCTCATCACCTTTCCGTAAATCTCTTTGGGGCGTTCGGTGATCCCGATGTAGTTCCCCAGGGATTTGCTCATCTTGTTTGTGCCGTCCAGACCCTCCAGCAGGGGCATGGTTAGGACGGTCTGGGGTCGTTGCCCCTCTTGTTTCTGAAGCTCCCGCCCGACCAGGAGATTGAACTTCTGATCGGTCCCCCCCAGTTCCACATCGGATTCAAGGGCCACTGAATCATAGCCCTGAACCAGGGGATAGAGGAATTCGTGAATCGCAACAGGTTGCTGATTGGCGAAGCGCTTATGGAAATCATCACGCTCGAGCATGCGGGCCACCGTGTAGCGGGAAGCCAGTCCGATCATGTCGGCGGCGGACATCCTTTCCATCCATGTGCTGTTGAAAACCACCCGGGTCCGCTCCGGATCAAGAATCTTGAAGACCTGCTCCTGGTACGTCTGGGCGTTTTCCAGGACCTGCTCGCGGGTCAGCGCCTTGCGGGTTTCGTTCTTTCCCGTGGGATCTCCAATCATTCCGGTAAAATCTCCGATCAGGAAATTCACCTCATGACCAAGATCCTGAAATTGTTTCAATTTTTGAATAAGAACCGTATGCCCGAGATGAAGATCGGGCGCCGTAGGGTCAAAACCGGCCTTGATCCTCAATGGTTTACCGTCACGAAGCGAATTCCGGAGTTTCTCCTCCAGTTCCGCCTCCACCAGAATTTCCACCGCCCCCCTGCGTATTACCGCCATCTGTTCTTGAACAGATTTCATTCCAGACATCCCTTCATTCTTTCGGATTCCCTCATTCCCCAACCTCTTCCCAGATCCTTTCCACTGCGTTGGCTCGTCCGCTCTCTTCTTCCACGGAAACAACAACTCCGCAGATCATGGGATTCTTCTTTCCCACCTCGAAACGCACCGGTATCTGGGTCAGGAATTTTTCAATAGCCAGTTCCTTGCGGATGCCGATGACCGTGTCGCGACTCCCGGTCATGCCGGCATCACTGAGGTAAGCCGTCCCTCGTGGAAGGATGCGCTCATCTGCCGTCTGGACATGGGTATGGGTGCCCACTACCGCCGAAACCCGTCCGTCGAGATAATATCCCAGGGCCATTTTTTCACTGGTTGCCTCAGCATGGAAATCAACCAGGATGATCGGCGTTCTCTTGCGCAGCTCGGCCACCAGTTCATCCGCGGCTCGAAAAGGACAGTCCAGGTTGTTCATGAAAACGCGTCCTTCCAGATTGACGATACCCACCTCCACCCCGGAAGCGGTCGAATAGAGCCCGCTTCCTCTTCCAGGCAGAGCCGGCGGATAATTGCCGGGCCGGAGAATTCTGGGGTGGGTTTCCAGGTGATCGATGATCTCCTTTTTGTCCCAGATGTGGTTTCCACTCGTCAGGACATCGATCCCCAGGTCAAAGAGTTCTTTTGCAACCTCCAGGGTCAATCCGAAACCAGCGGCGGCATTTTCACCATTTGCCACAACCAGATCCGCGGAATACCTGTCCACCAATGCCGGCAAACGTTCCGCGATCGCTCGTCTGCCCGCCCGCCCGACGATATCCCCGATAAAAAGGATTTTCAATCTCTCCTCCGGATCATCTGGCGTATTCCACCGCACGGGTTTCCCTGATGACGTTCACTTTGATCTGCCCCGGATAAGTCATCTCATCCTCGACCTTGCGAGCGATATCCCTGGCCAGCACATGGGAGTGGGCGTCAGAAACCTCATCGCTCGAAACCATGATCCGGATCTCCCTTCCCGCCTGGATGGCAAAGCAGCTCGTCACCCCGACAAAAGAGGTGCCTATGCGCTCCAGATCAGCGAGCCGCTTCACATATGTTTCCAGCATCTCGCGTCGGGCGCCGGGACGGGCGCCGGAGAGAGCGTCGGCCGCCTGGCAAAGCACCGCCAGAATGCTCTCGGGCTTCTCGTCCTCGTGATGGGCGGCCAGCGCATGGACGATTTTTGCCGATTCGCCGTATTTTCGGGCGAGATCCGCACCGATGACGGCATGGGATCCTTCGATTTCGTGGTCCACCGCCTTACCGATGTCGTGAAGCAATCCGGCCCGTTTGGCCTGCTTGACATTCACCCCGAGCTCAGAAGCCATGATTCCACAGAGGAAAGCTACTTCCAGTGAATGCTGAAGAACGTTTTGACCGTAAGACGTTCTGAATTTGAGCCGCCCGATCAGTTTTATGATTTCGGGATGAATGCCATGCACCCCCACATCGAAGGTAGCCTGTTCGCCGGCCTCGCGGATGGTGTTCTCCACGTCCTGCTCGGCCTTGTTGACAACTTCCTCGATGCGGGCCGGATGGATCCGGCCATCGACGATCAGTCGCTCGAGGGCGAGACGGGCCACTTCGCGGCGAACGGGGTTGAAACCCGAGATGATGACAGCTTCCGGGGTGTCATCGATAATCAGATCGATGCCCGTCGCAGCCTCGATGGCTCGGATATTTCGGCCCTCGCGGCCGATGATTCTTCCCTTCATCTCATCGTTGGGAAGGGGCACCACGCTAACCGTCTTTTCCGCCACATAATCCCCGGCGTATCGTTGAATGGCGAGAGCCAGAATTTCCTTGGCTTTTTTGTCAGCTGTTTCGCGGGCCTCATCCTCGATCTGCTTGATTCCCTTGGCGGCGTCATGCCGCGCTTCGCTCTCCATCATCTGGATCAGATGATTTTTGGCCTCATCGGCGCTCATCCCGGAAACCTGCTCCAGACGAAGGGTCTGCTCTGCATGGAGGGCTTCGATTTCCTTCTCCCTGGAATTGAGCCGGTCGGACTGGCTCGCAAGGTGCCTTTCACCTTTATTGAGCTCCTCCTCACGGACATCCACCTGGGCGGCTTTGCGGTCCAGGTTTTCCTCTTTCTGCAGGAGTCGCTTCTCCTGTGTCTGGATCTCGCGACGCATTTCCCGCAGTTCCTGCTCCCACTCGGACTTGGCTTTCAGAACCGTATCCTTTGCCTCGATGATGGCTTCTTTTCGGATACCGTCTACTTCTCTTCTGGCATCTTCGACAAGCTGGGATGAAATCCGTTCCGCATCCGCGATTTTTGAAAGTGCCGTTTTGCCGCGCCACCTCATGCCGATGACGATTCCGCCGACCAGAGTCACGGCGATCAGTATCAATACAATTTCTATAGCCAAGGTTTCTATAGCCAAGGTCAGGTCCTCCCTGTGAAAAGTTGAGGGACATCGTCGGAAAGATGATTCCCGAACCGGTAGATGTTTTTTTCGGTCACAATCAGGTTCATATGAATATCGTGGGATTCCGCCGGCAGACGGTCCACCAGTTGGAGCTCGAAACAGAGCCCCAGTCGCCGGCCCTGCAGATTGGTATTATGGAGAATACGGTCGTAAAATCCTTTGCCGAAGCCAAGACGATGCCCTGTCCGGTCGAACGCCACCCCCGGAACCAGGATCAGATCAAGATTGGAGGCGGCGATCAAGTCCGACCCGACAGGCTCGAGGATTCCGAAAGCGCCTGGCCGAAGATCTTCGCGTGAGAGCACCCTTGCAAATTCGATCACCGACCCCGTCACTCTGGGGTAGGCCAATTCCTTGCCGGATTCCTGGGCGGCTCGAAAGATTTCTTCGGTATAAACCTCGTTCAGTATCGGGCTGTAGAGCGCAATCGAGGCGGCCTTCTCAAATTCCCGTGTGAGTACAACCTGCTTCTGAATGCGCAGACTTGCGTCAAGGCAGAATTCCAGGGCGAGCGCTCTGCGCCGTCCGAGCATGGCTGTCCTGATGGAATTTTTCGGCATGGGCGGGATCCCCGAGGAAAACGGCGATCCCGTAAAGGAGGGGTTCAGATGGAATGGATATGGATGAGTTCGGTCCGCGTTTCTTTCGTCATGTCCTCCGAAAAGATGCTGAAGCTCTGCAACCCGGCTTTCGGGGAAGGATAAATGAATCTTCCTCCTTTCGGAGGATGAAGGGGTTATCCGGAAGCAGTATCCCTGTTGAAGCGAATCTCCATGTCAGCGATCCAAACGGAATATACGGCCTTGATTTACGGACCGGTAAAACGTCCTTGGACGTTCTTTGGGAACCATCTGCCAATCTATCTGAATCTCTCTCCTCGCGGGATCGAGTTTATTATGGACCGTCGCCTCCGGCTCAGGTCCGGGAAACGCCCTCTTTATTACCGTCCGGACTATCCGACAGTTCCGGGCAGGCCTGCTCCAGGCGTCCGAGCAGTCGAGTCAATCTTGCTTCCAGTTCCGAGGCTTCGTTATCCGCCCGAGAGTCCTTGAGATAGGCGCCTGCCACATTCAGCAGGGCGAGAATGACCGCATCCAGGGTATCGACGGCTTTGTGGCCTGAGATTACCTCTGAAATCTTCATGTTCACGAATGCGGCGACCCTTCGTACCTCCTCGAGGGACGCTTCGCTCCGAATCGAAAACTGCTGGTCCAGTATCGTGACCTGGATGGAATGCTTCAAGAAGCCCCCAGGTCCAGATGATCGAGTTTGGCTAAAATGCGATCCAGTTCCGAGCCGATACCCTCCCGTTCTTCGAGTAATTGGCTTTTTTCGGTCCGGAGGAGACGGCACTCCTCCTCCAGCGCCGCCTTACGCTCCAGAAGTTGATCTATTTTACGCTCCAGTCGCTGGATGAGATCCGGATTCATTGTTCCACCTTTGCCATTTGACCTTGAATTCTAGAAAAAAGGAGCTATAAAGTCAATTTTTTTCAACTCTTTTGAAAGAGCGCTTCCACGAAAAGATCGGGATCGAAGGGTCGGAGATCCTGCAGACCCTCACCAATGCCGATGTAGCGCACCGGCAAGCCGACTTCGGTTCCGATGGCAACCACCACCCCCCCCTTGGCCGTACCATCCAGCTTGGTAAGAGCGATGCCCGATACCTCCACGGCTTCTTTGAAGAGCCGGGCCTGAACAATGGCGTTCTGCCCCGTGGTGGCATCCAGTACGAGCAGTGTCTCATGAGGCGCTCCGGGGATTTCCCTCGCAAGAACTCTACGCACTTTTTTCAGCTCCTCCATGAGATTTAACTTGGTGTGCAGCCTTCCCGCGGTATCCAGAATGAGCACGTCGGCTTTACGGGCAAAGGCGGCGCGGGCCGAATCAAAGGCAACCGCCGCCGGATCGGCCCCCTCCTTGTGACGGATAACACTCACCCCCGCGCGTTCTCCCCAGATGGAAAGCTGCTCGGCCGCGGCGGCTCGAAAGGTATCCCCCGCTCCCAGAACGACCTTCTTCCCCTGGCCGACGAACTGGTGAGCCAGTTTGCCAATGGTTGTCGTCTTCCCGACACCGTTCACTCCCACCACCATAATGACAAAGGGAGCGCTTCGGGACAGGTCCAAGGGAGCCGCTTCCAGACGAAGGCGGTCACGGATTTCTTCCTGCAGATTTGTCCGCAGCGTCTCGGGATCCGTCGCTCCCGCACAGCGCCGTTCAAGGCTTTCTATCAGATCCCGGGTCGTTTTCACACCGAAATCGGCGGTGACCAGGATCTCCTCCAGCTCTTCCAGCAGTTCTTCATCGATGCGGGCCCGGTTCCGAAGCAGCGCGTCCATGCGCCCAACAACTGAGGACTGGGTTTTGGCCAGACCGGATCGCATCCGGTCCAGAAGACTTTCGGGCGCTTTTTCCGGAACTTCCTTCGGCAGTGTCTCCAGAGCTTCTGCAGATACAGGTGGAACCACTTCCGGCGGGGAAAGGAATTCCTCCTCCCGGGCCCTTTCAAGCTCTTCTTCCGACGGAGCCGCTTGCTCCTCGGGTTTTTTCGAGCGGCGCCGGGTCGATCGAAGCAGAATTACAACAACAAGAACGACCAGCAGGGTCGCTGCGGCGTAAACCATCCCGAGTGCGCCCGGAGTCCTGTACGGTTCAGGTATACCCAGATCACCAAGCCACTGCGCCAACCATTCAATCCAACGCGAGAACTCTTCCATTTACTCCGACTCCGTTCGGGCCGGCCCGTGCCTCCGCTTCGGGAGGGAGTCGGCCGACCGTATTGATCAGCCTATTTCCTTTTTCAATCGTTCTTTGCAGATCCCGCAGGCGAACCGCGCAGGCCCCCAAGGCGCCTCTCGGCGCAGCAGAAGAGCCACGTAATAGTCCATTGTAACCGGCACCACGAAAATGCGCAGATCCTCGGTCATCACGGCCAGTTCCTCCAGTTCATCAAGACCCAGCCGGCGTATTGCGTCCCGAAAATGATTGAGGAGAATGCCCTGATGCGCTCCGATGATCTTGAGCTCGTAATCATCCATAAGGGCTGCCTGCGCCACAGCCTCTCCCTCCCAGTCGGCGAGAATGGCGCCCATGGCTCCGGGGACCTCCCGGACCAGTTCGGTAAGCAGTCTCTCAAACGGCATCGGCCACTCCGAAATCATTGATCCTCACCGATACCACTTTGGAGATTCCCGGCTCCTCCATTGTGATCCCGTACAGGACATCGGCGACTTCCATCGTCCGCTTGTTATGCGTGATAAGGATAAATTGGGACCTTTTGGCCATCTCGCGGATCATTTCATTGAAACGACCGATATTTGCATCATCCAAGGGTGCATCCACCTCATCAAGCAGACAGAAAGGGGAAGGTTTGATGAGGAAAATGGAAAAAATCAGGGCCACTGCCGTCAGAGCCTTCTCCCCACCGGACAACAGGTTCACGTTCTGAAGCTTCTTCCCGGGAGGTTGAACAATGATGTCGATGCCGGTCTCCAGCAGGTCTTCTTCGTCGGTCAATCTCAATTCCGCCTTTCCGCCCCGGAAAAGGCGAGGGAAAATTTCCTGGAATTTATCATTTATCTGATCGAAAGCTTCCCGGAAACGTCGTCGCGTGGTTCGATTGATTTTGGTGATCGCCGCCTGCAGTCCATCCAGGGACTGGCGCAGGTCTTCCTGCTGAAATACCAGGAATTTGTGACGCTCTTCCAGTTCCTTGGATTCCTCGATAGCGGTGAGATTCACCTCTCCCATCCCTTCCAGGATCCGGTCGAGTTCCTCGATCCGACGTTCGGCGGAGGAGACATCGAAGGATTCTTCGTTCCCCATCGCGCATTCATCCGCTCCAACAAGGTCCAGGCGATAGCGGCTCAAGATGTTCTGCCGCAGGTTTTCGGCCTGCAGCTCAAGTTCACGCACCTTCAGCTGGCGGGAAGCCAAAGCGTCCCTCTCCCGGTGAAGACGAGCTCCGAATTCCTTGACCTCCCCTTCGCGCTCCCGGATCCGAAGTCCCATCTGGTCAAATTTTTCACGCACGGAATCGAACCGTTTATTTTCTTCCTCCCGCTTTCGATAGAGGATTTCGAGTTCAACCTGCAGCCGCTCCTCCTCTTTGCGTAGATTGGCGTGCTCCAGCTCCGCCTCTTTCCGACGGCTGCGGTCCAGAGCAAGACGGCCGCGCAGTTCCTGGCGCTGCTTTACAAGGCGCTCCAGATTGCGGCGACGTCCCTGCTCCCGCTCCCGAAGGCTGGCGACGTCCACCTTGAGTGAAATCACCCTCTCCCGCACCTTCCCGAGCTGAAGAGCATGCTCCCGAAGCGCCTCCTGAACCTCTGCAACCGCTTCTTCGAGAATTTCTTTTTTTCCGTCTTTTTCCTTCCGCTCCTGTTCCGTTTGGCTTTGCTGGCCTTCCAGCCCGACACGCTCCTCATGAAGCTGGTCCTCTTCGAGACCGAGGACCTCCAGCCGCTCTCTGAGACGACCATCCTCCTGCTGCAGGCGCTGAAGGTCCTTCCGGCTGTCCGCCGTCTTCAGTTCCTGCCGGTGCAGCGATTCCTGAACTTTTCTCAGTCGAGCCTCGGTGTCCTGAAAGTCCTCCCGCAGGCTCAAGCGCTCCTGTTCTGCTCCAGCAACAAGTCGAGCGTATTCTGCGATTTTCTGCTCAAGGTTCTTGATTTCACGTTTCTTCTGTAAAAGCCCCTGGCTCAGATCCTCTTCCGCCCCTCCATTTATTTCTCCACGATGGGTGAGAAATTCTCCCTCCTTCGTTACCAGGACGGCGCCCGCACTGAGAGAAGCATGGAGATGAGGTTCAAGATCTTCCGCCAGAAAGATCCCATCCAGAATTTCCGCGGCGCCTTCCCCTTCCGGACGAACTCCCACAAGGTCCTTCAGGGGAACGCCCCCGGAGGGAGCGGTAACAGCTTTCTTTCCGGCGACAGGAAGAAGAAAAGTACACCTCCCTCCTTCCGCTCGGAGAAAATCCAAAGCCTCACGGACATCCAGTGACCGCTTCGCAACCAACGCCTGAAGCCGATCTCCAAGAACGGCCTCCACGGCGATTTCCAGCCCGTCGGGAACATCCAGGAGATCGGCGACCAGCCCGGAGAATCGATCCCGAAAGAGGGAGTTCTTCATCAGCGACCTGACACCGCCTCCGTATCCCTCGAGATTCCGCTCGAGTTCCTGCAGGGACTCCAGGCGGGAGCGGAAACGGCTCAGCTCCTCCCGAAGATTGAGAAGAGAAATCTCCTTCTCCTCGGACAGGGTTCTCAACATTCGGATTTTTTCCTGATCTTCATCCCGCTCCGCCTCCAGACGAAGCCGCTCCGCCTCCATTTCCCGAAGGGCCTCGGAGACTTTAAGATACAGCTGTCTGGCCTCCTCCATCTGCTCGTTCAGGGCAACCGCCTCCCGGCGGTTTCGTGCGGTCCGCTCCTCGAGGAGCTGCAGTCTGCGGCCGGCGTCCTCGTGAAGATTACCGAGGCGGGACATCTCTCCCATTACGGTGATGAGTGCCCGGCGATTTTCCTCCAGCCGTTCATTCAGGGACCTTTCGGCGTCCGTCAATTCTTCCAGTACACCTTCACCTTCGGCGAGATCGCGAGTTTTTCGCTCCAACTCCTGGCCAAGTCTCTCTTCATCCGACTTAAGAGCTTCCTCATCGCCGTCGGCGTTCTCCAGACTCCGGCCCAATTCATCGAGCTCCCGATTCAGGCGTTCGGTCTGGCGCTGGAGGTTTTCCATCTCCTTTTGGCCGAACCCGATCTTCCCCTCCACCTGCTGAATTTCGCCGGTGAGGTGAAAAACCTTCTCCTGCCCCCGGGACACCTCCTTTTCAGCGCCGGCATGGGCAATCCGAAGTTCCTCCAGGTGAAGTTCGGCCCGATTGAGCTGGATGGATATGTCGTCGTGATTTCTGCAGCTTTCCTCCTCGCCCCGGGCCGCATCATCTCTTTCCAGCTGCAATTCCTCAAATCGCCGCCGGGCGAAACGGATTTCGATGTTCCGGTATTCCTCGCGCAGTTTTCGATACCGCTCCGCCTTCTGTGCCTGGCGCTTCAGGCTGCCCGACTGGCGCCGGACCTCGGAAATGATGTCTCCCAACCGCAACAGGTTCTGGCGGGTGGCCTCGATTTTCCGCAGGGCGGATTTTTTCCGCGATTTGTATTTGGTGACTCCAGCGGCTTCTTCGATAAGAGAGCGGCGATCCTCTGGCTTGGCATTGAGAATCATCCCGATTTTCCCCTGCTCAATAATCGAATAGGTCCGGGCTCCCGCACCCGTATCCATGAACAATTCTGTAATGTCCAGGAGTCGACAGGGTGTTTTGTTGATCAGGTACTCGCTTTCTCCGTTTCTGTAGAGGCGCCGGGTGATCATGATCTCAGAGTATTCCCGGTAGAGGGCCGGAGCAAGTCCGTCTTCATTGGAAAAGGTCAGGGAAACCTCGGCCATTCCCAATGGTTTGCGGGTTTCGCTGCCTCCGAAGATGATGTCCTCCATCATCCGGCCGCGCAGGTGCTTTGCATTCTGCTCCCCCATGGCCCAGCGGATGGCATCGACGATGTTGCTTTTTCCGCACCCGTTCGGCCCCAGAACAGCGGTGATTCCCTCCTCGAAATCAAGGGAAGTCTTCTCCACAAAGGATTTGAATCCGAAAATATCAATGCGTTTTATTTTCATGAATGACCGAGATCAGGGAAGAATATCTTTTTAATGAACATCAAGGGCGGTTCATATTAACAGTGATTACTCCAGGCTGTAAAGGCATTTGCCCTCTTTTTGGACGTTGCCCCCCGGATAGCCATTTTTCCCTGGGATACAACAATTTGAAGATATATAATGGAAACAATATTTGGACTGAAACCGGATGCGAATTCATGTATATCATTAAATCTTTCTTTTCAGAGGCCAGAGGAATCGCCGCGGCAACCTCTGCCGTCTACATTTTTTCCGGAGCCCTCTGGATCATCGCCTTCGACCGGATAAGCTGGTGGTTTCCGGCTGAATCCGCTACACTTATTTTCCTGCAGAATTACAAAAGCTGGATCTTCGTTGTCCTGAGCGGTTCGATTCTGTATCTGTTCATCCGATACCACGTAAGGACTCTTCGACGGCGGAATTCAAGTCTGCAGGAGATGGTGAGCGGCGTTTCGGCTCTGGCAGGGGAAGAATTTTTCCACACTCTCATCCGTCATCTGGTCAAAGCTGTTCAAGCGGATTTCGCGTTCGTGGGCGAGTTGACTGAAGACAACACACATTTTCGCTCCATTGCCACTGTGTCCGGGGGCGCCGCGGAAGAAGAAATCGAATGCCCGGCGACGGAACCTCCCTTCTGCCTGATTGTACAGAAAAACGACCTCGTATATTATCCTTCGAAAATTCAAAGACTCTTCCCCGACAATTTTCTGATTCGGTCCAGGAAAGTAGATAGTCTCTTAGGCATTCCCCTGAAGGATTCGAACGGATGTGCGATGGGCCTCATCGGCGTAATGGGCGCCAGGCCGCTGAAGGACTGGCGGCTGGCCCAGTCCCTGATCCAGATTTCGGCGGTACGAGCAGCGGCGGAACTGCAGAGAAAGGGGGACGAAAAAGCGCTCCTTGATCAGTTCAACCAGGTCAGCACCATATTCGAGTCCCTGAACGCCCTTGTTCTGCTTACGGATCCGAAGATGGAAACCCTCTATTTTCTCAACCGCTATGGCATCGCGGTACTGGGAAAGGATTGGGCCGAAAAGATTGCATGGAGTCGATCGGCTGCCGTAAACATCTCGCCCCCCAGGGACCTGAGCGGGCAGACACAGGGGAACGGATCCGACCTCTCTCCTTCGGAATGGGAGCTTCGGGATCCGACGAGCGGCAAGTGGTATCGGTGCCTTGAGAAGGAAATAAAATGGACAAACGGTCTTCCGGCGCACCTGATCATTGCCGTGGACATCACCGAACGCAAGGAAATGGAACGGTTGAAGGACGAATTGCTCTCGGCCGTAAGCCATGAAATGCGGACTCCTCTCACAGCCATTCTGGGGTATTCGGAATTTCTGCTGGGAAACACGGCGGCGCCTGAACTTCTGCAGTCCTGCCTGGAGACCATGCACGGAGAAGCAGAACGCCTCAATACCCTTATCAGCAATTTTCTTCGATTACAGCGCCTCAAGATGCGCCGGGGCAATGATCGGTTCCGCCCCCTCTGCGTCCAGACCCAAATTCGAAATGCCTTGTCATTCTTCAGCGCCACATCGAACCATCCTTTTAAGATCAGATGCCCGGACAATCTTCCTCCTGTCATGGGAGACGAAAAGGGTTTTCAGGATATTTTGGAGAATTTGCTGTCCAATGCAGTCAAGTATTCCCGGGAAAACAGGGAAGTCGTTCTGGGCGCCTTCCGGCGGAAGGAAGAAGTCATTCTCTGGGTCAGGGACCGGGGGCAGGGCATTCCTCCCGAGGAACTGAACAATATTTTCAATCATTTTCACCGCCTGGATAACACGGACCGCAGAAAGGCGGGCGGAACAGGTCTGGGCCTGACCCTGGTCAAGGAACTGGTCAGGGAACACGGAGGCAGGGTCTGGGCGTGGAGCCGTCCGGGAAAGGGCAGCACCTTCTTTTTGGCATTTCCTTTATATGTGCAGGAGGATGCTTTGATTCCCGATGCCTCGATTATTCCATCCTGAATTCTGATGATCCGTCGATATCCCTTCTTCCTTACGCTTCTGGCTTTTCTGATTCTCCTGGGTGGTTTTGCCGTCTTTTTTTCGGGGCGACTCCTGGATTATTCCGATTATCAGCACTTCCTGCAGAAAAAACTTTCGAATTTTTTTTCCGCTCCCGTTCATGTCGGGCAGGTACAGATATCCCTGAGACATGGACCCTCCATTGCTTTGTCGGATCTGCGGATCGGGGAGGGCGAAACCCGCCCCTTCAACCTGCAGGCCGACCGGGTGTTCCTGAAAGTCGCGGCGATACCTCTTTTGCGGGGAGAAATCGTTTTCTCCACCATCCTGCTCGACAGACCGCGACTCCATGTTCACCTCCCCCCCTCTGGCACCGATCGCGGAGAACGGGAGCAACGGGATCAGGTGATGATGGCAATTCCCGCCTCCGCTTCTGTCCGGATCCGTCATGGCGTCGTCACTATTGATGATTTTCGGCATCCTGACGCTCCTCGGACATGGAATTTTTATCAAGTGGAGGGAAGCTTCGATCCCTCTCCAGCGGATAAATCGGGATGGGTATCACTCTCAGGTCTTCTGGTCCAGTCGGGAGAACCTGCCATTTTCGACATGGGCGGAACGGTCCGATTCGTTGATCTCCAAACTCCGACCGGACTGGATCTGGGCCTGAAAATCAAAAATCTACGTCCTTCGCCCTTTCTGGAATCCTGGCTTGGTCCCGGGTCCGAAGCCCAGGGGGTTCTTTCCCTTGGTTTGACCCTTTCCGGTTCGATCAGGGAAAAAATCAGCTTCAAAGTCGAGTCTGAGGGAAGTAATCTCAAACTTCAACTCCCTGGCCTTCCGACTCCTCTCGCCCCGGAAACGCTGCGGGTTTCCGGCATCTGGAGAAACGACGGAGAACGCTACAGTGTGGGCGACCTCACCTGGAAGATGAACGGTTTCCCGGGAAAGGGGGAATTGTCCTTCTCGGGAGACGGAGATTCCCGGAGGCTGGATGTCCATCTCAGCACCCCTGAGCTCTCCCTTCCCGAACTCATCTCCTTTTTAACCGGAGGCGATTCCGCCGTTCTTGCGGAAATGAAGGAATGCATTAAATCGGGTCTGATTGCGGTCAGGGAGATGCGCCTTTCCTGGCCGACGTCCGAGAATCCGGAGAAAGGAATCTCCCCGACCATTGAGGGGACCCTCCTGATAAAAGCCCTGGAGATTCAAGGGGCAGGCGAAACAATACTGAGCCAGGGAGGATTCACTGCCCTTTTGCAGCGGGATCTCCTCAGGATCAAAGAGGGAACAGCTTCATCTGCCGGCGGTCCTGTCCGGTTCGAGGGGTCGGTTAAATCACCATTCGAATCCCCGGAACTGGACCTGGAAGCAGCCGGAATTCTGGAGGCCGCATGGCTGAAGACATGGCTTCCGGAAACCCTGATCCGAGAGTCGGTTTTCTACGGGCCGGCGAACATATCGCTCGAGTTAAAGGGGACGCCCGGGAAATGGAGGGCGGACCTTCGGAGCGATCTGTCGGGAACGAAGATCGGGTGGAAGAAAAACTTCCAGAAACCCGCGGGGCAACCAGCCAGTCTCCGGTTGCAGGGAGATATTTTCCACGACAGACTGGAGCTCGCGAATGGAAAGCTTGATTTGCCTTTCCTGGAATTGAGCGCCCGGGGCACGCAGTCTCGAATCGAGGATAACGATTTTCGCCTGGCGATCGAGGGGGCAATCCCTGAGCTGTCGGCGGCGATTGCCGATTTGCCCTTTCTGGAGAGAATCGGGGCGCGGGGCGGCGCCAGCTTCAATTATGAGATGTTCGGAAACGAGAATCGGATAAGCAGTCAAGGAGGGGTCCTGTCTCTGAAGGAGGCGGGAATGTCACTTCCGGGGGGACTGGCCGATCTCAATCGCATAGAGGGAACCGTTCGCTTCATCGATGGTGGTATCCATGCCGAAGGGGTCAGAGCCTGCATCGGAGATTCACCGGTTTTTCTGAATGCGGACATGGAGGACCTCTCCTCGCCCCGCCTCCTTCTGGAGGTGCAGGGAGAGCGGATCAGAGCCGACGAACTTATTTTTCAGTCCCACCAGTTTCTTCATCAGGTAGAGGGAAGGCTGTCGATCGACAGGACGGGAATTCTTTTCGATGAAGTCCGCGTTGGCCTGGAAAAAGGAACCATGGCCG
This sequence comes from Desulfuromonadales bacterium, assembly GCA_024636295.1. Lineage (GTDB taxonomy): Bacteria > Desulfobacterota > Desulfuromonadia > Desulfuromonadales > JAGXHI01 > JAGXHI01. The sequence continues at coordinate 14,909 of JAGXHI010000022.1, forward strand.
TCGTTCGGGGCAACATGCTGAATTTTGCAGACCCTCAGGTAACTTTGGAGATCGATTCGGCCCGGGCGAACATCGATGAAGTCATCGCTCTCTGGAGAAGGCCGGAGAAGGGGAAAAAAGAGCCGACGGCAAAGAGTTCCTCACCGGTTGTTGTGATCGAAGCCAAGGCAGATGAGGGCGTTTTCTGGAACATGAATTTCGAGGCGGCCGAAGGCCGAATCACTTATCGGAACGACATCCTGTCCATCGATCCGCTGCGTTTCGAAACCGGCGAAGGACTCTGCACGGGAAAGCTGGTTGTGCACCCGGGGGAGGAAGGAGCGGGACAGCTTGAAATATCAGGACGTATTGAAGGGGTGAATGCCGCCCTGCTTCATCATGACCTGCTCGAGCGGCGCGGAATCATTTCGGGCACCCTCCGGGGGGATTTTCTCCTGAGCGGAAGGATCGGGCGGGAGTTCCTGGAAACAAGTCGCGGCGATTTCCACCTTTCCGTCCGCCAGGGAGTGTTTCGCCGGTTGAATTTCCTCTCCAAAGTCTTTTCCCTGCTCAACATCTCCCAGGTCCTCACTTTTCAATTGCCCGACATGTCTCTTGATGGGATGCCCTTTCAGGAACTGAAGGGGACCTTTTCACTTCGCCAGGGAATCCTTTCGACGGAGGACCTGCTGGTGGAGAGCAACGCAATGAATCTGTCCCTCGTGGGGTCCGCGAATCTGAAAGCAGATACGCTGGATTTGATCCTGGGGGTGCAACCGCTGGGTACGGTAGACAAGATCGTTTCACGCATTCCTGTGGCGGGATGGCTGCTGACGGGGAAAGAGCGGTCGCTGATCACCGCCCTTTTCAGAGTCAGCGGCCCTCTAGGAGACCCCGAGGTGACCCCGATGCCCGCAGCCTCCGTCTCCGAGAAGGTTTTGGGTGTATTTCAACGGGTTTTTCACCTGCCGGGCCACCTTATTGGAACAGATGGCCAAGAGGATCCGTCCTCTTCAGGAGGTGGTGATAAAAAGTTTGAGCGTCCTCTACCGCTCCACTGAAACTCCCAGCACTTTCTCCATCTGCCCGAGGGCGTGATTGCCCTCCTCCTCCTCCAGACTGGCAACGGAGTCGGCTGGAACCCTGACCCGGAATCCCCTCACCACCGCTTCGATTGAACTGAAGTAGACGCAGATGTTGGTCACGCACCCGGTTATGACGAGTTCCTCCACCTTCCTCGAACGCAGCACCTCTTCCAGAGAGGTCCCGTAAAAGCCCAAAAGCGTGCTCTTTTCCACGACCGCTTCCCCCTGCCGAGGGGCCAGATCGGAAACCACCTGCGCTCCCTTGCTCCCCCGCACTGCGTGGGCGGGCCAGGTCGAAAATTCCGGATCATCCGGTGCATGGGCATCACATACGTAAACGACCGGAACGCCTTCGGCCCGGGCCCTTTCTATGCGCTCTTTGAGTGCGGGCAGTATTCTCCGCGTCTCAGGCACCTCAAGGGGCGCACCGGGGAGAACAAAATCATTGAGCATGTCGATCACCAGAAGGGCCTTCTTCATAGGAATCCTCCTTGTCTCTTTGCTCATACAACTATAACAGTGCTATCCGGAGGAGTGCAAAAAGAGAAGTGCGGCTCAGGCAGGGCGAACGCCCACGAAGACCGTGGCAATACCGAATGTAAGGTCGTGGTGCTCCAGTTCGGTGAATCCCGCATCTGCCATCATGGCCTTGAAGGTCTCCCGGTCCGGAAACTCCAGGACCGAGTCGGGTAGATACTGATAGGCGCTGCGGCGGGAAAAGAGCCCTCCGATCATGGGAAGAACTCGGCGGAAATAGACGTGGTAAAGAAAGCGGAAGAATCGGCTGCGGGGGTTGGAAAACTCGAGGATAACCGCCCTGCCGCCCGGTTTGAGCACTCGGTTCATTTCCCGAAGTCCGGCCGGTCTATCCACCACATTTCGGATTCCGAAGGCGATGGTCACTCCGTTGAAAATACCGGAAGGATGGGGCATGGCTTCGCAAGGGGCGTTAACAAGTTCAATGCGATGGGCAAAAGGGGAACGCCGGATCTTTTCACGGCATCGAATCAACATTCCCGGAGTGAAGTCCTCCCCTGTGATGCGGACCGAATCGGGCGTGCGCGCAGCTATTTCCAGCGCCACATCGCCCGTTCCCGAAGCCACATCCAGGACTTTTCCTCCGGGTGGAATCTGAAGGCGTCCGACTGCGAAGGAGCGCCATCTTCGATCGATTCCCAGGGACAGGAGCCTGTTGAGCAGATCGTAGCGGGGTGCAATGGCATCGAACATATCCCTGATGTTCCGGCCCTTTTCGGTCAATTTTCCCACGGGAAGCTCTCCGATGATATGCAGGTGGATAAAAACCCTAAATCCTTGATGGCGCCGAATCGGGTCGCCTTTCAACACGAAAGATAAATCACCGGCGGGGCACTTCTGCATGGCCTTGCCTGGATGGCAAACGGGGTTTTTCTAGCATAGAAGCCCCGGAAAGTCAGCAAAATTCCCCTTTCCTCCTTTCGAGCGGCACTGTAGTATCTTCTGATCCGAAGGAGAAACCCATGACCCAGCCACTCATCGTTACTGCGGCGGTCATCCGTCGCGGCGATACCGTACTCATCACTCGACGTCCCTTTGAAAGCCGCCACGGCGGCATGTGGGAGTTCCCGGGAGGAAAGCTTGATCCGGACGAATCCCCCCGGGAAGGGCTGAAACGGGAGATCCGGGAGGAACTCGGCGTGGAGATCATGGTGGGAGCCATTTTCGAGGTGGTTTACCATCGCTACGAACGAGGACCAGTCCTCATTCTCGCCTTCGCCTGCGAGATCACATCGGGGGAAATCCGCCACCTGGAAGTCGCCGACCACCGCTGGGCGCCACTGAGCGCACTTTCGAGCTTCGATATACTTTCGGCGGATGGTCCCATTATCGCGCGTTTACTTGGGAATGCCTGAGGCGGGGGTGCACTCCGGAAGATCGTTGGTTCGGGCGAGTAACGTCACTCCTTTCCTGCATCTGGTTTTAATCTTTCAACAGAAATCGATGATGGATTCAGAAACGATTCCTTTTATAAATCTACCGCTTCCAGACGACGGTTCACCACGGGAATAAAATGTCTCCGAAAAAACCGGTGATTACAGGATTTCTTCCCGATACCGGGGAATCTCCCTATACCAGGCGGGATGCCGTCGTGCCTCGACAACGGCGGCTTCGGTAATTTCGATCATCCGTCTCCGGTCCTTGGGGTAGGTCCCGGCTAAATTGAGAAAATTGCTCGCATGATTGGAGCGCAGAATCGTTTTTTGCGGATCGAGACCACGACAGATTTCCAGCGTTTCCTCAAGGATTTCCCCCCGACTGAGAGGATCGATCTCCCGGTAGTAGTCGTCGTTGTCCCGCAGGAACATGGTCAGCAGAGAAAAATACTCCGGCGAAAGAGCGGTGGCCCACGCCGCTGTTGCGCGGGCATGTTCAAGGCTGCGTTCCCGCCCGGACAAGCCCAGAATGGCTGTGACGGACAGTTTCATGCCAGCTTCCTGCGCCTTTCGACAAAGTTCCAGCATTTCTGCCGGTTCATATCCTTTGCGGACCCGGCGAAGTGTCTCGGCGTCCCCGCTCTCCAGCCCGAAATAGAGGATGGTCAATTTTTTTTCACGAAGGATCTTAAGCTCCTCCACGTTTTTGGTGGTCAGGCTCTTCGGCGAGGCATAAATTCCCACCCGTGTGAGACTGGGGAAGGATTCCGCCAGAAGGTCAAGAAGCGCCACAAGGCCTTTTTGAGGATAGACCAGAGCGTCTCCATCGGCAAGAAAGACCCGCCGGATGTGGGAACGATGGTGCGCCGGTATTCTCCCGATCTCCTCGGCTATTTCTTCCACAGACCGGACCTGAAACTGTTTCATTTTGTACATGCTGCAAAAACGGCAGTGATTCTGGGAGCATCCGATGGTCGCCTGAAGGATAAGACTTCCGGCTTCGGAAGGCGGCCGAAAAACCGGCTCGACATAATCGAAATAATAATACATTTAAGATCGCTTCCTTTCGCTATCTTTACAGAGATTGCAGGTTACGGCGGGCCTCGTCGATCACTTCGGGATGTCTTGTTGAATCGAGTGCTGAGAGAAAATATTGTGAGGCGGCCGTACGCTCCTGCGGAAAATGCATAAGGGCCTTTCCGGCGCCCAGATAAGCCAGATCGATCCCCGGATCGGAAGGGCGGTCAGCGATAAAGCGTCGGAAGAGGGAAAGTGCCTGGGGAAAGGCCTGTTGACCCAGAAGATGCTCTCCCATGGACAGAACCTCCAGGGAGGACAACTGGCGACGCTCCCCGGAACTGGAGAGTTCAAGGTAACCGTTAATCGCCTGATCCATTTTCCCTTCTCGAATACTGCGAGAGATCCTCTGAACGGGGGAAGCCCCTCCGGCATCGAAATTTTTGGGAATGCTATTGCTGAACGCGCCCCGTCCCGGAGAAACGCGTTTCAATGCGCTCGCGGCCGTAAGCCCTGCAAGGAACCCCCCGATATGAGCTCCATGAGCCACTCCTCCGGCCCCGCCCGCCGAAATCAGAAAGGGCAGCAGGTTGTCCACCAGCAGGTAGAATCCTAACACGAAACGGGCCGGGATGAGAACGGTGGTAATGATAAAGGGGAAGAGAAAGATGAATGTCTTCACCTGATTATGCGGAAACCACAGAAAATAGCAGCCGAGAACCCCGGAAATGGCGCCTGAGGCGCCGACCAGGGGGACGGGAGAACCGGGCACGAACAGGGTAAAGAAAAGCGTGGACGCTATCCCTGTAGCCAGATAGACCAACAGGTACCGGATCCGGCCGAGACGCGCCTCCACATTATCCCCGAAGATCCAGAGAAACAGCATGTTGCCGGCCAGATGCATCCAGCCGCCATGCAAAAACATGGCCGTAAAGAGGGTGGTGATCGATGGATCGGAGGGACGGAATCCGTACCGAAAAACGAAAAGGTCATAGGCCGAGACGTGCTGCAGAATATCCTGAGTTGAAATCCCCCCTCGCACGCCCATAATCTTCAGATACTCCAGAAGCAGAGGATCGGAAAGGTCCGGCGGTGCCGAGGCGAGTGGCAGGGAGAGAAAGAGAAAGGCGGCGATATTGACCGCAATGAGTCCATAATTAATGTAGGGCGTCTGACTAGGATTGGGCGTATCGCCAATGGGTAAAAGCATTTCTGCTTCCTTTTTCAGAAATGTTGCATTCCCTGAATTATCAAGGGAAACCAAGCCGAATTAGTGTATCATAAACCGGACAAAAACCTGTACCTGTCCTTGCCTTCCCTACGGCAACGCAGTACCCTGCGATGAAAGTGAAGTGATGCATCGCCGTCTATATTTTCCAGGCGCCCTGGCGGCTGCCAAAAGGAGGAATGTTCATGCGCACGGTTAAAATTGCGGGGAATCCCGATCCCTGTCCCGTCGGCAAACTCGTCTGCGTTGGCCGCAATTACGCGGAGCACGCCCGGGAACTTGGAAACGAGGTTCCCGAGAAACCCATCTTTTTCATGAAACCATCCACCAGCATCATTGGCTCGGGCGAGGAGATCATCATTCCTTCTATCTCCTCCGACTGCCACCATGAAGTCGAACTTGCCGTCATCATCGGAAAAAAGGGAAAGTCGATCCGTCCGGTGGAAGCCATGGATCACATCGCGGGATACGGAGTGGCCATTGATCTTACGCTTCGGGACGTCCAGACCGAACTTAAGAACAGGGGCCTGCCCTGGGAAGCGGCCAAGGCATTCGACACCGCCTGCCCTCTTTCCGATTTCGTGCCCGCCAGCCGCATTCCAGATCCTCATGAACTGAGGATTTCCCTGCGGGTAAACGGAGAAATCCGTCAGGATTCCTCCACCTCACTGATGGTCAGAAGGATTCCCGAACTTCTTTCAGAAATTTCGAATCTCTTCACTCTTGAACCTGGCGATATCGTACTTACCGGCACGCCGGAGGGCGTGGCCCGAGTGGACAGCGGAGACATCCTGCGAGCGGAGATCGACAGGGTCGGGGTACTGGAGGTCAAGGTCCGGTGAAAAAGAGAATCGTTCTGATCGGTCCCGGGCGACTGGGGCAGACGGTCATCCGGCTTCTTCAGGAGGCGGGACATGAAATCAGGGCCATCATCAGCCGTGATGCCGCCCGTGCCCGGGCCGCGGCCCGTTTCGCCGGGTGTCCCGGGAAGGGCACGACAGACCTGTCACGCGTTCGGGAGGGAGAGGTGGTTCTGATCGCCCTGCCCGACGATCACATCGCGAGCATGGCCCTCCTGCTGCGTCAAAGACGGTTTCTTGCCCCGAGATCGGTGCTGGTCCATTTCAGTGGACTATATCCTGCCGCCGCCCTCCTGGGGGAGGATGAAAAGGGCTTGCAATCGCTATCGATTCACCCCCTGCAAACCTTCGCCGATGCCGTTTTGGGAGTCCGCCTTTTGCCCGGAAGCCCCTTCGCCGTGGAAGGCAGCGAAGAGGCGCTTCCTCTGGCGGAGCGACTGGTGGAGGAGATGGGAGGTCACCCTTTTCGCATCTCCGGCGCGCAGAAACCCTTGTATCATGCCGCCGCCTGCACGGCATCCAACTACCTGATCACGCTGGCTTCGGTCGCGGGAGAAATGCTGAAAGCCTGTGGGTTGAAGGATGATATAGACCGGTTGATGATGCCCCTCATCTCGGGCACTATACGCAATCTCAGCGCACTCGGACCGGAAGCGGCCCTCACCGGTCCCATTGCCCGGGGGGATGTGGAAACCATCAGTAAACACCTGGCGTCTCTAAACGGAATGCCTCGAGAGATTTCTGAAATCTACCGGGTGATGGGGAGAAAAACGGTGGACCTCGCTCTGAAAAAGGGGTCGTTGGAACCTCAAAAAGGGAAGGAAATCCTTCAGCTTCTCAGTTGATCTTCCCGCCGCAGGTCGTTCGAAAGCCGGTGGGCCAGTCGGGTGGGTTCGGGCATCCGGTAGCGCAGGGCGCATTTAAGAGCCAGTTCCGTCGCGACTGGGCAATCCACCTTGTGCCCCGGGGAAATAAACAGAGGCTTTACCCCGTCACGGGTCGTCAGAACCGCCCCCACCTGTTTCCCTTCCAGAAACAGGGGCGTCCGCTCCCCTTTCCGGGCGCCGGGGGTCTCATACTCGCCACAAAGACGGCTTTTGGCGCATCCGATAGTCGGAAGATCGAGCCAGAGCCCCAGATGACTGGCAATTCCCAGCCCGCGCGGATGGGCGATCCCCTGCCCGTCCACCAGAATGACGTCTGGAATCGTTTGAAGACGCCTGAAAGCTTCCAGAAGTACGGGAAGCTCCCTGAACGAAAGAAGACCCGGAATATAGGGGAAAGTCACACGGCTTCTGGCGGAAATCTCCTCGATCACATGGAAATCGGGGAAAGATAAAACCACCACGGCAGCGAAGAACTGGTCGCCATGTTTTTTGTAGGATACGTCGACTCCGGCAACCGCGGTGATCCTTTCCGGAAGATGACTGGCGATTTCAAGACGCCGCGCCAGTTCTTTCTGGAGGGCCGCCGCCTCCCTGTAAGTCATCGACCAGCCGTGCAGTTGCGGAAAATCCATAAACCCTCATCCGATGCCTTATCGGCCCTTTATTTTATCCGCTTTTCACGAGCTCTGCCTTACGACACCACATTGCAGGGCCGGCTCTCGAGAAAACACCGCACATTTGCCGCCGCGATTTCCATCAGGCGCATCCGTGCCTTCCATGTGGCCCAGGCAATGTGGGGAGTAATCACGCAATTTGGGACCTTGAAGAGTGGATTGTCGACAGAGGGCGGTTCCTGAGAAAGAACATCCAGCCCGGCTCCGGCGATTTTCGACTCCAGGAGAGCCTTGGCCAGCGCCGGCTCATCGATCAGCGGCCCGCGGGCGGTGTTAATGAGAAAAGCCGACCTCTTCATCCCGTCCAGTCGTCCGGTATTGACCAGATGTTCCGTTTCAGGGGTCAGGGGGCAGTGAAGGCTGACCACGTCGCTCTGCCGAAAAAGATCATCGACCTCCGTGAACCGCACACCCCCGGCTTCCGGGAAGCCCCTGTACCGTTGCGGATGGCGAGTAGCCACCACGACCTCCATCCCGAAAGCCCCCGCCAACCGGGCTACCGCACGCCCGATCCGACCGAATCCGACGACACCCATGGTGCGACCATCCAACCCTATCTGAGGTCTGTCCCAGAAACAGAAATCCGGGTTTTGAGACCAGCGTCCCTCCCGGACGAGGCGGGCATGATGAGTGGTTTGCCGGGCCAGTTCGAAAAGAAGTGCAAAAGTCATTTCGGCCACCGCGCCGGTGCCGTAATCCGGCACATTGGAGACGACCACTTCCGCCTGCCGCGCAGCCTCAAGATCCACGACATTGGTTCCCGTTGCCAGAATGCCGATGAACTTCATCCGGGGCAGATTCTCGATGGTCTTCCGGTCCAGCACGGTCTTGTTGGTGAGCACGATCTCGGCGCCGGCGGAACGCTCCAGGATCAGATCATCGGGGGTGCGGTCGTAAACAATGCATTCTCCAAGTTCCTGCAGGGGATCCCAACTCAGGTCCCCTGGATTAAGCGTATATCCGTCCAGGACCACTATCCTGGGCCGTTCCACTCCTGTTGCATTCATCTGCTTTCTCCTTTGCGCCGCGACCTGGGCAGGCCCCGGAAAATCCGAAATAAAAGCACAACCATAATAACATCATCATAATCGGCAGGCCAGAATGACGGACCTGCTCCAGTCAGCTATAAACTTTATTTGGCTGCAGATTTACTCAGATAGGGGGCGGTTCTCATCCGGCGTTAAAGCTCGGTCACACGGTTCCGCCCTTCCCTCTTGGAACTGTAGAGGGCTGCGTCGACCCTTTCCAGAAGTGACTCCACGGAATCCCCCTCTCGAATTCCTGTCACCCCGAAACTCGCTGTCAGGCGTTTTTCCGTGGCGGGGCAGGGTGCTGCTTCGATATCGGCACGCAGGTCTTCGGCCGTTTTCACCGCCTGGGGAGATCCGGTGGCGGGCAGAAGTATGAGGAACTCCTCTCCGCCATATCGCCCCATAATGTCGGACTTGCGCAACCGTCGGGAAATTTCTCCGGCAAACCACCTCAACGTTTTGTCTCCTGCAACATGGCCGAAGCCATCATTCACCTGCTTGAAATGATCTATATCGACAAAGATGACGGAAAAGGGAGTGCCGTAGCGTCGATAACGCTGGAATTCCCGCTCCAGTGCCTCCAGTATGGCCCTTCGATTGGGAATGCGGGTAAGGAGATCGACCCGGATCATTCTCCTCAGCTGTTTGTTGATCTGTTCGAGCCTGAAATGAGCCGAAGCATCGGAGAAGATCTCCACCGCCCCCACCACACCTCCGTCTCCGTCCAAAACAGGCGCCACCTTTATTTCCACAGGGATCCGGTGACCTTCCTTGTGACGCAGAAAAACACTTTTTTCAATGGGAGTTCCCTTCTCAAGAGCCCACGAAAGAGCGCACCCCCCCTGACACAGCGGCTGCATGTTTTCATCCCGATGGTCCAGGATGTTATTGTAACAGTGGAAATGTACCACCTCTTCGGCCGAGAATCCGGTGATCGCCGCGGCGGGCTGATTCCAATAAAATATTTTTCTCTCCAGATTGACGATATAAACGCCTTCGGACAGATGATCCAGAACCTGAAGATAATACTGCGGAAGTTCCACTCTCAAATTCCCAATTGGTTTTCCAAATTCCGGATATCATTCCCCTTTGACATTTCCGATTCAGCATGGACCGGAGATCAGAAATTCAATCACTATCAATCACTCGTCTTGAGCTTAGTAAATCCCTACCATTCAAGTCAATTTTTTTCATCCAGCGGGGGCCGATAAGGCATGGAGCTACAGGTCAATATTGAAAACGCAAGAGGGACGTCCCTTTGCAATCGAAGGGATTATGGCATAATAGAGGGAAATTTGTTTTGGGAGGCATCTATGGAACTGAAACGCTCCAGTGGTATTCTTCTTCATCCGACTTCACTTCCGGGTCGCTTCGGGATCGGTTCCCTGGGGGTGGAAGGGTACGCTTTTGTAGATTTCCTGACGGAAACGGGTCAATCCATATGGCAGATTCTGCCACTGGGCCCTGCCGGATATGGAGATTCGCCCTACGGCGCCTTTTCCGCTTTCGCCGGAAATCCCCTGCTCATCTGCCCGGAGCGCCTGGCGGAGATGGGTGATCTGGATGCAGTCGATCTGGAGGAGGTCGAAATGCCCGAAGGTGAAGCGAACTACGGCTTCGTCCACGGCTTCAAGTGGCGGCTTCTGCACAAGGCGGCCCGCCGATTTCGCAATGAAGGCTCCGAGGAGAGACGCAGGGCATTCGAGGAGTTCGAGGCGCATCAGGGATTCTGGCTGAATGATTACGCCATGTTCAGATCCCTGCGGCATCATTTCGAGGACCGGCCCTGGAATCTGTGGCCCGAGGACATCCGGAGGAGAGAGGCAAAGAGCCTCCAGCGCTGGGGCGAGGAACTTTTCGAACCGATCTATTTTCACAAGTATGCTCAGTTCGTCTTCTTTGAACAGTGGTTCGCTCTGAAGGAGTACGCCAACAGCCGGAATATCCGGATCATGGGGGACATCCCTATTTTCGTCCTTTTCGATTCTGCGGACGTCTGGGCCAACCCCAGCCTGTTCTATCTCGATAAAAATCAGAACCCGACGCTGCGAGCTGGAGTTCCCCCCGATTATTTCAGTGAGACGGGACAACTCTGGGGCAATCCCCTCTACAGATGGGACCGAATGGCGGAACAGGATTTTTCCTGGTGGCTCGCGCGTTTCCACTGGAACCTTACCCAGACGGACATGGTCCGCATTGACCACTTTCGGGGTTTCGACGCCTGCTGGGCCGTTCCCGCAGGAGAGAAAACGGCCATAAACGGCTCATGGATGCCGGTGCCGGGCGATCAATTGTTCGAGACCATGAACCGCCAGATGGGGGATATCCCCGTAGTTGCCGAGGATCTTGGCCTCATCACACCGGAGGTGGAAGCCCTGCGCGATCAATTTGGGTTTCCCGGCATGAAAGTGTTGCAGTTCGCTTTCGGCTCCGGCCCTCGTAATCCTTATCTTCCCCACAATATCCAGAAAAATTCCGTAATCTATACAGGCACACATGACAATCAGACCACGCTTGGATGGTGGAGAAATATTGATCCCGACACCCGGGAATCGGTGCGGGATTATGTCGGGGCCACCCCGCGCGATATGCCGTGGGATTTTATTCGTCTGGCCTCCGCCAGTGTCGCCGATCTTTGCATTTTCCCCATGCAGGATATCCTCTCCCTCGATGATCGCGCCCGCATGAATACCCCTGGTCGCTCGGATGGCAATTGGGGTTGGCGGTATCTTCCCCATGCCCTGAACGACCGGATTCGAGACCGCCTTCTCCGAATGACCCACCTGTACGGGCGACACCCTTCAGACCAGGAAAATTGAACTGGAAGGTCTTGTCTCCCGAGTACCTGATGTGTTAGGATTCGCTGGATATTTCTTGAAAGCCTCCTGAGCAGTAAAATTCCTGAAATTTCTAAATGCGGCATTAAGCCGAACTCTTTCTGAAGGAGCTATCCGTGAAAAAAAGCATTATCATTCCGTTGGTGGGTCTGGCGGCCCTCGCCCTTACCGCCGGTTGCAAAGAAGAACCCCAGGTAACCGCACAGCCTGCCGCTGCTGAACAGCAGAGTGCGCAGCCTTCACCAAACGAACAGGCATCCGGTTCTTCGCCCGGCGTCTCCGGAACCGTGACCGAAACCATGGATACGGCGGGATACAGCTATGTTCAGGTGGATACGGGAGAGGAAAAAATCTGGGCCGCCGCTCCGAAATTCAATGTCAAGGTGGGAGATCCCGTGATCGTTCCCGAAGGAATGGTCATGTCCGGCTTCCACAGTGATACCCTGAATCGCGATTTCGACAAGGTGTATTTCGTCAACAGCATCATGGTGGGCGGTGAACAGCCAGTTGCGGCGAACACCGGAATGCCCCAGGGACATCCGCCTATAAATACGGATGCCGTCAAACAGAATATTGACTTCTCCGGTATTGGAAAAGCCGATCAGACTGTTCAGGGAGTTTATGCGGAGAAAGAAAATCTTGCCGGCAAAGAAATCACCGTGAGGGGCAAGGTCGTCAAGTTCAGTCCGGCCATCATGAATAAGAACTGGATTCACGTCCAGGACGGAACGGGTGCGGACGGCACAAATGATCTGACCGTCACCACGGACGCGACCGCCAAGGTCGGGGATACTGTTCTGGTCCAGGGAGTGCTTACCACCGACAAGGACTTCGGCGCTGGATATCAGTATGCCGTTATTCTCGAAGATGCACAGGTCACGGTGGAATGACCCTGTCCATTATTTACCGCAAAGCCCCCGGCCGAATGCAGGGGGCTTTTTTTTGTGGTATTTTTAAGAGACCGCCAGAACACGGATCCGGCAGCAGATCTGGTTTTCTTGCTCCATATTCCGGCTCCTTTTCACCCATGATTGCAAAATTGAGCCTTCCAACGAGCTGAAATCCGACTTTAAAAGCATTCTGTCAATTCCGAATTTCACCCGGAGAAAAGTGACATGGTCCGCCTGGTTGTTTTCCTTCTGACGTTTCTGGGTATTTACGCTGCCATGCATGCCGTGGTCTATTTCGGACTCCGCCCCCTCTTTCCTTCCCGATTCCGAATGGAGGTGGTGGTCCTGCCGATTATGGCATTGATGCTTTTCTCTCCGGTTCTCGCGCGGGTTCTCGACCGCTCCGGGCAGGAAATCATGGCCCGGGTTTTCTCTTTTGGGGGATACATCTGGATGGGGTTTCTGTTCCTGGCCTTCGTTCTGTTCCTTTTCCTTTTCGGATGGAACTTTTTGGCGTGGGGGATGGGCAGAGTGTTCCCCCCCCTTTCTGGTTGGACGCTTTACAGTCCGGCAAGTTCCGCGATTGTCCTTCTGATTGCCCTGGCGGCAGGAGGCTACGGAATATACGAAGCCTCCCGACTGCGAATTGAGAAGGTCCGGATCGAGACGGAAAAATGGTCGGTGGGAAATCCCCCCCTGCGACTGGTGCAGATTTCAGATCTGCATCTCGGCATGCTGCATGGCGAATCGACCATAATGAAAATAGCCGCCGCCCTGGAAAAGCTGGAGCTGGATCTGCTGGTGGCCACGGGAGATATCGTCGACGCACAGCTCGACCATATGAACGAAATGGGCGTCGCACTCTCTCGCCTGAATCCGCCCCTGGGCAAATATGCCGTGACGGGAAATCATGAATTCTATGCGGGGCTCGACCAGGCTCTTCGGTTCATCCGCAGCTCCGGCTTTACAATACTTCGCCAGGAAACCGCAGGGGCGGGAGACCAGGTCCTCCTGGTGGGAGTGGACGACCCTGCCCGTGGGCGAGAGACGGCGGAGGCTTCCCTGCTGCCGAAGGAGGAGAGCCGCTTCGTTATTCTTCTGAAACACCGACCGACTGTGGATGAGCAGGCTGAAGGCAGGTTTGACCTGCAACTTTCGGGGCATGCCCACCGGGGACAGATCTTCCCCTTCAATTACCTCACCGGCCTTTTTTACCCCCTGCAGAACGGTCTCTATTCTCTGGCGGGGGGAAGTCACCTGTATACCAGCAGGGGGACCGGGACATGGGGTCCTCCCATGCGCATCCTGAGTCCGCCTGAGATTACTCTGATCGAAATCTCCGGCGTCCGCTGACAGCGGGCGCGGAATGGAGGCCACATGCCCAGAATTGTTGCCGCTGACCATGCCCTTCCCCCCTACCGAATCTCGCAGCCCGAGGTGCGCAATGCGGTTGAGGAGATGTTCGCAGATAAATTCCCGGAGCTTCCCCGTCTGCTGAATTTATTCGAAAATACACGGATTGATTTCCGTCATTTCATGCGACCGCCGGAGTGGTATCGAACCGATCGATCTCCTGCGGAACGGAACGCGATTTATCTTCAGGAAGGCTTTTCCCTTCTTTGCCGCTCGGCCCGCAGGTGCCTGGAAAAGGCAGCACTCTCTCCCCAGGAGGTGGATCATGTCATCAGCGTATCCTCCACCGGGTATGCCACCCCCACACTGGACGCTCGGCTGATCAATACTCTGAAAATGAACCCCACAACGACACGCGCTCCCCTCTGGGGGCTGGGCTGCGCCGCCGGTGCGGTGGGAATCGCCCGCGCTCTCGATTACTGCCTGGCCCATCCCGATGCACGGGTTCTGGTAGCGGCTCTCGAGTGCTGCAGTCTTACCTTTCTCGGCAGTGATATTTCAAAGAAGAACCTCGTCGCCACGGCCATTTTTGCCGACGGAGCCGCGTCGGTCCTGATTTCCGGCGATCGCGCCGGAGGGAGGGGTCCGCGCCTGAAAGCCTCCCGCTCCTGGCTTTTTCCCAACAGCGACCGGATCATGGGATGGGATTTCGGGAATGAAGGCATGGAGCTTGTTTTATCGCCCCGCCTGGCCGCCCTTGTGCGGAAAGAACTTCCCGGACTTGTGGACGGCCTGCTGGATCGGGAAGGAATTTCCCGCAGCGACATTGTGCATTTTGTGACGCATCCCGGCGGAGCCCGAATCGTGGACGCATACCGGTATGCTCTGGGGCTGAAAGAAAACGAGCTTGAATTAACGGAGGAGGTCCTGAGGGAGTCCGGAAACATATCCTCGGTTTCCGTGCTGGCCGTGCTGGAAAAATGGCTGGCCCAAGCTCCGGAGAATCGCCCGGGGTACGGTCTGCTCTCGGCATTCGGCCCTGGATTCTCGGCCGAAACAATCCTCATGGAGGTATGATTTTGTCTCTCTGGTGGGTTTTCGCCTTCTACTTTCTGGAGAGGTCGGCGGAAGTGCTGATCGCGCGTCGCAATCAGCGGATCACTTCGGAAAAAGGTGGCAAGGAGTATTTTCCGGAGACCTATCGGACGATGGTGGGCTTTCACCTGGCCTTCTTAGCCGCTCTTTTTCTGGAATCGGCGCCCTGGCATGTTCCCCTGGATCCTCTGACCTTTTTCTGCCTGATCTCTCTCGCCCTGCTGCAGTTCCTCCGCTACTGGTGTATCGCCGTTCTGGGCGAGTTCTGGAACACTCGCATCATCGTTGTGCCCGGCGCTCAGGTCCGCCGCCGCGGCCCCTACCGCTTCATGCGCCATCCCAATTACCTTGTTGTGACGCTTGAGCTGGCGCTTCTTCCCCTGTTGATGCGCGCTCCCATCACCCTGCTCGTCTTTTCTCTCGGCAATCTGGCGCTGCTGCGCCGGCGGATATTCCTGGAAGAAAAGGCATTGAGGGACCACACGGATTACAACTGTAAGTTTCCCTCAAAGGAGCCATTCGGCTCCGACTGAGGGCCCAATGAGAGCAAGCCCTGAAGGATCTCATGGCCATTAGCTTATATACCCGAACCTCCGCCGCCTTGTTCAAGTCGACGGCCGAAAAAAAGGCGCATGGTTGGAAGTGAACCAGGGCGGAATGCGGTTGAGGATCTCCCTCACCGCCGATGAAGCGAGCAGACGCCTCCGAAGAAACCTTCGGGCCTCCCCCCTCCCCCAGCCCGAGGCGGGCTTGAAGGAGCGATACAGCCCCAGAGGCTGCCCATCGTCCATGAGGACCGAAGAATGAATCTCCGTCTCCCCTCCCTCCCCCACGAGAGCCGATTCCCGGGGGAGATTCATGATCGAGATGTTGAGAAAGGAGATCCTCGCGGCATGTTCCTCGAGAAAACCAAGGGTGCGCTCGGCATCCGCCTCGGTTTCACCGGGAGTCCCGAGCATCACGTAGACATAACTGGCTATGCCGACCCGGTGCAAGCGCTCCAGAACCGCCGCCGCATCGTCCAGGCGCGTCCCCTTCCCGAGTCGGTCAAGGACCTCCTGCGATCCGCTCTCCAGCCCCAACTGAAGCATGGTGCATCCTGCGACCGCCAGATCTTCCACAAATCCCGGTTCAAGGAGCGCCGGCTCGAAACGGACGAAGCCGTGCCAAATAATTCCCGCCAGATCGTCCCTCCGTGCCGCCAGCCTGCGCAGGGCGGCAACGGGAATGGCGTTGTCGGTCAGATGGAAGCGGCTCACTCCGTAGCGCCGACGGAGATCCAGAAGAAGATCGGGAAAATCGGCGGCGGGATGAGCGGCATAGGGATGGGTGGGAGTTGCGGCCTCGGGGCAGAAAAGGCAGCGCTGCCAGTAGCAGCCCCGACTTGCGCCGACCGGCAGAACCGGCAGAGGGGAGAAATAGTCCCCGAGATCGGCGGAACCGAAATCGGGTCGAAAGTCGATTTCGTTTCCTCCTTCGAGAAAATAAGCCAACCCGCCCTCCCCTGAGGCAATCCGCGGCAACAGAGCTTCCCCGGGACCAAAAACGATATGGTCGAATGCCGAAAAGCGGCAGTCCTGCTCTCTCAGCATCCCCCTCCATGAAGTGAACATCCCCCCGCCTCCGACGATTCGGAGGCCAGGCGCCAGCTGGCGCAGCATTCCGGCCAGCTCAAATGCCGGCAGAACCTGGTGCCGGTAATTGACCGTGACCGCAACCGTGCACGGCTTCATCGCCGTGATCTGGGGCAGCAGCTCGTTCTCGAAATAATCGCGAAACAGGGTGGATGCCTCTCCCGAGGCCAGCCGCTCCAGGTCGGCAGGTGCGAACTCGGAGAGAGTGCCGTGGCTGTAGTCTCCCAGAGTGAGTCGCTCCGCACTTTCACCGTAGAGCCCGAGAGCCCGGTTGAGATATCCGACGGCGGTGCGGTAACGGGGAAAGGAATCGAGGGCGCCGGGTGAGCACAGCAGCGCCAACGCATCCGGAGCGTGGCGGAGGGTGCGTTTCATGGCGGTGGATAAAACAGGTCCGGCTGCGGTCGCCAGACGTTTGGGCTGCAGCAGGTAAAGAAACGCCCGCAGGTTGGCGTCGATCACTCTGGAGTCGATGCCGTGGCGGCGCAGGGCGGCAAGGAGAATCGCCGGTCCCAGGGGGGGCTCGCCCGGTTTCAAGGCGGGGGGATGGAGCAGCAGAGTTGTCATCGCCGCGGGTCGGGCATCCGGCCCCGAATCATATAAGTAAGAACAACCAGAGCCATGATGCCGAAATCCCTCAGCAGAGCTGCCCGGGCGCTGGTATGCCCCTCTCCGCGCGGATCGAAGCAGCCGCAATCGATGTCCAGTCCCCGAAGATCCACGGATGCGAGGGCCAGCATGAAGACGGCCGTCAGAACGCCGAGAACCAGAGCGGCCGGACGCACTTTGCGATTGGCAATCAGAAGAAGTCCCGCCACGACTTCCACATAGGGAAGAGTCGCCGCCACCACATAATTCCAGCTGTAGGGCAGGATCTCGTAATTGGCCACGTTCCGGGCAAAAGCGACCACGTCATCGGCCTTGACAGCGCCGGCGTAAAGGAACAGAGCCCCGAGCGAAAGACGGCAGAGATGATAGAGAAGGGAGGTGCCGCGGCTCACGGTTCTCCCCTTTCCACCGGCAGTCCGGCATCGTGCCACTCTGGAAAGCCCCCCTCGAAGACCCGCACGTCCCGATATCCTTCGGCCAGAAGAATGATACCGAGGTCAAAGGAGTCCGGGCAACCATAGCCGCTGCAGTAGAGGACGAGCACGGAATCCGTGGAAACCGCCTCACGAAAGGAATCCGGGAGGGACTCCGCTTCCTGCAGCGGGAGGGAAAGGGCGGAGGGAAGATGCCCCTCCAGATAAAGCTCTCGCGCCCTGGCGTCTACCGGCGCAGCTCCCTCTTCGATGAGCCGGCGCACCCCCTCAAGCTCGACGGGTTGGGGGAACCGGTCGACAGGGGAGTTTTCTGTCGCCACCGACATCGCCTGTTTGCCGCTGAAGGCGTTCATCAACAGGCGGCAATGAAAGGAAAGTCCCAGCACCACTCCCAGGACGAAGATGACGACGGCTTCCAGCAGGATGCGGCGGGTTTCAGCGGAGGGGGGCATTATTCATCGGGGGATTCGATGAGTTCCGGCGCCAGCGACTGCAGAGTGTCGCGCAGAGTACGATTGTCCCGCTCCAGGGCGGCAATGCGTCGATTGCACTTGGTCACCTCATCGTTGAGTTCATCGATGAGACGGCTCTGGTGGGTGAAACGGATTTCAAGCTCGGTGAGCCGTTCCTGCAGATCTTCCAAGTATTTCCCTCCTCGAATGGATGCCGTCATGCTAACAGAACCGGCGGCAGGGCGCAACGGACTCCTGTTGCGGCGTCCGAAAAATCAAAACCGGCTGAAACCTCAACGCAGCCCCCGGAGCATTGCGATTCTTCCGGTCGTTTTTGGTGCCGCGCTGCGTCACATTATGCGGCAGACCGGGGGCAACGACCCTCGCGATACGTGCCATTTTCCTCTTCAGAAAATGCCTTCAATTCATTTCAATTAAGTGCGGATGTCCCAGAAACTCCGCATTCCCTTTTAGCGCTGCCTCAGTCCACGGCTAGACCGACCTCCATCACGACCTGCTCATCGTTCTCGGACTCGACTTCCCTGGGCTCCGCCAGGTGGACCCGCTCGGGCTCGACCGCGGTGCCTTCATGCTTGCCGTCGGGCGCATCCGCCAGCAGGCGGTCCCGCACGGCGGCGGCCCGTGCCTGGCCGAGTGCCACGAGATCGGCATCGGTGACGGGTTGCGCCGCGAGCACCTCCTCGGCGAGATGGGCTCGGTAGGCGACAGCGTCGAACGCCGAGCGGCCCTCCGGGTTCTCGTCCGGCTCGCGCGTGTACCGCTCACGGACCTCGTCCAGGCTGGTTTCCGGGTAGGCGCCTGAGAAAATCGCCTCCATCGCGTCTTGCGTCGGTTCCGCGGTCAGGTCCGGGGACGAAACCTCGCGTCCCTGCTCGCGCAACCACTCGGC
>JAGXHI010000023.1 GCA_024636295.1 Desulfuromonadales bacterium
CGTACTATTTGAGAAAGAACAGTGCTACAATGTGCCATGGCTTGGAACCTCCTGTATTTAATGTGTTTTTGGCGAAATCATTATAACACAGGCAGGTTCTAAGCCATCCTTTTTATTGATCTAATTGTGAGACAGCAGTGAATCTCAACTGCAAACCGTTTCCGAGCCTGATACAGCCAGTGCAGATAGCGCTGCCGGGTGACAGCGAATTTGAGCAGAAACTCCCGCTTGTGGCAACGGTGAGTGATATGCCAGACGTAACCCGCCAGAAAATATCGATTGGCTCTTGGCATTCCCCCCCTCCCTCTTCGTTTCCTGTCCGCTCGAGAGATTTATAAGCCGTTTTTTCCACCCCAAAATTAAGTTGTAGTGCATTTTTTGAGGCAAAAGTTGAATGTTTTCATTGCATTTTCAAATACTTTGGCTGGTCCGACCCGGGATAGTTACTATTTCTGCTTCAGTAGCGCCATTTTGGATTAATCCTTTTTGTTTCGTTCCCATGTTAAAGGGCCTTATCTGAGGGCCATTTTCTACTGTCCCCCAAATTATTTGGCAATTCTGAATCCTTCAAATCCAACTAACCTCGCTCTTTTCCCGAAATATCTATTGACAAAGGCGCGCGCGGGGTAGATATGATTAAAATAAAGAGCCGGTCCCGGTTGTTTGAAAAGTTCTCACGGGTTTTATAAGTGAATTCCACCTTACAGATGTGGCAATCGATGGCCTTCTGCGGGTTGCAGGATGGCTGCGATGTGAATCCGTAAACCACTTTAAGACAGGGAGAGATCCACCTTGTTCAATCATTCACACCAGCACCCTAGCTAAATCGATGCTCCGGCGGCTGGATCAGGAAAACCTAGCACTGCACTTGTTGCAGCCAGCCAAGAAGGAGTCTCGCCGTGCGCTTCAACCTCCTCCCCGTTCTCTCCGTTAGTTTGACGGCCGCGCTTGTCATGCTGCCCGGCCCGGCACAAGCCGAGATCTCCTTGAATGTCGGGACACGGCTGTCCACTGACGACAACGTCAACGGCTCGCCTGATACGCCAACCAAGGCGAATCAGCGCAGCGACAGCTACCTGTCGCTGAATGCTTCCGCGGTCTACTACACCCCCCTCGACGTCTTGAAAACCAGATATTTTATTGGTCAAATCGGGGCGTTTTCCTCCCGCTACAACAAATACGAGAACCTCGACAGCTCCATGCTGGTGGCGAGCGCGGGTCTCTACCAGCAGCTCTCTCCGACCTGGTCCGGCCAGTTCACCGGGCGTGGATTTACGCGCTTCACTGAGCAGACCGAACGGGATTCCGACGGCTTCGGCGGAACCCTTGAAATCAAGAAGCAATTAACCCGGACCCTCTGGGTCAAGGGAGTGGTCGACTATGAGGACAACGCCGCTAATCTCCGTTCCTTCAGTTATACCGGTAAAACCTGGGGGGTGAACATGGGCTATCTGCCGTTTAAGGATACTTTCCTTAATTTCGGCTACAGCCACAACGACCGCGATTTCAAGAGTACCGCGCCTTTCAATTCCACCACGCAAACGCTGTTCCTCGAGGCCACGCAGCGCCTGGCGGAACACTGGTATCTGAATGGCGGTTACGCCTATATGGATAATGATTCGAATTACGCCGGAACCGCCTATACCAACCAGGTCTGGTCCGCTGGCGTGAGTTTCAGTTACTGATTTTCGGGATATGGTGCCTCGTTCCATCCCTGACGAGGCTTAATAAATGAAAGGTGATTCACATGAAAATCATATTGGCAGTCGCGGTCTGTACCTTGTTCTTCATCGGCAGCGCCATGGCGGCGGGAAAGCAGCAAAACAACCTCAGTCCGGCACCGGTCGATAACGCTACGCCGACTCCGCAGGTTACCGTAGATCCCGGTGCGCTATTAAATAGTTACCCGGGATCTCAGCAGGTTACTGTTACCCACGGTTTCGGCAGCGGCACCAACATCGGCAAAGGCGGCCACATCGGCAGTCCCACCAGCCTGGGTGGCGGTTTCGGCTCAGCGATGAGCAACAGCGGTTTCGGCGGCCAGACCTTCGGTGGTGGCTTCACCCAGCAGCAGGCCGGTGGCTCCGGACCGCTGGCCATAGGTTCGACCGGTTCGGCCGGCGGTGCGATGGGGCGCTAACTTTCTCTTGCAGCATGGAAAGTCTCTCTACCAATGGAACGAGGAGCAACCAACATGAACCAGCTCTATGGCAGTAAGGTCAGCGGCGCCGGCAAAAGATTCTCCCCCCGAGTACTCTCGCTTGTCGTGGGACTGGCATTGATGCTCTGGGGGTCTGTGGCGCTAGCCATCAACAATACTATCTCAGGCGTTGACATTGTAGTTAAACCGGGTGGCGGGAAGCAGGTCGAACCAGCCGGGCTGGCGGGTCAACCCATTCCTGGCGTGGACATCAAGCTGGGTAAGAATCCCCCCAAGACGGGGAGCGTTGCGGTAGTCAGGACAGACAAGAATGGCTCGTTCGAATTCAAAAACCTGCCGGAAGGGAATTATGAACTTACCATCCCCGGCCAGCCTTCCAAGTCCCTGACCGTTGGCCCCGAGGGAAAAGTAGGCGGCAATCTGATGCAAGGCAGCGATGGCCAGATGACCATCTTTGATCGCTGGGGAGAACAGCTTACTGAGACCTCACCCAAGGACGCAGGATCGGCAGGGAGCGAAGGACCGGCAGGCTTGGCGGCGGAGAAGCAACCTATTCCCGGCGTTGATACCCACCCTGCGCTGAGTAGTAAGGGGGGCAAAGGCGGTGGTATTGCAGATCAAGCGGATGCTGGTGAACTAGGAACAAATCACGGTGCTGGTCTGTCAATAGGCGAACCCATTCCTGGTGTTGATATCGTAGTCAAACCGGGTGGAGGGAGGCAGGATGAACTGACTCAGGTTCAGGTCAAACTGTCACAACCTCCTCCTAACCAGCTGAAATCCATCGCCGGAAGAAATAATGATGCGAAAGCTCAGCAATGGCTTCCACCTGTACCTATTCCTCCGGATAGCACATCGTCAAATAATACCCCGAGCGGTACCGATATAATTCTCAACACAGGTAGTCTTCCTAGCGGAGGTGTGGCTGCTCATAACCTCACTAAGGAGGTTAAAAATCCCGGCATTCGTTACGACGTCTCGAATGCCGGTACTGTTCAATGGAACAAATCTGTAGTAATCCAGCAACCTCCACCCTATCAATTTAAGGATTCTGGAGTAAACGGACCTTCAGCTAAAGTCAATCAACCGATTATAACAAAGGACGTCGATAATCTTCCTAACACCAAACACCTGTTTAAAACAACGAAAAGTGATATCTTGCCACAAAATCCGGCCGGCACGGCTATAACGTACGACGACATTAAGACGGGCAATGGCAATACAGAGCTTATAAGCATTGATATAAAGGACTACAATCTTGAACCTGGTCTGCATTCCAAGGTAACTAACGACAGGGAGAAGATAAACAACACATCCTCCGCGACCGATCGTGGTGCGAAGTCTGCCGTCTGGTTGCCGCCAGTACCGATCCCACCTGGAGAGAGAAGAACTCCATCCAAATTTCCACCCGGCAGCGGTGGCATACTTGTCAGGCTTGTGGATGCATCTGGTCATGTAAGAGTCAGTAGCAAGACGGATAAGGGTGGAGCTTTCAACTTCAGCGATGTGCCTGAAGGGAAATATAAACTTAAGCTCGCCGATTTTCCAGATCAGTCGGTTGTCATTGGATCCGATAGAAAATTTGGTGGTACCCTTATAACATGGAGTGATGGCCAGATGACCATCTTTGATCGCTGGGGAAACCTCCTTACTGATACTACGGATAAGGGCGCAAGATCAGGAGGCCCAGCCAGTCAGGCGATTGACGTTGTCTCTTCAGATAAGGATTTGGACGAAGCTGTTGGTGAATTGAAAAAGAAAAAAGATAAGGATTGGGATGAGGCTGTTGGTGATTTGAAAGAGAAAAAAGATGCGAATGGCTCAAGCCCCGCCGGCTTCGGCACTGGCATGAACGGCAGCCCCGGCAGAGGACCTGATCTGGGCAGCATGGGCGGCGGCATGAATCCCGGCAATATGCCGGGTGGCCTTGGTGGACTGGGGAATCCAATGACGGGGCTTGGCGGACGGGCCAACCCTGTGATGTCTCCCGGCGGAGCGGCCGGTCCCGGCAGTTCGATGATGGGTGGTGCGATGGGCGGGCGTCCTTAGTCGGCTCGCCCCGGGCGGACCGGTTTTTGTGAGGCAGGGGAAAGAGTTGCATGAAAACCGGACCGAATAGATCAAAAGGCCTGCGTGGCTGCTTGCTGGCGCTTTGTTTGTTCCTCGCTGCTTGGATGCTGTGGAGCGTGCGTCCCTGCCCGGCGGCAACCGGCGATGGGTTTACCTATCCTGCCGAATGGGCAGCACACGACGCCATGTGGATCGGCTTCAGGACTCTTGCCGAAGGCAATGGCCACGACCTGCTGCTCCAGCAGGTCGTGAAGTCGCTGGCTCCCCATGTCCGCGTCAAGGTGATTGTCGAGGAAGAGAGCCTGCTGCCCGAAGGCAAGGCGTATTTCTCGGCGCTCGGCTTGAATCCCGCCGACTTTGATCTTGTCACGCAAAAACCCACCCATTTCTGGTTTCGCGACCCTGGCCCGCTCTTCCTCGTGAATCATACGGGGCAGCTGGCGGTCGGGGATTTCCAGAACAGCAACTATGCCAATGTTGCACCGGTGAATTTTTCGCCGCTGGCCCTGGCTTATGAGAAAATCGATGAAACCGTTGCCCGGCAGCTGGGGCTCGCCACCGTCCCTTCGCGTGCCGTGCTCGAAGGTGGCGCCTTTGAGGTGAATGGCCAGGGGACGATTTTGCTTTCGGCAGTGACCGCAGAGAGGAACCCGGGCCTGACGCGGGGAGACCTTGAAGCAGAGATTTTAGGCACACTGGGGCAACGCAAAATTGTCTGGCTCAAGGATGGCATGGCGGAAGACCCGTCCGGGTTCAGCCGCATCACCGGCGACTACTGGGGAGTTGGGACGGGCGGGCACACCGATGAGTTTGTGCGCTTCGTCGACGGCAGGACCCTGTTGCTGGCCTGGCCGTCTGCCGAGGATCTGGCCGGTGGCAACCCCCTGGCCCGGATCAACGCGCGGAGAATGGCGGAGAATCAGGCCCTGTTACGCCAGGCCACCGATCAGGATGGACGACCTTTCGAGGTGGTCCATTTCCCGGTTCCCGACCTGCTTATCAAACCCTATCGCATCCCGGAGCAGGAGATTGCCGTGTTCCGCCGGCAAAACCCCCTGTTGAAAACCGGGGACAGGGTTTTGCTGACCGCAACGACCAGTTACCTGAATTATGTGATGACCAATGATGTGATCCTGCTGCCCGCTTACTGGCAGGAAGGACGGCCGCTGAGTACCAGGAGAAAAGACCGGCAGGCCAGGGCGATAATGGCAAGATTTTTCCCTGAGCGAAAAATTATCCAACTCGACCCCACGACGCTGAATTTTATGGGTGGGGGGATGCATTGCATCACCCAGCAGCAGCCGGCGGCTACTCCTCATTGATAACAGGAGAGTGGCAACGGACACGGACTGAACGTCTTGGCCTTGATTGTGGACAACAAAGGAAGTCTATGGGGGCAGGCTTGATTTTCCGACATTCATAACGGGTCTTTGCCCGTGGCACCTAAACCTCGTATCCATTCTCCCGGTATTACCAGGTTATTTTTAGCGGTAACGTCGGGCTCCAGACGGCGGGGGCCAGCTGGGTGGGATCGATCCCCGGAAAACCGAGGGCGATGAAGAGGTGGAGGATGTTCAGCTTGATTCCGACGATCCAGCCTTCTTCGAGGAGTCCGATCGCTGTCGCTTCTCTCTTCTGCTCCAGGATGGGGCGGTACGGTTCGGTTTTCGCGTCCATGCTTTCTGCGGTACGACAAACCTAGAGACAAAGGACAAAAGGGGACGTCCATGAAATTTAAAGTTTTGAGATGGCCACCTTCTCCTCCAAATCAGGGATGTCGGCAAATATCGTTCCGCCTCTTGAGGCCGCATGGGTTGCCGCCGTTGAACTGTATCCCAACAATTCGGCAACTTCAACGCCCTTGATTTTCAACTGCCTGACAGCTACATAACAGATCACGGCTTTTGCCTGGGCGATCCTCCGCTCTTTGCTGGGCTGGGAGAGTTCTTCCGGAACTACTCCGAAATGCTCGGCCACCATGCGAACCAAATCGGCAAGGGGAAGAGTTGAGTCTTGCCGCCTCCTGCCCGATGCATCCAGGGTTTTTTCGACGTAGCGCCCCCCGCCAAGAATTCTGTCATCGAAAACGTCCTCCTCGGACAAAGCGGGGTTGAGTGCTTGACTCAACCGTTTGCCTCCCCGGGACCCTTCTGCTATCTGGGACAAATTTGACTTTGAACGGATACATGGCAGAATTAGCGAATGTTTTCAACAGAAACCGCAAACCGTCAAGCACCGGAATCTTCGTTTTTGCGGACCCTACAGTACAGCAGTGCGCCCTAGGGGAGGGTTCAGGATGGATCGCTATACGTTTCGGGGGCCCGCCGACTGGCACGGCTTCGCAACACTGGTTGCGACCTCCATCCCGAACTATATCGTTTCACAGCTTGGCCCGCGCTTCGGCGAGATTTTCTACCGACACCAGGCGGAACATCCGGATGCCTTCAGCATGGTTGCCTATGATGAAGCAGGAGAACTTGCTGGTTGTATTCTCGCGACCCTCGACAGACGGGCAACGCGCAAACTCACCCTGCCAATCATCGCCAGGCTTCTTTTGGCGGCAAACATCCGGCTGCTATCGCCTGCATTTCTCCGATGGCTGGTCAGAGGCTTCCACAACCTGACCAAGAGAAACATGTCACTCAATTCTCCTGCGGCCGAACTCATCATCTTTGTGGTCGCACCAGCGTTCCGCGGCGATGGACTAGCACACCGTCTTTTCGTGGAGTTGGAAGCTTTTTTTCAAGCTGAAGGCCTACGAGAGCCTTATCTCATCCTGACTGAGAAAGAAAACCAACTAGCTAATAGGTTCTACGAAAAGCAAAATGCCAAATTTATCGGAACTTACCGTCATCATTCCCGCGAAATAAACACGTGGCACAAATCCATCGTCTAACTCTTCCTCGATGAAGTCGCAGAGATGGTGATGGCTCTTGGTGCGGATATCCAACGGCAACCACACGTGCAATTCGTGGCATTATCCCCCCTCCTCAAAATGGATTGACTTAACATTAAAAGGGAAATGTCCCTAGCTTTCTAGTTTTTCCAGTTTTTCGGGTTTCTTGCTGGCGGGCCCTTCGGTGCTGCGCTCCTTGGAGCCGGCGGTGCCGCTGCCGCGGCAGCTCTCAAACATATCGGGGAAGAGGCGTCCGAACGCCTCCTTCGCTTCGGTCCGTATAGTCCGACAAGTCTCCTGATATGCAAATAATAACCAAAAACAGAAAAGGGCCGCTTCCGAAGATGAAAGCGACCCTTGTCCAGTTTGGCTCCCCGGGCCGGACTCGAACCAGCGACAAGGTGGTTAACAGCCACCCGCTCTACCAACTGAGCTACCGGGGAACAAAAATTTCAATACTTATTTTTGTAAAACTTCGACTCGTCTCCGATGACAAAACAGCGGTGCCAACTCTTTGCATACCTGGAGACGAGGTGGATTTATACACTGCGTGCCAAAAGATGTCAAGTGGCTTTTTTAAAACGGCAAAGCTCCAATACAGGCGACTTGAAGGCCGCCTGGATGTTCGCTTCCTGGTCATTTCATTGTCTAAAGAGAGCCTCTATAACGATTCAAAATAATCTACCATCCTTTTGCGCATTGCCTCATCGGGCAGGCGGCCAAAACCTGCGGCCATGTTGTCCTTCATGTGATGGACCTTGGCGGTGGCCGGGATCACGCAGGTAACCGCCGGATGGGAAACGATAAACTTGAGGAAGAACTGACCCCAGCTCTTGCAGTCGAATTCCGCGGCCCAATCCGGCAGAGCTTTGCCCTTGACCTTGCGGAACAGCGTGCCTCGCTGGTAGGGACGATTGATCAGGACCGCCATCCCGCGCTCGGCCGCCAGCGGGAGCAGGCGCTCCTCAGCGATTCGATTTTCGATGTTGTAGCTGAACTGCACGAAGTCCAGCGGTTCGTTGCGCAGGATCTCCTCCAGTTCACGATGGAACCGGCCGTGGGAAGTGGTGATGCCGGTATAGCGGATTTTCCCTTCCGCTTTCCATTCCCTGAGAGTCTTCAGGTGGGTCCGCCAGTCGCGCAGGTTATGTATCTGCATCAGATCAAAGCGGCGGATGCCCCATTTTTCGAGTGATTCCTCCATTTGTCGGATGCCGGCCTGCTCGCCGTCCGTCCAGACTTTGGTCGCGGCAAAGAGCTTGTCGCGGTGTTCGGCCCGGCTCAGCAGTTCGCCGATGATCCGCTCCGCCTCTCCATACATAGGCGAGGAATCAATCAGCTTCCCGCCATTGTCGAAGAAGGCCTGCAAGACTCTTGCAAGCTCGGATAAGGTGGTTTCGTCGCTGCCGATGTCGAAGGTCCGCGATGTCCCCATTCCGATGACCGGAAGGGCTTCACCTGTGGCCGGTATCGTCTTCAGGATTAATGTTTTATTCGCGGCCCGCAGCCCGGGAGGAGCAAGCCAGACGGTCGCAAGCGCGGCCGCCACTGAGCCGACAAAAGTTCTTCGGGACATTCGATAATCGTTTAAATTCATGATGGCGCCTCCCCTGGTTTTGAGCGTGCTTCCTGTGTCTTGCCGAGCCGGTAGCAGATCCAGGCCCACAGACCGGCTACCGGCACGGCGATGAAAGAGATGGCTGAAAGACCGAAGCCCAGAGCCTGCAAGCCCGTATAGGCCCAGGCGCTGACCACATCACCGCTGCGGTAAATGACAGTGTCGATCACGTTTTTGGCCTTGTACTTTTCCTCCTGGTTCAGAACGACAAAAAGCATCTCCCGGGATGGTTTCATAATAGCGTAGTTGCCGGCCCGGCGCACCACCTGCACAGTGACAAGCACCCCCAGCAGAGGCGCCATGCCGAGCAGCAGGAAACCGGCGCCCAGCATCAGGGGAATCAGCGCCAGCGCCCAGCCCAGGCCGAGGGCCTTGACGATGCGTCCCGTGAGAAAAACCTGGATGATGAGGGTAAGGGCGTTGGCGGCAAAATCCATGGCCGCGAAAATCGTGGTGCGTTTCGCCGGATCGGCAAAGCTGTCGCGAACAATCTGGGCCTGCTGGAAATACAAAAAGGTCGACAGAGTTGTGTAGAGCAGAATCAGCAGGCAGATACCGAGAAGGTAAGGCGAGCGGATGATCAGCCGAAGGCCCGCCCAGGCTCCGCCGCCCAGACCACGTTCTTTGGCTGGGGAGGGAGAACCTTCGGAACCAGCTGTGGCAGCGGCCGGTTTGGGGTCCCTGGTATCACGCCAGGCGATAAGACGATGGATGCAGAGCACCGCCCATCCCAGGCCGGCGGCGGAGATCAGCAGAAGGTTGGTCGGCCCCAGGGGGATGGCCAGAGTGGCGGTCAGGACAGGACCCGCCAGCGCCCCGGCGGTGCCGCCTGCGGCAACGAAGCCGAAGAGGCGCTTCGCCTGGGCGTCGCTGAAAATGTCGGCCATGAAACTCCAGAAGACCGAGACGATGAACAGGTTAAAAACACTGGTCCAGATAAAAAAGGCTCTTGCGACCCAGACATGGGTCAACCCGGATCGGAACAGCAGGAAGAAAAGCAACAGGTTGGCAATGAAGAAAAAATAGACCAGAGGGAGAAATTGTTTGCGGGAGTAGCGCGAAGCCACCCAGCCGAACAGGGGAACCGCGGCCAGCATTGCCAGAAAAGTGCCGGTAAACAGCCACTGCAGATTCTCGACTCCTCCTGCGATTCCCATCTCGTCACGCATCGGACGCACGATGTAATAGGAGCACAGCAAGGCAAAAAAGTAACTGAATGACCAGAGGAGAGCCCGGATTTCCTCCGGTTCCACCTTGACCAGGCGTCTCAGCCAGCGATGAACCCGTGAAAAACCGGATTCCGGCAGTTTATCCATAGAGACTCCTCACCTCCGGGCCGGAGTTGCGCCTTCACTGGCACGGCAGCTTGCCGCGCGTAAGATGGTCGCCCTGCTATAGCTCCCGCATTAAGGCCGGGCGTTTCCGCCCGGCCCTGGGTGCAAATTTATCCTTTTCAGAGGTTTTCTTCAGAATTATTGATTATCTGCTGTTGCTGAACGCCTCTTCATCTGCTTTGATTTGTAGGAAAGTTGATTTCTCCTGTTTTTAAGT
Source organism: Desulfuromonadales bacterium (assembly GCA_024636295.1). Classification (GTDB taxonomy): domain Bacteria; phylum Desulfobacterota; class Desulfuromonadia; order Desulfuromonadales; family JAGXHI01; genus JAGXHI01. The sequence continues at coordinate 10,297 of JAGXHI010000023.1, forward strand.
TACAGGTTTATCCGCATATTTAAACATGTCAACCCGCGTCAACCCGACCGAGGGAATGGACGTGAATGAAACTATCTGTTTTATAGATTCTTTTTGATGGAGGGGGCGATTCGGATTTGTTTGGACGAGAAGACTGAATTTGACGCAGCCTGTTTTTAAACCCTGTATTTTTAGGGCTCTTCAGACGCTTGACTTGAACACCGAGTTGGGTTTTAATTGATTTGTTTTAATTTGTTGGGACTTATATTGGGCAATGTACGGCCCGCCATTGGAGACTAATTTCGGGAGCAGGATCATGAAGATTCATACCGGAGCGTTCTGGCTGATATCGTTTTCAATCCTGACAGCTTGTGGAGGAGGCGATGGCGCTGGTTCGGAGACCGCTCTCGTAGCCGACGCAGGCATGGACCAGAATGTGATGAGCGGGTCCACTGTAAGGCTGGACGCCAGCGGCAGCGCCGCTGCAAATGGCGATGCGCTGTCCTATGCATGGTCGATTCACTCACTCCCTCCCGGGAGTGTCGCGGTCCTGAGCGATGCCACAACGGTTCATCCGACATTCACCGCCGATCTGGACGGAATTTATGTTCTCGGTCTGCAGGTCAGCAACGACAGCGCGGAGAGTTCCCCGGACATGGTGACGGTGACGGCGACATCGGAGAATTCCGCACCCATCGCTGTCGCGGGCGCGGACCAGCATGGGATGACAGGGACGCCGGCAACACTGGACGGCAGTGAAAGCACCGATGCAAATGGTGATGCGCTGTCCTACCTCTGGTCAATTCAATCGGCTCCTGCTGGAAGCGCCGCGGTCCTGAGCGACCCCCAGACAGCCATGCCGACATTCACCGCCGACACGGACGGAGTCTACGTTTTCAGACTGGTGGTCAATGATGGTGTTGTTGACAGCGCTCCGGATACCGTAAGCGTGACGGCCACATCGGTGAACTCGGCGCCCGTAGCAAACGCCGGAAAGGACCAGATCGTAATGACCGGCTCAACGGTGAGGCTGGATGGCAGTGGCAGCGTGGATGCAAATGGCGATGCGCTGTCCTATTCGTGGAGGGTTCAATCCTCCCCCGCAGGAAGCTCAGCGACCCTGAGCAACGCCGCAACGGCCGATCCCGAGTTCGCTCCCGACCTCGAAGGAGCTTATGTTTTCAGGCTGGTGGTTAACGATGGCATCATTGACAGTGCACCGGACAATGTCATAGTGACGGTGACGGCGGCAACGGTGGATTTCTCGGTAACGGTCGGGAAGTTCGGCGCCGGCATCTCCGGAACGGAGTCCAAGTGGTGGGGCGGCGTTCGAGGTCCGGACGACAGAATCTACGGCGTCCCCTTCTCCGCCGACAATATCCTTATCATCGATCCGGTGACCAACACCGCAACCCGCCGCACCATGGGAGCAAGTATTTCCGGCTCCGGCAAGTGGGCGAGTGGCTGCCTGGGGCCGGATGGGAAGATTTACTGCGTACCCTACAATGCTCGGGAGGTTCTGATCATCGACCCGATAGCCGGCGCCGCCGTTCGGACCGACTTCGGTCTGGATCTCAGCGATAACGCCAAGTGGGCGGGAGCCGTTCTGGGTGAGGACAACAGAATCTACTGTATCCCCCGGAATTCAAAGGACATCCTGATTATCGATCCCCTCGCCGGGACCGCCACCCGCAGCACTATGGGAGCGAATCTTGCCGGTTCCAACAAGTGGTCCGGGGGAATTCTCGCCTCGAACGGGAAGATTTACGGCGTTCCCCGTGACTCATCGGACATCCTTATCATCGACCCCGCCTCCGGGACGGCCTCCCGCGGCAGGCTGGGAGCGGCTCTTACCGACAGTCACAAGTATGCGGAAGGAATTCTCGCGCCCAATGGAAAGATTTATGCCATCCCTTATACCAATTCACCGGCCATCCTGATCATTGACCCGAGGACCGATACCGCTTCTCTCAGCACCATGGGAGCGAATCTTTCGGGATCCGGCTGGTCCGAGGCGATCCTGGGGCCCGATGATAGAATTTATGCGGTTCCGTACACCGCTTCCGATATCCTGGTCATTGATCCCGCCTCCGGCGCCGCTTCTCGTACGCCGGTTCCCGGAGTAGGGCGGACTTCCACCGGCAAGTGGGTCATGGGAGATTTGGTTGAAAATAAATTCTTCGGGATTCCATACGGTTCAGAAGAGATTATTCTTGTGGAGTTCGGTGCCGGCGAAGAATAGTCGAGGGGGATTTTTCTGGCCTTTTCGAAATGGTCGCTGACGCGGAGGATACCAGAGAGGCTGGCATGGTTCAGAGATTTGTCAGGCGGATTCGACGAGTTCCACCGCGAAAGTTGCGCCTCCGGCTGGCGTATCCTCGATCCAGACGCGACCTCCATACAGACGGGCGATCTTCTGCACCGTAGCCAGTCCGATGCCGGTCCCTGAAATCCGTTTCCCGGTGGAGCCCCGGAAAAAGACGTCAAAGACCTTCAATCGTTCCCCGGGGGGAATTCCGGGACCATGGTCCCGGACGAAAAAACGCACCGTCGAATCGCTGCGCTCTCCATCCACCTCGATGGGCCCTCCTTCTTCGCCCGCATAACGTACCGCATTGCCGATCAGATTGGAAAAAATCTGGGACAAGAGAGTCTCGGGGATCTTTGCGGAGGGCAGGGGACCTATCCGGACAGCCAGCCCGGCTTCGGCGATTTGATGGTGCAGATCCCTTACAACCTTCCCAACCACCTCGTTGACATCGACTTCTGAAGGCGGCGCAGGCAACTTTCCAACACTGGAAAGGGAGAGAAGATCCTCCATCATCGCATCCATTCTTTCGCTCTGCGCTTCGATTTCCTCGAGAGCCGTGTTGCCGTTTTCATCCAGAACCTGAGTGTAGTTCTGGCGAAGAAAATCGGCAAATCCGATGATGGCCGACAAGGGGGAGCGCAGGTCGTGGGAGACGGTGTAGACAAAGGCGTTGAGTTCCTGAAGGGCTTCCTTCGATTTATTCTCCGCCTCTTTTCGCTCGCTGATATCCAGGAAAGTGACTACCGCACCGATCGTTTGCCCATCCTTTCGAATCGGATAGGACCAGTATTCCGCGGGAAAACTGCTTCCGTCCGCTCGCCAGAAATGTTCATTTTCCACGTGAAGGTTCTCGCCCCGTCGGAAAGCCTTGCACACCCGGCACTCCTCCGAGGGATAGGGCATGCCGTTCGGCCGCGTATGATGAACCAATTCATGAACTTTCTTTCCGAGCAGGTCCTGCTCGCTTCGGAATCCGAGCATCCGGAGCGCAGCCGGGTTGCAGAAGGTGCACTTCCCCTGCAGGTCGACGCCGTAGATCGCTTCAGCGGCGGAATCGAGGAGAAGATCGACGCGTTCCTTCTGCTCTTCCAATTTTTTTTGAGTCCGCCGGCGGACCAGTACGTTGGCGAAGAGAAGGGCCGATAGTCCCGACAGAACTGCCAGGGCGGCCAACAACTGTCCCCTGCTCAGGGCATAAAAGGGTGGAGGACGATTGATGACGATGCTGTCCTTGGGAAGACCGCGGATAGAGAGTCCGAATCTTTTCATTTGATCGTAGTCGAACATGTACCTGTTGGGGCCGACGGCAACAGGGATATTATCGGGGTCTTCCCCGTCCAGAATACGCATTGCCATCTGTGCGGCGATTCTTCCCTGCTGCCTCCCGCTGATGAGTTTTCCCCCGACGATCCCATTCCCCAAGGAAAAATCCCACAGGCTGTATACGGGCCTAGAGCATTCTGAGATGATTCGGATTCCCTCCAGATACGGGAGAGCCTCCCCTGATCGCCTGGAGACGGAACCGTTTATGAGAACCAGGCTGTTGTCGGGCAGGTCTTTAAGGCGGGAGGTCAGCTCATCGCTCGGCAGGTCATCCCAGAATATGAACCGTACGGAGGGGTCAAATGGCTCTTCAATGAGAAGAGAAACCAGCATGTTCCGGTTTTCAAGACTGGTCAGGGTTTTTTGGCCGCCGATAACTATAACCCGATCCGTTTCGGGATGAAGGTCAAGCGCCGTCTCGATGGTTTCAAAAATGGAGGGATATTCGGCGACGCCAGTGATATTTTCGGAACCCTCGATCATGGAAGGACGAAAGTTGTTGATACCGCAGAAAACGACAGAGGAATGGGAAAAGAGCTCGGTCCGGTGTCTCTGGACGAACTCCAGGGCATTATTGTCGGAGAGAAGGAGCAGGTCGAATTGCCTGTCCTTGAGTTTGTAGTGGATGAGGGAGCCCAGAATTTCTTCATAATTTTCAGTGTTTTCGTACCTCTGGGTGTCCAGGTATTCGACGTGCAGGTGGAGTTGGTCGCCTTCTTGTCCAAAGACTTCCATGATTCCGGACATGATATTGTCGGTCCAGATCAGCCCCGGGTGATAGGAATGGAGGATGAGAACGTCTCTGGGGGCGCTTTCCTGCGCCAGAGGAACTGCCGGTGCAAAGCTGCCCAGGATAATTCCAATCGGCAGTAGGAAAAATCCAGCGACGATTTTTCTTTTCAACGAGAACGCCAGACGTGATGTCGCCGAAAGTCTCCAGAGCATAAGGAATTTTTTAACACAAATGGGCGAGAAAAGAAATCTATTCCGCGTCTCGTGAATTTGACAGCGCTCTTCTGCCCGGTATTATTCCTGTTTAGGAAACAGTCAGCACCTTCTGGAATGATCTGTTCAGAAGGTGCTGGCGCTGCCGCAATTTCGGTGATGTTCAGCATGGAAAGAGGCGCCCGAGACCTGTCCGGCCTGTATTCACCCCAGGGCGCATTTTGAACTGCTGGGGAAAACTGGTCATTCTTTTGCCCGGTCCCCGATCGGATAGCAGTACTCATCGGAATCTCAACTCAGTGCCCTTCCGGAAACCCCGGGAAGCACAAAAGCAGTTTTCGATCTGGAAACGAGTAATTTTTCGCAAGATCCAAGATCAAGGAAATCAAGGATTTGAGCGGAGGCGTAGACCTTTACGCCGCACAATCAAATCCGAGGATTGACGCAGAGATTGCGGAAAAGGGCCGTTTCCGGACGAAAACCAACTAGAAGGAGGAATGAAAATGAAGGGAAATCAAGCGCTGATCGACCAACTTAATGCTCGTCTCTGCGAAGAACTTGGCGCCATCAACCAGTATTTCGTCCATGCGGAAATGTGCGAGGACTGGGGATACGAAACCCTGCAGTCAGTGATAAAAAGTCGATCCATCCAGGAGATGAAGCATGCGGAAAAACTGATCGAGCGCATTCTTTTCCTGGAAGGCCGCCCGATCGTCAGCAAACTCGATAAGATCACCATCGGCAAGAAAGTGGAAGAAATGCATCAAAACGACTGGAATGCCGAATCGTCGGCCATCAAGGGCTATAATGAAACCATCCGTCTGGCCGTCGAAGTCGGTGATAACGGCACCAAGGCCATGCTCGAGGAAATATTGAAAGAAGAGGAGGAACACCTCGACTGGCTTGAGACGCAGAAGGACCAGATCGAGCAGATGGGAATTCAGTTTTACCTGTCCGAGCAGATCGGATAGAATATTTCAGCCTGCACCGCTCGTAGGTCGAAGGGAGGCGCTTTGCCTCCCTTTTTTTTCGGGACGACTTCAGGCAAAGCGCCGATCCTGTGAGCTGATCATGAAGTCTGAAGTGTCATTCAAATTGTTCTTCACGGTAGTCAATTGGAAAGCATATTCGCGGCCGGTTTTTTTGCTTTTTCGAGATTTCGGTAAAGCGTGGGGAATATGGTCTCCCGGAAAAAGGGCTTGGACAGATAATCGTCTATGCCGTATTCAAAAAATCTTTTTCTGTTCTCCTTTGTGATATTTCCCGTGAATGCCACAATGGGAACTTGCTGACGATTTTCGCCCCTCTCCATGGCCCTTATGCGCAGCGTCGTCTCGTACCCGTCCATTCCGGCAAGATGCAAATCCATGAAAATGAGGTCAAAGGAAGAACGCTGGAATTCTTTGACAGCATCTTCTCCGCTTTGCATCCGGACCACCTCAAACTTTCCATCCAGGATGGCATTTACGATTTCGCTGATCTGCGGGTCATCTTCCACCAGCATGATCCGCTGTTTTTTCGGCAAAGAAACGGAGTCAATGTCAATTTTCATTTCAACCACTCTTCATTGAAAGATGTTTTTTACTGGTTCAGCCAGTAAACCACTTATCGGGTGATGTGAAAGTTGGGGGAGGTGAGATAAAATTAGCACTATTTCATGTGAAGTCAATTTATTTTAATTTTTATTTTCCAAAGCCCTGAAAACACTCTCGTGAGAATGCCGGAAGTTTTTTCATTGCAGGTTTTTCCAGTAGTGTTTTTTAATAACTGCCCACCAGATATACGAATTTTCTCTTCACCCTCTTGTCAGGAGGGGTGCTTTTCCTTTACTCTGTTTTTCAACCCCACTCCCTCCCCGATTTTTATTTTCATTCAACTCCCTGCGAAAAAGGGCACCGTGAAAAAATTCGCCTTCCTGCTCATCCTTTCCTTATTGCCCTTCCTGACAGCCTGCGGCGGAGGCGGTTCAGGAGACCAAACCGTTCCCGGTGATGAGGGGGAACCCTCTTTCAGATCCGAAAAAGAGCTGTATACGATTTCGGGGACTGTCCGGGCGAGCATGATTGTTTTCGACGGCGATACCGATGACGAAAATGCACCATTTCATCCGAACAACTCCCTGGAAACAGCCCAGATCGTCCCGAACGGAGCGAAGATCTCCGGTTATGTCAAAGTCGCCGGTGCAGGTTCGCAGGGACAATCCTTCCTTGAGGGGGATGTTTTTGATGTTTACGCAGTCGATCTGACGGCGGGGCAGGTCATCCTGCTGGTTGTCGCCGAACCCGATCGGGCGGATCTGGACCTGTTTCTCGGCAATGCCGGAGGGGAACTTCTGCAGGCCTCCCAGGGGATCGAAGCGATTGAATCCGTTCAGGTCCCCTCCGATGGGACCCATTACATCACTGTGCAGGCGACTGAGGGCGCTTCGGGCTACCTGCTGCTGATCGGAGATGGGAATGAGGCCGCGGTCGCCGCACCTTCCATGGCCATAACGCAGGACTTTGTCCCGGGAGATATCGTGGTCCGCTACCGGGAAGAGCCCTCCCTGTTGTCCGCGTCCGGAGACCGCTCACAGCCGCCCGGCCTGCGACGCAAGGGTGGAGAGCACGGGAGGGCCATGCTGTTCGAGCTGCCGGACTCCGTCTCTCTCATGTCGTCGGCGGGAAAAAGCCCGCACCCCCTGGTGGATGAGGGCCGTCCTGAAATAAACCGCAAGATGGAGACGATCCGTGTTATCAAAGATCTCCGACGCAACCCGGAGGTCCGCTTTGCCGAACCGAATTACCTGGTGCAGCCGCATTTTGTTCCGAACGACAAACACTACCCCATCCAGTGGCATTATCCGTTGATCCGTCTTCCGGAAGCCTGGGATCTTACCCGGGGGACACCGGAAACGGTGGTGGCCGTAGTCGATTCGGGCATCCTCTTCGGGCATCCGGACCTGGCGCCCAACCTTCTGGACGGATATGATTTCATCTCCGATCCCGATCGTGCCGGGGACGGCGACGGGATCGATCCGGATCCTTCCGATGACGGCGATTCCCTGCCGGTAGGGTCCACTTCCTATCATGGCACCCATGTGGCCGGGACCATTGCCGCGGCCACCAACAATGCCACGGGAGTGGCCGGGGTGGCCGGGAATGTGCGCATCATGCCTCTCAGGGCGTTGAGCATGACGAACGGCGTCTCCTACGATCTGGCTCAGGCTATTCTTTATGCTGCCGGATTGACAAATGATACGGGCTCGTTTCCAGAAAAAACCGCCGATGTCATCAATATGAGCCTGGGCAGCAGTTATCCGAGCCGCCTGATACAGGATGCCTGCATCAGGGCGCGAGAGGCGGGAGTCATTCTGGTGGCCTCTGCCGGCAATGAAAGCTCCTCGACCCCCTTTTACCCCGCAGCCTTCAAGGAAGTGATTTCCGTCAGCGGAGTAACGCTCCGGAAAGAACTCGCCTCCTACTCGAATTTCGGATCCACCATTACGGTGGCCGCGCCCGGCGGAGAGATGGGAAGGGATGTCGACGGTGACGGGTATCAGGATGGGATTCTCAGCACGTCCTGGAATGGTGGGAACTACAGTTACACCTTCCTGAGCGGCACTTCGATGGCCGCCCCGCACGTCTCGGGTGTCGCGGCTCTGATGCGCTCCCTGCACCCTTCGATGACCCCCGATCAACTCGATGCGCTGCTGTCCTCCGGTGACATCACCGAAGATATCGGCCCTTCCGGGCGGGACGATTACTTCGGTTATGGCCTGATCGACGCCTGTAAGGCGGCTCTGGCGGCCCGGCAGCTTGCGCTCGAGGAGGATTCAACTCCTCCGGCGCAACTAAGCGCCGACCCGGAGTCTTTCACTTTTTCCGAATCCAGGACGGCGGCTCCCCTTCGGCTGGAGAATACGGGCGGGGGTGAACTGAACGTAATATCCCTGGTCTCCTCCGCTTCCTGGCTTACGGTGACCGCTACAGCTGCCGAACCTGACAGTGGTCTGGGCGATTACATGGTTCTGGTCGACCCGACGAAGATGAATTATGGAGAGAATACCGCCGCGATAGAGGTGAAAAGCGACAACGGAGACCTGCTGATTCCGGTGACAGCATTCAAAAAAATTCAGGCCGCAGCAGCTTCCGAGGGGTTTCTTTATGTGGTGCTCACCGATGCTTCTGGAGTTACCGTGGCGCAGACGGAAGGAGGATACGGCATGGATGGGATGGCTTTCAGCCTCTCCGATCTGGCGCCGGGCAGTTATCGGCTTTTTGTCGGGACCGATGCCGACGGGGACTTAACGATTTGTGATCCCGGCGAGATTTGCGGCGCATATTCCGCCCTGCAGTCGGCCGATGAATTTCTTCTCGATTCGGACCGCAGCGGCATGGATCTGATTCTGGAGACCGGGATTCTGGCGAAGGGGAGCGCCAGTCAGAAGATCTCGCCGCCGAAAAGATTGAGATAGTTTTCGTCCGGAAACGGCCCTTTTCCGCAATCCCGGCGTCAATCCGCGGATTTGATTGTGCGGTGTAAAGTACTACGCCTCCGCTCAAATCCTTGATTTCCTTGATCTTGCGAAAAATGACTCGTTTCCAGATCGAAAACTGCATTAATGCTTACCGGGGTTTCCGGATGGACACGAGATAGGATGGCGACGCCATCCTCCGGGCGTTTGAAAGGCATCCTTCAAAATAGGACAAAAAGGTCTCCCCGCGATTGTGCGAGGAGACCTTTTTTTGGTTTGCCCAGCCTTCGTTCAGCTCTCCAGCGTCGTTTTCGGCAGGGGCAGAGGCTTGCTCCGAACCGGTTTCCCGTTATCCCTGAAGTTCCAGCTCGGACGATCCGCGGTAAAAGGCATCGTCATCAGCTTGCCCAGCGTAAGTTCCTTCGGATTCAGGAAGGCGGGAACGCCGATGGTGATCTCTTTCTGGGGGACGTTGAGCCGGATCGTACGATGCAGGAAATCGGGCCAGGAGAATATGGTCGCCCAGTTGGAATCGGTCTCCTCCTGCACGATGGAATGGTGGATGCCGTGCATTCGGGGGGTCACGATCAGATAGCAGAGACGTCGCTCGAAACCCGAGGGAAGTTTTGTGTTGGAATGATGGAACAGGATCTCCATCAGCGTCATTGTCTGCCAGACAGCCAGTCCCAGGGGGGATATCCCGAAGACGAAAATCTGTGCGGATCGCCAGGGGACCGAAAAAAGCATCTCCAGGGCATGGAAACGAAGAGCGGTCGAGGCATCGAGGTCCAGGTCCGCGTGATGCACCTGGTGAAAGCGCCAGAGAAGAGGAACTTTGTGTGTCAGGTAATGCCAGACATACAGGGTATAGTCGAGAAGGAGGACGGAAACAAAGACCTCCAGGGCGGGGGGAAGACGGACCATGTTCAGCAGTCCCCACCCTTTTTTCCGTCCCAGCCGCATCAGGGCCATGGCTGCCGGTTTTTCGGTGATGGCGATGGTGCCTGCGGTCATGAAGGACATGGCCATATTACGCGCATTTCTCCTGAGCTTGTCCTGCGTCCGCCTCCTCAGGGGACGCTTCAGTTCCGCTGCGATCACCCCCGCGGCGGCGCCGAAAATCAGAAGGCCGTTCAACCAGGTGGGGAGCTCCTGATTCATATATTCCTGTTTTGATTTTCTTGCCATGGCGGCGCCTCGCTGCCGGGTCAGGATGCCTTACGATTCTCTCCGATGGCCGAAGCCGCACGGGCCGCTCCGCGATGCACCATCTCGGCGGTCGCGGTCCAGGCGAGATGGTTTCCCATCTCTTTTGCGCTGGGCTGCCAGGGAATTCTGCGCAAGGTCGGAGAGACTCCCAGCAGAGGCGCCATCAGGCCGTCGCAGGCGAAAAAGAAGGGAATCCCGAACGGGATTCCGCCCCAGCGGGCGAGGAAGGGAGCCTTTTTCCGAACGCCTGCATAGATCAGACCCCACATGACCCCATAGAAAACATTGAAGGCCATCGTGGCGCGCTGCTTGTCTTTTTTCGAAAGTTTCCGACCGCTGATCTTTCGTGCGAAGTAAGGACCGGCCATCTGGTGGGCGGAAGTTTCTCGAACCTTTTGGTCTCGCTTTTTCTGCTTCTTGCTCACGAAGCGGTCGAGAAACTGGTCCGTCCGCCCGGCCACGGCGCCTGCGATCAGACCCGCGGCCACTCCGGTCAACAGTAAATAGGGAGGTTGTGGAACCTTTTGGGAGGCGGATTTCACCATGGCGTTCTCTCCTTTGATGATTTTTCGACGCCACGGGGCACAGGCGTTGTTCCCGGACTCTCCTGGCCCCTTCACGCATAGCAGGTTGTAAGTCTTTGAAAGAATAGGTATTAAATTTTATTTCCCCTTATTATCTGGATAATATCAGGGCGCTGCAATGGGTCAAGGAGTCCAGAGAAATTTTGGCCGGACGAATCGGCAAAACGCGGGTGGAAACCGGCGGCTTTTCGGACCAAAACCTGCTCAGGCCGTTTGTTGGGAGGTCTCCCCCGAGCCGAAGAGCCGGGGAGTGTATCTGACATACCAGGCCGCCGATTGCGCCTGGATGATGTAGGCATGGGCGATGACCAGCACGGCATCCGATCCGGCGGGAACGAAGGCGTTGATTGCCACCGCAAGGTCGATGGAAAGGTTGCGCATCACCCTGCCGTAAACCAGGGCGATGGCGTGCCCTTTTTCAATCCATCCAGTCGAAAGTGCGGCTGACTGCTTTTTTCCATCGGCGATAGTTCGCTGTGCGCAGGGTGTCGTCCTCCGAAGGCTCCCATGTCCGGTCCACGCCCCAGTTGCGCCGGAGATCGGCCGTGCTCTTCCAGAAGCCGACTGCCAGACCTGCGGCGTATGCCGCGCCCAGGGCAGTGCTCTCGGCCACTTTGGGGCGCATCACAGGGACCCCCAGAATGTCCGCTTGTATCCGCATGAGAAGATCGTTGAAAGTCATGCCTCCGTCCACCTTCAGAGACTTCAGCTGGATTCCGGAATCGGCCTCCATGGCATCGAGCACTTCGCGGGTCTGGTATGCCGTGGCTTCAAGGGAGGCGCGGGCGATATGCCCGCGGGTGGTATAGCGGGTCATGCCGATGATCAGGCCGCGGGCTTCGCTGCGCCAGTAGGGGGCGAAAAGGCCGGAGAAGGCCGGCACGAAATAGATCCCCCCGTTGTCCTCCACCGTTTTCGCAAGATTTTCCACGTCGGAGGAGTTTTTGATAATGCACAGGCTGTCGCGCAGCCATTGCACCAGAGCTCCCGTGATGGCGATGGAACCCTCCAGAGCATAGACCGGCGCTTCTTTTCCGAACCGGTAACAGACTGTGGAAACCAGTCCGTGTCGGGAATGAATGATGTTATTGCCGGTATTGAGCAGCACAAAGCAGCCTGTGCCGTAGGTATTCTTGGCCTCTCCTACATCGAAGCAGACCTGCCCCACCGTGGCGGCCTGCTGGTCCCCCAGGTCGCCGCAGATGGGAATAGTCCGCCCGAACGGGCCGTCAGAGAGGGTGTGGCCATAGCTGTCCGGATCGCTCGAAGGGCGAATTTCCGGCAGCATCGATCGCGGGATCTCCAGGACCTTCAGGATTTCGTCATCCCAGGAAAGCTTCTCCAGATCCATGAGCAGCGTTCGGGAGGCGTTGGTCACGTCCGTCACGTGGACGGCCCCGGGGCCGGGTCCCCCCGTCAGCTTCCAGATCAGCCAGGTGTCCATGTTGCCGAAGAGAGCATCCCCCCTCTCCGCCGCTTCGCGCACCCCCGGCACGTTGTCCAGAATCCATCGAATTTTGGGACCGGAAAAGTACGTGGCGAGAGGCAGACCGGTCCTTTGGCGAAAGCGGTCCTGTCCCCCGTCGGCAGCAAGAATCCGGCAGATGTTGTCCGTGCGAGTGTCCTGCCAGACGATGGCATTGCAGAACGGCTGTCCCGTCCGACGATCCCAGACCAGCGTCGTCTCCCGCTGGTTGGTGATTCCGACGGCGACGATCTCCTCCGCCCGAATCCCTGCTTTGCTCAGCGCTCCCTGGATGACCTCCTCGGTCTTATTCCAGATTTCCAAGGCATCGTGTTCCACCCATCCGGGCTCGGGGTAGATCTGCCGGTGCTCAAGCTGGTGAGCCGCCACCGCTTCTCCGGAGTGATTGAAGATCATGCACCGGCTGCTGGTGGTTCCCTGATCAAGAGCTGCAACATATTCTGCCATGGCTTCCCTCCCTGGAGATGGAAAAGGGGTATTAAGAGCAGGGGATTTGCTTCGCGAAATATCCGTAAATAATTATCATTAATCACAGTGTGAAATCAATCTTCACGGCCGGCAGGAGATGTTTTCATTTCGATCTGTTATAGTGGAGCATGAAAATAAACTCATGACGGTTCTCTCCGGACTGGTGGGATCGTTTTAGCACGAACTGGCCATTACCCAGAGCATCATTGAGATTGCCGAGCAGCACGCAAGAGCGCGGAAAGTCCATCGGCTCCTCTCGGTGACTGTTGCAATCGGCGAGCTTTCGGGAACCGTCCCGGAAGCAGTGAAATTCTGTTTTGAGGCCTGCGCCGCGGCGAACAGGTATGGCCGGTAAAATCAGTTCGAAGTTGGTTAATGCTGTTCAAGGTTCAAAGTTTAAAATCCCTTGAACCTCGAACCTCGAACCTCGAACCTTGAACCTCGACCTTGAATTCCCCCATGTCCGATATCATTCTCCTCGGTCACGGCAGCGGCGGGTAATCTCAGTCACCGGCTGCTGGAAGATCTGATCATTCCGGTCCTCTCCGGTGCTTCCCAGCGCGACCTGAACGATTCGGCAATTCTGCATCACGAAGGCGGCCGGCTGGCGTTCACCAACGATTCCTGTGTGGTGGATCCCATTTTTTTCCCTGGACGGAATATCGGAGACCTGGCCGTTAACGGAACGGTCAACGACCTGGCCATGAGCGGCGCTCGCCCCCTCGCGATCGGGGTCGGCCTGATTCTCGAGGAAGGTTTGCCCCTGGCGGACCTGAAAAGGATCCTTGACTCCATGAAGGCCGCTGAAGGGTTTACGGAAAAGAAATACTCATATCGTTGTGTTTCGGACAGGTCTGATAAAATGGAACTGTCGCGAAAATGCGGCGCAAGTCTTCCAAGGAGGAAATGATCATGGCAAGAAAAGGGACGATCGCCATTTTGACCGGAGGAGGAGATGTGCCGGGCCTCAATCCGGCTATACGGGCCGTGACCTACCGCGCACTCCGTGAAGGGTACCGCGTGATCGGCATCCGGCGGGGATGGGCTGGCCTGGTGGAAATGGAACCGGAAAAAACGGCGGACAATGACGCAAATTTTCTGGAGCTGACCGAAGATATCGTTAACCGGGCGGGACGCACGGGCGGTACTTTTCTGCATACTTCACGGACCCGGCCCAGCCATCTGCCCAAAACGAATCTTCCTGAACATCTTCGGGCCAAATACACCGACGAAGTCAATGACGTGACCCCCGACGTCCTGAAGAACCTGGAATATCTGGGAGTCGATTATCTGATCCCTATCGGCGGGGACGACACGCTCAGCTACGCGCATCGCCTGCACAAAGAGGGGGTCAAGGTGGTGGCCATTCCGAAAACGATGGATAACGACGTGCCGGGAACCGATTACTGCATCGGCTTTTCCACCTGCGTCACCCGGACCATCGAACTGGCGCACAAGCTTCGCACTTCGGCCGGCTCACACGAGCGTTTCCTGGTCATCGAGGTGTTCGGCCGGTATGCCGGGTTCACCGCACTTCTGCCGACGATGGCTGGAGCGGCGGACCGCTGCCTCATTCCGGAGCATTCATTCAATATGGACAATCTGACGGAACTCCTGGTCTATGACTGGAAACGCAATCCCAGCAGGTATTCGGTCGTGATCGTCTCGGAAGGCGCCAAAATGGAACATGAGGGGGAGCTGTCTTTCGAAGGGGCTGAAATGGACCAGTACGGTCATCGAAAACTCGGGGGAATCGGCGATAAGGTGGCGGCACAGCTCAAAGAGCTCTCGCCCAAGTACAATAATGGCCGACGAATCAACGTTCTCAACCAGCGACTCGGCTACCTGGTGCGCAGCGGAGATCCCGACGCTCTGGACTCCATTGTTCCCATGGCCTTTGGCAATATCGCTCTCGACCTCGTCCTCACAGGAACCTCGGGGCGCCTGATCATTCTGCATAACGGAATTTACGACACCATTCCACTCGATGTGGTGACGGGACATCATAAAGTCGTGGACGTGGAGAAATACTACCATCTGGAGCGGCTTCGGCCGAAATACGAAACATTCATCCGACAGCCCTTGTTTATCATGACCAGCGAATTTATCTAGTTTTCGTTCCGGAAACAGTCCTTTTCCGCAATCTCTGCGTCAATCCGCGGATTTGATTGTGCGGCGTAAAGTACTACGCCTCCGCTCAAATCCTTGATTTCCTTGATTTTGCGAAAAATTACTCGTTTCCGGATCGAAAACTGCATTTGTGCTAACCAAGATTGCGGGATGGATAATCATTTAACGTGAGAAGACCTGCTGGGCTCAGAGGCTGGCCATGCTCCGGCGAAAACCGGATAAAGCACTCCCATCAGAAAACCGAAGGCGAGGGTGGACAGAAGCAGGACAATCGACTTGCCGGCGGTCAGGTAAAGAGGCCAATTGAGCGGGTGGACTGCATAAAGAATCTGAACTCCCGCGATACCCAGGAGACCGTGAACCAGCCCGAAGAGAAGACCCATGCGCCATGTGGGATAGCCGATTCCGAGGCTCCAGAGCGCCGCATACGCCGTGGCGAATCCCAGGCCGAGCAAAAAGGTAAAAAAATTCTCCGAGGGCGGTCGCGTCGGTTCCCGGTTCGAGAAAAAGGCTCCCCATCAATTGCATGAGTTGAAGCCCTGGCAGGAAGAATAAAAAGGGGAGAGCGTAAATAACGGCCAGGGAAATGACGGTCGCGGCAAAACCCGCCGCTACCAGGCCCCGCAGGCTGAACTTCATGGAAAAAATCCTTTCAGGGGATAAGGGTTTTTATTCCAATTTAGGGTCAAATTCCTTATTGTCAAATGACAGGAAAAAAGAAGGAAGTGGGCCCCGACATTGTCACCTGCCGCTATTGTGCACCGGGCCGGCTCGGCGGATTGGCCCGGAACTCAAAACCTGGTTGGAGGATTCCAGATGCCGGATCATGCCCATGAAATGCATCTCAATCTCAATGTTCGCGGTCTTCCCCTGTCGGCCACTCTTGAAATCAATGAGCTGAGCGCCCGTCTGATCCGGGAGGGAAGGCAGATTTTTCGCCTGGGTCTGGGGCAGTCTCCCTTTCCTGTGCCGCCGCCGGTGGTGGAGGAGTTGCGCGCCAACGCCCACCAGAAGGATTACCTGCCCGTGAGGGGCCTGGAGGCGCTTCGGACGGCGGTGGCCGGCTATTTTACCCGAACGCAGCATCTGAACCTTCGGCCGGAAAACATCCTGATCGGGCCGGGATCCAAGGAGCTGATGTTCATCCTGCAGCTCGTTTACTATGGAGACCTGGTTGTTCCCACTCCCAGCTGGGTCTCCTACGCTCCGCAGGCCCATATTGTCGGCCGCCATGTCCGCTGGGTATCCACGGAGGAAAAAAGCGACTGGCTTCTCACTCCCGAGGCTCTCGACAGGCTTTGCCGCGAGGATCCGACCAAGCCCCGGATTGTCATCCTGAATTATCCCAATAATCCCACAGGATGCACCTACACCCCGGAGCAGCTTCAGGCGCTTGCGGAAACGGCCCGGAAATACAAGGTTATCCTTTTGTCCGATGAAATTTACGGAGAACTTGATTTCCGCGGAAACCACCTTTCCATCGCCCGTTTTTACCCTGAAGGCACCATTATCAGTGGAGGGTTGAGCAAATGGTGCGGCGCCGGAGGATGGCGCCTCGGAACTTTCGCGTTTCCCGATGCCCTGAACTGGCTGCTGGAGGCGATGGCCGCTGTCGCCAGCGAAACGTATACCGCTACCAGCGCTCCCATTCAGTATGCGGCGGTCCGTGCCTTTGAGGGAGGACTAAGGCTCGAGCGATATCTCTGGCAATCCCGGCGGATTCTGCATGCACTTGGAGTACATGTTCATGGAATCCTGAGGGAATCAGGCGTAACCGTCCCAGAACCCAGAGGGGGTTTCTACCTTTTCCCCAATTTCTCCTCTTGTCGGGAAAAGCTCCGATCCCGGGGAATCACCACCGGAAAAGAGCTTTGCACGGCAATACTCGAGCAGACGGGAGTGGCTATACTTCCCGGAAGCGCTTTCGGCCGTCCGCCGGAGGAATTGACCGCGCGCGCAGCCTTCGTCGATTTCGACGGCGCCCGTGCTCTGGCCGCGGCGGAGCAGGTTCCCGCGGGAGAGGAACTGGGGGAGCCTTTTTTGAAAACCTACTGCGGAAAAGTTCTTGAAGCCGCGGATCGGTTGTCCGAGTGGCTGGATTGATCAGGGGAGGCTCAGAAACGCTTTCGATGCGGGTTTTCCCGTAGGCAGCACGTCCGCGCAGGGGGAAGAGCCGTCCCGGTGATAAAGGCGTTTTCTCTCGCAGTATTTCGCGGAAGCCCCCTCACAATAGTTGGAAAGGATTCCCTTCCATAGCAGACTTTTTCGGAAAGCGAATTTTTGGAAAAAAGGACATTTTCCCGTAATATCAAACATCTCCATTTTCCCGCCTTTAATGTTCATTCTCAAGACCGGGCAGTGAAATTTGAAAAATTTGTATTGATCTTAAATCAAGCGGTGCGATGTTGTTTTGAGAATGTCGCTAGACGGCAGAAATATAAGTATTTGTAAATCATTCAGTCAGCGTGGTAAAAAGAGGTTTTAAATCCCCCTTATGCTATGGTGGTTTGCACAGGAAAACACCTGGCGGGGATAAGCTGTTTGCTGGAGTCGATTATGGAAAAGAATGACCTGCGCCGGGGACTCGATGCGTGTTCCTTTGTTCTGGATTCCTTTCACAATGGAATTCTTATCATTGACAAGCAGGGACATGTCGTCTGCTTCAATACGGGGGCAGCACGAATTTTCGGCGAACCGCGCGATGCCGTTCTGGGACGCCATCTTTCGGAGGTTCGGCCGGAGACCTGGCCTCACCTGAAGGAGGTCATGGAAACCGGCCATCCTCAGATCGGAAAAAAAATTTCCTTGCCCCGGACCACCATCATCGTTAACCGCACTCCGATTTTCTTCGGGGGTGAAATAGTGGGAGTCATTTCGGTTTTCCAGGACATCTCGGAATACGAGGCCATCCTCTCCAAGTTGAGCGGCTATCAGAATCTTCATCAGGAGCTGGAGGCCATTATCGAGTCGTCCGGAGACGGACTCTATGTCACCGACGGCAAGGCGAATACCATCCGGGTCAACAGCGCCTATGAAAGAATCACCGGGTTGTCCCGGGAAAATCTTCTGGGAAAGAACATGAAGGAGCTTCTCAGGGACGGGATTTTTGATTATTCAGCCACCCTGGAAGTCATCAAGAAAAAATCCCAGGTCACCCTTATGCAGCAGGTCAAGGGCAATAAACAGGTGATGGTCACGGGGACTCCCATTTTCGACGGGAATCACAAAATAGCCCTTGTGGTCACCAGTGTTCGGGACATCACGGAGCTGAATGAGCTCCGGGCGCAGCTCGAGGAAACGCGGAAGTTCAAGTTTGACTACATGTCCTCCTTTCTCGATGAATCCCGCCTGGCCGGTTCACTCAGGGGAATGGTTGTCAAGAGCCGCTCGTTTCTTCAGGTGATGGAAAAGGCGGCCAAGGTCGCGGATACCGATATTTCGGTCATACTCTGCGGAGAGTCGGGAACCGGAAAAAGTATGCTGGCCCGGGCAATCCATGAAATGAGCGGTCGAAAAGACGGGCCTTTCGTCAAGATAAACTGCGGGGCCATTCCCGATTCCCTCATGGAAAGCGAACTCTTCGGCTATGAAAAGGGGGCCTTCACCGGAGCCAGAATCGAGGGAAAGATCGGATATGTGGAAGCAGGAAATTCGGGTACTCTTTTCTTTGATGAAATTGGCGAGTTGAAGATGGATCTGCAGGCCAAACTCCTGGAAGTGATCGAAGAAAAGACGTTCAACCGCGTCGGAAGCGCCAGGCCCACCTCCATCGATGTCCGTATTATCGCGGCCACCCACCGAGACCTGAAAGACATGATGCGGCGGAATCTGTTTCGGGAAGATCTCTACTATCGACTGAATGTCATTCCAATTGATATTCCGCCTCTTCGCCAACGTCCGGAGGATATCGCAGCACTGGCGCTCGATTTCCTTATCCGTTTCAATGAAAAAAACCACACGCGAAAGCGCTTGACGCCTGAGGTTCTCGATCGTCTTACCTCGTATCTCTATCCCGGCAACGTGCGTGAGCTGATCAACATTCTTGAAAGAATCACCATTCTGAGCGAGGACGATCAGATCACCTTGACCGATCTCCCTGTTGAGCTCCGGGAGCAGCAGGCCGGAATGAGCGCAGATTTTGAAAATGCCCATTCCCTGAAGGATGCTGTTGAACGATTCGAGGCGAAAATGATAAACCAGGTCCTCCGGTTTTGCGATTCGGACGCTGCTGCGGCCCGGAAACTGGGTATTCATACCAGCACTTTGTGGCGAAAAATGAACCGTTATGGATTGAAACCGATCATTTCAAAAATGCAATGACATTTGCATTTTTGAAAAATAACCGTAACCAGCTGAATTATATTAAAAATATAACATTATATTTTTATTAAAAAAGCAAACAGTGCAAATCTGCAATCCCTCCATGCGCCTCCGCCTTTCTTTCGAATCATCTTCCCCACATAATTTCAAGGACTTAAGCTGATCGCCCTCTCAGGGCACGGGTTTTGCTTAAAACAATGTTATGGATTGTTCAGGGTCTGGTAATGCCTGAAGCATTTCCATGTATTTGAAAAAAATCAGGAGAGTTCTTAAGCATTCAGAAACATTGGCCATTCCGGCCAAAAAAATTCCACGGGAGGAGTCCATGGTAAAATCAAACAGTTTTGGAAGGCGCGTGCAGTTCCTGGCAATTTTTTTCAGTTTCGTCTTTCTGGCAGTCGGCTCAGGTCCGAATTCCGCACAGGCCGCCGATGATTCAAAGTTCACGGTTGGCGTGGTAACCTTTCTTTCCGGGGGAGCCGCCGGTCCTTTTGGCGTGCCGTCAAAGAATGCCGCCGATCTGGTGATTGAAACACTGAATGAAGGGAAAATGCCGGCCCCTTACGATTCAAAGGGAATCGCTGGAATGACCATTGAGGCCGAGGTCGTGGATGAAGCTGGCGGGGGCACAAAGCAGGTTGGCGAATATCGGAACCTGGTGCAGCGCAAGAACGTGGATGCCGTCATCGGCTACATCTCCAGCGGCGACTGTCTCGCCATTGCCCCGGTCGCCGAAGAAATGCAGGCGCTGACTATTTTCTTCGACTGCGGCACTCCGCGCATCTTTGAAGAAAACAGCTATAAATATGTATTCCGAACCGGGCTCACCGCTACCATTGACAGCGTGGCCGCTGCCCGGTACATACTGGACCAGAAGCCTGATCTCAAGACCGTCGCGGGAATCAACCAGAACTACGCCTGGGGACATGATTCCTGGAACGATTTTGAAGCGTCCATTAAGGTTCTCAAACCCGATGTCGAGGTTGTGACGGAGCAGTTTCCAAAAATCTATGCGGGCCAGTACGGTGCTGAAATTTCCGCCCTGATGCTCAAGGATCCCGAGGTGATTCACTCCAGCTTCTGGGGTGGGGACATGGAGGGGCTTGTCCTGCAGGGAAGCGCCCGGGGCTTGTTTGAGGGACGTACGGGAATTTTGACTACCGGTGAAACGGCCATGTTCCGTCTGGCCAGCGAAATGCCCGAGGGGACCGTCCTCGGCGCCCGGGGACCCTTCGGCGTTTATGCACCTTCCAACGACCTGAACGACTGGCTCCGCACCGAATATACCAAGCGCTACGACACCCCTCCCACCTATCCCGCCTACAAAATGACCCAGGCCATCCTGGGGCTGAAATCCGCCGTGGAAAAAGCAGCAAAGGGCAAGGAAGGAAAACCCTCCACCGAGGAGATCATCGCCGCGTTCGAAAACCTTGAATTCGAAGCGCCGAGCGGAACTGTCCGGATGTCGCTCGGAAAAGGCCATCAGGCCATTCAGGAAATGGTTTACGGTCAGTTCACCAACGAGGGAGGAAAGCCCGGAGTTAAAAACGTGAAGCGATACCCGGCGGAATGCGTCAATCCTCCGGATGGAATAACCAGCGTCGAGTGGATCCAGAAAGGTCTGAAGCAGACCGAGTGCAAATAACCCACCCACGGCCGGGAGCGGAAATATCTGATTCCGCCCCCGGTCTTTCATAATTCCCCGAACGGTAATAATGGAATGGATACTCTTCTTGTCATTCTTGTGGACGGAATCGTCTACTCCTCCTGGCTCTTTCTGGTGGCCGCCGGACTGA
The DNA here is from genome assembly GCA_024636295.1 of Desulfuromonadales bacterium. Lineage (GTDB taxonomy): Bacteria > Desulfobacterota > Desulfuromonadia > Desulfuromonadales > JAGXHI01 > JAGXHI01. The sequence continues at coordinate 31,304 of JAGXHI010000023.1, forward strand.
CTCTGGTTTACGGAGTCATGAAGATTCTCAACATGGCCCATGGAAGCATGTACGCCATCGGCGCCTATTCCGCGGCATCTTTTGTGGGATGGTATTTTTCCGCGGATTACGTACCGTGGGCGAGCTACTTCTTTTTCATCGGATGTGCTCTGGCTGGGGGGGTGATTGCGGGGCTTCTGGTCGAGCGGGGCGTTCTGCGCCTGATGTACGGGAGCGATGAGGTTGTCATGATCCTGGTGACCTACGGAGTTCTTCTGATCCTGGAGGATGTCACCAAGCTGATATGGGGAGTGGATGCCTATTTTGCCTATCAACCCTACGGGCTTCTGGGCCGCACCAAGGTCATGGGCATCACCTTTGCGAATTACGACCTATATCTGATCGGAGTATCCGTCACCGTCGGCGCACTCATGTGGTACGGTTTGAATCGGACCCGTAACGGAAAGATGCTCAGGGCCGTTATTCATGACCGGGAAATCAGCATGGCCATGGGAATCAACGTCACCCGCACTTTTATCATCACCTTCGTCCTTGGAAGCGCCCTCGGGGCGCTGGCCGGCGGTCTGACCGCGCCCGCGTTGTCCGTCGTACCGGGAATCGGGATTGAAATCATCATTCTGGCATTCGCAGTGGTTGTTATCGGTGGGCTCGGCAGCGTCGAAGGTGCGGCGGTGGGCGCCATTCTGGTCGGAATCAGTCGTGCGATCGCGGTGCACACTTTTCCGGAAATCGAGCTTTTTGTCATTTACGGGGTCATGGCCCTGGTCCTGTCGGTTCGCCCGCGGGGACTCTTCGTGACTGCCACAGCCAGGAAAATCTGATGGAGTATTTCAGAAGAACAAATTCATTCTTTGCCGCGGCCTTTGTCCTTCTTCTTGCTGTCGGACTGATGGCGCCGAACTGGTTTTCGTACCTGACCACCATTTCGCTGGCAAAAGCCCTGGTGGTCATCGGTCTGGTGATTCTCCTGCGCGCCGGCCTCGTGTCCTTCGGGCAGGGACTCTACTATTGCCTCGGCGGGTATTCGGTGGGAATCGCGGGTCATTATCTGCAATGGACGGACGGATTCCTGGTGTTGCTGATCGCAATGGTTGTTTCGGGGATCGTGGCCGCCATACTCGGCCTTCTCCTGTGTCGTTATCGTGAGATTTTCTTCGCCATGCTGACAATGGCGTTTTCAATGATTCTATATGGAATCCTGGTCAAGTCCGTTGGCCTGGGAAGCACCGATGGTTTCAATATCCATTCGGTCTCCTTCTTCGGTTGGGAACCGGGAACGGACAAGCTGGGCCTCATCGTATATTTTCTTGCCTGTCTGGCGGCTTTGATCGTGGCCGTTCTGATGCATCGCTACTTTCATTCCCCCGTTGGATTCGCAGGGGAAGCGATTCGAGAGAATGAAATCCGGGTCGAGTATCTCGGTGTCTCCCCGAACAGGATCATTTTTTCCAAGTATATCCTTGCCGCGGTGCTCGCGGGGGCGGGCGGGGGCCTGACCGCTCTGGCCTCAGGCCATGTGGACCCGGAAATGGCCTACTGGACGACCTCCGGGGAATTCGTATTCGTGGCCCTGCTGAGCGGCACAGCGCATGTGGCCGCCGTTTTCATCGCGGCCTTTCTGTTCGAGATCATTCGGACGTACGCATTTGATTTAGCTCCCTATAACTGGCAGATGATACTTGGAGCGACACTCCTGCTGATCATCTTCTTCCTGCCGAAAGGGCTCTGGTCCATATTCACGATCCGCCGCGCCGGGGGAGGCGTTAAATGAGCGTCATTCTCAAGACAAAAAATCTTTCGAAGAGTTTCGGGGCCGTGACCGCCGCCGCCAACATCAACGTCGAAATCCATGAACGGGAAATCGTGGGGGTGATCGGGGCCAATGGGGCGGGAAAGACCACTTTCATCAATATGGTCACGGGATACCTCAAACCGAGCGCGGGAGAGATTGATTTCCGTAATCGCAATATCCTCGGACTTTCCCCTCGCCACATTACAAAAATAGGGATCAGCCGCTCCTTTCAGGTGCCGCAGCTCTTTTCTGAGTTGACGGCTCTGGAAAATATTGTGATCGCTCATCGCCTTATGAAGGCGAATCGGCTGGAAGTTCAGGCGCCCCTGAAAACCCAATCGGCAGTCGATGCGGCCCGAGGGTCTCTCGCTGAGTTCGGGATAGCGGATTATGCCGAAGCCCAGGTTACCGCTTTGCCGCAGGGGACGCGAAAGCTTCTGGATATTGCCATGGCCATGGCGGGCTCGCCGGACCTGCTGCTGCTGGATGAGCCGACGAGCGGGGTTGCCATGGAAGAAAAATTTCCGCTCATGGATACGGTCATGGAGGCGGTGAAGCGCTCCAGAGCGGCCTGCCTTTTTGTGGAGCACGACATGGAAATCGTAGCCCGGTACACGGACCGGGTCCTCGCTTTTTACGACGGCCATATCATCGCCGATGCACCTACCGAAGAAGCCCTCTCCAATAAAGAGGTCCGGGAATATGTCATCGGCACCGAACTTCACCGCGAAAAAGAAGGGAAGGAGGAACGGACCTATGTTGAAAGTCCGTGACCTGGCCGTTGAAATCCAGAAAACGCCCATTCTTCGCCAGGTGAGTCTGGAGGTGCCCGAAGGCTCCGTTGCCGGGCTGATCGGAAGAAATGGCGCCGGAAAGACCACTTTCTTGCGCACGCTGATGGGATTCTTGAAGCCGTCTTCGGGTTCCGCGGAGATTCTGGGGCGTGATATGCGCACCCTGACCGCCTTCAATCGGGCCGGACTGCAGATCGGCTACATGCCTGAGGACAGGCGCCTGATTCCCGAGCTGACCGTGGAGGAAAATGTCCTCGTCCCCGCCTGGGCGACAAAAAAAGAGAATATCGGGGCCCATCTTGCCTGGATCTATGAACTGATGCCCGAAGTCGCTGCGTTTTCCGCCCGTCGCGCGCTTCAATTGAGCGGCGGTCAGCAGAAGCTGGTCGCCCTGGCGCGGGCTCTGATGACAGGAGAAAAGCTGCTTCTGCTTGATGAACCTTTCGAAGGAGTGGCTCCTGCGCTGTCCCACCGACTGGTCGAGGTGCTGCATACACTGAAAACCGAGGGCGTATCCATCCTGCTTTCCGAGTCCGATTACACCCATTCGGCGGGTCTGGTAGACAAGGTTTTTGTCATCGAACGGGGGAGCGTGAGCGAGAGAGCGGTCAAACCAAAGTCCAATCAATAACTCGATTCGCGGGGGAATATCCAATGAAAGATTTTATCTTCCAGACGACCAGAAGCATTATCCATGAATCCGGAGCGGTGTCCCGCCTCGGCGAGATCATGGCGGACCAGGAAGTGAAGAGTGTTCTGTTCGTGACGGATCAGGGTATCCGGAAGGCCGGTCTTCTGGACACGGCGATCGAGTCCCTGGAAAAAAAAGGTATCACGGTAACCGTATTCGATGAGGTCCAGGCCGATCCGCCCGATAAGATTGTTCTGGATGCACTGGAGTTGTCCAGGAGAAGCAAAGTGGACGGGGTCGTCGGATTTGGCGGCGGAAGTTCCATGGATGTGGCAAAATTGGTGGCCTTCCTGACTCCGTCCTCCCAGCAGCTGAGCGATATCTACGGGATCGGTCTGGCCAGGGGAAAGCGGCTGCCTCTCGTGCAGATCACCACCACCGCCGGAACCGGTTCGGAAGTTACTCCCATTGCCATTGTGACCACCGGCAAAAATGAGAAAAAAGGCGTAGTGGCGCCCCAGCTGCTTCCGGATATAGCCATTCTGGACCCCGATCTGACACTGAAGCTTCCTCCTCAGGTCACAGCGGCCACCGGCGTGGACGCCATGGTGCACGCCATCGAGGCGTATACGAGCAAAGTGAAGAAGAATCCCATATCCGATGCTCTGGCGCGGGAGGGGTTCAAGCTCCTGATGAACAATATCCGCTCCGCGGTAAAAACCGGTGAAAATCGGGAAGCGAGGTCGAACATGCTTCTCGGAGCCCTTCTGACCGGTCAGGCCTTTGCCAATTCGCCCGTGGGGGCCGTTCACGCCCTTGCCTATCCCATCGGCGGCCACTTCCATGTTCCCCATGGACTCAGCAATTCCCTGGTTCTCCCCCACGTCATGCGTTTCAACGCCCCGGAGGCTTCGCGGGAATACGCTGAACTGGCCCGTGTCGTCTGGCCGGATGCCGGCAATGCGACGGATCAGGAACTGACAGAGCGGCTGATCAGCGAACTGGAGTCTCTCATCGAGGAGGTCGGACTGCAGAACCACCTGAGTCAGGTAGGCGTTTTGGAGGAGCATCTGCCCATGATGGCCGAGGATGCCATGAAGCAGCAGCGTCTCCTGGTCAACAACCCCAGAGAGGTAACCTACGAAGATGCCTTCCGGATTTATCGACAAGCGCTCTGATCGGATTCAGCCGCCGGTTGAAGCACCCTGGTTCGGCATCTCAATATCTCAAGGACCCTCATTCGTTTTGATAGACGGGGGCGAGGCGAAAAAGACTTTTTCTGATGGATGCTTGTTAGGGTGTCCGCTGGGATATAAAATAGAGGACGGGTTGCGGCCCGATGCGGGGAACAGGAATGTGGACCGATAAGGATCGTATGGATTTTTTCGAAAGAGCTTTGAAAATGGGCGGTTTTGCCTGCGAAAAAAAAGTGTCGGACCGTGGCGCCCATGGGGTTCCGTCCATCTGTCTGTATTCCGCTCTATGTCAGCATGTCTACGGGGAAAGCCTGAGAGACACCGTGGATCTGGCTATGGAAAAAATCCATTTCAGGGAAATTCGAGATAAATAGTATCCGTGAGCATTCTTTTACAAGGAGAGAGGCCCATGTCCAAATTCAACATCAAGGATTCCAGGTTGTTTCGCCAGCAATGCTACATTGACGGTCAATGGTTCGATGCCGATGGAGGTGCGACCTTCGAAGTCAACAATCCCGCCACCGA
>JAGXHI010000024.1 GCA_024636295.1 Desulfuromonadales bacterium
CTTAAAACTTATCTGGTTATGCACTTGGCTCCAGTAACCAGAAAATAATTTCACCACCCGTTTGCTTCGCTCACTAGAGACACGGAGAACACAGAGAAAAACCTTCTGATTTTATCGATTTTCTCCGTGGCCTCTGTGCCTCTGTGGTGAAAGCCTCTGATCTTAGGTTTATCTACTTGAGTTATGTGGCAACAAGAAAAACTTAAAACAACTTCGAACTCTGAACTTTGAACTTGTATATTCTCATGCACTTCTCGCCTGTCCGGGGGTGTGGCGCCGCAGGACGGCTTGCGGATTGGCGATCATCTGCTTCAGTTCATCGGGCTCGGGTGAACGCAGCATTGCCATGTCCAGGGAAATCGCTTTCTTGTGGAGCAGCATGAACAAGGACTGGTTCATCGTCTGCATCGCGAATTTATCCTGACCCATCTGCATCTGTGAGTAAATCTGATGGATCTTGTCGTCCCGGATGAGGGCTCGAATCGCCATATTGGGTATCATGACTTCCAGGGCCAGCGCTCGTCCCCTGCCGTGCGCGCGGGGAAGAAGAGTCTGTGAAAGAACGCCTTCCAGAACGAAGGACAGCTGGGTTCGCACCTGCTGCTGTTGGCTCGTGGGGAACACATCCACGATGCGGTTGATGGTCTGCACGCAGGAGTTGGTATGAAGGGTCGCAAAACACAGATGGCCCGTTTCCGCGATGGTCAGAGCCGCCTCGATCGTCTCGAGATCCCGCAGTTCTCCGAGAAGTACGATATCGGGGTCCTGGCGCAAGATCGACTTGATCGCTCTCTTGAAGGATTGCGTGTCGGCCCCGACCTCCCGCTGGTTCACCAGGCATTTCTTGTGGGGATGCAGAAACTCGATGGGATCTTCGATGGTGATGATGTGCTCGTGGCGCTCCGAATTGATCGCGTCGATCATGGCTGCCAGGGTGGTCGACTTGCCGCTGCCCGTCGGACCGGTCACCAGCACCAGGCCTCGCGGCTTTTTCGAGATCTTGCTGACAACCGGCGGCAGCCCCAGTTCCTCGAAGGTAAGAACCTTGAAGGGGATGAGTCGGAAAACTCCCGCAAGCGCCCCCCGCTGCATGAAAATGTTGGCGCGAAACCGGGCCAGCCCCTTGACCCCGAAGGAGAGGTCCAGCTCGTTTTCCTCCTCGAATCGCCGCTTCTGCGCATCCGTCAGGATGCTGTAGCAGAGCTGCTTCGTTTCCGTCGCCTGCAGCGCCGGAAGTTTGAGGGGAACCATCTGCCCGTCGATACGAATCTGCGGCGGAGACCCCGTGGTAAGGTGGAGGTCGGACGAGCCCTGTTCGACCATGGTCTTGAGAAGCTGGTGAATGCTGGCCATCTGCGTTGGACCCCCTGATTGCGTTTAAGAGGCTGCTGAAAAACATGCTATGCGGAGCTGACTCACCACGCATCTGGACATCTTTAATCAGCCTTTAGATTACTTGATTTTTAATATCTGATAACTATTCATCACGCCACCCAAGGTCGTCATCCCCGAGTGGTTTTGTCGAGGATCCGGAAAGACAATCTGGATTCCGGCCAAAATCATGCCGAAATGACGGGGTAGGAGTCGCCTTCAGGCACGATAATTCGCGGCTAAAGCCGCTCCTACAGAAAAAACGAACTCCACGCTGAATAGTTACAATTTCAGAAAATTGAAAAAATCATTTCTGATGCAGAAACGAGCAATTTTTCGCGAGGTCAAGGAAATCAAGGGATGGCGCGGAGGCGTACACCGTACGCCGCACAAGTCATCCCGCCTATTGACGCAGAGATCGCGGAAAAGGGCCGTTTCCGCGCAGAAATGCTAGTCGTCCGCCACCGTACACCGCAGCACCTCTTCGAACGACACCACCCCTTCCTTGAGTTTGTTCAGCGCCGACTGCCTCATCGTCCTCACCCCCAGCCGCATCGATTCCCGCTTGATTTCGGCGGTATTGGCGCCGGAGAGAATCAATTCGCGGATTTCCTCGAACATGGGCATGACCTGATAGATGCCGATTCGCCCCTTGTACCCCGTATCGTTGCAGTTTGCGCACCCCTGTCCCCTGAGACAGACGACGCTTGCGGCCTCCTCCGGTGACATTCCCGCCTCGATAAGGGCCTCCCTCGGGGTATCCTCCTGCTCACTGCATTCGGAGCAGACCCGGCGCGCAAGGCGCTGAGCCGTTATGAGATTGACGGCGGAGGCGACCAGAAATGGCTCGATGCCCATGTTGAGCAGGCGGTTGATGGTGCTCGGGGCATCGTTCGTGTGGAGAGTGGAGAGCACGAGGTGTCCGGTCAAAGCGGCCTTTACCCCGATTTCAGCAGTTTCGAAGTCCCGGATCTCCCCGATCATGATGATGTCCGGGTCCTGCCGCAAAAAGGCCCGAAGGGCCGTGGCGAAATTCAGACCGATCTCCTCGTGCATCTGCACCTGATTGATGCCGGCAAAATTGAACTCGACCGGATCCTCGGCCGTCGAGATATTCTCGGTCGTCTTGTTCAGCTCGGAAAGGGCCGAATAGAGAGAGACCGTTTTCCCCGAGCCGGTGGGACCGGTCACCAGAACCATTCCGAAGGGCTTGTGGATCTCCTGCTTGAACCATTTAAGGGACTGCTCCTCGTAGCCCAGCTTGGTCATGTCCAGCTGCAGGTTGGATTTATCCAGGAGACGAAGAACCACCTTCTCCCCGAAAAGAGTCGGCAGGGCGTTGACGCGGTAGTCCATGTCCTTGCCGCCAGGCAGCTTGATCTTGATTCGGCCGTCCTGCGGCAGACGACGTTCGGCGATATCCATTTCCGCCATGATCTTGAGACGCGAAGTGATGGCGGCCTTCAATTTCATCGGAGGTTTCATGACCTCGTAAAGAACGCCGTCGATGCGATAGCGCACCCGAAAGTTCTTCTCATAAGGCTCAATGTGGATGTCCGAGGCTTTTTTCTTGATGGCGTCGGTAAGGATCAGGTTGACCAACTTGACGACCGGCGCGTCTTCGGTGGCCTTTTCCAGCGCCGAGACATCGACCTCCTCCTCGTCGTCGATGAGCTCCAGATCGATGTCCTCGAGATCGTCCATGACATCGGCCAGGGTGGCGCTCTGATCGTAATACAGGTCGATGGCCCGCTTGATGGAGGCTTCAGTCGCCACCACGACCTCGACGTTGTAGCCGGACATGAACTTGATATCGTCGATGGCGAAAATATTGGAAGGATCGCTCATGGCGATGATCAGGGTGGAGCCCGCCCGATTGATGGGCACGATCTGGTATTTCTGGGCGACTTCGCTGGGGACCAGCTTAATGACCGCGGGGTCGATCTCGAATTCGGCGAGATTGATGGAAGGAACGCCATACTGACGGGAGAGAAAGGCGGAGAGGTCCTCTTCCTGAATGTATCCCATCCTGATGAGGCTGGAGCCGAGACGGCCGCCGTTGAGCTTCTGTTCCTTTATGGCCTTGTTGAGCTGGTCTTCATTGAGAAGCTTGCTGCGGACAAGAAGTTCTCCGAGACGATTGCTGGTCATAAACGAGTGCGCTCCCTCCGTAAAAGGATTTCATGATATGGCGGACACATTAAAAGAAGGACGCGGAAACTGTCCAATTAATCGAAGCAAAACAGTTTTTACTTGTTATCCACTTTACTAGATTTGGAACTCTCAAGGAAAATCAAGCATCACCACTGAGATCACTGAGGAAAACCTTCGAGAAAATTTCTTTTTTTCTTTGGTTTTAACTGATCATGAGATTTGATTTTCTCATTTCTTTCTCAGTGTCCTCTAGAGAGCGCAGCGAACGGGTGGTGATACAGTTCTTGGCTTTTGACTTCAAGTCCCGATCCTGGCTCCTTGAATCTTTTATCTTTATCTCATCGCTCATTTTTGCCGAGTTGACGTTTCATGACGCCTGGAGGCGGCTTTTCACCGGTCCAGAGGAAAAAGGACTCCTCGCCCTGCCCGGCAAGCATGCCTTTTCCGTCGGCGGTCCGGAGTCCGAGGTCCGCCGCGGCACGGGTCAGGGGCGTACCGTTTCTGGCGTAGACCATATCGTAAACGCCCGCCCCGGCAGGCAGTCGCTCCAGATCCAGGAATTCGAGTGTTTCGCCCTTGAGCCCAAGGGAGGTGGTATTGACCACCAGATCCACCGTGGGAAGAATCGACCCCAGAAAATTCTCATCCTGGTCTATGACTGCAAATGCCGTGCCCGGGAAAATCGTCCCAAATTCCTTGGCCAGCTTCTCCGAACGGGAAAGCGTACGATTCGCCGTTCCGATCCAGGCGGCCCCTTCCCGCCCGAGAACAGCCAGTGCGGCCCGGCAGGCGCCCCCGGCTCCAATCAGCAGAATTCGTTTACCGGCGGGGTCAAAAGCAAGGTCCTCCCGCAGGGAATGCAGAAAACCGACGGCATCCGTGTTGAATCCGATCAGTTTCCCCTGCCGGTTGATGACGGTATTGACGGCACCGATCAGTCGGGCCTCGAGGTCGATTTCGTCGAGGAAAGGGAAGATTTCCTCTTTATGCGGAATCGTGACATTCACCCCCAGAAGATCCAAAGCGCGGACAGCTCCCACGGCAGCCCCGAGTTCCCCCCTCCGGACCCTGAAAGGCACGTAGACCATATCGATACCCGCCTGCCGCAAAGCCTCGTTCTGCATGGCCGGCGAAAGGGAATGAGCCACGGGATCGCCAAAAATTCCAAGAATGCGGGTGCGACCGGAAATCATAAAATCAGTTTTTAGTTTTAAGTTATGAGTTTTAAGTATCAAATCCTCGGGTCTCGGGTCTCGGGTCTCGGGTCCCGGGTTTTGAACCTTGAACCTTGAACCATGGGTCTTGGCTTGCAGCTTGCCGCTGGTTTTACCCGCAATCAAGATATTCCCGGTACTCCATGATTCGGCGATCCTTCAGGATTTTCCTTGCCTGCCCGGCATCCTGCCGGATGGCCTCGATCAGTTCTTCCGGGCCGGCGAAAGTCTTTTCGTCCCTCAGGCGCTCCATGAAATAGACGCGGAGGTTCTCTTTATAGATCTTTTCGTTGAAATCGAAAATGTGAACTTCGAAAGAGAGCTTTCCCACACCGAAAGTGGGATTGACCCCGATGTTGGCGACACCATCCAGAATTTCCTCCCCCCTTCTGATCTTGACGGCGTAGACGCCGTTTTTGGGAAGAATTTCCTTGTCGGTCTGCAGGTTGGCGGTGGGAAACCCCAGGGGTCCGCCTCGTCCGGCGCCATGCACCACCGTGCCCTGAAGATTGAAATGACGGCCGAGATGATTCACGACGTCGGAGACGAGACCCTCCCGGATCATTTCCCGGATGCGGGTCGAGCTGTAGACTTCGTCGTTTCTGAGAATCGGTTCCAGTACTTCGACCCCAAAACCGAATTCATCTCCCTTGCGCCGGAGAAAGGAGACATCCCCCTCCCGCCCCTTGCCGAAGGCGTAATCGTACCCGACGATCAGGCGTCGGATTCCAAGTTTCCCCACCAGGATATCCCGGACGAATTCCTCGGCGGACATGGCGGCCAGGCTGCGAGTGAAGGGGCAGCAGACCAGCATATCCACGCAGGATGCCTCGATCAGCCTCTCTTTTTCTTCATACGTGCTGATCAAGGGCGGCGCTTTTGCTGGATTCAGAACCTTCAGGGGATGGGGAACGAAGGTGAATACCACGGATGTTCCGCGGATTTCCGCTGCCATCCGGATCACTTTTCGAAAAATCTCCCGGTGCCCCAGATGGATGCCGTCGAAGTTGCCTATGGTCACTACCGCGCCGGGAGGCGGTGAGGTAAGTTCTGTAAGATCGCGGATGATTTTCATTTCATTCAGGCATAAAGGAGTTAATTCAAACGCTCTCACCACAGAACCACTGAGTACTCAGAGTAGTTCAAAAAAGAGCTTTCTTTGTGCTCTCTGTGGCTCTGTGGTAAATAAAAGGTTTTGTCTCGGGCCTCGAACTTTCACCGAGAAAGTCTCTTAGAACTTCTTCTTGTTTTTTAAACCAGGAACCAGATTCCCTGCTTTTCATCATGTAGTTCTCAGTGTTCTCTAGTGAGAGTAGCGAACGGGTGGTGAAAAAGCTGGGGCTATTCGGGCGGCATGCTGGCCTACAGGGCCCCGCAATCTCCTATCTTCGTTTACGCCTTCGCCGTTCTTTCACCGGCGCCGGGCGCTGCACCATATCGACAAGGACCAGGTCGATCTCCCGCCGGTCCACCTTGACGTTCTCGACCCAGACTTGCACCCTGTCCCCAATCTGAACGATCCGGCGGCGGTTCATTCCGATCAGCCGGTGCAGATCCTCCTCATAATGATAAAAATCGTCGGTCAGACTGGAAATATGCACCAGCCCTTCCACGAAAACCTCTTCAAGTTCCACAAAAAACCCGAAGGGCTGGACCCCGGCGACGAATCCCTCGAATTCAAGGCCGACCTTCTCCGCCATGAACTGGCAGCGCTTCAGGTCGATCATCTCCCTCTCGGCCTCCATGGCACGACGCTCTTTCATGGAGGTCTGCTCCCCCATGCCGACGAGAGCCTGGGAATCCTTCCACCGCTTTCCGCTCTGCTCCAGTTGAAGAGCCGACCGCAGAACGCGGTGGACCAGAAGATCGGGATAGCGGCGTATGGGAGAGGTGAAGTGGCAGTAGTAATCCGCAGCCAGGCCGAAATGACCCTCGTTCTCCGGGGCGTATCTGGCCTGCTTCATGCTTCGAAGAAGAACGTGATTGATCACCCTCTCTTCGGGCCGGCCAGCGATTTCCGCCAGAAGACGCTGCAGCTCGCGGGCGTCCACGCCCCTTCGGTCGATCACCAGCCCCAGGTTGAAATGGGAGATGAATTCCCGGAAATTCTCGAGCTTCTCCAACTCCGGCGGCTCGTGGATCCTGTACAGAAATGGAAGCTTTCTGTCGGAGAGGAATTTCGCCACCGCCTCGTTGGCCGCAAGCATGAATTCTTCGATCATGCGGTGAGCGAGATTCCGTTCCGCGCGAATGATGTTTTCCGGCTTTCCGCGCAGATCGAGGATGATCTCCGGCTCAGGAAGATCAAAATCCAGGCTGCCTCTTTCCCTGCGGCTTGCAGAGAGGATTTCGGCCGAGTCAGCCATGTCCCGAAGTTGCGGGATAACGGCCGAAAAACGCTCTATCGTTTCGGCATCACCGTGAACGACAATGTCGCGGACCTGCGTGTAGGTCAGTCGAGCGTGGCTGCGGATCACGGCGGGATAGAAGCGCTGCTCCAGCCGCCGTCCGGAGGCGTCGAAGAGCAGTTCGGCGGTCATGGCAAGTCGGTCCACCCCCGGATTCAGCGAACAGATCCCGTTGCTCAGGGCCTCCGGCAGCATGGGGACGGCGCGATCGGGGAAGTAAACGCTGGTGCCCCGCTCGTAGGCTTCCCGGTCGAGGACGCTTCCCTCCGTCACATAATGGCTGACGTCCGCGATGGCCACCCAGAGGCGGAATTTCCCTCCGTCCTCCTTCCGCAGAGCCACCGCGTCATCAAAATCCCGGGCGCTCTCCCCGTCGATGGTAACCAGCGGAAGATCCCGCAGATCAACCCTGCCCCGGATCTCCTCCTCCGCAAGCGTTTCGGGAACCGCCCTGGCCTCCTTCAGCACCGCAGTGGAAAACTGGTAGGGCAGCCCGTACTTGTGAATCAGTGTGCGAATTTCGACTTCCGGATCATCCGGATTGCCGAGAACTTCAATGACCGTTCCTTCCGGGTTCCGTGTCTGTGCGGGATAGCTGTCGATGCGTACGATAACCATCTGGCCGGCACCCGCGTTCCCGTCGGCGGCTCGGGGCACGAAAACATCCTGCCCGATCCGCGGGTCGGCGGGGACCACGTAGCCGAACCGCTCCCCGGCTTCGAACCGTCCTACCAGCGTCTGGTGAGCGTGCTCGAGGACCCTCAGGATGCGTCCCTCGGGTTTGTCTCCACGGCCTCGACTCTCCACCCGGGCCACCACCCGATCTCCGTTCATCACCCCGCGCATGAAGCGCGCCGGGATGAAAACCTCCCGGTCCGGATCGCTCTGGGAGCGGACGAATCCGTATCCATCCCGATGGGCCGAGACGTTGCCGATGACCAGATTGATTCGCCGGGGGATGGAAAAACGTCCGCCTTTGAGGCTTACGAGAACTCCCTCGCTGACAAGATCCTTCAGAAGTTTGTAGACAATTTTTCTTTCGGCGGGATCGAGTTCAAAATGCGAGGCGATGTCGCGCCCGGAAAGGGGTTGCGGCGCTTTTTTTTCCAGAAAGTCAAGAAGTTCCGTTGGTGTCAAGGGCATGAATCAACCACCTCCGAGAAATAGCATCAAAAACCGACCAGAATTTTTCAGCCTGCAGCCTTCTCCTCCTCCATCACCCCGCGAGCCCAGAGGTGTTTTCCGAATTTCCAGTATCCCTGCACGTTGAAAAGCCGGGCGTCCCTGGTGGCGTCCACCGGCATGAGGTGCCCCTTGATCAACGGCTGCAGATGGCGGGCCAGAACCGCCCCGCCACCGCCAGTCAGAATCATGGTATCGATGTCCCAGTCATCGACCCACAGGCGGTCGACCTCACTGGCCACGGTAGAGGCGAGTTGCCCGAAAACCTGCTCCGTGAGTCCTTTCAGGTCATACTCCTGCCCCCGGATTTTGATGTTTCCCCTCTCTACGGCTTCGTAAAGACGATAGAGTTCCACACTGACGTTGCTCTTTTCGCGGAGCTTTTTGGCGATGACGTTGAAGGCCCGGGCGATTCCGGAATCTGTGGTCCGACTTCCGCGCTCCGAGTACCGCATCCGGTCGGAGATGGTGTAATCGGAGGTTCTGAACCCAACATCGATGATGCCAACCTTCTCCTTGGGCAGACGTCTTTCCCCCACCTCTCCCTGATCATTCAACATAAAGTTGAACAGAGATCCGAAAGGCTGGGGAAGAATGCGAACACGGTTGATATTGATGGTCTTCTGATGACGGTTTCCCTCGGCATCCACCAGGACCACATCGTGCTTTCCCTGGAGAAGGCGGGCCAGTTCGTCCTTGTACTGCTTGTAATATCCGATGGGAAGGCCGGAGACAAGATTGATGGGGATATGGCTCTTCACCATTGAAGCCGCCGCTGCAAGGGCCAGATTGCGGGCAAAATCGGAAATGAACTGGGCCTGGTCCAGAGTGAAAAACCGCACATTACTCTGGCGCTCGGCCAACTCCCCGATGAAATAGCCTTTCCCATCCACCTCCACCTGCAGATGCTCCCCGACAACCGGGCCGCCATACAGAGGCTCATGGAACTGGAGATCCGTCGCCTCCCCGATCACCGATTTGAAAATCAAAGAATTTCTGCCGTCGGTAGCTTTCGTAAAACCGAAGCCGATATCAATACCCAGAATTTCCATTATAAACTCCCCTGAGAAGGCGTCAGTTGTCGGTAGTCAGTTGTCAGTTTTGAGTTTCTCGCTTGAACCTCGGGTCTCGGGTCTCGGGTCTCGGGTCTCGGATCTGGAACCTGGAACCTGGAACCTGGAACCTCGAACCTGGAACCTCAAACCTCATTCCACTTTTTCCCCTTCCACGATCCTGTCTCTTA
>JAGXHI010000025.1 GCA_024636295.1 Desulfuromonadales bacterium
CTTTTTCGTATTACAACCGCGACATTCAAAATCATTACGCCCCTGACCAGAAGCCCTTTTGCGAAAAGTGCCATGTGGGTGGGGCGCCCTGATCGGTTGAGAATATAACACGTTGGAAGACATGACCGCTCGGGGGCGGCCGTTATCTCTTTGGAAGGGTCTCCCGACCCCCCATCAGCTCTCAAAACAATAACAGAGCTCACTTTAGAGCAGCTCATTCGGCATTCGATATCGCATTTCTCCAACAATAAGGCCGCCCTTGCTGAGGCGGCCTTATTGTTTCACATCTAAATTCATGTTCGGTTGTTACCGGGCAATTTCAAACACCTGCACCCGGTTGTTTTCCGTATCGGCAATGAACATCCAGCCGGAATCGTTGACGCAGATGCCAGCGGGAAACCACAGCGCCCCTTCATTCCATCCCTCGGTCAGTTTATGGCCCTGCAGTGATCCGTCAGGTCCGAGCACCGCCACGCTGCCGCTATGCCTGTCGATAAGATAGATGAAGCTGCGGTCATCGACCGAAAGCGCGACCGGAAAACGTACCTGGGCTTCACTGAGATCGATATTCAGCGGCTTGAGTTCACTGTCTGCCGAGGTGGCTTTATAAACGGCTGAGGCGACACTGTCCACGGCAACCAGATCACCTTTAGGTGTAATGGCGAGATCGGAAATGAAATTCACCTTTTCCGGAAAGTCGATCTGGCGAAGAAATTTGCCGTTTGGCCCGAGGACCAGCACCCTGCCCCCAAAAACGTCGAGAAGGTAAATCTTGCCTTCCTGATCGAGGCAGAAATTCTTCGGAATGACCGTTCGCTGATCAGGCATTCCCGACGGGCGGATGTAGTCTGCGAACTTTCCCTCCGAATTGACCCGAGCCAGGCGGTGCGTCTTGCCGTCAAGGACCACGAGGCCCCCACCGGTAGTGAAGGCCACCTTGACGGGATTGGGGGCTTCGTTCAACTTGAGAGTACGTAAGACGCTGAGGGCCGAATCCTTGAATTCGAATACGACGACCCGCTTGTTGCCGGAGTCGGCAACGGCGAATCGGGTCGGATCGGCACAGCCGATCCCCGTGGGCTGGCTAAAGCCGACTTCCTGGTTGTCGGCATAGACCGACATCACATGTTTCAGGACAACGGCTCCTCCTGGCGCCGGAATCACGACCATCATGGTCAAAAGCACCATTATAATGAAGGTGTGGCTTCGCATTTGATTATCTCCTGAATTGGGTGTGGCACTGCACGCACATCTGCCCGGCCGGCGCATAATGGAACATATGCTCGTTCCCTGTGCCATGTACGCGATGACAACTTGTGCACGTCACCTGTCGGTTCGGGTTCCGTGGATCCTTTACCTCCGGCCCGATGGGATGGGAAGAGTGTTTCTGCCATTCATGACATTTTCCGCAAAGTTCGAGTTGTGAGTTTTTAACCAGATAGAATGCGTTGGTGGAAGAATGCGGTGAATGACACTCGGCGCACTCCCCTTCGGCAATTGGCGGATGCTTTGTTTTCGCCTCCTGCTGCCTCTCTATGGTATCCGCATGGCAGGAACCGCAAACGTTGAGAGATGAACCTTTCAGCAGAGCATTCTGTTTGGATGCGTGCGGGGAATGGCAGTTCAAACAGCCACGCTGGTCAAGGAGCGGCCAATGCATCTGGCTCTTGCTAAAGGTGTCGGCGACCATGGTGTTGTGGCAAGAGCGGCAAAGTTCATAACCTTCTTTCTTGGTGGCGAAGGGATTGACCGACCCGGCTTCCTCGTGGCATTGATTGCACATACGGTTTCCGACCGGCTTGTGCGCGTTGGAATAAAGGATTCCTTTTGCATCTCCGCCATGGGGATCATGACAGGAGGTACAATTCCCTTTTTCCACCGGGTAGGACATGTGAATCTGCCCGAACAGCTTCGTTTTTGGATCATGGCAATCAAGACATAGCTCGGGAACCTGCTCGTTCAGCAGAAAATCGGCACGAGTGGACGTGTGCGGATTATGGCAGGTCAGGCACCCGGCTTCAACCGGATCGTGCTTGACCTTGGCCTGCTCGGTCGATTTCTTCATCTCCGCGTGGCATCCGAAACAGAGTTCATTGCCTGAAGCGAGAAGATTGTTCCTGTTGGCCGCCCCATGGGGATCATGGCATTTGACGCAGTTCCCTTCGAGAACAACCTTGTGGGTGCTGAGCGACTCTTTCTGGACGATTCCGTCATGACATTCGAGACAGATTTTTTCAGGTTTCTCCGCCAGCAGGGCCCCATGAGACGCCGCGTGGGGATTATGGCAGCTGGAGCATTCCCCTTCCTTGACCGGCGTGTGGATGAATCGGCTTTTCAGCTTCTCTTCGAACATTCCGTGGCACTGAATGCAGAGTTTTCCCTTGGCGCCAGGCTTCAGCTTAAAGGGATTCTGGTCTTGCGCCGCGGAAGCCCCTATGACCAGCAGGATCAGCAAGCCAGCGGCCGTGATCCAGACGTAAATGGCTTTCATAGCTTTCATGCCCAATCCTCTCGATTATTTCTTATCAGTCTGGTGACAGTCCTCGCAGGAGCGACTGACGAACGGCGGATGCATGTTCTCCTTGAAAAACTTCGGATCTTGGGAGGCATGCGGAGTGTGGCATTTGCCGCACGTCATGACCGCCGCCTTGATCCCTATATGTGCCTCGTCGAAAGTTGTCCCCGACAGGTCATGGCACTCGCCGCAGATCTTGTTCTCAGGTGACTGCAGAAGCGGACGGTTATCGGCAAAGTGCGCCGTATGGCACATCAGGCAGTCACTGCCGGCCGGAGAGTGGGTCAGCTCCTTCTCCATCTTGTCCTTGATGCCGGTGTGACAGGTCAGGCACAGGTCCTTGCCGACGGTTTTCAGCAGAGAGTCGAGACGGGCCTTGTGCGGATTATGGCAGGAAGAGCATTCCCCCTTCCTGACCGGTTGATGGACGCTGGTGCTCTGTCGGGCGCCATCCCCTATGTCGGAGTGACAATCCGCGCAAAGCACGGCTTGGTTCTGTTGGATCATCCCTTTGAAATTGCTGGCATGGGGATCATGGCATTGCAGGCACATTCCCTCCGAAAAAGGCATGTGGTTTGGACCCGAGGGCTCGGGTTCCATGAGGGTGGAATGGCAGTCGGCGCACAATACCGAGCCCTCTTTTTTCAGAAGTTTTTCACTCTGTGAGGTATGCGAATTATGGCAGAAACTGCAAAGAGCATCCTCCACCGGCTTGTGGACGTAGGTCTTAAGGAAATCGTTTTCGGCTTGTGTATGGCACTGGAAACACACCAAGTCCTGACGATCGTTGAACATAAAAGCGAAATTCGACCCGTGTGGATTGTGGCAGGAAGTGCACATGTTTTCCGCAAAAGGCATGTGAGAATTCTTCCCTTTTTCACTTTCCTTTGTGTCTTGATGACAACTGACACAGAGTTCACCCTCCGGCTGTATCAGAAGTTTATCTTCCCCGGCAACATGAGGAGAATGGCAGGCGATGCAGCCATCTTCGGTAAGAGCGCTATGGGCTTTTTTAACCGGCCGGTCTGCATTCTGATGGCACTCGTAACAGAGCTGGTTGCCACTCTTCACTAGAAGAGATTTATTTTCGGAAGCGTGGGGATTGTGGCATGTCTCGCATTGTCCTTCCTGAAAGGGATAGTGCATGACTTGGTTGCTGTCGGAAAGATTCCCGGTTTCATGACACTGTCGGCAAAGTTCCGCCCCCTTGGCCACCAGACCGAAAGGATTCTGGCTGCCCGCGTCATTGTGGCAGGCATCGCAGGAACTGCTGGCAACGGGATCATGGGCGCTTACTTTCAGAAGGCCTTTGGAGGGAGAGGCATGGGGATTATGGCACAAGGCACAGGAGGACCTGCTCACCGGGTACCCTTCGTGAGCCTGGGTGAAGCCGCTCTCGGTTTCATCGTGACAGTTGGAGCAAACCTTGGCCTCCGGTTCAAGCAGAAGGTTTTTCTGGTCCGAACTGTGGGTTGAATGGCAGGTGTTGCACCCCTGCTCCAATGCCTCATGGGTCTTTCCTTTTTCAAAGACTTCCCGCTGGTGGCACTCGAAACAAACGTCCGAACCCTTTCCCTTCAGCAGATGCACCCCATCCGATGAGTGGGGATTATGGCAGGCGGTGCATTTCCCATTCTTGGCCAGGGGAGTGTGCAGGTGCGGCTTATCCAACCCGATTTTTGCCGGCGTGTGACAATCAAAACACAACTCGTTGCCGGTCTTCTTCAGGATAAGTTTGCCCACCACCCCATGAGGGAGATGGCATCCCTGACACTCTCCATCCTGCAGAGGGGCGTGAATATCCTTCCTGGAAAGGTATTCAGCACTAAACTCCTGGTGGCAGTCGGTGCATTGCTTGGGAGCGAACCCTCTTTTTGCTCCTCCCGACGAACAGGACAGGAGCAGGAATACCAATCCAAGGAGGAACAGGATGCCGGCGGCATTTCGGAAAACTCTACAATGCATCTTTGGCAACTCCTTATTTCGTGGATATTGTCTTGAGGGTGGGATCGAGGATCTTCACCTTGTAATGTTTCCGGAGTTCTTTTGTGTATTCTTCCAAAGCTTTTTGCAACTCTTCCCCAAAAATCTTCTTGCGAATATTTCCTTTCGCTTCTTCAAAGCTCATTGGCTCGGACGGAATTATCCTTTCCAGGAGAAGAAGATACGTATATTTGCCCGCCCCCTTGAATATCCTGGCATCGCCTCGTTGCGCGCCGGCAAGAGCCGCCCGGACTGCTTCCGGAAGGCTCTTTTCAGTCACAATGCTCCCCGAGAATTGCAGGACGTTCTCTTCCAGTTCACCCGTTACCCGTCCCTCGGCATTTGCCCTGAGCCAGCGGTAATCGGTCCCACGATTGAATTTTTCAAGGGCCTCGCGTGCGGCGTCAGGTCCGTCAAAGAGAACGCTCTGGAGTTGCAGCATCCGTGGGGTGGAATATGTCTCTATGTTCTTTTCGTATTCCTTCCTGATATCCCCTTCCTGAACGTTGATACCGGGTACGATGACCATGGAAAGGAATTTTCCGAAAATAACGCCCTTTCGATTCTGATCGAGCCGAGACAGATACTCGGCATCACGGTCGAGGCCCAGACGGCGTCCTTCCAAAAGGAGAATCTTTTTATCCAGATGCTCGTACAAGACACGTTTTTTCGAGATGTTCGCCCGATCTTCCTCCATGGCCTTATCCAGACCGTGATAGAATTCTTTCTGAAGAATACGAGTGAAATCACCCACGGTGATCTTTTCAACTCCTCCTTGGCCTGCGGGGGGGGTGATTTCAGCGACGACACGCTCGTTTTTCAGCAAATCCTGGACCGAGACCGTTCCGGCATCGAAGTCGAGGGCGGCGAATTCCTTCTCGTGGATCACGGCATACCGGTCGCGCAATTGTTCCCGAACCTGGTCAAGAGAATTCAGTCGCGCGCGCGCGAGGACCTTATCTTCCGCCTCGCTGCGCAGTTCCGGGTTCTCCGGATAACGCAGCTCTTCTATTACAAAAAGAGCATATCCCTGCGGGACTGTAATAACCGGAGATAAATCTCCGATTCCCATTCTGTTGACCGCTTCCTCGATGGATGGAAGCAATTCAGCTCTGGATAGAAAATGTCCTTCAATATCCCCCTCAGCGCTTTTGTCTTCGATCGCCTCGGCGGCGATATCCTCAAAGGCGGCTCCCAGCGCTATTTTTTTGGCGGCATCTCTAGCTTTTTTTTCATTCTTGAAGATCAGCGACCTAATCTTGGCTTCCCGCGCCAAATGCTGGTAAGTCTTTTCCACTTCCTGGGGGTCCGGACTGACATCCTTCACCAGATAGTTGGCTGTTCTGGACATGAGTTGGTTCTTGGCGTGGCTGTCAATAGCTTCCTGGACCTCCGGCAATTGAGGAATCCCTATATTTTCCGCTTCCATCAGAATAAGTTTGGTGTCAATCAATCTCTTCAACACCTCGGGGAAGTTGGTTTTCCCACGTTGAGCCTCGGCTGGATTGCGACTTTCCGCCTGGCTGCGGTGCATTCCCGCAAGCTCCTGATTGAATTCTTCAAGAGTGATCGATGCTTCACCGACTAAGGCTAAAACACGGGTTTCTTTTTCATTGATGGTTTTCTTTCCGAATGCCATCATCGGAGAAGAGAAGACCAACAGGACAAGGCCGGTAAAAACCAATTTTCTGTACATATTTAACTTACTCTCCTTGAATGAGGGAAAATTCCCGCTTGAATAAATCAATGATCTGCCGCAACATTTTCCAAACAGGCCCTTTTGATCTCCCGGGAATCAAAAGAAACGTCTGAATCACTGAATTTTCCTCCTGCCCTCTCCTGCAAGATCAGGATGTAGCATCTTTTCCATGGCAGCCCGCACCATCCGGTCGGTCAGGGTGTAGGCGGACTTTACGCTCCCCACATCGAAAAACCACACTCCTTCATCGCCGCGATTGAAACTGCGGGAATTCCAGACCAATTTCCCTTTGCGATTTATCGCCAGGAGGTAGAAATCCACCCGGGGAAAGTCGTTTGCCGACTGTGAGTCATAATATTCCTCCACGATCCCGGTTATCAACAGGTCCGCTTCGGGTATTTCAGAAAGAATCAGTTCGGCATCCGCCTCGGACATGCCGGAGGGCATGATCATACGGTATTTATACAGGGCCTGACGAATAGTCCCCGGCTCCAAAACCCTGATCCTGGGACTCTGGAAGGAACTTTTAAGAATATGCTCTGCCAGAATCGCAGCCCCATATTTTCTGTCGGCCTTGTTCAGAAAAGGCATGATTGCAATGATCATCGGCCTTTCAGCAGGGAATTCAGCGGCGGCCTGGTAAAACACCTTTGGCTCGTATTTGCTCGACACAGGAGAATTTTGTCGGGAGAATCCGGCAAGATGATCAGCCAATGACCCCGATATTTGGCGCAGAGCCTTTGTTAACAGGCTGCGAAAATCCCTGATCATGCCTCGATCGAAAAATCCGGGGCTCTGGTCCCCCTGCAGTCCGGCGCCATCCATCCACTCGATAGTGGCTTTCTCCCCTGCCCTGACGAGTCGAGAGGACAACGCCACCTTGGGTGGAAAGGACTCCCGGTAAAATTCGAGGGTGGTAATAAGTACCCACCGGGCAGGGGTCTCCTTGTGGAAGGCGGCCGCCAGGTCATTGTCGATGGCGCTTGAATCCCGCAGTCGATGCCTGGCCATGAAAGTCTCGAGCGACTGGTCATCCAAAACGGCGATATCCCTATAGGTCAATTCCGCGATCAAGGCATCCCGGATCTCTTTTAACGGCGCGGGGATGCCGCTGAGATTGACGATGGGGAGCACTGCGATGGGGCCATATTTCGAGGTCCACCGATTTTCCATTCCATCGGCGTTGGCAGATATGGGCCCCGCCATCAGCAGAATGCTTGCCAACAGAAAGATCTCACCGGCCATTCGAACCGCCAGAATATGTCTGGATATGTCAGGCATTTTTGAGGATAGCCGCACGTTTTCTACATGAAAAGCTTGTCCAGAATGTCATTTATCGCTTTAACCGTGATTTCATTCATCGGCCGGCCGCCTCCCCCGAAAAGGCGTTCCTTTACCCCGACTCCTCCGGTGGTTGAGGCTGCGGTCCAAACCATTTTTCCCATTTGAACTTCCAGCATGCTCATACTCAGGGAAATTACGGGCGCGACACCGCTCCCTGAGCGAAGTTCCCCGTATTCTCGAATTGTGCCAAGGATGACAGCATCCACTTTAAGGATTGCGCCGATCTGCTTGACTTCCTCGCTGGACAACGCCATGGGGTTCGAGACTCGAGCGCGGGATATGCCTCGTGCCACCTCGCCGGGGGGGACAACATAAACAACACCCGTGGCCATCAGGCTTGTCATAAAGGCATCTCTCACCCTGTCACCGGCGTACCTGTCCGCTGAAAGATTCTCAAAAGGCATGACGGCGACAGACTTTATGCCGCTGAAGTCCATCATAGGGTCATGATAGACGCTGCTGCCGGTACAGGCGGTTAGCGACAAAAGGAGAAGGAACGAGACGATAAATATATGTTCTTTTAAAATTTTAACCGTCATGGCAGCTTTCCACCTCATTTAAGGTCAGCTTGAGAAGGCAAATAGTCACTGAACTTAGAAAATGATCGTCACGGAACTCAGGATATTCTGACTATTCGTCACCTGGGTACTTGAAGAATTATTAATTTTGCTATAGGCAAGAGATCCAGAAAGATGCCTGGAAATCTTCCAATGCACCGCGGATGAAAACTGCCGGGTTTCCTGGTCCGTCGTCGAGGCGATGAACTCGTTGTAGGAGGTGGAAAACTGTAGTGCTCCCCCCAGCAGGGGCGACCAATTCACCCCATAGCTCTGAAGAACCCTGCTTTCCCCACCCCGTTCATTAATCCGGATTCCGGCCGTCAGGGAGAGCGTTTTAACGGGTGAAAAGAAAATCTGTCCACTGTAATCATGCCTGGATTCCCTGTCTGTCACGCCTTCGTCCTTGTTTTCAACGAAAGTGCCCGAATAATTAAGGCTGAAAGACACTTTGTCATTGGGACGAATTCCGGTGGCAATCCGCACCAGGGAATTGGTGGAGTTCTCGCTCCAGGATCGTCCGCCGTCAAGATTGAGCGTCCATCCGCGATAAGGACGAAGCTGGTTGCGCAATACCACCGATTGCGTACTTCCGTCGTAAATTCCACTGGCTTCAGAGCCGTTGAAAAGCAAAGACTGGGAAAAAACCTTCGACCAGTCCCCTCGAAGCGAGGCGCTGTAGGTGTAGGTGGTCCCTTTCTCCTGTCCCGAACCCCAGTTATCGATACGCGATCCGGAGAGGGCGCCTTTCAGCATTTTTGAAAACCGATGATTGAGAAAAAAACCGTTGGACAGGTAATAACTCGATCTGTCAATCAGAATCGCATCGGCCTGCCGGTAGGAGAAAGAGTAACCGACGCCTGTCTCCTCGCTGACCTTGTAGCGGAGCCCCAGGACGAGATCCTGCGCGAGGCTTTCGTTTTTCCTTTTTCCGGCAGGAAGAACGGTCAAACCCTGAATCTCGGTTACGAAAAGATCCTGGAATGAATCCGCCGCCGGATTGACGGGAGAAAGGGGACTGACCACCACCTTGATGAATCGGGTCTCGACACGGGGGATGGAAATTTCAAAACGGTTAAAGAAATCACTGAATGGAGCTGTGATTGCGCCGGTGACAGCCGTCCATTGTGCGGATTCGTCATTGCGGTCGCTGATAAAAACTGTCCAGGAAAGTCCGCTGACCACCTGTTGCTCCACTCTTCGGTCGACCCAGATTAGCAATTTGTCCACCGGCAAAATCAAGCCAAAGTCCAGTCCAACATTCAACACATTCCGCGCATCCCCATTGACCCCGAGGTTAATTCCGGAGGAAGCGTCGGCGTTTCCATCATTCAAGGCGGTGAGAAGTTCAAGGGCCCCTTCAGTGGGGAAATCGCTGACCGCAAAAAGGCCGAAAAGGGCGTTCAGAGGGAATGGCTCTGGACGAGGCCCCTGAAACGTTGAAGTCGTATAGCCAAACCCGTAGGATCCGGACAAATCCAGCCGTTTAAGATAATTTCGCCCGTACTCCATCCTGCCGGTGTGGTTCTGGCGCATAATGGTCGACCCGGTTATTTGATTTTCCAGTTCCGATCGATTGTAACTATACCGCATGGCCAATCCGCGATAGTTGTAGGAGGTGTTGAAACGGTACTGTTCTTCCTGGTTTTCCTGCGTCTTCGGAATATTATTTAAGTGAGTACGAGAATATCTCAGGGAGAAATCGGGCAGGCCGATCGGAGTCATGCCTCCTCCCACACTCAGCTCTCGACGAATAATTTCCTGCTTCGAGACATTTTCCGCTTCCGATTGCCGCCAACTCTCCTGGTAGTCAACACCAGCATGGTACAGAGGATTGTTTAGCCGAAGACTCCCAAAGGGGCGCAATGCCTGAGAATCAAAAGTTGAAGTATCGCTGTCTTGAATCGACTTGTTGGTCGCATCCTCAAACGTCCCCCCCCCCTGGAGTATCAAATTGGGAAAAAAGCTGTGTCGCAGATTGAGGTTATAAAGCTGACGAAAAAAATGGCTGTCGCGATCGTTTGTCTGCCCTGTAACCGTGTTCCTGGTCGTCGAATCGGAAAACCGATAATCAAAGGTTGAAAAGAGATTATAGTCCCAACCCAGGGCTGTATCCGGCAAGAGAAACAGCAGCAGGAATAACCCGAACAAAAGGCCGGGCCACCTTCTCCATAGGTGGGATGAGTTACCTGCCATGGCCTACTGCCAGGCCGTAGGTGCCTGGCGTCACACGCATCCGTTCAAGCAACCTTAGATCAATGACATCGATTTTCTCGACAACGCCCTGCTCTGAAACGAGAGCCAGAAGGACGTTTTCCTCCGAGTCCAGGGCCAGATAAGTTACCGGTCCCGCCGTGGGGATGGCATTGGTCTCTGCCGGAGCAAAGCTATCTATGACGACGATTTTCGACATCCCGGCCAGGCCGAGAAAGAGGAGTCCTGAGCGGTGATCGCCATAAAGCGCCAGACCTGCGGCGTCGAGACGAAGGGAATCCGTCACCTGCATGGTGGGCACATCGATAATGGTCAGGGCCGGCGGGCCGCCGGAAACGATCAATTTTTCGCCTGTGGGATCCAGAACTGCCTGCCAGGGGGTATTTTCGAGAGTGATGGTTCCGATCAGGGAGGCTCCGGGAAGATCGACAACGGAAACGGTATTGGAGATCCTGTTGAGAATGAAGGCCCTCTCCCCCCTTTGGTCCAGAACCACGAAGGATGGACCCTCACCGACACGGATGCGTTTTTTTTCCATCAATCCCCAGGCATCGATCAGGCTGATCGATCCCGAACCCTGATTGGTCACGACCAGAGTCCGCCGATCGGGTGTAAGGGCCAGTTCGCATGGACGATCTCCGAATCTTAACGGAACCCGCCAGAGACTGCGACGCTGATGAAGGTCGAGAACCTCCACGGCATCATCTCCGGCAAGGGCGACATAAGCTCGCCCCCTGTCCCGGTCGAGGACGATACCCATGGGCCCGGCTCCGGTGCCGATCACCCCCGAGCTGCGCATGGACACCTTATCGAATACGGAAACCAGGCGGTCGGGCGTTTCGCTGACATACCCCTTCAGGGCGACCAGCTCCTCAACGCCTCGGGAGATGTGAAAGACCGGGGAGAAGCGGTAGCCGTCCTCAACAGAGGTAACCGGTTCAAGGTCCAGATAAAACGCCTCGGCGGAACGGGCGTCCAGGTGAAACTTGAGGTCGATGACTGTGGGCTCCTTGCTGACCATCAGATTACCCTCGCCCAGCTCCCCCAGCAGAAAGGCCTCCTGGACCTGAATCGAAAATCCTACGTAATCTCCAGCTGGCACATCCCCCCGGGCGAGGAGGAACTGTCCTTCAGACATCCGCGGCGCCTTTATCTCGGCAATTTCCTTCCTGAGGGGATGGATAGTCCCGTCCTCGGAAATCACCGCGATTTCCGCCAGATTGAAGCGAAACTGAGCCGCTCCTCCCGGATCCATCTCGAGATAGAGGCGAAGATGCCCCTCATCGGGCCGAATAAATGCCTTATCCCCTTCGCGCGGAGCCTGGCAACCTGCGAGCAGAATCGCATATAACAGAAGCGACAAGGCCCTGACTTTTCGAGAAAATATGGCTTTTTTCAATGGAGTTTTCATAGGATCGCCTAAACTGGGGCGGAGATCAACAATTTGCAAACCCCGCCCATTCTAGCCTCGACGGTTAGATCAAACTACGTGTTTTTGAACAGATTTCTTACTCATGGTTCGGCAGAGAACAACTGTGCATTCGCACAGGAGGTGACTTGAAAATCTTGTTTAATGACGCCATCCCTTGAATGAATCCCGTCTGTCAATTTCTCCCTGCCCTGGGTTTCAACCCCCGGGTCGGCATACCGCCTCGAAATCCGGCAGGTTTTCCGGGATTTCCTTGGACAAGTGATAGCGGACATTTCCATTTTCCGGATCGATGCAGAATGCCCGGTACAGAGCCGGCTTGTTGCCGTAGAAATCGTAAAAGGACAGATACCGGGCGACAGCCTGATTGATGCGGATTTCCGAATGCAATTGTTCGCTGTTCCTCCCAAGAAAAGGCAGGATGCTGGCCTGATACTGGGGCAGCCTTCGGCTGGGATGGGACGGCCAGATGGCGGACTGCTTGTCGAAATAGTGTTGATGATCGGTATTGATTCGCGTCTCGCCGCCGATCATGGCCGTCATGGACTTGTCGTCGAGCCAGAAAAAACCAGCGACCTGGGGAACGGTCCCGATCTGGTACTCTTCGGCGCCGAACCACTCCGGCAACCGGTCAAGCTGACTCTGAAGACGCTGGGGCTCGAGGGAGAAAGGCCGCGGGGTTGCCAGAAGAAAGGCCTGGTCGGAGCCATAGACGTACCAGAGCGTCGAATGGGGGAAGACGGTCCGCCAGGTGTTCAGGTGAATCCGCATCAGATCCCCTTCCATGGAGCCCCTGATCGGCACCCACTGGGCAAAGATGCCACCCGGGGCGAGATGTTTCTTGACGTCCCGGTAAAACTCCTCCGTGTAAAGAATCCAGCTGTCATAGGCGCGAGGATGGGTCGAATCGCTGATGATTACGTCGTATTTCTTGTTGCTGGTCACCAGGTAGTTTCGCCCGTCGTCGTTATGAAAGTGGAAGCGCGGCTTGTGAAATACGTCTCCGTTAACATGCGTAAATAAATTGTTTATCCCTTCAATATCCGGGTTGAGATCGACCACGTCGAGAGAGCCGACCGAATCGGAGGCCAAGACGGAACCGGCCGTGATGCCGGCCCCGAAAGCGATCACAAGCGTATCCTTGGGCTTCTCGGACTCATGAATCAGTACCGGGAGAGCTCCCAGCAGCTTGAAGAGCTGGACATGCCAGTAGCGGGTCGAGGCCTCCTCGACGCCGTTCAGGTACATATCTCGGTAGGTTCCTTTGCGCGGATCCCTCTGATCCAGAACCGTGACGGTAGCGGCGCGACCTTCGTGGATGAGCTGAATCTCCGCTTCCTGCGCCCCGGTTCCCTCGGCGATTTTCGCGGCATACAGGTCCACCATGTTGGGTAGCCCCGCAGTCAGCACGAGGGCGATGATCGCCAGGCCGGCGCCGAGAAGTGCACGTCGTGACAGGCTCCTGCCCGGCGGGAACAAAAAGAAAAGTCCCACGGCGAGAAAAATCAGGCTCAGCAGTGTTATCACGCCATGCGTTCCGATCAACGGCACCAGATAGTGATTGGCCACCCCGGCTCCCAGCAGGCCCCCGCAGGTATTGAGCGCATAGAGGGTTGCGGCCTCTCGTGTCGCTTCCCCCTTTCCCTGGGGCTGCAGCATGCGAATGGCTATGGGCAGAAGGCCTCCGATAAGGGTCGTGGGCGCCATGATGATCCCAAGGACCAGCAGGGGGTTCTTTGTTCCGGTATCGACCGCCCGTGCGAATTCAGAAACACTAAGCACCCAATCGGTCAAAAGAAGATAAGGCACCACCACGACAAAGACTCCCGAAGCCATGGCGAGGCCGCCGAAAAGATAGTGGCTCCAGCCTGTGTGACGATGCATTATTCCGTAAAGCCAGGTTCCGGCAACGGCACTGATTCCCGTTCCCAGCAGAAAAGCTGTAAGCACCAGGGGAAAGATCGACGCCGTATTCCCCAGATAAAGAATGCCCAATCGGGTCAGAATGACCTCATAGCCCAGCACGGCGAAGCCGATGCCGAAGGTCGCGACATTGAGGGGCCTCCGCAGACCATCGTTCCCACGTGGAGTAACCGGAACAGGGGCCGGGGATGTATCTCCGGTGGAGGTGCGTTCCAAAGACCGGTCCCGGAGCGCAAAAGCCAGCAGAGCGGACAGGGAAGCCGCCAGATAAAGCCCGAAGGCGCAATTCAGGGTAAAGCGGACCCCGAATTCGAACAGCAGGTGATAGCCCGCGAAAAAGCAGCCGATGGCTGCGCCAAGCGTATTGATGCTGTAAAGGTAGCCGGTGCGCGCCGATCTTTTGGCGGCGGAGTCGGGAGCGACCCCGGAGATTATGGCCGGGAAGGTAGCGCCCATCAGGGAGGCGGGCAGCAAAAGCGCCCCCATGGTTACCACCAGGCGGGCCGGGGCCAGCCAGCCACGATCGTCGACATTTTCAGCCATCGCCATGAAGAAGGCGGACAAGAGATCAAAGAGCTGCGGCGATAACAGGACAAAGACTCCGATACAGACCTCAAGCACGACGTAGGGCAAGATGGAGGCCCTTCGCCTTGCGAACACCTTGCCTCCGACATAACTGCCGAGCCCAAGTCCGCCCATGAAAATGGCGACGATCATGGCCGCCGCGCTCATGGAGTTGCCGACGACCACGATCAGCATCCTGTTCCAGGTAACCTCAGCGATCAGACTGCTGGCTCCGGAGGCGAAAAAAGCGACGTAGATGAAAAACAGGAAGAAAATAGTGCGGACTTTGGAAAGCATCTGGAATCCTTGTGGTCTGGTTTTCGACTTCGGTTGTAAAGCTACTATAAGCTATGCGGGATTTTCCTCGAGAAAGAAGACTCTTCGGATGTCCGCCCTTTTTGATACGCGATCCCAGGGCGGTCTCGCAATGGAGTGGACACTTGGCCCCGTTTCTAAAAAAGGCCGACGGCTGTTGCCGCCGGCCGATTCCATGTCAGAAGAAAGCAGGACTCGAGAATGGGATTTTTAATCCTGCAGATGACACTTGTTGCAGAGAGAGCGCTGCTCCGGACCGTAAACACCGCCGGTGGAATCCACCTTGTTGTAGTAGGCATTTGTTCCCAGGGTTTCGCCGCCACCGGTTGCGGTGAAGATCGGCGATTCGGCGAGCAGGGTTTCGTTGAAATCCCAGCGGCCGATATCGGAGAACCCGGAGGCGTGAGCGCGGTGGCAGGAGAGGCACATGACCTGGTCGCCGGCGACGGGGCCGTCGGTGCTGGCCATGTCGAGATCGGCAGCCGTACCGCTGGTGCGTTCAAACGGAACGAGGATATCGTAGGAAGTGGCGATGGCGCCGTTGAAGTCGCCCGTGGCCACGTACTTGTTGTAGAAGGCCGCCACGGTGCCCATGTCGGCCCCGGCACCGGCGGGGTGGGTATGCGCGGTGTCGTTCAGCACGTTAGCGGTGGACTGTGCAAAACCGCTGTGGCAGTTGGCGCACCACTCGGACATCCCGCTCAGGTAGTCGGCATGACTAGTCAAATCAGCACCGGTCCGGTTGGCTTCGGCGATCGGCGCGCGAGCGGTGAAGGTCGCGCCCCAGGTGGCGTTCTGCCCGCCGTCATATCCGGAGTCACCGAGAATGACATAGTTACCGCCTGCACCGGCAGCGTTCTGCTGCGTTTCGGCATTCCGGGATCCGGAAGCGGCGATCGCGTAATCGTTCTCACGGGCGGTGGCGCCGGTATTGGCGGTACCGCCGCCGATTTTGCCATGGGGATCGTGGCAGCTGTTGCAACCGAGCTCGCTGGAGTTGAACGCCCGGGTTCCGTCGCTGGGACCGGTGGAGAGCTTGGGATCCTGGCCAAGGGTAAAGTCATCGGCGATGACGTTGTGACCATGGGTGTAGCCCATGCTGTTGTAGTTGCTGCCGTGAGCGCTCCAGGTGTAATCGGTCTTCAGCCAGAAGAAGTCTCCGCCGTTGGAAAGCGAGTCGCCGGCCGTGGAGAGAATGTGGTAGCTGCCGGTTCCCTCGTGGCAGCTCAGGCAGGTGGAGCTGGGATCGGAACCGACGGTCAGATACTTGGAGGGACCGTTGCCGATCGTCCCGGAGGGCGCCACGATACTCCCATTCTGGGAGTTGTGCATGGTGTGGCAGCCCTCGCATTCGGCGACGCCGCCGTCGTGAAAAGCCAGAGCGGCACTGCTCAGACCCAGTGAGGCGACCCCCAGGGCCAGCAGAACGAACATAACCTTCTTCATCTCTTTTCCTTTCTGAACTTTTTCTTGACCTGTGAAAATTTTTTCTCCGGCCGGCGCCGTGGCAGCCATGCAGCCGGGCCTCTCCACCCCCCATGGGCAAATCGGCGTCCGGAGAAACCTTCCATCTCAATCTCCTGCCATCACCTCCTTTCCTGTTTTCCTGGCGGACGCCTCTCATTTTCGAACGATTCGAAAAGCGTCGACGCCTCTTTCCCGCAGCTGACTGACATAGAGCCGGTCGCCGCTGACCACAAGTTCCTTGGGCCCGATGAGACTACCTGGGGCGATTCCCCGCCCCCCGAATTCGGATACGAATTTCAGATCGGGGCCGAATATCAGCACCACGCTCCGAAGGATGTCGGCCACGTAGATGTAGCCCTGGTGGTCGACGGCCACCCCCCTGACGATGGCGAAGCGACCGGGAACGCTCCCTTTGCGACCAAAGGATTTCGCCTCTCCTTCGGGACTGACGATGAAAACCGCAAACAGCTCGGAGATGGTGAATAGGATGTTGCCATCGCTGTCGATGTTGATTCCGCCGGCCTCCATTTCATTCACTTTCCCGACAGTTAGCTCGGGAGAGCAGGCGATGACGGCTTCCGTCAGGTCGATTCCCTTCCGGAAGCGGCCATCCTCGTCGATGACGACCAGCCTCAACCGGCTCGGCTCGGCAAGATAGATTGAGCCATGGCGATAGAAAATCCGCTCGATCCGAAAATCGGCGTGAGCGGCAGGCAGATCCGCAAGTTCGATTTTTCCCTGGACCTCGCCGCGGTAATTGCAGCGCAGAATCCCCTGCCCGCCGCCTGAGACGGGCGCCAGAAGGATGTCGCCGTTCTCGAGGATGGCGGCATCCTGAATCTGGGGCAACCCCTGCTCGCGACCGAAACGAAAAACCTCCATCCCGTAACTGTTGTAAATGACCACCTCGTCCGACTTCTGATCGATGACAAAGATCTCGCCCCGCTCTTCGTCGGCGCTCAGCGTGACCCACATGAACCCCGGCGCATGGGTGAAATCGGACAGCTTGTGCAGGAATTTCGCCTCCACCGGGGCCGCCTCGGAAACGGAAGCCATCTGGGTGAGAACGCAGATAAGCGCAATCCCTGAAAACAGCAAAACGCCTGGCTTTTTCCGAAAATAGAAAGGATTCATCTTGGCCAACATGGACATTCCTGAGGCAACCATGGACATTCCTGAGAAGAAAAGATTCATTAGCGCCAAGAGCAATCCTCATGCCAGATCGCAATCACATCCGTCTCTGTTCTATCAAATGCGGGTCTTTATCTCATTTCTTGCGCCCTGTTTTCCCATATCTTGACAATTGAAATGTTTAACTATTTATATTTTCCAAGACCCTGATTCTCGGGTTTTTTGAGTTCCGATCCGCATGTTTTCAGCCAAAACACCATCGTTCCTCGGCTATTTCACAAGAAGGGGCTTCAAGCCGGGCAAAGGTTTCGCCTTTAACATAAAAACAACAGAAAAACAAATAGTTATAGCAACCTGCTTGGTCCTGTAGTGGATTGTAAATTTTTAAAAACGAAAGGGTTATGGGAGATCGGATGTTTTATTTTCCCATATAGAGACGGAGGGATCTGGCAAGAATGGAAGGAAAAGAATGTGGTAATTTTAACCAGTAAAGGTCTGCCAAATAGTACTTTTTTCCTTCAATAGCTGAAACGAAGAAAACGACCTAACGGTGTTTTAATAATGGGGTATCCAGGAAGAAAAACGAGGGATTGGCCTACTCCGTGAAATAACGTACCGCGACCTCCTCCGGCCGAATGGCGCTACTCGCCCATGCTCCCTTACGCCGGCTCCAGCCCGGCAAATTTCAGCAGCAGCTTCTTGGGCCCGACGGAGTTGAACCAGACGGTCACTTTCTGCTTTTCGCACGGTGCCGATGCCGAAGCGCACGTGGCGCACGCGAACGCCGAGGCGGAGGCCTTCTTCGGGCTCGGGGACGGCGCGCACTTCCTCCTCGAAGGGCAAGGGGGCGAGGTTCTCGAAAACGGAGGCGAGATTGTGGGCGGGCGAGGCGCGCAGGGCCCGCTCTTCGGGCCGGTCCAGGAGACGGGCGGGAATTTCAGCGAGAAAACGGCTGGGGGGATTGAACTGCCAGTCGCCGTAGATCTGGCGGCGGCGGGCATGGGTGAGGTGGAGCTTTTCCATGGCGCGGGTCATTCCCACGCAGCAGAGTCGGCGCTTCTCCTCGATATCCTCTCCGTTGTCGGAGCGGGAATGGAGGAAAAGTCCTTCCTCCATACCGGTCATGAAAACGATAGGTGAAAGACGTCATCGGCTATCTGCGCCTTCTGGTCAACCCCGCCGATTCCGTTTCGGGAAAACGCGTCATCAACATCCACGATCGGGGGATCGGGGCCGCGACCGTAGCCAAAATCGCCGTGCTGGAAGATCGTGGGGCGGAATTCGGGAACCTCCGCCTAGATACTGCCATTTAACAGTCTGTTTTCCGCTCAGGATTACAGAGTGTCCCTGTACCCTCTCGCTCCATGATCCTCGCACAAACATCTTCTTGAGTCAGGCCGGCACACCTGATGGTAACGTTCGCAAATTTTATGTAGAGGTCGCGGCGCTCTTCGAACAATTCCGCAAAACTCTGATCCGGTCTTTTTGCGAGGCCTCTCGTGCTGTAGTCGGGAATCCTTGACTCCAGCAGCGCCAGGTCGGCATCGAGGAAGATGATGCAGCTTTCCGCTTTCAGATGGACCATTGCCCGATCGCTGTAAACTGCGCTGCCGCCAGTTGCGATGACATGATTCCGGACGCAAAGGCCGAGCAGGATGCGTTCCTCGATTCTCCGGAGAGCGACGTATCCGTCTGTATCAACGATATCCTGCAATGTCCGCCCTTCAGATTTTTGAATGAGCAGGTCGGTATCCACGAAGTCGCGTCCTGTCCTCTTCGCCAGAATCACCCCTACGGTGCTCTTGCCTGAGCCCGGCATTCCGATCAATACAAGATTTGAAGGTGTCCGTTTCATTTTTTTCCAATGATTGGAAACAGTATGAATGCCCCGCCTCGGTCAGGTGAAGCCAGGGATAAGGCGCCACTCTTTCAGATTATTCGTTGAGTTTTCCCTTCAGAAATGCCCCGATGCGCTCAAATGCACGGACATCCTGGAGATAAAACAGATGTCCCCCTTCAAACAGCTCCAGTTTTGCTCCCGGGATCTGTTGGTGCATCGCCTCGAGATTGGCGGGCGTCGCAATACCATCGTACCGCCCCCCACAGATATAAACCGGCATGCGCAGGGTCGGGAGCCGCTCGTAGGTATCATGCCGGGCACGAGCTTCCATCTGCCGGCGCGCGCCGGCTTGACGGCCGGGCTCGTCTGCCCCGACCCGCAGACCGGCGAGCCTCCGGTCAATCAGCGCCTGGAATTCAGCTGAGTTGTCGGCCTGCCAGGCGGCGTCTCTGCGTATATCACCGAGTTGGAGGATGCGGCGCACATAGTCCTCGACCGGGAGATGGGCGAGTTCATGCAAAGGATAAGAGTCGCCGCCGATGCCGCCGCTGCTGGTACTGGCGAGGACGAGGCGCTCCACGCGCTGCGGGTAGCGCAGGGCGAACTCCTGCGCTACCATGCCCCCGAAGGAGAAACCGATGACCCCGCAGCGGTCCCACCCAAGGTCCTCGAGCAACCCATTGGCATCGTCGGCATAATCGGCCATGGTGTAGGGGATATCCGGGCAGGAGGTTTGCCCAAGGCCGCGCTGATCGTAGCCGAGAATCTCAAAATCCCGGGCAATGGGCATCTCAAAGACATTCGGCGAGCGGCGCAAGTCACCCCCCGTGGCACTGATACTGAGCAGGCGGGGACCCCTGCCCCGGATCTCATAATACATCTGCAGGTCGCGGATAGTAACGAATGGCATGATTCAATCTCTCGTGCTGGAAAATTTCCCTGAAAGTTCATGATAACGGCGCCGGGCTGGATTTGGGCGTCAAATTCCGGGGAAACCAGGGGAATTCCGTCTGTTATTATGCGTCGGCGCCGTCATGTTCCGTATTTAAATCACCCTCCTGCTCGAGCGCATGTCGTGTTTAATACCATCATAAGTCATCTGCCGCCCTGAGTCACAATCTCGATCTCCTCCTTGCCACAGGACACCACCTGTCCCTTTTGCACCTTGCAGCGTTTGCGCAACTCTACCGCATCATCCACCTGCACTTCGCCGTCCGCGATCATTGCCTTGGCCATCCCGCCGCTGCCGGCGATGCCGACCAGCTTGAGCAGTTTGTACAGCTCGATGTAATCGCCTTCCAGTTCAAATATCTGTTTCAAGCTGGTCCCACTGCCTATTCTGGACTCCCTGGAAAGTCCTGCAAAAGAAAAACCGCCATCCGGCATTTACTCCGCCATGGCGGTTCTGGTCAATTCGGATTGTCTTCTCGCGAAGCCACATCCCACCTCCTCATTAAAAAACACCCTGAAATTACGCTCAATCTCAATTCATGTCAAGCCTGC
This sequence comes from Desulfuromonadales bacterium, assembly GCA_024636295.1. GTDB lineage: Bacteria > Desulfobacterota > Desulfuromonadia > Desulfuromonadales > JAGXHI01 > JAGXHI01. The sequence goes on from JAGXHI010000025.1 coordinate 20,485, forward strand.
CGGCAAACATCATTCAGCCGCGGATTGCGCGGATTTTTCGCGGATGCCCCAGATATCTCTCCTGTTTCAAGTCCTGGATCTGCGTGTGTCCGCGTTCCTCTGCGGCCAGTTATGTATTGCGGTTTTTGTGTCTGTCTCCCCGATTTCCGTCGCGTCCGACCTGACCAGACGGATATCCAGGCGAATGTATGATTGCTTTCCCTGCGGGCAAATCGCACACAAAAAATTGCATAAAAATGCCCTCCGGTGTAAATTCCCATCATCCCGGCAATTGAATTTCTCTTTTTAAACCGAGCAGCACATGAATTTTCCTTCGGCAGAAAATTTCCGCAGTCTGCTGGCCGATCTCGCCGAAAGCGGGGTGGGCCCGATCCGTTTCGATGAGCCACTGGCAAATCACTGCAGCTGGCGGATCGGCGGCCCGGCTGACGCTCTTGTCGAGCCCTGCGATGCGGCGCATGTGGCAGAGGTCGTACGTCTGGCCAGGAAACATGCCATTCCCCTGTTGGTCATCGGACAGGGGACCAACCTTCTGTATGACGATGCGGGATTGCGCGGCGTAGTCCTCAAGATCGGCGCCAGGTTATCCCGCGTGGAGATCGCCGGCAACGGCATTACGGCCGGCGCCGGAATCTGGGTTCCCCATCTGGCGCGGCTGGCGGCGCGGGCGGGCTTATCCGGGCTCGAACACACTATAGGCATTCCAGGGACGCTGGGCGGGCTGCTCGCCATGAACGGCGGCAGCTTCAGAAGGGCTGTCGGCGACAACCTGCTGCGGGTATGGACCATCAACAGGGCGGGAGAGCAGGAGGTGCTGACCCGCGAGCAGTGCGGATTCGGTTACCGACGCAGCGCCTTGCAGAACTCCGGGGCCATCGTCGTCCGGAGCGAACTCGAACTTGCACCGGGAGACCCCCGACAGATGCGCAAAGACATGCTTGCCGACCTGCGCGAGCGCCGCCGAAAGTTCCCCCGCAAAAGAGAACCGAACTGCGGGTCGGTTTTTTTGAGCACAGCGGAGATGCATGCGACGGTCGGACCACCCGGACGGATCATCGAAGAGGCGGGGCTGAAAGGGACGCGCATCGGCGGCGCCGAAATCTCCTGCCGACATGCCAATTTCATCATCAACCGCGGAGGGGCGACCTGCCGGGACGTCCTCTCGCTGATCGACCTGGTCCGCCGTACGGTTCGGGAGAGAATCGGCTTCGAGATGCGGTGTGAAGTCCGCTATGTCAAGCCAAACGGCGAGATAACGCCGGCCGATCGCGGCGCCGATGCTTTATCGCCCGGATAACGGGCATTCGACCCCGCTATCTTTTCATCAGCTTCAGCAATTCCTCCGCAGGGCGGGTATTGAGCACATCGTCCTTTTCCAGCCAGCCGCGGCGGGCCTGGCCGATGCCGAAGCGCATGTAGTCGAATTCGACCGGAGAGTGGGCGTCGGTGGCGAGGGAGATTTTCAGGCCCATCTCCTTCGCCATCCGACAGTGCACGTCGAAAACAGAAAAAGTATCAGGGTCAAATTTTCCTGAATCATTCGCCTTCCCGCTCCCAGTTATTCGGCATCGATGTCCTGGATTTGGCTTCAAAGCGGATAAAGAGTTAAAATATGGAATCTGGACAACCTTGACTCACGCAAAGGAGATGCTCAGAACGGAAATCTTCCTTTTCCCAACCTCGAGTGGCGCAGTGAGTTGCTCCCGCCAGGTGCCGTCACTGGAGGGACGTGCATGGTGAAAGGAAAGGAGTTGTTCCGATGCCGAACCGAAATGAGCTTGCAAAAATCCATATCGCAAAGAAGGAACTGGGTCTGGATGAGGAAACCTACCGCGGTGTGCTCTGGGATCGTTATCACAAGGATTCCGCCGCCGAACTCACTGCCTCTCAGGTTGCCGACCTTCTCGATCTCTTTCGCCAGAAGGGATGGCGCCCCGCCTCCTTCGGACAGCACGGCCTGGTCCATGTCCTCTGGCGCCATCGGCCGCCCCGGCGAAGAGTCCCTGCGCGCCTTCATCGAACACGCCACCGGCAAGAATGACCTGCGTCGACTCACCGTGCGCGAGGCGAGCCGGGTCATCGAGATGCTGAAAAAGTGGAACCAGAGGGTGACAGGAAAGGATATTCAAAAACACTGAGGGGAAGGAAACAATCCCCGTTGAGGAAGTTCTCTGGAGACCCCCGACTGGGTCATGCTTTTCGAATCCGGCCCACACGCGCCGATTGAGCACCAGGCTCTGAAGGGCCTCCCTGTGAGAAATCAAGGCAAAGGCTTCCACGCCCAGAACAGCTTCGAGGGGAATCCCATAGCTTTCATCCGGCGGACGTAATTCCTTCGTATAAACGGAATTAAGAATATCCGTTTTTCGTTTCAGCTGTTCATCGCCGAGGGCATGGACTTCCGTCGGAACGGCGCCGCGCGCCTGCACCCGGACCCCACCAAAAACCTGGGCCGCCGCGAGAGCTACGTTTCGATGATGGGGATGGTCGTCCTGGGGACTGTGGGTGTATATGCAATCGAAATTCCCGAGCGAAGAGAGGCGATCGACAAGAACCTCGTGGGGAAGCGACCAGAGATAGATATCGGCGACATCCAGGATGCGACATTCTCTCGCCCCGAGCTCCTCGCAGGCTTTGTCGAATTCCACGGCCCGCTCCCTCCCCCGGCCGAGCCAGTTGCCGTCGATGACGGAAATGACCACGGCCCCCCGGCACCGGGAACTGAAGGTCAACGTCTCGTCGTCCGGGTGAGCGACAAGAACAAGAATGCCATTAGGTTTCATCTGCAATCGGTATCAGGGAATCGGTTACCTGCACAGAGGACTGCATTCACGAAGAGTGTAAAGCCAAAGATGGATTTTACCAGGAGGGTGTTTTTCTAATCCCCAGCTCTGCTTTCAATCAAGGCCAAAAACAGGCAAAGAATATTTGACTTGTGTGTTTTTTCCATTAAATATTATTTTATTTTGTTCCAGTCGTAAATCTTAAGAGGGGGCATCGTGCAGGAATCGGAGCTCCACATCGCCGTGATTGGCTCTCTGGGTCTGACTAATGAGTTGCTGGCGTTTTTCATCCGGGAAAAAACAGGAGCGACGTGCGACTGCTATTACCTGGAGGATACAGAACATCTCAAAGGGGAGTGGGATCTCAAGGCCGAGGATTTGAACCTTCTCCTTTTTGACTGCTGCGGACTCAAAAAAGAATCCATCCTCAATTTTCTTCGTAACTCCCGCCGAATTCTGTTGGTCGAAAAACCAATGATTCTGCTCAACATTCAAATTGAGGATGGAATAGAAAAAGAGGCTCTCGCTCATGGAGCGCGGGGATTTCTCTATACACGTGAATATGGTGACAGGCTGGTTCAGTCCATCGAAACCGTTCTTGCGGGTGAGGTCTGGCTCAGCAGAAAAAAAACGACGGAATGCCTTCTCTCCGGCAGCCCTTCAGCCGGCAATCCAGCTGTAATCAAGCAAATGCCCGATCTGACAACCCGTGAGATCGAAATTCTCGTATTTTTGACCCGGAGTTACTCCAACCAGATGATCGGCGATAAACTCTGCATCAGTTCCCATACCGTAAAGAGCCACCTCGCCCACATCTTCACGAAAATCCAGGTGAGTAATCGAAGGCAGGCCGCCCAATGGGCCGTTGAAAACTTGCGCCGCTGACTTGAAGAAATACCGGCACGTCCCTTCTACCAGTCACTCCTTTCATACCTGTAAATTAGAGTCGGGTACTGCGCAAGCGGTCATCCGCGTATCCGGTTGCCGCCTTCCGCCCGTTGTCTCGCGCAAATGGGGCCGTTCCAGCATGCGGAAATAATAAGGGGACTAATCCCTATCTGTTGAGTGCCACCACATCGATTACTGAAAAATGTGCCAGTACATCGATAACAAATGTTCTCTGACAAACGAATAGTAGCCACGTAAATCTGTGAACACCTAATTCCACATGGAGGTGTTCATGGACGATGAAATCAAGA
>JAGXHI010000026.1 GCA_024636295.1 Desulfuromonadales bacterium
AATATCAGTCTGATTAACCGTCGCAACAACAGGTTCCGCCTCTGCAAGTGCCCTGGAAAACACAATGACAATCACCGCTGAAAATCAGTTGGGGCGGGAAGGATTATTCCTCTTGACAACTGTCAGCCATATCAGTTTTCGTCCGGAAACGGTCCTTTTCCGCAATCTCTGCGTCAACCCGCGGATTTGATTGTGCGGCGTAAAGTACTACGCCTCCGCTCAAATCCTTGACTTCCTTGATCTTGCGAAAAATGACTCGTTTCCAGATCGAAAACCGCATTTGTGCTTCCCGGGGTTTCCGGACGGGCACTAAATAGGAGTTTATTTCTTCCCTCCCAGAATCACATAGAGGGCAGCCGTTTCGGGTTCGCTGCCGGAGAAGATTTGGTCGTCGATAAAGCTGAGGAAGAATTCGCTCTGCACCTCGAATCCTTCGGCCATGGACGATTCCATCTCCGCCAAATTGGTATGCCTGATCCTGCGCACGTAGGAATCGGCTTCGGCCATCTTCCCCCTGAAAAAGGCTGAAGCCGGGTTGAGCAGCATGGCAATCACCCTGCCCTCCGGCCTCAGCACCCGCCTCGTTTCGGACAGGGCCTGCCGGTAGTCGTCAATGAACTGCAAAGAGACGATGAAGAGCACGACGTCGAAGGAGCCATCGGCAAAGGGCATCTTCTCGGCGGGGGCCACGACGGTGCGGAGGGTGTCCGGTGCGCAGGAGATGGCCTCCCGCGAAACATCGAGACCGGTCACGGCAAAGCCGTCGTTGGCGAGACCGCCTTCGACGATCGCTGGCCCGCACCCGACGCTGAGGATCTCCTCGCCTGGCCGCAGTCGCCCCCGGAGGTAGTCGAGTTCGGCGGCAAAGACCTGCCGCCAGAACTCGCTCCGGCAGGAGCGCAGATAGTCCGACGATCCTTCGCTGGACATGTGCAGATCATCCCCTTTTCACAGCTAGGATGCCTTCGCCCGGCAGATCTCCAGAAGATCCTCAAGCTCGGGGAAACGCCGCTCCTCCAGGCGGGAAAAAGCGCGTTGGTCGTCCAAGAAAATGGCAAACTCGCTCTTCTCCTCACCGGCGAAAATGTCCACCTCCACGTTCTGCATCTTTTCCTTCAGGTCCGCAGCGAGACTCGCTGCGCGGGGCTGGTGGCCTCAAGAGGCGCAATACTGGATTTTGACTTTCATCGGTTCTTCTCCTTTCATTGCTGTTAAATGGATCAGGGGGTGGAGAACCCGTCAAGATACCGGTCGGCATCCTGAGCCGCCATGCAGCCGGTTCCGGCGGACGGGATCCCCTGGCGATAGATATGATCCTGCACATCCCCGGCGGCAAAGACCCCCGGGATGCTGGTCTGGGTTGCGAATCCCTCCGAGCCGCCTCTGGTTTTGATATAGCTGTCTTTAAGGTCCAACTGATTCCCGAAAATGGCCGTGTTGGGGGCGTGGCCGATGGCGATAAAGATCCCGTCCACCGGGACCTCCCGGGACGCTCCATCACGGACATCCTTGATCCGCATGCCGGTCACCCCTTTTTTCTCTTCTACGACCTTCTCAAGGACGTGAAACCACTCGACCGTTACCTTCCCCTCGTCGACCTTGGCCATCAGCTACTCCGTAAGTATCTTTTCGCAGCGGAGCTGGTCCCGGCGATTGGACCAGGGTGACATGACTGGCGATGTTGGAGAGGTAGAGAGCCTCCTCCACCGCAGTATTTCCGCCTCCGATCACCGCAACAGGCAGATCGCGGTAGAAAAAGCCGTCGCAGGTCGCACAGGCCGAAACACCTCTTCCCTTGAATGCCGCTTCCGAGGGCAGACCCAGGTATTTGGCCGACGCCCCGGTGCCGATGATCAGGGCGTCGCAGGTGTAGGTGCCCTCGCCTCCTTTCAAAACGAAGGGAGATTGGCGCAGGTCGGTGGAGACGATGCTGTCCTGAATGATCCGGGTGTTGAAGCGCTCAGCATGCAGACGCATCCGCTCCATCAGTTCCGGCCCCTCGACCCCCTGGTGGTCGCCGGGCCAGTTGTCGATTTCGGTCGTAGTGGTCATCTGTCCGCCCGGTATATGCCCGGCGATCAAGACAGGGTGGAGATTGGCCCGTGCCGCATAGATGGCCGCCGTGTAGCCGGCCGGGCCCGAACCGAGAATGATCAGACGGTGGTGTTGTGTAGAAGTCATCCGCTTGTGTGCCTCCTTTATTGGAATGTGACGACCTTCGGCGGGAAGGTTTTCGCTCTTAGAAAGCGTCCTCTCAACTGCCACGGAAGTTGATTTTCTTCGCCTCTACAGAGTTTCCTTTTCGATGCTTAGGCCGCGCTGGCGCCACTCCTGAACACCTTCCTCCATCCGTATCGCCTGGAAGCCCTCGGCGCGCAGGATTTCCACCGCCTCGACGGAAAGGGCGCAATAAGGCCCCCGGCAGTAGGCGACGATCTCCCGGTCCCGGGGAAGCTCCGCCAGGCGGCGGCGCAGCTCCGACAGGGGAATGGAGAGGGCATTCGGCAGGTGCCCGGCCCGGTACTCCTCCGGCGGGCGCACATCAAGAACGGCGACCATTCCTTTCTCGACCCGTTCGAGAAGGGTTGTTCGATCGACCGCCTCCAGCCCCTCCTTGCCGGCGAAAAACCGGCGGGTGAGCTGTTCGACCTCGGCCAACTGGGTCTCGGCCAGTGACCGCAGGGCATGAAAGAAGTCGGCGACCTGCGGGTCGGCAATCCGGTAGACGACGTGCAGTCCCCGTTTTTCGGCCTCGGCGAGATGCGCGGCTCTGAGCACCTGCAGATGCTGGGAGGTGTTCGCCACGCTCAGGCCGGCTTCCCGGGCCAGGACCTCTACGGTGCGTTCGCCCTGGCAGAGCAGGTCCAGCAGCTCCAGACGCTTGGGGCTGGCGACGGCTTTTCCCACGCGGGCGAACTGCTCGTAGATGGCGTCTTTGTAGCGGCGCTTCAAACTTGACATGGACGGGCCTTCTCAGCTATTCAATAAAGTTCTTGAATAAAAAACACGATCAGGGGGTTTTTGTCAACCCTTTTCCCGGCAGGATGTCCCGAGGAGGAAGGGCAAGTTTATGGAATTCGAGGAGTTGCAGCGGGCACTGACGATATTCTCTCTCAAGGAGCGGGTCACTCTTCGGGAGATCAAGGCCAGGCATCGGGATTTGGTCAAACGCTTCCATCCCGATGCGGGGGGAGGTGATTCCGAGCGCATCCGGCAGATCAACGCCGCTTATCAGGTGCTCATGGCCTACTGCAGGGATTACCGCTTTTCTTTCAGCCGGGAGGAATTTCTGGAGCAGAAGCCCGAAGCGCGTCTGCGCGGGCAATTCGCCGACGACCCGATCTGGGGCGGCTAGGGTTTCAGTGCGGGCTTGCGAAGACGCAGACCATAGTGGTACGGCTTGAGGTCGATGCGGTCAGCGGGCTGGAAGGTGAAGCCGGCCTGCTCGGCCCAGGCGATACACTGCTCCGGCCTTGGGCGGATCTCCAAGGCGGGGCCGCGGGGCGTATTCGGGTCGTAGTTCCAGTGGATGACGGCGGCGATGCCGCCGGGATTCAGGATTCGAAAGGCCTCTCTCAGCAGGGCCACCGGTTCTTCGTGGTGCAGGATGTTGAACAGAAGTGCCATGTCCATCGAGCCGTCTGCCAGGCCGGTGCCGTCGGCGACGAAATCGCGCAGCTCATGCTGCACATTGGTTATCCCCTCCAGCCGGCACTTCTCCCGCACCCGCTCGATCATCTCCGTTTCGATGTCGAAGGCGTGCACCGTCCCCCGAAAGAGCCGGGCCGCCGGCAAGGTGAACGTGCCGTAGCCGCAGCCGAACTCAGCCACATTCCGGACATTCCATTCCAGCCCCAAGGTTCTCAGCACCGTTTCCGGATCGAAAAAATCCGACCAGAGACCCTCTTCCGGCATGCCGCTGTCGCGAACTTTCATCCTTTCACCTCGTTTGCCAACCATTGACTCACCTGATCGTTCTTTGCAAAAGGGCTAACCCGCCGTTCAGGAGCCCCCGAGCATTTACTGCATACCTTTCCAGGTCCCCGGATGCAATTAAAATCATGCCGGCCCGGAGATCTGTCGGTGCGCCGTTTGTCTGCCGCTCGTTTTACTGGCACCTTTTCTCACAAAGGACTTCCAGGGAAACCAGCGCGAAAAAAGGAACCGAACATGATGATGAATGGCCTCATGATGAGCCCTTGGGGCTGGATTTTTATGTTGATCTTCTGGGTGCTGGTGATCGTCGCCCTTGTGTACGGCATCCGCTGGCTGGCCGGCCGGAACAGGGCCGAAGGAGACGGCGCCGGCAGGGCGCCGTTGGACACTCTCAAGGAGCGCTACGCCCGGGGGGAGATCACCCGTGAGGAATTCGAGCAGATGAAGAAAGACCTGGAGTAAAAAGGGCTTCCCCCCAGAGATCACAGCATGGTGGAAAATCGACAAGGTCTGCGCCAAAATCTTTTCCAGTTTTCTTTGCTGGTGATCATCAATGCATGCGTCGGCGCCATGGTCGGCATGGAGCGCAGCATCCTGCCGCCGATCGCTGAGAATGAATTCGGACTGACCGCTCGCACGACGATGCTCTCGTTCATCTCCGTCTTCGGCGTCACCAAAGCACTGACCAACTATTTCGCCGGTCGGCTGGCGGATGCCACAGGGAGAAAGAAGGTCCTGGTCGCCGGGTGGCTATTGGCAACACCGGTCCCCTTTCTTCTCATGTGGGCGCCGTCCGGGGGGTGGATCATTGCGGCCAACGTCTTTTTGGGCGTCAGCCAGGGGCTGACCTGGTCGGTGACGGTGATCATGAAGATCGATCTGGTGGGGGCCAGATACCGCGGCCTGGCCATGGGGTGGAACGAATTCGCCGGTTACGGAGCGATGGCCACCACCGCCTGGCTGACCGGATGGCTGGCCCAGGTGTACGGCTTGCGGCCGGTGCCATTCTATCCCGGCCTCCTGCTGGTGGCCGCCGGACTGCTCCTCTCGGTCTCCCTGGCGCGCGAGACGAAAGCGTATGCGGGTCAGGAACAGGACAACAGGAAATCCTCCGGAAACGAGTTGTCGCAGTTGGAGGTATTCCGCCGGACCTCTCTTTCGGACCGCAATCTCTCCTCCGCATCATTGGATGGACTGACGACCAACCTCAAAGACGGCTTGGCATGGGGGCTATTTCCCCTCTTCTTCTCCGCAGCCGGCATGAACCTGAATCAGGTCGGGATACTGACCGCGATGTATCCGGCGGTCTGGGGCGTGCTGCAGCTCTTTACCGGCTCCCTTTCCGACCGCATCGGGCGCAAGCGCCTGATCTATGCCGGTATGTGGGTGCAGGCGGCAGCCCTCGCCTGGATCAGCCTCGGGGCAAATTTCTGGTGGTTTGCAGCCGGTGCGGCACTCCTGGGAGTCGGAACCGCCATGGTCTATCCGGTTCTGCTGACTGCGGTCAGCGATGTCGCCGACCCTCTTTGGCGCGGGACCGCTCTGGGGGTCTACCGACTTTGGCGGGACTCGGGATATGCCATCGGGGCGTTGGCGGCCGGGCTCCTGGCCGACTTTCTCGGCATGCAACCCTCTTTCTGGCTGATTGGATTTGTAGCACTCTGCTCCGGATTGGTGGTGCTGTTTCGAATGCGTGAGAGCCTCTGAATGAATGGCGATACTGAATAGAAAATCGAGGGGGACTAAGATGTCCGAGAAGATATCCGACTAAAAATCCACTGCATCTGGGGAGGCAAGAACGAGTGATTCTCGAAAATCCGAGAGTGCCTGCCTCAAGAGAAAGGGGCACTCAATCCGAGGATTAAACGACCCCTTACTCGGTGTCCAAAATGTCTCGGCTTACCAGGGCTGGTCAGATCTGTTTCGAGGAGAGTGGCTCTTCCGGAGCGACAGCGGATACCGAGGCGGATCAAACAAGGTATCCCTGAACAGTCTCGCGGCCTTAATCTTTTGCGGAGATTTTTAGCGCCATCCCTGCAGCGAGGGATGATGCAACCAGCCAGACCCTTTCACCGCACCTACATCAGGTTGACGATCCGTGTGTCCCCCATAGACATTCAATCAGTATTCAGAGACAGGAGAATTCCCATTTACCCTGACTAAAAATAGAACATTGGTTTTTTTTGAGAACGTTCGGGTCCTTTTGTCCTACGCGCTGTTGCTGGGTTGTGTCCGTATAGTGCTGTAAATTCATGAGGCCATCGTGGCCCTCATCTCGTAGGATTGGTGTTGCGAAGCATCAACCCGAAGAGAGAGAGGAAACCACGATGACCGATTACGAGATTAATGTCCCCGGCAACCTGTTGTCGAGCCTTTTAAGCGAACAGGACGGATTGGCGAAACTTTTGGAGGCGGTCCTGAATCAGCTCTTGGATGCACAAGCGAGTGAGCAGGTCGGTGCCGGGCGCTACGAACGATCGGAAGAACGGGTCGCCTACCGCAATGGCTACCGGCCGCGCCAGCTCTATACGCGGGTTGGGCCACTCACGCTGCGTGTTCCCCAGATGCGTGACGGTCAGTTTTCGACCGAGATTTTCTCCCGCTACCAGCGTTCCGAGCAAGCCCTGATTCTATCGTTAATGGAGATGGTGCTCAACGGCGTCTCCACCCGCAAAGTGACGAAAATCACCGAGGAGCTGTGCGGCGCAAGTTTTTCCAAATCGACTGTTAGCCAGCTCTGCCTGGGGCTCGATGCGCGCGTGACGGCTTTTAACGAGCGAGATTTGGGTGCCTTCCCGTTTGTGATCGTCGACGCCATGTATTTCAAGGCTCGCGATGGCAATGCGGTCCAATCGAAGGCCGCGCTGGTGGTCTCCGGCGTCAACGAACAAGGCCACCGTGAGATTCTGGGTCTGCGGATCGGCGACAGCGAATCTGAGGCGTTCTGGCTGGACACGTTTCGTTGGCTGAAGCAGCGCGGTCTCAAGGACGTGCGCTACGTCGTTTCAGATGATCATAGCGGGCTGGTCAATGCGGCCCAGCGTTGTTTCCAGGGCGCCATCTGGCAGCGTTGTCAGGTTCATTTCATGCGCAATGTTTTGTCTCACACCAGTGACAAGCATAAGCAGGAGATGGGCGAAGGACTCAAGCGTATCTTCAGCTCCGACAACGGCAAAGAGGCTCGGCAAAAGTTCAACGAATTGGCCGCGCAGATGGAGAACAAGGCCGCCAAGGCCATTGACTGCCTGGAACGGG
>JAGXHI010000003.1 GCA_024636295.1 Desulfuromonadales bacterium
ACAGACACACTTTCACCGAAAGGTTTCTCCCCATCAAACAGCGCAAAGAGAAGATTCAAGAAGAGTTACCGCGCATTCAAGCTGAGATCGACTTCCTCGCAACCAATGCTATCGCCAAGGAATATTTGATCGAACAGGCGACCACCTTTGCCGCGATGTGGCCAGTATTAAACTATGAGGAGAAAATCAAGCTTATCGATGAGCTGATTGATGAGATTAAGATTCAGGAAAACAGCCTGCATTTCACGCTTACCTACACTCCCCCATTTAGACAACTTGGTAAAGGTGTACACAACTCCAGGGATTAAGGGCCGCCACCATCATGAAGGAGGCCGGATAGGTGAGGGAGAGCGCCGCGCGGGCAATGGTGACCTGCCCATCCTCCAGGGGCTGGCGCAGCATCTCCAGCACGTTTTTTTTGAATTCAGGAAGTTCGTCCAGAAAGAGGACGCCGTTGTGGGACAAGGAGACTTCGCCGGGCCTTGGGTTGGTGCCGCCGCCGATCAGGCCCGCGTCGGAGATGGTGTGGTGGGGGCTTCTGAAGGGCCTGGAGCTGATCAGGGCTCTCTGGCGGGGGAGCAGGCCGAGGATGGAGTGAATTTTCGTGGTTTCCAGGGCCTCTTCGAAGCTCAAGGGAGGCAGGATGGTGGGAAGGCGTCGGGCGAGCATGGTCTTGCCGCTTCCCGGCGGACCGGACATCAGGAGATTATGGCCTCCTGCGGCCGAGACCTCAAGAGCCCGCTTGACGTGCTCCTGTCCCCGGACTTCGGAGAAATCCTCCTCGCCGGCTGAGCCCTGTCGGAAGAGATCCGCGACGTCCACCCTGCAGGGTTCCAGCTCCCGCTCCCCGTTTACAAAGGAGACCGCCTCCCCGAGGTCCCGCACACCGTAGACCGGCAGGTTGTCGACGATGGCGCCCTCGGGAGCATTCTCCTCGGGGAGAATCAGTCCGTCGACGTTCCAGGCGCGGGCGGCCACCGCGATTGGAAGAACCCCTCGTACCGGCTTGACCCGGCCGTCCAGGGACAGCTCTCCCATGAAAACGAAACGCCTTCCGTCCTTGGGGCGGGCGATGCCCATGGCGCCGAGAATGCCCATGGCCATCGGCAGGTCCAGGGCGGCGCCGTCCTTGCGAATGTCCGCGGGAGCGAGATTGATTGTAATCCGCCGGGTGGGGAACTCGTATCCCGAGTTCTTGATGGCGGACTTGACCCGGTCCTTGCTTTCCTTAACCGCGCCTTCAGGAAGTCCGACGGTGGCGAACTGAGGCAGCCCCAGGGCGATATCCACTTCCACTTCCACCGGGTATGCGTCAATGCCCAGCAGAGCACCCGAAAGCACTTTGGCAATCATATTCCCCCTCCTGATCATTGTTGCAGAATAACGGGTCGACCCTGGGTCAGACCCTTTTTTTCTGGCTCCATCTAAAAGAAAAGGCGAACACATGGGTTCGCCTCTGGATCATTCCTCAAATTCATCCAGGTATTTTTCCGCCATTATCGCCGCTATCGCCCCGTCGCCGACGGCCGTCGCAATCTGCTTGAGAAGCTTTTTGCGCACGTCACCGGCGGCGAAGACCCCCGGAATGGAGGTGCGGCCCTCGGCATCGGTGAGAATATATCCATCTTTGTCCAGTTTGAGAACTTCAGCAAGGAAATGGGCCTTGGGAATGACTCCTATGGCGAAAAAGGCGCCTTCCATGGAGAGCGAGCGTTTCTGATTGGTCTCCGTATTGCGAACCTCAAGAGCCTTAACACCGCCGGCGTCCCCTTCGATTCTCTCCACGGTGTGGTTCCAGAGAATCTCGATCTTGGGATTGGCGGCGAGCCGTTCCTGGAGAATGGAGGTGGCCCGCAGCTTATCCCGGCGATGAATGATAATAACCTTGCTTGCGAAGCGGGTCAGGAAAAGGGCCTCTTCGGCAGCGGTATCGCCCCCGCCGATGATGGCCACCGGCACTTCCTTGAAAAACGCACCGTCGCAGGTGGCGCAATAGGAAACGCCCCGGCCGGTGAACTCCGTTTCGCCGGGAACATTGAGCTTGCGCGGCTCGGCCCCGGTGGTCACGATAACGCAGCGGGTGCGGATTTCCTCTCCGTCAACAGTGACGATTTTCTCCTTTCCAAGATCCCGGAGATTTTCAACTTCGCCGTAGGTGGTTTCGAGGCCGAATTCCTGGGAATGCTCCTGAAACCGCACCATCAATTCGGGCCCTTCGATCCCTCCGGGAAATCCGGGGTAATTTTCCACGCGGGTGGTGGTCATCACCTGTCCGCCCATGATCATCCGCTCTATGAGCAAGGTCTTGAGCTTTGCCCTGGAGGTATATAAGCCGGCGGTCAGCCCGGCGGGGCCGCCTCCGATGATGACGACGTCGTAAAGAGAATCTTTCATATGCATGTCTCCGAAAAAAATAAGTTCATTGCATTCATAACATATGGAAAGATAAATTTGAAATGATTTGATCGGTGCGCTGGAATGAATATGTCGAACTTGATTTCCCGGGGGCGTCTGTCTAGAATAGCCTATCCGAAAGGAGGGATACCGCATTGATGACCCCGTCTGAAAGCCTGGACCGAAGCATCTCCAGGGGTTTTGTTTTTGCCATTGCTCTGACCGCCGTGACTCTCGTGGCCGAGGCCCTGGGAGGGTGGTGGACCAACTCTCTGGCACTGCTCGCCGATGCGGCCCATGTTTTCATGGACCTCTTCGCCCTCGTGCTTTCTCTGGTGGCAATCAAACTGGCCACCCGCCCGGCGACAGACCGCCGCACCTACGGATGGCATCGGGCTGAGATTTTCGCTTCGCTGATCAACGGGACTACCCTGATCTTCATCGCATTCGGAATCCTGCACGAATCATGGGAACGCTTTCAGGATCCCCAGTCGGTGAAAAGCCTGGAGATGTTCCTCATCGCCACTATTGGTCTGGCGATGAACCTGATCGCAGCCCGTTTTCTCCACGGGCACTCCCACGACGATCTGAACGTTCGCAGCGCCTTTCTCCACGTGATCGGCGACGCGATCGCGTCGGTGGGAGTTATTATCGGTGGACTGATTATGCTCTTCACCGGCTGGTATGTGGTGGATGCTTTTATATCCGCGGGGATCGCCCTGATCATCGGATGGGGTTCGCTGCGCATCATCCGGGAGGCGGGACATATCCTTCTGGAGGGAGTCCCCAAAGGCATAGAAGTGGATGAGGTAGTCGGGAAAATGCGGGAGGTGGAGGGGGTCAATGACGTTCACCATCTCCATGTCTGGTCGATCTGCTCTCATATTTCCGCGCTCTCCGCTCACGTGGATATTCTTCCGGAGTATCGCTTGCGGCAGGGGGAAATCGTGGGGGAAATCGAAAGAATGCTGGACCGGGATTATCACATCACCCACACCACCCTGCAGGGGGAATGCTCCCGGTGCGAAACGGGACCCGTCATTCAGCAGCTCAAGCATCGCCCCCGAAAATCAAGTCTCGGCTCCCATGATCATGGTGAGCCCCCTCACCGGCATTGATTTATGAAACGTTTGATTCGATTCTTTTTCTGGACCCTCGTGTTCCTGGTCCTTCTGATCGGTGCGGACCAGTTTCTCCGACATGCCCCCGTGGAATCCCCCGGCCTGAAGGAATTTCGGGCTTTTTACCTCGATCTGACTCGGCGGATCGGATCGATAGGATTCGATCGCTCCTCCACCGGCGAGACCAGGGAGATGAAAAAGTCTCCTCCCGTAAACAAAGCCGAGCCCCCCATGGAAACCCCCCGCTATTTTTACGTCGATCGCGACGGAGAACTGCAGTTCGCCCACTCCCTCGAGGAAATACCTCCGGCCTATCGCGGCGAGGCTCACCCGCTCAGTCCCTGAGGACTGGTGAAAACTGGCCAGTCGCAGTATCCTCCTCCGTTGCCCGTCAACGGCGTTTCGCGGGACCTCCAGGTACTGACGGTTTGCGGAAGGTCTCGAAGCTCCAAATGAAAACGGCAAAGCCCCATTCGGAATTTCTTGACCGGCAAGACGGGGACATGATAAAGGTAATGGCGTTTTTTAATCCCGGTTTTAATCATTCGGAAAAAATTTGAGGGGATCGCCCGGTCCGTCGGGTCCGGCTGGAACGTACGGAAAAAATGAGCCGAAATCAGCCAACAGGAAAAAATTCAATGTCTCGGATGGCCACCACATTCCTTGCCATGCTGGCTTTCTGGATCGTTCTTTCCGGCATGTTCGATGGCTTTCATCTCAGCCTCGGCATCCTTTCCTGCCTGCTGGTGGCCTGGTTCAGCCATGACCTGTTGCTTTCCGTCGGTCCGATCCGTTCCCGGATTCGCGACTTTTTCGGAATCCTTCGCTACCTTCCCTATCTGTTCAAGGAAATCGTCCTGGCGAACCTGCAGGTCGCCTATATCGTTCTTCATCCCAGAATGCTCGATCTGATCGACCCCTCGCTGGTTCGTTTTCGGACCTCATTGAAACGTCCCATTTCCAAGGTGACCTTCGGACAGTCGATCACCCTCACTCCCGCAACAATAACGGTAAGCATCGATGACGATGAGTTCACCGTTTACGCCCTGACCCGAAGCTCCGCCGAATCCCTCCCGGGGGAAATGGAGCGCCGGGTGGCGGCCGCCCTGGAGGATCGCCGATGATGATGCCGTTTTTTCTGGGCGCCGCCGTCGTTCTGGTCCTGCTGATGATGCTCAGCCTGGTGCGCACAATCGGGGGTCCGACAGTCCTCGACAGAATCCTCGGCGGAAACGTCATCGGCACGAAAACGACCGTGCTGCTGCTGCTGATCGGAATCCTTTACGAAGATCTCGGGATGTTCGTCGATATCGCCATAGCTTACGCTCTGCTCAATTTCATCGCTACCCTGGGCGCCACAAAGTATTTTCTGCGACGCAAGAGCGTTCACGAGACTGAAGAATAAAAAATGGAGATTTTCTGAATGTCGGCCATCGCGGCTCTTTTCGTAATCCCTGGTCTTTTCTTCTTTGCCGTCGGGACACTTGGCATTCTGCGTTTCCCCGATTTTTACACCCGCCTGCAGGCTGCCGGGAAATGCGATTCTTTCGCCTCCGTTCTGGTTCTCCTCGGCATTGCGATTTACAACCTGGGGGATTTCACCCTGGCTTCCCTGCTGGTCAGCATAAAAATCATGCTCATCGCCGTTTTTGTTTTCATAGCCAGCCCTACAGCCACTCACGCGATCACCGAAAGCGCCCTGATCGTAGGTGTGGAGCCCTGGATGAGGAAGGAGCGAAAAAAACAATGATCTGGCTGCTCGACCTAATCATTCTGGCGCTTGTGGTGGTCTGCGCCGTCGCCACAATCACTCTCAGGGACCTCCTGGGGGCGGCCATTGTTTTTGGCGTATACAGTTTCCTCATGTGTCTGTTGTGGGCGGAGATGGGCGCCGTTGATGTGGCCTTCACGGAAGCAACCGTAGGCGCCGGCGTCAGTACCATTCTCTTTATCGCCGCCATTTTCCGCACGACCCGACGGAGCAAGGATTGAAGAACCTCGCGCTTTTGGCCACGCTGGTCACGGGAGCCATTCTCCTGTATGGGACCAAGGACTTTGCCCCCTGGGGCGATCCCGGATCCCCGGCCGCCACTCATCTCTCCCCGTATTATATCGAAAATGCGGTGGAACAGACCCATGTCCCGAATCTTGTCACGGCGGTGCTGGGAGATTATCGGGGTTATGACACCATGTTTGAGACCGTGGTCATCTACTGCGCGGGAATGGCGGTGGTCAGCGTACTTCGGAGACCGAAGCGATGAAGAGACTGCAGGAGCGCGCACAGAATCGACCGACCGGTGAGAGCCCCATCATTCGCATGGCGGTCCGAGTGATGATTCCCTTCATTCAGCTGTTCGGTCTCTATGTCATCGTTCACGGTCATTACAGCCCCGGGGGAGGCTTTCAGGGCGGGGTGATACTGGGGGCGTCTTTTATTCTTATGGCCCTTGCTTTTGATCTTAAGACAACCACGGATTATTTTTCCGAAAAGGCCAATGCGATTCTCGGAAATGCCGGCGCACTGATATTTACCGGACTCGGCGCGCTGACAGCGATACTGGGAGGGCTATGGCTGGATTACAGCGCCCTTGATCGCATCATTCCCCTGGGGCCCATCGAATGGCGCTCCATGGGAATTTTTCTTGTGGAGGTAGGGGTCGGCCTGGCGGTAATGAGCATTATGGTCTCCCTTTACTGGGACCTCGCCTCCGGGGGTGATATGGACGAGGGGCTTTAACTCATGGAAGGAATTCTGGCCGAAATCGTGGCCAAATACAATTACTGGCTTTATGTCGTCCTGATGATGATCGGCTTCTATGCCATGATCGGCAAGCGCAATCTGGTAAAGAAGTTGCTGGGAATGAACATCTTCCAGACCGCCATCATTCTTTTCTTCGTCTCCACGGGGGTAAAGAGGGGTGGAGGCATCCCTATCCTGGATAAATACAAGGTCCTGGAACACGGGGTCGACGTGGCTCAGGTGGTCAACCCCCTGCCTCACGTTTTGATGCTGACCGCCATCGTTGTGGCGGTGAGCATCACCGGGGTGGCTCTGGCGATCCTCCAGCGGATATATCGTGAATACGGCACCCTGGAAGAGGATGAGATCCTGGAGAAGGTGGGGGAATGAGCGAAACGAATCTGCACATGGTCATCCTTGCCGCCCCCCTGCTCGCCGCCTTTGCAGTAAATCTTCTCGGCCGTCTGTCCCGGGCCTGGATCGCTCCGCTGACCCTCGGTGCTCTGGGAATATCAACCCTTGCCTCTGTAGGAATTCTTTTCCAGGTCCTGGGGGAAGGGACCATCCGGTATACGGTCGGCAACTGGAGTCCGCCCTTCGGCATCGAACTGGTGGTGGATCCCCTCAGCGCCCTCATGCTGCTGCTGGTTTCCTCGGTGGCACTTGTGGCAACGGTTTCGGCCCTCAAGAGCGTGCAGTTGGAGATGGAAGGGCGGGAGCATCTGTTCTTCACATTGTACCTGATCCTGATTGCAGGCCTGGTGGGCCTCGTTCTGACCGCCGATGCCTTCAATCTGTATGTTCTTCTCGAGATCACCTCCATTACCTCTTACGGACTGATCGCCATGGGCCGAGGTCGCGCGGTGCTTTCGAGTTTTAACTACATCATCATGGGATCCATTGGGGCAAGTTTTTATCTTCTGGGCGTGGGATATCTTTACATCCTCACCGGATCACTGAACATGGCAGATATTGCGGGAATACTGCCTGGCCTGAACGCCGGGGCGGCGGTTGCCACCGCATTCGCCTTTCTTCTGGTGGGGCTCTGGATCAAGATGGCCTTCTTTCCCCTCCACGGATGGCTCTCCCCTGCCTATTCCCACGCTCCCACGGGTGCTGGGGTTCTGATGGCGCCGCTGGTCACCAAAGTGACCATTTACCTGATGATTCGCATTATGTTTTCGGTGTTTTCTCCCGAATATGTCTTTTCCGCTCATCCCGGGATTCAAACCGCAATCGTCTGGGCGGCGGCGCTCGGCATTCTCTGTGCCTCGGCCCTTGCGCTGGGGCAGCGGGATCTGAGAAAGATGCTGACCTACATCATCGTGGCAGAGGTGGGATACATGGTCGGTGGGGTCTGGCTGGCCAACGCCAATGGAATGACCGGGGCGGTTCTTCACATCCTTAACGACGCCCTGATGACCTTGTGTCTCTTCCTATCCGTTTCGGCCATCGCAAGCCGCACCAGCAGTCTCAGTTTCGATTCTCTCGGCGGGCTTTACCGGCGGATGCCGCTCACCATGGCTGCATTCACCATCGGAGCCTTTTCCATGATCGGCGTTCCTCCGACCTGTGGTTTTTTCAGCAAGTGGTATTTGATTCTCGGTGGGGTGGAAGCGGGGCACTGGGGTTTCGTCGCGGCACTTGTCATCAGCAGCCTGGTCAATGCGGTGTTGTTTTTCCGGATTATCGAGATCGCCTTTTTCGGAAACATCCCCGGAGAGCCGGTCGTACAGGAAGCGCCCACCGAGGCGCCCTGGTCCATGCTCAGTCCGTTGGTGGTAACCGCAGTGGCCCTGATCGTCGTAGGTCTGGGATCCGGCCGGATTGTCAGCGGCATCATAAGCCTGACGATACCGGGAGGGTTTTGAGATATGGAAAACATCTCTTCCGTCTGGCCACTTGCAGCGGTAGTCATCTCCCTGACGGCGGCCATCCCCATCCTGCTCTCCGAAAGACGGCCCAACCTCAGGGAGGGCTGGACTCTTCTTGCCGGGCTGGGGAAGCTTTCGATCGTAGCGGCCCTCCTTCCGGGGGTTATGGCGGGTAAACGGTATGTGTTCACCATCGCGGAAGTGCTGCCCGGGGTTCCCATTCAACTTCGGGTGGACGCCATGGGAATGTTTTTCGCCCTGGTAGCGTCTTTTCTCTGGATCTTCACCTCTCTCTATTCCATCGGGTACATGCGGACGCTGAGGGAGCATGATCAGACCCGCTACTTTGCTTCTTTCGCCGTTGCGATCTCCGCAACCATCGGGGTAGCTTTTTCCGCCAATCTTCTGACCCTCTATCTGTTCTACGAAATGCTTTCGCTCTCCACCTATCCGCTGGTCACCCATGAGAGGAACGCGGACTCCCGTGCTTCGGGGCGCAAATATCTCACCTATATACTGGGTACTTCCATCGGACTGGTGCTGCCGGCCATGCTGATCGTCTATGCGGCCGCAGGCACCCTCGATTTTACGACCGGCGGGATACTCGCGGGAACGACCCTCTCTCCAGCGACCCTTGCCCTGCTGCTGATTCTCTTTGTGGCCGGTTTCGCCAAGGCGGGGGTTATGCCCTTTCATGCATGGCTGCCGGCCGCCATGGTGGCGCCGACGCCCGTCAGTAGTTTTCTCCATGGGGTGGCGGTAGTCAAGGTGGGCGTATTTTCCATTCTCAGAGTAATTTTCGACATATTCGGCCCCGATCTTCTGCGCGACCTGAATTACGGGGTGGTTCTGACCTATTTCGTGTCAATCACCATCCTCTCAGCCTCTCTCATCGCCCTCACACAGGACAATCTCAAGCGTCGACTGGCCTACTCTACCGTCGCCCAGCTTTCCTACATGATTCTTGGGGCGGGCATGCTGACTGCGGCGGGCATGACCGGCGGTTTGCTGCACATCGCCATGCACGCATTCGGGAAGATCACCCTCTTTTTCTGCGCCGGGGCGATTTACGTAGCAAGCCACAAGAAATATATCAGCGAGATGGATGGTCTGGGCAGGCGCATGCCGATCACCTACGCGGCTTTTTTTCTCGGCTCGATGAGCATCATCGGACTTCCGCCCTTCGGTGGATTCATCAGTAAATGGAAGCTGGTGGTCGGGGCGGCCGAAGGAGGGCAGATGGTTATTCTGACGGTTCTTCTTGTCAGCTCTCTTCTGAACGCCGCCTATTTTCTGCCGATCGTCTACAGGGGATTTTTCATGCCGCCACGGGAGGCGTCCGTAGCGCAAGTACGGGAAGCGCCGGCATTTTGTCTTGTGCCGCTCTGCGTCACGGCACTGGGTTCGATGGCTCTGTTCTTTTATCCAGATATTTTTCTGCGGCTGGCGCATCTGGCCCTCGGAGAATAGAAATGGGCGAAAAAATCACGAAGAACCAAAAAGGCGAAATCATTGTTCTCGGGCATGAACCCTGGCCTGGGTACCGGAAAGCATTTTATATTTTCTTTGCTCTGGGAATTCTGTATCTGCTTCTGGCGTTTACAGGCGTCCTGTCACATGGCGGTGGACACGGATGAAAGAGAAACGCGGATGGTTTGATAAAAAAGAAAATCTGATCTTTTTTTTGAGGATATTTTACGGCTCCCTTGTGGGACTGCTGGTGATTGATTTTTTTATTTCGAAGCATCCCGACTTCAGTTTTGATGGGGCCCCGAATTTTTTCGCCGCTTACGGATTCATTTCCTGCGTAATGCTGGTTCTTGTCGCCAAGGTTCTCCGGATGCTCCTGATACGGGACGAAGATTATTATGATCGCTGAATGGCCCCCTGCATTTCTTTTTCTGGCGGCGGCGGCTTTCGCCCCATTTCTCCCCGGCGCTCTGCGAAAGACGGTTCTGCTGGCGACTCCGCTTGCGGCTCTGGTGCTGGTGCACTTTCTGCCGGAGGGTGCGCATCTGACCATACCTTTTCTCGACAACGAACTGGTGTTGTGCAAGGTTGACCGCCTGAACCGCGTTTTTGGTTATATTTTCTGCATCATCAGCTTTCTCGCGGTGCTGTTCGCCCTTAAAAATGAGGACAAAACCGAACAGTCTTCCGCGCTCATCTATGCGGGGAGCGCCCTGGGGGTCACGTTTGCCGGCGATTTTCTCACCCTGTATATTTTCTGGGAACTGATGGCCATCGCCTCCACCTTCGTCATTCTGGCGGCCCAGGATGAATTGTCCCGAAAGGCGGCTTACAGGTATGTTCTGGTCCATCTGGGCGGGGGGCTTTTTCTGCTTGCCGGAATCATTCTGCGCCTGCAGGAGACCGGTTCTCTTGCCGTTGATTTCATAGGGCTCTCGGGTCCTGCCTCCTGGTTGATCTTTATAGGGATCGCCGTAAATGCGGCCATCCCACCGCTGCATGCCTGGCTGAAAGATGCTTATCCCACAGCCTCATTTTCGGGGGCTGTATTTCTGAGTGCGTTCACCACCAAAAGTGCCGTCTATGTCATGGCCAAAACCTTTCCGGGCACCGATCTGCTGATCTGGCTCGGGGCAATCATGACTTTCGTGCCGATCTTCTACGCCGTGCTGGAGAACGATATCCGCGGGGTACTGTCCTACAGCCTGATCAATCAGGTGGGATTCATGATGTGCGGCATCGGTATCGGCACACCCCTGGCGATCAACGGCGCGGTCAGCCACGCTTTCGCCCATATTCTCTACAAGGGACTTCTGTTCATGAGCGCCGGTGCGGTGATCTACCGTACGGGCAAGATAAAATGCACGGATCTCGGCGGTCTTTATAAATATATGCCCTTTACCTGCATCTGCTGCATTGTCGGGGCCGCATCCATCAGTGCGTTTCCTCTCTTCTCCGGCTTTGTCAGCAAATCGATGATCATCAGCGCCGCCGGATACGGAAATCTCCTGATTGTATGGCTGATGCTGCAGTTTGCCTCGGCAGGCGTTTTTCACCACGCTGGCATCAAGGTCCCCTTCTTCATGTTTTTCGGTCATGACTCGGGCTTGCGTCCCAAGGAAGCTCCATGGAACATGCGGCTTGCCATGGGCATTGCCGCTCTGCTCTGCATCGGAATCGGCATTTTTCCACAGCCTCTTTATGCCATTCTTCCCTTTCCGGTGGAATATGCGCCCTATACCGGGGCCCATGTGGTGGGACAGCTTCAAATCCTGATGTTCGGCGCCCTGGCGTTTGCGCTGCTGATGCTCTCCGGCATTTATCCCGCCGAAATCCGATCCATCAACCTGGATACAGACTGGTTCTATCGAAAGGGCGGGCGACTCTTTTATTCCGGTGCGGCGTCGCTGTTCAATTCCCTCAATGCCTGGGCGGATCGGGTCTTCGTTCACCGGATGACGAGCATGATGGGACGCTTTTTCACCGAACCAGGAGGCAACGTGCAGAAATGGGGTCTGGGTCTTCTCCGGGAGGCCATAGGACTCGATCACGAGACTCTCCGCCCCGAAGAAGATAAAATAGACAGGCGCAGCCGGTCCGGTGCTTATCCGGTGGGAGGCGGAGTACTGCTGGCGGTGGTTCTCCTCGCGGTCATGTCCCTTCTGTTTATTCTGTGATCGAACTTGCCTCGGACGAATGGAGAGTTATCTCATGCATCGAATTCTTCTCGCTCTCGACCTCTCGCCCGCTTCCAGAAGGGCCGCGGACTACGCCATCGACGTGGTATCGTCTTTGCCCGATTGTGAAATTATCCTCCTTTCCGTTCTCAGCGGAGTTCCCTACGGTGGGGATGACCTTCAGGCCGCCGGGTCGCTTCCCCCGGAGGTCCACGGGTACGAAGACCACCGGCGGGAGATAAATCAGATCGAGGATTTTCTCCTGGAGATCCGGGACATTCTCATTGATAGCGGGCTTCCCGGAGAACGGATCAAAACCATTATCAGGCCTCTCAGTCTAGGCGTGGCCATGGACATCCTGGATGAGGCGGTCGAACGTGAATGCCGGACAATTGTAATCGGGCGGCGGGGCCGCTCGAAAATTCTGGAACTTCTCCAGGGAAGCGTCTCGGACGAACTGGTGCACAAAGCCGAATCTCGGGCCATATGGGTGGTTGAATAGATCCGTTCCATGCGGGAGCCGTTGTGCTTTCCCTCTATCTGCATATCCCCTTCTGTCGCCGCAAATGTCCCTACTGCGATTTCTACTCCGTAGAAAATGGTGGGAGACTTCTGGACGAATATCCCTCTTTGCTGATTCGTCACATGGAGCGTTCCGCAGAGAGGAACCTCTGGTCCGGCCCCTGCGACACACTTTTTTTTGGCGGCGGGACTCCCTCTCTGCTGGCACCGGAGGCGATCGGGAGCCTTTTGCGCCGCGTTCAAGAGGCGTTCGGATTTTCAGAGAAGGCGGAAATCACGCTTGAAGCCAATCCGGGGACTGTCTCTTCCAGTTCATTGGACGGATATCGGGCCAGGGGGGTCAACCGGATCTCTTTTGGAATTCAGTCTTTGAACCAGGTCAATCTGACGTCGCTGGGAAGGCTTCATTCTCCCGGAGATGCCCGCCGCTCCATTGAATGGGCTCATAAGGCCGGGTTCGAAAATGTCAGTGCGGACCTGATGTTTGGCCTCCCCGGCCAGAAAACGTCCGATTTCATGGGCGAAGTGAGCGAGCTCCTGAGCCTCGGTGTCAAGCACCTCTCCCTCTATGGATTGACCATCGAGGAAAATACCCCCTTTTATCACCTTCACCGCAAAGGAGACCTTCCCCTGCCGGAGGAGGATACTTTCAGGGAGATGTATCTGGCACTCCACGATCATCTTGAGAAAGAAGGGCTGGTTCACTATGAAATCTCCAATTTCGCCCGTCCTGGATACGAATGCCGGCACAATCTCAACTATTGGCGCCGGGGCGGATATCTTGGAGTGGGAGCGGGGGCGCACGGTTTTACCTCAGAGGATTGGGGGGCCCGTTTTTCCGTCCCTGCCGACCTTCAGACCTATGAACGAACTCTGGCCGCGGGAGAGGATCCCGAGGTCCTCCTTGAGACCTTCGACCGTCGGGGCGCCATGTCCGAAACTCTTTATCTCGGCTTACGGATGCGGGAAGGGATCCGTGAGAAGGCCTTCCGCCGCCGTTTCGGCGCCGGAGTGGCGGAGAGTTTTCCACGGGAGATTTCACGGCTTGCCGATTATCTCGTCCTGAGAGAAGGGCGCTGGCGCATGGAAGTCTCGGGCTGGCTTATTTACGACCACATCATTTCCGAATTCCTGTAGAAACCCATTGAAATCACTCGAGCCCTCCCTTGACAAAGCAAGGGGGCGTTGTTATGTTGTTTTTGCGTGTTAGCACTCCTCTCTTTCGAGTGCTAACGGGGCGGTAAAAGCCGGATCATCCGGCTTGATTTTTGAGGACGAATTCATGAGCGAGGAGATCAACGATCGCAGCCGTAAAATTCTCGAAGCGATCATAGAAGATTATATTGCGTCCGCTGAACCGGTGGGTTCCCGGGCCGTAACACGACGTCATCACCTGGGGGTGTCACCGGCGACAGTGCGCAACGTTATGGCCGATCTGGAGGAGATGGGATACCTCAAGGCGCCCCATACCTCGGCGGGTCGGGTGCCGACCGAAAAGGGATATCGGTTTTATATCGATGCCCTGTTGCAGGTACGGCATTTTAGTGAACTGGAAAAGGAGCGCCTCGGGTGGCGTTATCGTCTTCAGGGGAAAAAGACCGATGAACTGCTGCGGGAGGCCGGCAAGATTCTGTCGGAAATTTCACATTATACCGGGCTTGTGCTGGCGCCTCGCTTCTCCTCCACCATTTTTCATCACATCGAATTCATCAAGCTTTCCCGGGAAAAAACCCTGGTGGTATTCGTCTCCAGCTCAGGACTGGTCCAGAACAAGATCATCGAAGTGGATGATTCCCTGACCCAGCGGGAACTCGAGCAGATGACCAATTATCTGAACCTGACCCTGACGGGATTGACCATCCATGAGGTCAAAGCCCGCATTCTTCAGGAAATGGCCCAGGAAAAAGCGCTTTACGACAAGCTGATGAAAAAGGCTCTCCAGTATTCCCGGGAAGCACTCCAGGAGGAAGGGGAGGAGGAGGTATTCATCGAGGGGACCGTGCATATCCTTGAGCATCCCGAATTCGCCGATCTGGAAAAGATGAAAAGACTCTTCCGGGCCTTTGAACAGAAGAGTATTCTGGTAGAGTTGCTGGATAAGAGCCAGAAGACCCAGGGAGTCCAGATCTTCATTGGCAATGAAAGCGAATATCAGGAAATCGAGGGCTGCAGCCTCATCGCCTCCACCTTCTCCAACCGTCGCGGAACGATCGGGACCTTGGGTGTTATTGGACCGACCCGCATGCCGTATTCAACCGTTATCCCTATTGTGGATTACACCGCCAAGCTGCTGAGCCATATTCTGGAAGGCGATGCGAGATAGCGACAGAAAGGCGAACCGCAAATAAATAAATCAGGAGATCATTGAAGTGGCCAAAAAGGATTCTGGAAAAAAAGAAAATAAAGAGCCTGCCGGCGAGGACCGGATGCCGACCGAAAATGAGGTGACGGAACCCGCCGGAATCGAAAAACCGAAGGAGGAAGCGGTCTCTTCCTTCGAGGAGGAATTGGAAGCCGTCCAGGAGGAAGCCCGCAAAAACTGGGACATGTACCTGAGGGCGAGGGCGGATCTCGAGAATTTTCGAAAGCGGGCCCAGCGGGAAAAAGAAGAGCTTGCTCGGTTTGCCAATGAATCCATCCTTCGGGAGGTTCTTCCGGTGGCGGATAACCTGGAAAGAGCCGTGGAACATGCCAGCAGGGAAGAAGGGGGCGGCGAAGGCCTTCTGGAGGGCGTGGAGATGACGCTCTCTCAATTCAGGAAGGTGCTGGAAAAATTCGGCTTGACGGTGGTGGATGCCGTCGGCCGTCCTTTCGACCCCTCACGCCACGAGGCCATGGGGCAGGTGGAAAGCGCCCAGCATCAGGAAAATACCGTGGCTCAGGAACTGCAGAAAGGTTACATGCTGAACGATCGGCTTCTGCGACCCTCCCTGGTCATGGTGTCCAAAGCTCCGGAGGCGAATAAATCGCCGGCAGATGAATGAAACCAAAACTCAACCTGATAATATAAACCAAAAGAAATGAAGGAGGACCAGATATGGGCAAAGTCATCGGCATAGATCTAGGCACTACGAACTCATGCGTGGCCATAATGGAAGGGGGCGAGCCGATCGTGATCGCCAACCAGGAGGGGTCGCGCACGACGCCTTCCATGGTGGCATTCACCGAAAGCGGAGAGCGTCTGGTGGGGCAGCAGGCCAAGCGCCAGGCCGTTACCAATCCCGAAAACACACTCTTCGCCATTAAGCGCCTGATCGGAAGAAAATACGATTCCGACGCAGTCCGGAAGGACATTCAGATCAGTCCTTTCAAGATCATCGAGGCGGAAAACGGCGATGCCTGGGTAGAAGCGAGGGGGAAAAAGTACAGCCCTCCGGAAATTTCGGCCATGTTGTTGCAGAAGATGAAACAGACCGCAGAAGACTACCTGGGCGAAGAGGTAACCGATGCGGTGATTACCGTACCGGCCTATTTCAACGACTCCCAGCGCCAGGCCACGAAGGATGCCGGAAAAATTTCCGGCCTGAATGTCCTGCGAATCATCAACGAGCCCACGGCAGCCTCGCTGGCCTACGGGCTGGACAAGAAAAAAGAAGAGAAAATCGCCGTATTCGACCTGGGAGGCGGCACCTTCGACGTTTCCGTTCTGGAGCTTGGCGAGGGGGTGTTCGAGGTCAAATCGACCAACGGGGATACTTTCCTCGGAGGCGAGGACTTCGACCAGCGCATTATCGATTATGTCGCCGATGAATTCAAAAAAGAGCAGGGTATCGATCTTCGCAAGGATAAGATGGCCCTTCAGAGGCTGAAGGAAGCGGCCGAAAAGGCCAAGATCGAGCTTTCCTCCTCCATGGAGACAGACATCAACCTGCCCTTTATCACTGCGGACCAGTCCGGACCCAAGCATTTGAATATCCGTCTGACCCGCTCCAAGCTTGAGAGCATCGTTTCCGATCTCCTGGAAAAGCTGGTGGAACCCTGCAGAACCGCTCTTAAGGATGCCGGACTATCGGCCTCTGAGATTGACGAGGTGATTCTGGTTGGCGGGATGACCAGGATGCCTTCAGTGCAGAAAAAGGTACAGGAGATTTTCGGCAAAACTCCTAACAAAGGCGTTAACCCCGATGAGGTCGTGGCGATCGGGGCCGCCATCCAGGCCGGAGTTCTCAAGGGCGAAGTCAAGGATGTCCTGCTTCTGGACGTCACTCCTCTTTCCCTGGGCATCGAAACCCTGGGTGGGGTGATGACCAGGCTGATCGAGAAAAACACCACCATCCCCTGCAAGAAGAGCCAGGTCTTTTCCACCGCAGCGGACAACCAGCCGGCGGTCTCCGTGCATGTGTTGCAGGGCGAACGTGAAATGGCCTCCGACAACAAAACCATCGGCCGCTTCGAGTTGGTGGGAATTCCTCCCGCCCCGCGTGGATTGCCGCAGGTCGAGGTGACTTTCGATATTGACGCAAACGGCATTCTTCACGTATCGGCGAAGGACCTCGGCACGGGCAAGGAGCAGTCGATCCGGATCACCGCATCTTCTGGGCTCTCCGAAGAGGAAATCAACCAGATGGTCAAGGACGCCGAATCCCATGCAGGCGAGGACAAAAAAAAGCGGGAGCTTATCGAAGCGCGCAATCAGGCCGACGGTCTGGTCTACAATACGGAAAAGTCTCTCGAAGAGCACAAGGACAAGGTAGACGAGGAGACCCGCAGCAAGATTCAGTCCGCCCTCGATGACCTGAAAAAAGCTATGGAGGGATCCGACACCGAGGCCATCCGCACCAAGACCGAGGCCCTGGCCCAAGCTTCCCACAAACTCGCCGAGGCCATGTACTCCAAGGCGCAGGCAGACGGCGCCGCCGAAGGAGAGCAGACCTCCGGTGGTGGAGAAACACCCCCGGGCCAAGAGGAAGTCGTTGAAGCGGAATACGAGGAAATGGACGATAAAAAGAAGTAGATACCATCTTTTCCCAATTTATCTGATCGCCAGACAGGAGTCGGAGTTGCCCCGACTCCTGTCGTTGTGTTAAATTCAGTCGTTAATTCTTTCGGACGATATCAATGGGGTCCTCCCGAGAGGAATCAGGCTGATGAAATAAACCGCAACTTTCGGTCAAGGAAGTCGAGATTTTGGATAAACGCGATTATTACGAAATACTTGAAATAAACCGCAACGCAAGTGAAGCCGAGATCAAGAAAGCCTACAGGCGTCTGGCTCTAAAATGCCACCCCGATCGTAATCCCGGAGATGAGGCTGCCGAGGAGCGTTTCAAGGAATTGTCCGAAGCCTACGCGGTCCTCTCCGATGCTCAGAAAAGGGCCACCTACGATCAGTTCGGTCATGCCGGGCTAGGAAACGGGGGGGGCTTTTCCTCCGGCGGGTTCGGTTTCGGAGGCAGCCCCTTTGAAGACATTTTCGGCGACATCTTCGGGGATATCTTCGGGGGAGGCGGACGACGATCCCGGGGGCGTCGGGGTGATGATCTTCGCTACAATCTGACCATCTCCTTCGAGGAAGCCGCCTTCGGGCTGGAAACCAAAATACAGGTTCCCCGCCACCGTCCCTGCGAAGCTTGTGAGGGATCAGGAGCGAAGAAGGGAACAAGTCCACGGACCTGCCCCACTTGCCGAGGAGCCGGCCAGGTGCGGTATCAGCAGGGGTTCTTTTCCCTGACCCGTCCCTGCCCGGATTGCGCCGGAGAGGGGAAGGTTATCGAAAATCCCTGCCCCGAATGTCGGGGAGCAGGCCGGGTGCGTGGAAAGAAATCCATTTCCCTGAAAATACCCGCGGGTGTGGAAACCGGGAACCGACTCAAAATGTCCGGAGAGGGGGAGCCCGGCGCCAGTGGCGCCCCTCCAGGGGATCTTTACGTAGTGATCACCGTCCGGGAACATCCCATCTTCCAGAGGGAAGCCCAGGATGTCATTTGTGAAATCCCCATTTCCTTTATCCAGGCGGCTCTTGGAAGCGAACTTGAAGTACCCACGCTGGACGGAAAGGTCAAGCTGAAAATTCCCCCCGGAACACAATCCGGAAAGATAATGAAGCTTACCGCTAAGGGCATTCCCGTTCTGCAGGGGTACGGTCGGGGGGACCAATTGGTTGTTCTTCGTGTTGAAACCCCCACTCATCTGACCGCCCGGCAAAAGGAACTTCTGGAGGAATTCGCCAGGGAAGGGGGAGAGGGTATTCACCCTCTCGGCAAGGGGTTTTTTGACAAGGTTAAGGAAATCTTCGGTTGAATCAGTGAACACTAGCGTCCACGGGGGAAGCCAATGAGATCCATCGCCCTTCTCAGTTTTCTTGCCGTCCTTGTTCTGGCGGTCCCCGGAATTTCTCCGGGCGCCGTTTCGGGGGAAATCAGTCTTCGGCGCTCTGTCGCCGCCAGCCCCGAGCAGACCCTCCTGCAGCAGGGAATTGAGCGATATGAATCTGGGAATCTTGATGAGGCGCTCGGTATTCTGCGCAGTTTTGTAATCCAGAATTATGATTCTCCTTTGCTTCCTCGCGCTTATCTTTATCTGGCGAGAATTTTCCTGGATAGCGGAAGACTGGAAGAGGC
Organism: Desulfuromonadales bacterium; assembly: GCA_024636295.1. GTDB lineage: Bacteria > Desulfobacterota > Desulfuromonadia > Desulfuromonadales > JAGXHI01 > JAGXHI01. The sequence goes on from JAGXHI010000003.1 coordinate 18,859, forward strand.
GATGCTTTACCTGGATCGCATTCCCGCGGAAAAGGCAGGGCCGGAAGCTCTTCTGATCCGGGGAGCTCTCCTGATCGCCTCGGATCTCCCCAGGCAGGGCGTGCGTATTCTGCAGGATCTCGAAAGGGCCGAATTCTCCCTGGCTGATCAGGCCCTGCGTTATTCCTATCTCGCAAGGGGGAAAGAGCGGCTCGCTCAGAATCTCCAGGCACTTTTTTTTATTCACCGGGCTTTGTCACTACCGGAAAATCCCGCGCGCGATGATCTTCTGGATCGTGCTCATAGGATTTTGAAGGAAGAGCTGACCATGGAGGAGCTGGACGAGGCGTCCTTCATGTTTGCGGGCTCGCCCCTCGGAGAGGATGCCCTGTTGCAGAAAGCGGTGCGGATTCATGGAGAAGGGCGTGAGCAGGAGGCCAGACAGCTCCTGGAGAGAGTGGTTCAGAGCCCGACTCCTTTCCCCTATCGCCGAGAAGCGGTAAGGCTGCTCGAGGACATTACGGGAAATGTCTGGCTTGATCGGTCCATTGGGGTCATTCTCCCTCTGAGCGGCCGGTATGCCACTTTCGGAAATCTGGTTCGCCGTGGGATGGACCTCGCTATTGAAATACACAATCAAAATCATTCTCCCGTGGAATTTATCTATAAGGATTCCGGAGCCGACCGGGAGCAGGGGGCCCGTGCGGTCGAGGAGCTGGTCTATGAGGATCGGGTGATTGCCATTGCGGGTCCTCTGACGGGAACCGTGGCAGAAACGGCGGCCGAAGCGGCACAGCGCGAACTGGTTCCGCTTCTGGCTCTTTCGCAACGCAAAGGGATTCCTGAAACGGGAGATTTCATTTTCCGCAATTCTTTGACCACCCGGCTTCAGGTCGAAGCTATCGTGCGCTACGCCATGGAAGAGCGGCTCATGAGAAAGTTCGGGCTCCTTTATCCCCAGAACCGGCTGGGAGAAGAGTTCGCGGAACTCTTCATCCGAGAGGTGGAAATTCGGGGAGGAGACGTCTCCGTGGTGGAAAGTTATGCCGAGGAGGCGACGGATTTTCGCCGGCAGATCATGCGGCTTCGGGGAAAGAATCCCGATGCTCCCGAGGAGAAGCCGGACGAGAATTCGGCACAGCCTGCGGAGGAGCCTCCTTTCGACGCCTTGTTCATCCCTGATTATGCCGACAGAATCGGGCTTATCGTCCCGCAGGTGGCTTTCTACGGGCTTGAAAACATGCCCCTCCTGGGAATCAACGGATGGAATTCGCCGGATCTCGTGGAAATAGCCGGTCCCTATGTGGAAGGAGCGGTCTTCGTGGACGGGTTTTTCCGGTACAGCCACTATCCTTTCGTTCAGGAATTCGTCAATCTCTATTTCGAGAAGTATGGCGAGGAACCCACAATTCTGGAGGCGCAGGGCTTCGATGTTGCCGGGATTCTGCTTTCTCTCCTTGGTAAGCCCGAGGTGGTCTCCCGTGTCGACTTGAGAAGGGCGCTCGACCATCTTCAGAACTATCCCGGTGTGACCGGATCCACCCTTTTCAATGAACAGGGGGATGCCGAAAAGGTTCTTTTCCTTCTTCAGGTTCAAAACGGCAATATCGTGCAGGTCAATTGACCCTGCACTGGTCCAGGAACACTCATCCCTCCCTTCTCTCCCTGCTGTTTGCAAGATTGTAAAAGAGCGTCCAAGAGGCCGGAAACCCGACGAAACTACCGGAGAATAGGTGAAAAGTATAATCGAAGACTTCTCCGGAATTGCTAAGTGCCCGAAAAATAAGCTTTCAAATGTTGACGGTTTCGTTGAAAAGTGGTATCCTGATATGATGAAGCTGGGAGGAGAGAGCCGAATGTTTAAAGTGGGCGATATGGCGGTATACCCCGCGCAGGGCGTGGGAGTCATCGAGGCGATAGAGACCAAGGAATATTCAGGTGAAAACCAGAATTTCTACATTCTTCGTATCGTGGACAGCGACATGACGATCATGGTGCCGGTGACCAACGTAAAGGTGGTCGGCATGCGTTGCCTGATAGGCAAGGAGAAAATCTCCGCGATCTACAATATTCTCGAAGAGAAGCAGGACGGCGGAAAGCAGAATGTCGCCTCCTGGAGCCGGCGACAGCGAGAGTACAACGAAAAAATAAAGTCCGGGAACCTCCTGGAGGTTGCGGAGGTCCTCAGGGAGCTCTACCTCATAAAAGAGGCCAAGGAGCTTTCTTATGGCGAGAAGAAAGTTCTGGATCTGGCCCGCAAGCTGCTGGTGAAGGAAATCGCCCTTGCCGAAGGCATCGAGGAAGATCAGATTATCGCAAAGGTTGAAAAAATCTTTGTTCATTGATTCTATTATCAGTCCGCCAGAAAGCGCGGGCTTTTCCTTGCAATAACCCGCCGGACCGGGTATAAACCGGTGACGTTTTTGCCGCCGGTTCCATGGGCCGGCGGAAATCCTCCTCTTCCCGGTCGATCATGAAGGTCATCGCTCTTATTCCCGCTGCGGGCGCCGGACGTCGCATGGCATCCGGATGCAACAAGCAATATCTGCTGCTGGCGGGTCGCCCCATTCTCGCTCATTCCGTAAGTCTTTTTGAAAACCATCCCCTGATCGACTGGATTTTCATCATCTCCCCGCGGGAGGAAATCGCTTTCTGCCGAACGGAAATCGTGTTGAAAAACCGTTTCGCAAAGGTGCGCGAGATCATTCCTGGAGGAGTCGAGCGCCAGGATTCGGTGCGAAACGGGCTTATGGGCTGCGGGGCAGCCGAGGATGACCTCGTTCTTATTCATGACGGCGTCCGTCCCCTCCTCCCCCCGCACCTTATCGAACCTCTCCTGGGGAGGGCTTCCGAGAAGGGCGCCAGTGTTGTGGGGGTTCCGGTGAAAGACACGATCAAGGAAGTCGACGCGAACCTGCGGGTTACCGGGACGCCGGACCGGGACCGGTACTGGCAAGCCCAGACACCCCAGGTTTTCCGGTACGGCCTGATCCGGGAAGCTCATGACCGTGCGTTTCGTGAAGGATTTCGCGGCACCGACGACGCCTCACTGGTGGAGCGGATGGGAATGCCGGTGGAGATGATTCGAGGAAGTTACCGCAACATCAAGATCACCACGCCCGAGGACCTCACGGTGGCTCGGGCTTTCTGGGAGGAAGATCGAGGATGATCCGGATCGGACACGGCTATGACGCGCACCGCCTGGTAAGCGGAAGAAAGCTGATCCTTGGCGGGGTGGAAATCACGCATTCCCTCGGACTGCTTGGGCATTCCGATGCCGATGTTCTGGTCCACGCGATCTGCGATGCCGTTCTGGGGGCTCTGGGCGAGGGGGATCTCGGCAGGCATTTTCCAGATTCCGATCCGCAATACAAAGGGATCTGCAGTCTTGTTCTTCTTCGCCATTCGGTGAAAATGGCCAGCGAAAAAGAGTTCTCGGTAGGGAATGTCGATGCCACCGTTGTTGCCCAGAGGCCAAAGCTTGCAGCTTACATTCCCGAGATGAAAAATAACCTGGCTCAAGCTTGCGGCGTTTCCCCGGAGCAGATCAATGTCAAGGCCACTACGACGGAAGAGATGGGATTCGAAGGCCGCGGTGAAGGAATCAGCGCCCATGCCGTGGTTCTTCTTCGGAAGATATCGAAAAACGGATGAGCGGGACCATCTTGGGAATTGTCCGCGGAATGTTATAATCACCAGTTTGTGCAGATACTCATGAAATGCCGAAGAGCCTTATAATATCCGGCGCACCATTTATCACGAGGTTCCGAAAGTGAACAAGTTTCCAGAGAATACAGCAAAACAGGAGACAACAGCCTCTTCAGGAGAGGAAGCGGTCTCGACCAATTTCATCCGCTCCATCATCGCCTCGGACCTTAAGTCCGGCGCGCCGGCAAAAAAGGTGGTGACCCGCTTTCCTCCTGAGCCCAACGGGTTTCTGCATATCGGGCATGCCAAATCGATCTGCCTGAACTTCGGCCTGGCCGCTGAATTCGGAGGAGTCTGCAACCTGCGCCTGGATGATACCAATCCGATCAAGGAAGAGTCCACCTACGCCGAGGCCATCATGGAAGACGTCCGGTGGCTGGGGTTCGATTGGGAGAACCGCCTGTATTACGCTTCCGATTATTTTGAACAGCTCCATGAGTTCGCCCTGCGGCTGATCCGAGCCGGCAAGGCCTACGTGGATGACCTGTCTCCCGAACAGATCCGGGAATACCGGGGCACCCTGACCGAACCGGGCCGCGAAAGCCCCTGTCGCAATCGCACCGTGGAGGAGAATCTCGATCTGTTCGCCCGGATGCGCGCCGGGGAATTTCCCGATGGCTCCCGCGTGCTGCGGGCAAAAATCGACATGGCATCGGGCAATCTCAATCTTCGCGATCCGGTCATGTACCGCATCCTGAACGCCCCGCACCACCGGACCGGTGACGTCTGGTGCATTTATCCCATGTACGATTTCGCCCATGGCCAGTCCGATTCCATCGAAGGGGTGACCCATTCCATCTGCACCCTGGAATTCGAGGACCATCGCCCGCTCTACGACTGGTTTCTGGATCAGCTGGAGATTCATCACCCCCGGCAGATCGAATTCGCACGCCTCAACCTGAGCTACACCGTCATGAGCAAGCGCAAGCTTCTCGAGCTGGTTCGCGAGAAACACGTGGATGGCTGGGACGATCCGCGCATGCCGACTCTGACCGGCCTGCGACGCCGGGGCTACACGCCGGGAGCGATCCGTGACTTCTGCCGGCGCATCGGCGTCGCCAAAAGGGAAAGCACGGTGGATGTGGGACTGCTGGAGCACTGCCTTCGGGAGGACCTGAACGAATCCGCCCCCCGAAGAATGGCGGTTCTCAATCCCCTTCGCCTCGTCATCACCAATTATCCCGAAGGACGGAACGAGGAATTCGAGGCGCCGAATCACCCGCAGAAATCCGAAATGGGAACCCGGAAGATTCCCTTTGCCCGTGAGCTCTACATCGAGAGGGATGATTTTATGGAGGATCCGCCCAAAAAATACTTCCGGCTCTCTCCGGGTCGAGAAGTCCGGCTGAGATACGCCTATATCGTCCGCTGCGATGAGGTCATCCGGGACGAAGCAACCGGTGAGGTGGTGGAACTTCGTTGCACCTATGATCCCACCTCCCGGGGGGGCGCCCCCGCGGATGGCCGGAAGGTCAAGGGGATCATCCACTGGGTTTCCGCCGCGCATGCGGTCTCCGCCGAAGTCCGTCTCTACGACAGGCTCTTTCGCAAGGAAAACCCCACTGGTGATCGGCAGGAGCCCGATTACAGGGCTCATCTGAATCCGGATTCCCTGGAAGTCCTTACGGATTGCCGGGTAGAGCCCGAATTGGGGAAATCCCCTCAGGAGAGCCGCTACCAGTTCGAGCGACTGGGTTATTTCTGCGTCGATTCCAGGGATTCCGCCCCCGCCAATCCGGTCTTCAACCGGACGGCGACCCTGCGGGATTCCTGGGCCAAGGCGGGCCAGGCGTGATTTGAACCCAATGAGACTATGATCTTTAATGGGGTCCTGGCCCCTGGAATTTTTCCGATAAGGGAGATTTTTTGATGCCCCTGCGCGTCTATAATACATTGACTGGTCGCAAGGAAGATTTTGAGCCCATCCAGCCTGGAAAAGTCGGGATGTATGTTTGCGGCGTGACCGTCTACGACTACTGTCATATCGGGCACGCCCGGGCCAATATCGTTTTCGACGTCATCTATCGATACCTGCGATTTGCGGGTTATGATGTCAACTACGTTCGCAATTACACGGATGTGGACGACAAGATCATCCGCCGGGCGCAGGAGAGGGGTGTGGAGAGCCGCAAACTGGCCGAAGAGTTCATCGGGGCCTTCGACGAAGATATGGCGGCTCTCGGGCTGGACATCCCGACCTGCCAGCCCCGCGCCACCGAACATATCGGACAGATCGTGGATATCATCCAAAATCTCATCGACCGAAAAATGGCATACGAGGCGGGAGGCGATGTCTACTACTCCGTGGAGAAATTCCCCGGCTATCTCAAACTGAGCAAGCGGAACATGGAGGAGATGCGCGCCGGCACAAGGATCGCGCCCGGTGAAGGGAAGATCAATCCCATGGACTTCGCCCTCTGGAAGGCCGCCAAGCCCGGAGAACCGTTCTGGGAGTCGCCGTGGGGAAAAGGCCGCCCGGGATGGCACATCGAGTGCTCGGCCATGAGTATGAAATACCTCGGGGAATCCTTCGACATTCATGGGGGGGGCAAGGATCTTATCTTTCCTCATCATGAAAACGAAATCGCCCAGAGCGAGGGAGCGACGGGCAAGCCCTTTGTCAAATACTGGCTCCACAACGGGTTCGTCAACGTCAACCAGGAGAAGATGAGCAAGTCCCTGGGAAATTTTTTCACCATCCGGGACATTCTGAAGAAGTACGATCCCGAGATCGTCCGCTTCTTCCTCCTTACGGCCCATTACCGTTCACCCATTGACTTCTCGGATAAAAATCTCGAAGACGCCCGGACTGGCCTGACACGCTTCTACGAAACACTGAAAGCTGCCGGAGAGACCCTGTCGAACCACGTTCCGGACGATACGAGTTGCGTGACTCTGACTCCGGAAGCGCGAGAAATTTTCGACCGGATCGAGGTTCTCGAGGATCGCTTCTCCGAGGCGATGGACGACGATTTCAATACCGCCCTCGCCATCGGGCATCTGTTCGAGGCGGTCCGCGGTATGAATCGCATTATGGGCGCCGAGGAGTATTCCGAATGTCCCCTGCTGTTGGCGGCCCTGAGGGATGCCCGCGACAAACTGGTGAAGCTTGGCGGGGTCCTGGGTCTGTTCGGGGCCGATCCCACCCTGTGGCTGGAAAGAAAAGCCTCCCGCGGGCTACAGGAGAAAGGCCTCGAGAAGGAAAGGATCGAAGCTCTTATTGAAGAGAGACGCACGGCCAGAGCGAACAGGGATTTCGCACGCGCCGACGCCATCCGCGACGAGCTTGCGGAAAAAGGCGTCATCCTCCTTGATTCCAAGGAGGGGACGACCTGGAGGATGAAGTGAGAAACGGCTTCCTGACTCCGGAGGTCCCAGCCCTCGTCAATGACCCCCAGGCATTCAACTTAAACTCGAAAGAATCGAAATTTTGCCTCATTTCCCCTCCCTTGTGGGAGGGGCGAAGGGGAGGAGGAACAGCCCCAGATAGAATGGGTCCTTGACAATCGAAAATAAAAAAGTTTGAATGAGGCATTCATTAAATTCAATCGATGTCGGGAGGTCCCGATGGAGGGGGAACAGCACTGAATACCTGAAGCCGCCGCACCGGTCATGAACCGGAGGGCGGCTTTTCTTTTCGGAGGGGCAGTTGGGGTATTCCAAATCGAAATCGGGATCCAAATGTGCATAAGGTAAGAATGTTTGTGATCCCGATAGCGATCCCGATTTGGACGCAGAGATGGAATTGAAATTGGAATTGGGACCGAGGCAAGTGTTCAGAGAGATAGGAAAAAATGACACTTGGACACGAGAAGCTTGACGTCTACCGCCTTTCCATGGATTACGTCGCCTGGGTGTACGAAAAGGCCGGAATTCTCAACGGCGTCCATCGGGCGGCTCGAGATCAGTGGTTGCGCGCGAGCCAGTCGATACCGCTGAACATTGCCGAAGGCAACGGCAAGACAGCCGAAGCGGATCGCAGACGTTATTTTGAAATCGCGCGCGGTTCAGCACTGGAGTGTGCCGCTATTCAGGATGTTCTGTTTGTCGGCAACGCTTTGCGGGAGGCCGAAAGCCAGAGACATAAGTCTGAACTCGACCGCATGGCGGCGATGCTCAGCCGTCTGGGTGGACGGGGCTATCAGGTTCGAGAGGATCAGGCGGGCTATGGCATACGGTAAGAATGCTTGGGATCCCGATTTCGATCCCGATAGCGATTTCGATTTGGACAAAGAGATACGATATTCGCACCATTCAGGAACTGTTGGGCCACAAGGACGTCAGCACGACCATGATTTACACCCATGTACTCAACAAGGGCGGCCACGGAGTGAAAACCCCGATGGATGACCTCTGACCTGGTATATACAGACTGTATAAACCCAGTCTTACGAATTGGAGGAAATATGCCAAACCATTTGAAAACATGAAGTTTTAAAAGGATTCTTTATAAAACTTATCAATTTCTTATACAGACACTGGACTGTCTGTGTTTGCAGATTTATACAGACTGTCCATTTACTGTTGAACTAAACCGCTTCGCGGTAGATAGAGAATCAAAGGCAGCTCCAGATGGAGTTGCCTTTGCTATTTTAGCTGAATCCGCTGAGTCACACCTTCATGATAGGACCATATCGCCGCAATCCAGACGGCGCCTATCTCACGAAGGAGGAGACTCATGACGGAACTCAGAAAACGGATGACTGCTGACCTGCAACTGGCCGGTTATAGTGCGAGGACGCAGGAGAGCTATTTGATGGCAGTGCGCGGACTTGCCAAGCACTACATGCGCTCTCCCGACCAACTGAGCGAAGAGGAGGTGCGGGCGTTTTTCCTGCATTTGATCAACGAGCGCAAGGCGGCGCCCAGCACGGTCAGGGTTTACCTCTACGGCATCAAGTTCCTCTTCACCAAAACGTTGAAGCGTCAGTGGGCTTTTCTGGATTTGGTGCGGCCTGCCAAACGCCAGAAGCTGCCGGTCGTTCTTTCACAGTCTGAGGTTCGGACGATTCTGGCCGCCATCCGCAACCCCGTAGTATGCATGGCACTGCGCCTGATTTATGTCTGTGGTCTGCGGATCTCGGAGGCGGCGCAGATGAAAGTGGCTGATATAGACTGGGAGCGACGGCTGATCTGGGTGCGCGCCGGCAAGGGGGGCAAGGACCGCTCCATTCCCCTGTCGCCCCGGATGATTGATGCCTTGGATGAATACCGGCAGCAGCGCGGGTGTCGATCGTGGCTTTTTCCGGGTAAAAACGGTGCAGCACTGTCCATCAGCGCATTGCAGCGGGCCTTCACCGATGCCGTGCGTCAAAATAGAATTGAGAAGCGGGCCAGCGTTCACACCCTGCGCCACTCCTTCGCCACCCATTTGCTGGAATACGGAGTCGATCTGCGAGTCATCCAGGAATTGCTCGGCCATCAGAACCTGAAAACCACCAGCATCTACACCCACCTCACCGCCGGGGTGCTGGCTCGTCTCGATGTCGCGCTGGAGCAGCTCAACGCCGGCGTTTAGGCGATGGTGGAGCTGGCCGAGATTGTCGGCCGCCATGGCGAAGAGTATCAGAAACATTTCGGCGAGCGCATTCTTCCGAGCCATCGCCGCGCCCTGGCGGACATTGCCGCCTGCCGCACCCCGAAGCTAGGCGGAAGGGTTTTCGCCTGCAACGATTGCGGACATCAGCACTACGCCTACCATTCGTGTAACAACCGCAGTTGCCCCAAATGCAGCGGAGCCCGCACCGGACGCTGGCTCGCCAAGCGCGAGGCCGAACTGCTGCCCACCCGCTACTTCCATGTCGTCTTCACGCTGCCGGAGCCGTGGCGGGAGGTGGTGCGCTCTCACCAGAAACAATTGCTGCCCCTGCTGATGCGGGCGGCGGCCCAGTCCCTGCTGACTTTGGGGGCCGATCCCCGCCACCTGGGTGGTGAACTCGGCCTTCTGTGCGTCCTGCACACCTGGACTCGCACCCTGATCTATCATCCCCACGTCCATTGCCTCGTCCCGGCCGGAGCACTTGCGAGCGATGGAACCTGGAGAGCCGCTCGCAAGAAATTCCTGCTGCCGGTGCGCGCTCTTTCGCGCCTTTTTCGAGGCAAGTTCCTGCACGGCGCCGGGCAATTGCTCCCCCGCGAGGAGCGGCCCGCCTACAGCGAGCAGGAGTGGGTGGTCTACTGCAAACCGACCCTCAATCGAACCCGCAAGGTGCTGGCCTATCTCGGTCGCTATGTTAACCGCGTTGCCATCACCAACCGGCGCATTCTGAAGCTGGAGAATGATCGGGTCACTTTCCGTTGGCAAGAGAGCGCCACCGGCGCCAGCCGGATCATGATCCTTCCGGCGGAGGAGTTCCTGCGGCGTTTCCTGCAACACGTCCTGCCCAAGGGGATGCACAAGGTTCGCTATTACGGACTTCTGGGCCCGACCCGGCGAGCCCGGCTCAGGCAATTGCAATTGCTGCTGGCGAAGCGCTCTGAAAAGCAGGAACCGGCAAATCGCGACATAGTCATTCCGGCTGAGCCTGCTTGCCCCTGCTGTGACACGGGAGTGATGATTTTGGTGGGTAGAATCCGGCGTGTCGCCCGCAGTCCGCCCCAGAAAAGATCTGAACAGAGCTGGCAGTCAGTAGGGGCGGGCGCATAAGCGGCTGCCCACGCGAAGGTCTGTGCCTAATTCGTTGCAGGCATCGGGAACACCGAGAAGACAGACCCCGGAGACGCCGACACAGCTGCAAGCGTCCCGCCTCAAGGGACTTAATTGCAAAAATTCATTGTCGCTAGCTCATATTCACGTTATTCTCATCCAAATCCGACCGCAAGCCCCCCGATAATATTCCATACTGTCGCAATGTGCGGTTTAGTTCAACCGAGTCTTTGCAGCGGCTTCGCGCCGCAAAAACTCTTATTCGTTAAATGGAAAAATATATTAAGGAAAAATGTAATGCTCGAAATTAACAACTGTCTACTGAGGCTGTCTAAGCGAGCCGAAACATACGATACAAAACATTTAGTTGAAACTTTCGTTGATGTAGGGCCTCTTTTCACACTCCTTTCAAACCCTGACAATCAAATACTGTACGGTCGTAGGGGCACTGGTAAAACCCATGTATTAACCTACCTTGCTGATCAAGTTCATAATAAAGGAGAAATGGCCACTCTCATTGATATGAGAACTATGGGGTCAACTGGTGGTATATATTCTGACAATAGGCTTCCATTGACAGAAAGGGCCACAAGGCTTCTAGTTGATACTCTGATAGCAATCCACGACAAGATACTTGATGAGGTTTTAGAGAGAGAAGAATTATATGATCTATCAAAAGTCGGGCCTATGCTTGACAGATTTGTTGATGCTACTTCAGAGGTGACAGTAGAGGGAGATGTCGCGATTGAACACCGGGAACGTAGCGGTTCCGAAGATGCGTGTGGCGCTGGGGGCAAGTTTGAAATAGGTCCAAAAGGCCCAGCGTTAAAGCTAGATGCGTCCGCTACAGGAAAAGAAAATCATGAAATTGAAACCAAAAGATCAAGAAGCGGTAAAGAAAGACTAAGGGTTCATTTTGGGCGTGTTGGAAATGAGTTCCAAAAAGTTTTAAGATGTCTTCCAAATGAAAGATTCTGGTTAGTCTTAGATGAATGGAGTGAAGTTCCTTTAGATCTCCAACCCTACTTGGCAGACCTATTGAGGAGAACCCTTTTCCCTATCAGAGGGGTAACTGTCAAAATCGCCGCAATCGAACAAAGGTGCCTTTTTCGAATAGATTTCCCAGAGGTTGGTCATATTGGTATAGAAATAGGTGCTGATGCCGCAGCAAGTTTAAATTTAGATGAATTCATGGTTTTTGATAATGACGCAAATGCTGCAAAAGAATTTTTCAAACAGCTTCTTTACAAGCACGTAAAAGCCATCCATACCAACACAAATAAAGATTTCTCATACAACGCCTTTCAATTCATCAATGACACATTCACACAAGGCTCAGCATTTGATGAATATGTGCGAGCTGCCGAGGGCGTCCCAAGGGATGCGATCAATATAATTGGGATTGCCGCCCAGAAGGCTCTCAATAACAAAATATCAGTTCCAGACATCAGAGAATCAGCTAGAACTTGGTATCACCGTGCCAAAGAGCAAGCAATTACCTCAAAGAAAAATGCTATTGACCTTTTAAACTGGATAATTGAAGAAGTAATAAGTCATAGGCAGGCGAAGGCCTTTTTATTACGCGCAGGCTTCCGTCACGATTTGGTAGATTACCTTTATGACTCAAGGGTCCTTCACTTGATAAAACAGGGGGTTTCAGCCCAAGACCATCCTGGGCAAAGATTTAATGTTTATGCAATTGATTATGGTTGTTATGTTGACTTAATTAATACCAACAGGGCGCCAAAGGGTTTATTTGAGATTGATGAAGAAAGTGATGGGCAAGGTCGATATGTTCAAGTCCCACAAACCGACTTCAGGTCAATTAGGAGAGCCATACTTGATCTAGATAAATTTCAACAAATAATTCACTGCTGTCTCATAGTTTCAGATAAGTGATAACTGCTTGTTGCATAACGACAATTTTGGCCTTGGTGGAGCAAAGAGCTCCTGCAAATCGCGTCTTTCAAACAAATTAAGCTGTAATATCCGCAACATCCGCTGTAACG
>JAGXHI010000027.1 GCA_024636295.1 Desulfuromonadales bacterium
GGGGCGAAGCGAAAATTTGGAAGCTTGAGAACAGATTTTGGCTCGTTTGAGAGCTCATAGCTAGAGCTATGGGCCGAAAAGGAGCCGAAATATGGGCCAAGCAGCCGGATTTGCAGCCGGCTCATGGATAGTCCGACAGCCTCCTAGTGAGCGAAACAAACGGGTGGTGAAATGATTTTCTGGTTTACTGGAGCCAAGTGCATAATCAGAATTTTTTATTCCTGAAGGGGTCCCTCTCCGCAACTGCTCAGACAAGAGTTATCCCGGTCCGATAATCTTCTCGACAAGGTTCGTCAAAAGTTCTCCCGCCGATTCATTGAATCTCACCGCAGCCAGATCGTCGTAGGGGGTTTCGGTCCGGTTGATGAAAATGAGCTTCGCTCCGGCCTCGGCTGCCGCGACCGGTACGAGGGCGGCGGGTTGGACCGCGAGGGATGAGCCGATCATCAGCATCAGGTCGCAGTCCTGCGCCCACTGGAATGCCGTCGACATCGCTTCTTCCGGCATGGATTGGCCGAAGGAAACCGTATCGGGCTTGATGATGCCGCCGCAGTCGATGCAGTCGGGCACGGCCTCATCCGCTTCGAGGCGGGTCTGGATCTCCTCGATTGACCACCGCTGGCCGCAGCTCAGGCAGCTGACGGTCCTGTTTGTTCCGTGCAATTCAATTACTTGATCGCTTCCTGCCGCCTGGTGCAGCCCGTCCACATTCTGGGTAATGATGGCCCGAAGCTTCTTCATCTGCTGCAGCTGCGCAAGGGCCAGGTGCGCCTTGTTCGGTCGGGCCGCGAGCAGGCCGGGTATCAGTTCGCGGCGCATCTGCCAGTATTCCGTTCTCGCCTTCTCGCTGGCAAGAAACTCCTGATAGGTGATGGTGCGGTAACGCTCCCATATTCCTCCGGGGCTTCGAAAGTCGGCGAGCCCCGATTCGGTGGAGATGCCCGCGCCCGAAAAGGCGACCATGGTTTGCGCCTGACGGATCAGGTCGGCGGCTTCCTCGATACGGGTATCCAGTTCCTTAGTCATCGTTTTCCTCATCGCCTTTGCCGGGCGGCAAAATGATTCGCTATGGATATATCTTTTTATCCATTATAAATGGATGAATTTTAATGGCCAATCAAAAAAATGGAACAGGGGTGCAGATCATCATCGCAGCCGCGGAATTTTCGAGATAGTGGGGCAATGAGTCTCAGGAATGGTTTAATTTCAAAGTAGAATCGGAGGTGAACACCCATGCCCATGCGAAAATACTGGCTGTTCAAATCGGAGCCGTCGACCTTCTCCCTGGAAGATCTGAAAAAGCGTCCCGGGTCCACGGAGCACTGGGACGGGGTGCGAAATTTTCAGGCACGCAACACCCTGCGGGACGAGGTGAAGGAAGGGGACCTTGTGCTGTTCTACCACAGCAGTATTCCCGAGCCTGCCGTTGTGGGCATTGCCGAGGTCGTCAGGGGCGGATATCCCGACTGGACGGCCTGCGACCCTCGAAGCGAGCATTTTGATCCCCGCAGCACTGAGGCGAAGCCGATCTGGTACATGGTGGATGTCCGCTATGTCAAGTCATTCCCGCGTTCCGTAACTCTTGCCGAGTTGAAGACCATTCCGGAACTGGCGGACATGGTGCTTCTCAGGAAGAGTCGACTTTCCATTCAGCCGGTCAGGGAAAAGCAGTGGCAATCGATTCTTCACCATGGAGAAGTGGACGCCTGAGCCGAGAGGCTCCATCACACAGGATGAGCATCGGGGCGCAAAGCACAACGGCACGGCACGCCCTCGCCGGCCAAATCGCAACAGCAGCGGTTCGACCGGATCCTGATCACCGGACGCGGTTGCCGGTTGCGGATAATATGTTGCCTCCCGTGGCAACTCCCTTCTTGAAATCCTGAGCGGAGCCGTCTTCGGCCCTTCGCAATCGCGGCCGGCTCGAATGATCCAACACACCTCCGGACGACTCCACATCATTTCGGGTCAGGTGCATGAAAACCCCCAGACCGGCCAGCAGAAGACTCACTCCGCCGAGGATCGCGACAGGGTATGTCAAGTTTCCCGCAAGTTCGAGTTGACTGTACTTGATGATCATGATCAGGGATTCGAGTACAAGGGCGATACAGACGGTGCCGACGAAACGCATGATGGTTCGACGGACGATCGTGAAGGTGCAGTTTTCTTCCTGATAAATCGTGTATTCTGCACCGATGCCGATACCCAGTTCAAAGATCGCAAGAGAGATGATGCTGATATTGATGGACTGGACGAAAATGTTTATCAATTCCTTGCCGCTCAACAGGCCGGTGATGAACTGGAAGATGGAAAAACAGATGAGAAAAAAGGAAGTAGCAATAAAGGTGACGGAGAACATCCGTCCCATCCAGGTTTTCATCAAAGTATTCATGAAAAATCGACTCCTTGGGGAGATTGGTAATCCGGCTGTTTCTCCGGGCTGAAAGGTGATTTGCACTGGCCGTGCCGGAAGCGGATTATTCTCCCCCCCGGGAGTGGGTTCTTCAATCGGAAGAAAAGGAAATTCGACCAAAAATCCGGAGCTTGTTCCCTTTTCCGGACATGTGGGAAATTTGAAGGGATAAGTCCCACGGGAAGAAACGGTACCCCCCAGATGTGGCAACTGGAACACAGAAAAGAAGTTTTAAAACCAACGGAAGGGGGAGCAGCGAGTTCGGTGAAAAGAAGTCGGAACATTTCGGCGCTCACATGTCAGCGCCGCCCGAAAAGCTTCCTGTCGAGAGAATACCGCCCGGGTCCCGCACTCATGAGCACCAGGGCGATGCAGAAGTAGATCGTTGCCAGTTCATATGCCGGCCCTCCGGCCGATACGAAGGGATCGCCGCGCACGAAGGCATGGAGCGAGAATGCGACGCTCATTGTAGCGGCGATGCCCAGGGAGGCAAGGGGTGTGAGAAGGCCGAGGACCCAGGCCAGGCCGCAGCCGAACTCGGAGATGGCCGCGAGCGCCTGTAAAATGGCCGGAGCGAATCCTTCCGGGCCCATCCAGCCCGACGGATTCTGTATTTTCGGCCAGCCGTGGATCATGAAGGCAAGACCGGCCACAATCCGGATCAGGGGAGGCACTAGCCACAGCGCAACAGTTTCTTCCCATCCTCGAAGAGGACCTCGATCTTTTTCGGACCGGTCACTTGCTGCACGATGCCGAGGCCGAAAACGTGATGATCAAGGAGGTCTTTGACGTTGTAGCTTCTGTTCATTTCGTAAGGAATCGCTTTCTCACGATTCATGGTCGGGCTGATGGCGACCCATTCCTCACGCTCAGCGGCCGCCGGGTCCTTTCTGGACCTGCGAGCCGGAGCTTTTCTCTCTGGAGCTTTTGCGGCCGCCGGTCTGGCAGGCTTCTGCTCGCGGAAGTTATGCACTCCACCGCAGGTATTGCACTCGACCCGGGCTGGGCGCTCGCCGACCATGGCGACAATGATATGATTGGTGATCACTCGACAGCGGGTGCATGGGGCCTCGATTGCATCACCCGCCGATAATGTCTTGCTTTTCATATATTCTCCTTGTTGGCGCAGGTCAAATATTGCCGGTAAACTCTGCTGGAATCTCTTGGGGCAGACTTGACACGTTGACGTCAGTTGAGTCCCTCTGAGGTCCAGCGGCAGAGTTATCTCTTGGCGCCGGACCGAGGGTGGTTTGGAAGGAGGCGTACTATAACAGGTTCCGCCTGATTTGTTTACCGGGAATTTTCTTTTTTTCCACGATTTTTTACATGACTATGATTCTAAGGAGCCTTCCGGACATTCTCCCCGGGGATTTATCTTGACACCGTCTCACGAAAACTGCTAAGGTTCGCAGTATTAACAGCTGTTCCAGGAAAAAAACGAAGCCAACACAGTCATCGTAGCCCCGGAATGCATTCGGGGCTTTTTTACGTGGAACGCAGAAAGAAGGAACATATGAAGTTTCAAGATTTCAACCTGCATCCCCGTGTCGCCGCCGGCGTCGCGGCAGCAGGTTTCCAAATGCCGACGCCGATTCAGGCGCAGGCGATCCCTCCGGTCATGCAAGGGGGCGATGTCATGGGGCTGGCGCAGACCGGCACCGGCAAGACGGCTGCCTTTGTCCTGCCGATCCTGCACCGCCTGATGGAAGGGAAAAAAGGGCACGTGCGCGCCCTGGTTGTCGCCCCCACCCGCGAGCTGGCCGAGCAGATCCACGCCGCGGTCGAGAGCATGGGACAGCAGACCGGGGTGCGCAGCCTCACTGTTTATGGAGGGGTGGGAATCAACCCTCAGGTGCAGAAGCTGAAGCGCGGCGTCGAGATCGTCGTCGCTTGTCCCGGGCGCCTTCTGGATCATATCCAGCAGGGCAACATCGACCTCTCACAGGTGGAGGTGCTGGTCCTCGACGAGGCCGACCAGATGTTTGATATGGGTTTTTTCCCGGATATCAGGCGCATCCTTCAGCATCTCCCCAAACGGCGCCAGACCCTGCTCTTCTCGGCCACCATGCCGGTGGAAATCCGGAAGCTGGCTCATGAAGTGCTGCACGATCCGGTCACAGTGCAGGTCGATCTCGTCGCCCCGGCGGCCACCGTCAGCCATGCCATCTACCCCGTGGCCCAGCACCTTAAGACCCCTTTGCTTCTGGATCTTCTGCAAAAAACAGACACCGGGTCGGTCCTGATCTTCACCCGCACCAAGCATCGTGCCAAGCGCCTGGGGCTGCAGCTTGAAAAAGCCGGTCACAAGGTGGCCTCGCTGCAGGGCAACCTCTCCCAGAACCGTCGTCAGGCGGCCCTCGACGGCTTCCGTTCCGGACAATTTCAGGTCCTGGTGGCGACCGATATCGCCGCTCGCGGGATCGATGTCAGCCTGGTTTCCCACGTCATCAATTACGACATTCCGGATACCGTCGACGCCTATATTCATCGCATCGGTCGTACCGGCCGTGCGACCCGCAGCGGTGATGCTTTCACCCTGGTAGGCGGTGAAGACAAGGCGATGGTGAGCTCCATTGAGCGGGCTCTCAAGGCTCCCCTGGAGAGACGTCGCATGGAGGATTTCGATTACGAAGCCCCCGCGCCCAAAAAAGACAACTCGCCCACCCGCCAGGTGCGGCCGGCGAAGTCGACCCGCAGACCAAACGGGACAACCCAGGGGCGTGAGATCTCGCAGGTCGACAGGACCAATGCCGCCGAACGTTCCCGCCGCTCCCGCAGCGGTGCGCGTTCCGATATCGGCGTCAGAGGATAGCCCGCGCAAAGCACGGGTACCCACGGAGTCCGGAATCCGGAACAGGACATTCCGGAAAAACCGACGGCTCTATAACAACATCACACAAGAGAAGGGGATAGACAGTGGCACAGGCAAAAAAGGGCGACCGGGTCCAAATTGCATTCACCGGCAAACTCGAGGACGGCACTATTTTCGATTCCACAAACCCCGAGGGCGGGGAATGCGGCTGCGACGACTGCGACTGCGAAGAAGGACCCATGGAACTGGTCATCGGTGAGGGGGAGTTTTTCGCGGGGATCGAGGATGCGCTGGTCGGCATGGCCGCCGGCGAGAAAAAGACGGTGGTGATTCCCGCCGGGGAGGCCTTCGGTGAGTACGACGAGGAGATAGTTTTCACCATCGATCGCGATCAGCTTCCCGCCGATATCAGTCCTGAAGTCGGTCAGGAACTGGAGCTCACCGACGAGGAGGATCAGGTTTTCGTGATGACGGTGGCCGAGGTGAACGACCATGGAGTCGTTCTCGATGCCAATCATCCCCTGGCCGGCGAAAACCTCATCTTCGAGCTGGAGCTGGTGGCGATTCAATAGGTTCCGCTGCTTTTATCCGGAATGAATGGGGCGGTCGGTTGACCGCCCTTTTTCATGGTGCGCCTTTCCCCGAAATTCCAGTTATCCTGCCTTTCGAATTACAAGATGGCGCTGTGGTTCCTTGCCTGCGCTCTCCGCCAGCAGTCCACGGCCGGCGAGGTACCTGCATCCGTCGTGCGCTGCCGATTCCGGGATGGGCATCAGAGAAAATTCTACCCCAGCCCGCTGTCACGGCAAATAAACATTGCCCCCGAAGCGAAAATCGGAGGACATAATGGAGAGAAGCGAACGGGTGGTGGAAGGCTTCGGGACTATTGTTTTTTGCCCAACATTGAAGTCAAGTGCACGACCAAGATGGAAAAAAGGAGGTAGTCCATGAGAACGACGACAGTGGAGATGCCGATTGTTGCCGCGGTGGCGGCAACCCGGGTGATGCTCGGTGCGGGTGTGGCATTGCTTCTGGGGGATCGGCTGGATCGGGAGAGGAAGAAAGCCCTCGGGTGGATCCTCCTGGGAGGCGGCGCCCTGACGACCTTTCCTCTGGCATGGAGGGTGATCAGGGGGTGCCGGGAGACCGAAAAGAAAACCTTTTAACCTAGCGGATTCGTCTTGCAGGCTATCTCGGAGAGCATTCCCGTCAGACTCTCCATGACGTGGGTTTCCACAGCGTGCCGCAGATTATCCACTTTGGATTCCTTCTCCCCTATCCCTCCCGGACGATGGAAAGGGTTTTCCAGTGACCGCTTCTATAGCGCAGGTAAAAGACCCCGCTGAACGTCAGAAAGAGCCCGATAATGGCCATCCAGGCCGAAAGCGGCGAGGCATGGAAGACCTTCAGGGAAAGGATGAGGACCGGTACCAGCAGCCAGTGCAGACCGACGGAGATGCACATGGCCCAGAAGGTGTCACCGGCCCCTCGCAGGGCGCCGCTGAAAACGATCATGGCGGCATCGGCGAGGACGTAAATACCCACAAGACGCAGCATGCTTGCGGCAAGGGGAGCCGCCTGCGCAAAGACTGCGTCCGGAGTCGCCGGTTGAAAAACCGCTACGAGTTCCTCGGGAAAGAAGACGAACACGACCAGAATGATCGAGGAGTAACCCCAGCCCATCTTCAGTCCTGAAAGGGTCGCCCGCTCCGCGATATCCGGTCGTCCCGCGCCCATATAGCGACCCACAAGACTGACCACGCCGATCTGAAGCCCCAGCAAAGGTACGAAGGAAACCAGATCCCAATTGAAAACCACCGTGACCGCTGCCGCGGTTGCCAGCCCATGGGACTGAAAGACAAGGATCATTGTGGTAAAGGCCATCATGTTCAGCAGCATCTCCAGTCCTGCCGGATATCCGAATCGCAATAACTTCCGCATCACGGTCCAATCAAAGCGAAGCGCCTGCATCACCTCGTATTCCCTGCGATTGACACGCCGGAGATAGGCGGCGAGGACCACCAGCATGCCGCACAGGCTGCCGATAATGGTCCCGATCGCGGATCCGCGAATTCCCAGTGCGGGCATGCCGAAGTGGCCGAAGATGAGTGCGTAATTGGCTATGATGTTGACGACCATGGCGGTCATGGCTCCGAGCATGACCACCTGTGTGCGGCCGGTGCCCGAGAAGAAGCTGCTGAAGCAGGTCCGAAGCAGGGCGAAAATCGTTCCATACAGGAGGATGTCGAAATAAAGGATCTGCGGTCCGAGCTGTTGGGCGGGGATGTCGGTCAACCGGAACAGCCAGTGCGCCAGCGGACGTCCCGCCAGAATCAAGGGGTAAGCCAGCAGGGCGATCAGAACGGCCTGGGACAGGACCAGAGCACATCTGCTTTTCCTCCCGGCGCCGAGGTACTGCGCCGTCAGGGCCGTAGCATAACCGATGATTCCAAGGAAGAAGGTCAGCATGGTGTAGCTGCTCAGTCCTCCCCCCATGGCAGCGCTCATCTGTTCCGGCCCGAGCCGCGACAGGAAGAGGCGATCGGTAAAGATCAGCGCCGTTTCGCATCCATGAGAAATAATCATCGGCAGTGCTATGGCGATCATTTCCCGCATCCCGCCCTGTGGATGACGACCCGCTTCCGTTTCGGCCAGCGCAGACATGGCCGGCCCCTCCAGGGGGAGATTTGTTTTTTGTCTATGGATAATCGCCACGGTTTCAGGCCTTCAGGAATGTTTATCGATGCAACCAAAAAAGGCGGCCTTTCGGCCGCCCTTGATTACCTACCCCAGGTTCTTCTTTATCCTGTCAACCGCTTCTTCGATCTGATCTCGATCACCGAAGGCGGATAACCGGAAGTAGCCTTCCCCTGCAGGGCCGAAACCGCTGCCGGGGGTGCCTACGACGTTGGCTTCGATGAGGAGTTTATCAAAAAAGTCCCAGCTCGACACTCCCTCCGGGGTCTTCAGCCAGATGTAGGGCGAATTTACACCACCATGACAGATGATTCCGATGGATTGAAGTCCCTCGCGGATGATGCGGGCGTTCTCCATGTAGTAATCGATGACATCCTGCACCTGCTTCCACCCTTCATCGGAGTAGACAGCCTGGGCGGCCCTCTGAACGGGGTAGGAGAGTCCATTGAACTTGGTGCTCTGACGACGGTTCCAGAGTGGATTGAGATTGACCGCTCTGCCGGATTCGGACCTGGCGGTCAGCGCCTCGGGCACCACAGTGAAGGCGCAGCGCACGCCGGTAAAGCCTGCGGTTTTGGAGAAGGAGCGGAATTCTATGGCACACTTCTTCGACCCTTCGATTTCGTAAATGGAATGGGGAATGCCCGGTTCGGTGATGAAGGCTTCGTAGGCGGCATCGAAGAAGATAACCGCGTCAGTTTCGAGGGCGTAGTCCACCCATTTTTTAAGCACTTCCTTTGAGGCCACCGCCCCGGTGGGATTGTTGGGAAAGCACAGATAAATAATATCGACTTTCTCCTTCGGCAGAGCTGGAGAGAAATTGTTCTCTTCCGTGCAGGGCATATAGACGATTCCCTCGTAATGCCCCTTTTCGTCCGCCTCGCCCGTGCGGCCTACCATGACGTTGGTGTCATTGTATACCGGGTAGACCGGGTCGCTGATGGCCACCCTGTTGGAAAGATCGAAAATATCCAGAATATTCGCCGTATCGCACTTGGAGCCGTCGGAGATGAAAATTTCGGAGGTTTTCAGGTCCACGCCAAGCGGTTTGTAGGATTTTTCGATAATGGTATCGATCAGCCATTTGTATCCCTGCTCGGGACCATAGCCGTGAAAGTCTTCGCTGGTGCCCAGGTCATCGATTGCCTTGTGGAAAGCATCGAGAACGGCGGGTACCAGAGGACGGGTAACATCGCCGATTCCCAGGCGGATGACCTTGGCATCGGGGTTGGAGTCGGTAAAAGCCTTTACTCTTCTTCCGATTTCGGGAAAGAGGTAGCCTGCTTTGAGCTTGAGGTATGAATCATTGACACGTGCCATGTAAAACTCCTTCGTTGCGAAGCGGCTCTTTTTCTCCATCTCTGGTCAGGATCGCCCGCTTCTTTTCTGAGGTGGAAAGATGCAAATAAAGATAAAGTTGAGGCGAGGCAAGCCTCGCCGGATATTCTCCTGGATTTCGGGTCTCGGGTCTCGGGTCTTGAACCTTATTTCAGCCCCAGCACATCCTGCATATCGTACATCCCGGGTTCCTTGTCCTGCAGCCATCCGGCGGCACGGATCGCCCCTCGCGCAAACATGTCCCGGCTCATGGCCCGGTGGGTGATCTCGATACGTTCGCCCATGCCGATGAAGTAGACCGTGTGTTCGCCGACTATGTCGCCGCCCCGCACCGTCTGCATACCGATCTCCTGATGGGTGCGCTCTCCGGTCATCCCCTGGCGGTGGTAGTTGGCGACCGTGTCGTAATCGCGGCCAAGGGCGTTGGCCACCACCTCTCCCATGCGCACGGCGGTCCCCGAGGGGGCGTCCTTTTTCTTGTTGTGGTGGAGCTCGACGATTTCCACATCGAAGCCGTCCCCCAGGATTCTCGCCGCTTCCTCCAGCAGTTTGAAACAGGCGTTGACCCCCACGCTCATATTCGGCGCGAAGATAACGGGAACCTTTTCAGAGGACTTTTTCACCTCTTCCCGTTGCTCGGCGTCCAGACCGGTAGTGCCGATGACCATCTTCCTGCCAAGCCGGACGCAGGTCTTCAGATTCTGGAGGGTCACCTCGGGCCAGGTAAATTCGATGAGCACGTCGGCCGACACGAGAGCCTTTTCCAGAGAATCCACAATGGGAACACCAATTTCGCCGCAACCGGCGATCAAACCTGCGTCCTGTCCCAACCGGGGATGGCCCGGCGCCTCGGCGGCTCCGGCAACCTCGATCCCTTCGGCCGCCGTGGCCAAAGCGATGATTCGGCCTCCCATCCGGCCCGCGGCGCCGGTAACGGCTATTTTAGTCATGTCATTCCTCGTATTTCTTTTAATAGACGCCTGGGGGCATGCTCCCGGCGTGGATGTCGTCGGCCCCCGCAAGTCAGGCGCCATGTCAGGCGATAGGTGTAACGTTCTCAGATCACCCCATATTTTTTCAGAATTCCTTTCAGCTTTTCAAGGTTTTCCGGCTTCAGGGGAGCAAGAGGCAGACGAATATTATCTTCCATCATCCCCATGAGCCAAAGGGTGGTTTTTACGGGTACCGGACTCGATTCGATGAACATGGCGGTATGGAACTCCAGAAGCTCCAGGTGCTGTCTGCGGGCTTCTTCCCAGCGTCCCTCGAGGGCGTCCTGCACCATATTCTTAACCCGACCCGGTATGGCGTTGGCTGAAACGGAGATGACTCCCTTGGCCCCGCAGACCATCATGGGGAGAGTGAGAAAATCGTCGCCGGAAAGAACATCGATCTTCTCGCCGGCGCGGGCAAGTATCTCGCTGACCTGAGTAAGACTTCCTGAGGCTTCCTTGATGGCCACGATGTTGTCTATCTCCGCAAGCCGCACGGTGGTGTCCGCGGTCATGTCGACTCCGGTTCGTCCGGGAACATTGTAGAGAACCTGCGGAAGTTTCACCGCTTCGGCAATGGCTTTGAAATGCCGGTAGAGCCCCTCCTGGGATGGCCGGTTGTAATAAGGGCAGACCAGAAGCAAACCATCTGCACCCATTTCCCGGGCATTTTGCGACAACTCAATCGCTTCGGAGGTGGAATTGGCGCCCGTGCCCGCAATGACGGGAACGCGTTTTTTTACCTGATCGATGCAGACCCGGATAACTTGATCGTGTTCCTCGAAGTTCAGGGTGGCGGACTCTCCGGTCGTTCCGCAGGGGACGATCACGTCCGTGCCGTTTTCGATCTGAAAATCAATCAGTTGTCTGTATTTCTCCTCATCGAACCGTCCCTGGCTGTCAAAGGGGGTCACAATAGCAACCATGGATCCCTGGAACATATTCGCCTCCTGATGAAGTGTTGAAGTGGCAACCTGTCGCGGCTTGCAGCAGATAGATTTTTTTCCTCAACTGCTTACAGATCTTCGGGGATCGATTCGCCCCTTACCAGATCCTCGTAAGTCTCGCGCTCCCGCACCACCATGACCCGGTCTCCCTTGACCATCACTTCAGGGACACGTGGGCGGCTGTTGTAATTGGAACTCATGGTGAAGCCATAAGCTCCAGCGGATGTGACCGCCGCCAGATCACCTTGTCGTAAGGCGGGAATTTCACGATCTTGTGCCATGAAATCGCCGGATTCGCATATGGGGCCAACCACATCGGCGGTAATGGTTTTCTTCACCGCCCTGTTCACAGCCTGGATTCCCTGGTAGGAGCCGTAAAGGGCGGGGCGCGCCAGATCGTTCATCGCGGCGTCCACAATGACGAAATTCTTCGTCTCCCCTTCCTTGACGAAGAGGACCTTTGTGACCAGTATCCCCGCATTGCCGGCGATGACCCGGCCCGGTTCAAAAACGAGGGTTACATCCAGTCCGCGGACCGCCTCTATGATGGCTTCGGCGTAGTCGGCAGGACTGGGAGGGTTCTCATCCTTGTAAGTAATTCCCAGTCCGCCGCCCAGGTCGAGGTACCGGATGTTGTGCCCCTCGCCGCGCAAGGCTTCCACCAGCTCACGCACTTTCTTCACCGCATCCACAAATGGGGAGACCTTGGTTAGCTGACTGCCGATATGGCAGTCGACTCCGATCACCTCCAGGTTGGGCATTTTGGCCGCTCGGCGGTAATCCTCCAGAGCCTGGCCGATATTAATGCCGAACTTGGCCTTCTTCATCCCCGTGGAGATGTATGGGTGTGTCTGGGGATCCACGTCGGGATTGACCCGGATAGCGATGCCTGCCTTTTTCCCGAGGCGGCCAGCCACTTCGTTGATCGTCTCCAGTTCCTGGGAGGACTCCACGTTGAACATGAGGATGTCGGCGTTCAGCGCTTCTTCGATTTCGTAATCCTTTTTTCCCACCCCGGAGTAGACGATCTTTTTCGGATCACATCCGGACTTCATGGCGCGAAAGAGTTCGCCTCCGGAAACGATATCGAATCCCGATCCGCGATTGACGAAGGTCTTGAGGACCGCCAGGTTGCTGTTCGCCTTGATGGAGTAGCAGACCAGGTGGGGCACCGATGCGAAGGAGGAGGTGAAGGCCTCCATGTGCCTGGTGAGGGTTGCATGGGAATAAAGATAGAAGGGGGTTCCGACCTGTGCGGCTATCTCCCGTACGGGAACCTCCTCGCAGCAGAGTTCGTCACCTCTGTACTGAAAATGGTTCATGGCGTAATTTTTCCTCTCGAAATGAATGGTTTTTATGAAAAATTTGGTTAAGTGTTCACCGAAAGGCAGCCCATATTGGTAACATACCTCCAAATATATGTCAAAAAACGCTCTACTGCAGCTCCCGAGGCACGGCGTCGGCTGTTTCCGACAAACCGCTTTCCACAGTCAGTCCTTCCCGGGTGACGATCGTTCGAAGGGCGTAAATATACCGGATGTCGTTCTCCAGGCCCAGATCCTCGAAAGACGTGCCGGAAACCGGTTTGTCGTTCAGGGGAAACGGCGGAAAGCGGTCTTCTTCTTCCGTGCGGCGCAAAATCCGGTATCCGAGGAATTCCGAATCCGGCTGCAAGGGGGCCGCCTCCTCCCAGGAGAGGCGAACGATTCGGTCGGACCCTTCGGCGGCTACCTGCTGCGGGCGAGGGGGAGGGGGAAGGAAGGGGCGTCTGGCCGATTCGGCGGGACCCTCCCGTCCGGAGCGGTCGAAGGGGACCACCCGATAAAGATACGCCCAACCCAGCCCCAGCTCACCATCCGGTATGAAGATTCTGTCGCCCAGCCGCCGGGCATGCCGCAGGTAGTCCAGATCGACAATGAGACGGGGAATCGGCTCTTCCCTGCATTCGGGACATTCTTCCTCGATTCGAAAAGGCGTGCGATAGATTCGCCAGCCCTGCAGCCCCGCAGGCTCACTCCCCTCCGGAACAGTCCAGGAGAGAAGGAAATGCTCTCCCTGCTGGGAAATCGAAAGATTGTCGGGGGGCATCATCGTCGGCTGCTCGAGGGGGCGTACCGGCCCCTTTTTCCCGCAGGCGGAAAATACGAGCAGGCAGGAAAAAACCAGGAGCCCTTTCAGAAAGAATAATGATCGAGAAGAAAATGATCGAATAAAAACAATTTCCCATTTCCCGTCCCCTGTGAAAACCATGAATGCGATTATCCCTTCCGCTCTTCCCGTGCCCGGGCGATCTCCCGCTTTACTGCCTCACGGGCTGTCCCCCCCGTCGCCCGACGGGCGTTCACCGAGGCTTCCAGGGTTACAAAATCATAGATGTCTTCCTCGATCGCCTCGGAAAACCGGCGAAACTCCTCCAATGTCAATTCTGGGATGTCCCGTCCCTCCTCAATGCAGTAGCGCACGGTCTTGCCCACGATCTCATGGGCCTGACGAAAGGGAATGCCCTTCCGGACGCAGTAATCGGCCACATCGGTAGCCGTGGAAAAGCCGCGGGCGGCGGCAGTTCGCATATTCTGGGCCTTGACCCGCATTTCCCGGATCATGGGCGCATAGATTTTCAGGCTGCCCTTAACCGTGTCGATCGTATCGAACAGGGGTTCCTTGTCCTCCTGCATGTCCTTGTTGTAGGCCAGGGGCAGTGACTTCATCAGGGTGAGAAGATTCATCAGGTTGCCATAAACCCGCCCCGTCTTTCCCCTCACCAGTTCCGGCACGTCGGGATTTTTTTTCTGGGGCATGATGGAGCTGCCGGTGCAGAAGGCGTCGGAGAGCTCGATGAAGTCGAAATCGGCACTGGACCAGAGGATGAGCTCCTCGGAAAGACGCGAGAGATGCATCATGATCAGCGCCGCCGCCGCGCCGAATTCAATGGCGAAATCCCTGTCGGAGACGGAATCGAGGGAATTGCGGGTGACGCCCTCGAATCCGAGCAGTTCCGCCACATACTCCCGGTCGATGGGGAAGGTCGTTCCCGCCAGGGCGCCGGCGCCAAGGGGCATGATATTGATCCGTCGGAGCAGATCGGACATCCGTCCCGCATCCCGCCGGAGCATCTCGTAATAGGCGAGCATATGATGGGGAAAAAGAATCGGCTGGGCTGTCTGAAGGTGGGTGTATCCGGGCATGATGACCGTCAGATTCTCCTCCGCCTGAGCCAGCAGCGCCTCCTGAACCTTGTCGAGGTATTCGAGAACGGTCTTCACCTCGTCGCGCAGGTAGAGGCGAATATCCAGCGCCACCTGGTCATTGCGTGACCGGGCGGTATGGAGCTTTCCCCCGACGGGACCGATGCGCTCCATCAGGCGGGCTTCCACATTCATGTGGATGTCCTCCAGGGAAACGGAGAATTCGAAGGTTCCTTCTTCGATCTCTGTCAGGATTTCCTCCAGCCCGGCGACAATGCGGTCGGCCTCCTGCCCGGTGATGATTTCCTGTCGGGCCAGCATCCGGGCATGAGCGATGGATCCCTGGATATCGTAATAGTACAGGCGCCGATCGAACCCGATGGAAGCGGTGAATTCTTCGACGAATTTATCGGTCGGCTGGGTGAATCTTCCGGCCCAGGGTTTATCGGTCATCTGTTCCTCCAGCAATTATGAATGGAATTATATCCAGTTGTTGATGCATATGGGGCTTTTTGAGTCTTTGCCATTTCATTTTTTGACTATTGCTGCTCCAGGACGAGCTTCTTCAGTTCCTCATCGGCCATGCGCACCCAGTCACCGTTTCCGGACGGACGGAAAATCCCATGGATCTTCAGGGGAAAGCGCGTGGTGCGGGGGTCGAGTTCATGGAAGAGAGGAAGATTGAAATAATAAAGTCGTGTACGGGTGCCGAAGCGCAGACGACAAACCGGCAGCGCCCCGAAATCGTCGATCTCGAATTCCGGAAATTCGACCGCCCCGATCTTGTGACTTTCGTGGATGATCACGGAGGAATATCCGAAAGTCTTGTCCCCCCTGTCAGGGAGTCCGCTGGAATCTTCGGAAACATTACAGAAGACGGTGACCGTGTCGCGCACCCCGGGGGTATAGGCCAGGTATTCGCCATAGAACCCGTTGACCACGTCCCGGAAGGCGCGGTGTTCGGGCTTGGGATTGCATTCGAGGATCGCCAGTAGATCGAGCCTCTGGCGGGTGCGGAAGAAAAGATCGTTGGCTTTTTCAATGACGACGCTGATATTGGACTGGTAGAGGTCGCGATAGATGTAATCGAGACAGATCAGGGCCATAAAATTGAAACCGACCGGAAGACACCGGAAGAGGGGAAAAACCTTGCCTCTGTACAGGTCTCGGAAGGGATCGATCGTCTCCTCTCCCGCATAGGGGTGACTCTTGGCCATAAGAAAAACACGGAGTCTCCCGTCCGTTTCCTTGACGGCGACGACGGCCCAGTTGACCGGGACGTCCGCGATATCTCCCGCGTCGCTGTCGACCAGGACGGAATCCAGAACCTCTTCATTGTCTTCCCGGTGCCTCTCCAGCATGCGCAGATATTCATGAAGCCCAACGTGCTCCACTCCGAACATGGTCACGGTGTTGGGTCGAAAGCGGCGGCGGACGAAGTCCAGCGCTTCATCGAGGTGAGAGGCAGGCATGGAGGATTCGGGAAATACCAGAAAATGAAGCTTCTTCAGGTTTCCCTGCCCATCGGCGACAAGTTCGAGAATAGATCGGATCCGCGCCCAATGGGAATCCGGATCGGTCAGCCTGCAGGACTCGTCCACCTGCAGGCTGTTGGGAATCTGGCACACCAGGCAGTGCTGGTGATGCCCCAGTGTGAATTCAAGATTGAGATTTTTCTCGACGATCTCGAACATGCGGATCAGCCGTTTTCGGAAGTCAGCGCCCCCCCGGGGATTTCATCCTCGAGGTGATCGGGCAACGGAGGGGTCGGTCCCCATGGCAGGTCCGGGAATACGCGGGTCAGGATGTGCCTGCCACCCGGTGGCAGGGCCAGGGCGGGGAGTTGTTCCCTTGTGGCCCAGATTGCTTCGGTGCATTCCTGTCCATTGGGTTTGAGCTCACGGGTAAGGGGAGAGGCGCGATAATATAAAATGACGAAGTGGTCATTCTTTTCTCCGATGCCGATATGTTCAAACACATCGATCAAGCCATCGACGTGTACCTCTATTCCCACTTCCTCGCGAACTTCACGATGCAGAGCCTGAAGGATCGATTCCCCCAGGTCTATTTTTCCTCCAGGCATGACCCATTGGCTGCAGAAAGGCTCTATGCAGCGTCGGGTGAGCAGGACCCGGTCCTGCTCGTCTACGATGCAGGCGACCACCGATGTCAGAATATGTTTTTTTTTAAATTCCATGAATCAGAATAAGATTGTCGTGAAAAAGGCAACGGAACCACGGGACGGCACGAATCAAGTCCTCTTTAAAAGAACGATCTTCAGCCCCCACGCCTCCATGATGAGCCTGGTTTTCCGGTCGATTTTCTCTTATTGTTTTTTTCCCTGCATCGCCGCGATGCGCAGCCGCAGGGCATTCAGCTTGATGAATCCTTCAGCGTCGGCCTGGTTGTAGACCTGGTCGGCCTCAAAAGTGGCGAAATCGACATTGAAGAGGGAATTGGTTTCGGATTTTCTTCCCACAACGCGGCAATGCCCCTTGAAGAGCTTGATCCGGGCGAAGCCGTTGACCGTCTGCTGGGTCTGATCAACAAGAGCCTGCAGGGCCAGACGCTCAGGTGAGAACCAGTAACCGTTGTAGATCATCGACGCATAGCGGGAAACGAGAGAATCGCGCAGGTGCATCACCTCGCGGTCCATTGTGATCGATTCCACACCCCGGTGGGCTTCTTCAAGAATGGTGCCTCCCGGAGTCTCATAAACTCCCCTGCTCTTCATGCCCACGTATCGGTTCTCAAGCAGATCGACCCGGCCGACGCCATGGCGGCCGCCCAGCTCGTTGAGACGGGCGAGCAGAGCCGCGGGAGAGAGACGCTCTCCGTTGACCGCTACGGCATCACCTTTCTCGAATTCGATTTCCACATATTCGGGCTGATCGGGAGCTTCTTCCGGGGCGACCGAAAGTACGTACATTTCCTCGGGCGCCTCCGCCCAGGGATCCTCCAGGATTCCGCCTTCAAAAGAGATATGCAGCAGATTTCGATCCGAACTCCAGGGGCGGCTCTTGGTTACGGGTACATGGATATCGTGTTTTTTCGCATAGGCGATGAGAGCCTCACGGCTGTTGAGGTCCCATTCGCGCCAGGGGGCGATGACGGTGATTGACGGATCGAAATGGTAGTAGGCCAGTTCGAAGCGCACCTGGTCATTGCCCTTGCCCGTCGCGCCGTGGGATACCGCCTCGGCGCCTTCTTTTTTCGCGATTTCCATCTGCGCCTTGGCGATCAGCGGCCGGGCGATACTCGTCCCCAGGAAATAGCGGCCTTCATAAATGGCATTGGCGCGGAACATTGGAAAGACAAAATCCCGGACGAACTCCTCACGGAGATCTTCCACGTAGCACTTGACCGCCCCTGTCTTTTTCGCTTTTTCAGGAATGATATCCAGTTCCTCGCCCTGCCCGAGGTCCGCGGCGAAAGCCACCACTTCGCAGCCGTATTCCTCAATGAGCCATTTGAGAATAATGGAAGTGTCGAGGCCACCCGAGTAGGCAAGGACCGCCTTTTTTATGGTTTCTTTTTTTGACATGAGTTTGCTTCTCCTCTAAAAGGAATTAAACGGAAAAATGTCGACTTTGGAAAACGGCCTCCAATCCGGGCCGTGAACCGGTCAGGCAAGGCTAGGTTTTTATGACATAAGTATCGGCGATCTTATCGTGCAGCCCCTGTTTCTGAGGATCGAAGGCGACCATCAGATATCCGATTCCCAGAAGGATGCCCGAGATGAATTTTCCGAGCACTTCCCGAAGGAAGGCGCGCCCGTAGCCGATTTCACTGCCATCGGTGCGGATGATCTTGACACGCACGGCCATCTTTCCCGGTGTCTGCCCGCAGTAGCCGACAAAAAAAACGTAATAGGCGATGGCGAGGACCGTTCCGAAAGAAATGCTGATAAGCGCCATCATCACTTCTCCTCTCTGGGTCAGACTGCCGCCGGCGCTGTCGGCCACGAGCCCGAGAAGCATCTGAAGAACGAACTGGATGGCGGTGACGAGGACCGAGTCGACGGCCGTTGCGACCACCCGAATCCAGAACCCGGCCTTTGGAAGGATTATGGGGGAGATGAAGCGGTCCTCGTTGAGAAAAACCGGCGTTTGGGCCGGATCCATAACCGGTTCAGCCCCCCCCTTCTCCGCCTGTGCCTCGGAGTTGCCGGAGGGGGCGCCTTCCGCTGCAGTTCTCTGCCGCTTCAGGGGAAATGGTTTCCGGCAGCGGGGGCAGGTGGCGGAAGCGGCCCCTGCGGGAATCCGGTTTTCATCGACCTCTTTTGAAAATCCGCAATGAGGGCATGTAATAATCATCAGCAACAATTCAGATAAACGTCAGGCCATCAGCCGCGACAGGATGGCCTTCTGGACGTGAAGTCGGTTTTCCGCCTGATCGAAAACAACGGATTGCTTACTTTCAAGGATTTCATCAGTGACTTCCTCTCCCCGATGGGCGGGAAGACAGTGGAGAAGCATCCATTCCGGATCTGCTTCACGGACCAGTTCGCGGTTGATCTGAAACCCTGCAAAAGCTTTTTGCCTTTCCTGCTGCTCCGATTCCTGCCCCATGCTGGCCCAGACATCCGTATTCAGAACGTGGGCTCCGCGGGCGGCCTGAAAGGGATCATGTCCGTAGCTGACGTGGGCGCCTCTTCGTCCGGCGTGTGCGACAACCTCCTGATCCGGTTCGTATCCCGGAGGAGTGGCCACGCGCAGTTCGAATCCGAAGGCGGCCGCGGCGTTAATCCAGCTGTTGGCCATGTTGTTTCCGTCGCCGATCCAGCAATAGGTCAGGCTGCGGAAATCTGTCCGTCGTTCCATGACGGTGAGAAGGTCCGCCATCAGCTGGCAGGGATGATAACGGTCCGTCAGTCCATTGATGATCGGAATATCGGACCATTTCGCCAGCTCTTCCACATCCTTCTGGGCGAAGGTCCGGATCATGATGCCGTCCAAATACCTGGACAGGACACGGGCCGTGTCCTTGAGGGGTTCTCCGCGCCCGATCTGGGTGGTCCCCGGGTCGAGGAAAAGAGCATGTCCCCCAAGTTGGTACATGCCAGCCTCAAAGGAGATGCGCGTGCGGGTTGAACTCTTTTCAAAAATCATGGCCAGGGTTTTTCCCGCGAGCAGCGGATGGTCTTCACCCTGTTTTCGTTTCGTCTTCAGCTTCCGGGCGAAATCCAGGATTTCTTCCAGCTCCTCTCCACTCCAGTCGGAAAGACAAAGAAAATCTTTTTTCACGGATCAGCTCCTGATTAAAACTCCATTTCCGCTTGGATTATAAAATCCGACACGGCTCAACTCAGATCTCCGACAGTATTTCGTCAAGGATATCCAGCCCCTCGTCGATCTCTTCGCGGGTTACGATCAGGGGAGGAAGGAAGCGGAGAACCTTATCGGCGGTGCAGTTGATCAGCAGTCCCCTCTGCAGAGCCTTATGGACAATTTCCGCTCCCGCAAAATCCAGTTCCATGCCAAGGATGAGCCCGCGGCCGCGAACGGTTTTGATAAATGGATAACGTTCCCGAAATTCCCTCAGTCGGGATGCCAGGTAGTCCCCCATCGTCACGCAGTTCTCGAGAATTCCGTCGTGGATGAGGGTCTTCATGGCGGCCACTGCGGCGGCTGTCATCAGCGGGTTGCCTCCGAAGGTGGAACCATGCGAGCCGGGAGTGAACGCCGCCGCCACCTCCTCCCGGGCGATCATGGCGCCGATGGGAGGGCCGCCGGCGAGAGCCTTGGCAAGAGTCATAATGTCCGGCTCGACGCCGTCATGCTGGTAGGCGAAAAGAGTCCCGGTGCGTCCGCATCCCACCTGCACTTCGTCAAAGACCAGCAGAAGATCGTGTCGGTCGCAGACCTCTCGAACCTGCGCCAGATATCCGGGAGGCGCCACATTGACACCACCCTCCCCCTGCACCGGCTCGAGCATGACCGCGCAGGTGCTGGGAGTGATGGCGGCTTCCAGGGCCTGTACGTCGCCGAAGGCAACATACCTGAATCCCCGCAACATGGGAGAAAAGCCCGCTCTGATCTTGTCCTGTCCCGTGGCGCTGATGGTGCCGATGGTGCGTCCGTGAAAGGAGGCGAGGGCGGTGATGACTTCGAAGCATCCGTCGCCGCGTTTTTCGGCGCTGTACTTGCGCACCAGCTTCATCGCCGCCTCATTCGCCTCCGCGCCGGAATTGCAGAAAAAGACTCGGTCGCCGAAGGAATGCTCGCAGAGAATTTCCGCCAGTTCGATCTGGGGAGGAATGTGAAAGTAATTAGAGCAATGGAGAAGCTGCCCCGCCTGTTCTCGAAGTGCGGCAACCACTTTGGGATGGCAGTGCCCCAGATTATTTACCGCCACACCCGCAAGAAAATCGAGATAGTTTTTCCCCTCGACATCCCAGAGACGGCACCCTTCTCCTCGCACCGCCACCAGGGGGTAGCGGCCGTAGGTGCTGGCAATATGTTTTTCGCCCCGTTCGATCCAATCGGAAGAAAGTGTCATGTGTAATTCCACCGGATAAGAAGTTCTCTCACGCACCCGGAAAAGGCGAACATGCTGTTGTTTTCCAAGCGATCTGGGTGAGATGTGTCAGATTGTCAAAACCTTGCCACCGCGGTGCCGATTCCCTTGTCCGTGAAAATCTCCAGGAGGCAGGCGTGCTCCATTCGTCCGTCGATGATATGGGCTTTATGGACGCCCTCCTCCACCGCATCGAGGCAGCAGTTCACCTTGGGAATCATGCCCCCGGAAATCGTCCCGTCATTGATCAGGTCCGGCACACGGGATATGTCGATGGTGGAGATGAGTTTCCCCTCCTTGTCCTTAACACCTTCCACGTCCGTGAGGAGGATGAGTTTTTCCGCGCGCAGTGCGCCGGCGATCTTCCCCGCGACAAGGTCGGCGTTGATGTTGTAGGTCTCTCCTCCCAGCCCGACGCCAATGGGGGCGATGACCGGGATGAAATCGTTCTCCTCCAGGGCGGTAATCACGGAAGGATTGATGGCTTCCACCTCTCCCACCATGCCCGCGTCGATGATTTCGGGAGTGAGAGTGTCGGGATTGATCGCCGTCATTTCCAGCTTGCGGGCGGTGATGAGCTGCCCGTCCTTGCCGGAGAGGCCCACCGCCCTGCCGCCGTGCCGGCTGATGTTGCCGACGATTTCCTTGTTGACCTTTCCCCCAAGGACCATTTCCACCACGTCCATTGTTTCGGAATCAGTGACCCGCATTCCCTGGACGAAACGCGATTCCTTGCCCATGGCCTTGAGAACGTTGCCGATCTGAGGTCCGCCGCCGTGAACCACTACAGGATTGAGCCCGATATATTTCATCAGGACGACGTCCTTGGCGAAGCCCTCCTTCAGGCGCTCATCCACCATGGCATTGCCGCCGTACTTGATGACAATAGTCTTATTGTAGAAGCGCCGTATATAGGGCAGCGCTTCCATGAGAATGTTGGCTTTATCGATGAGCTCTTGCATAACCCCCCGTGAACAGTGAGCAGAGAGCAGTAAGCTTTTGGTTTTTCTGTTCACCGGTTACGGCTCACTGCTCACGATTTTAAAGAATATACCTCGACAGATCCTCGTCTCCGGCGATGTCGGCCAGCCTCTGGCGGACATAGTCTTCATTGACTTCAATCCTTTTTTCCTGCCGTTCCGGCGCGCTGAAGGAAAGATCCTCCAGCAGCTTCTCCATCAGGGTATGCAGTCGGCGGGCGCCGATATTTTCCGTCCGTTCGTTGACAAGTGTGGCGGTCCGCGCGATCTCGCGCACGCCGTCCTCCTGGAAAACGATCTCCAGTCCCTCTGTTTTCATCAGGGCGCTGTACTGTCGGATCAAAGCATTTTTCGGCTCCGTCAGAATACGCACGAATTCCTCCTCCCCCAGGCTCTCCAGTTCCACCCGGATGGGAAAACGGCCCTGAAGTTCCGGAATCAGATCGGAAGGCTTGGAGATGTGAAAGGCGCCGGCGGCAATAAACAGGATATGGTCAGTTTTCACAGGTCCGTATTTGGTGTTGACCGTGCTTCCCTCCACGATGGGCAAGATGTCTCTCTGCACGCCTTCGCGGGAAACCTCGGGCCCGTGAATCCCCTCTCGGCTGGCGATTTTGTCAATTTCATCGACAAAAATGATGCCGCTCTGCTCCACCCTCTCCTTGGCCAGGGTATGGACCTTTTCCATATCCACCAGGCGCTCCGCTTCGCTGGCGATCAGAATTTCCTTCGCCTCACTTACCTTCATCCGGCGGTGCTTGGTTTTCTTGGGGAACAGGTTTCCGAACATCTCCTTGAGATTGATATCCATCTCCTCCGTTCCCTGGGGAGTGAGGATTTCCATCATGGGCATTCTGGAGGTCTGGGTCTCGACCTCCACGAACCGGTCGTTCAGATCTCCCCTGCGCAGCAATTTTCGGAGCTTTTCGCGGGTGGCGGCGCGCTTTTCGGCCGCATTCTCTTCGCCCGCTCCCGGCGTTTCGCCCGGCAGAAGCAGATCCAGCAGGCGTTCTTCGGCAAGATCCTCCGCCTTGACGCGCACCTTCTGCGCCTCTTCCTCCTTGACCATGATGATGGCCAGCTCCATCAGGTCGCGGATCATGCTCTCCACGTCCCGGCCCACATAACCGACTTCCGTGAATTTGCTGGCCTCCACCTTGATGAAAGGGGCCTGGGCCAGTTTGGCCAGACGCCGGGCGATCTCCGTCTTGCCCACTCCGGTGGGGCCGATCATGATGATGTTCTTGGGGGCGATTTCGTCACGCAGGTCCGCCGGGACCTGCTGCCGCCGCCATCGGTTGCGCAGCGCCACCGCGACGGCTCGTTTGGCGCCGTTCTGGCCGATAATGTATCGGTCCAGCTCGGAAACAATCTCTCGGGGTGTGAAATTGGTCATGGCAGAGACTCCACCAGAATTTTTTCATTGGTGTAGATGCAGATATCCGCGGCAATTTTCATCGCCTCTTCGGCAATTTCCCGGGCCGAAAGGGAAGATCTCCCCATCAAAGCGCGGGCCGCGGCCAAGGCGAAAGGCCCACCGGACCCGATGGCGGCGACGCCATCATCAGGCTCGATAACGTCTCCCGCTCCCGAAAGAACGAGGGTGGTTTCCTGGTTCGCCACCACCAGCAGAGCTTCCAGCCGCCGCAGAATACGGTCGGTGCGCCAATCCTTGGCCAGAGCCACTGCGGCCCGGGGCAGATTGCCTCGAAACTCCTGGAGCTTGGTCTCGAATTTTTCGAAAAGGGTGAACGCATCGGCGGTGCTGCCGGCGAACCCGGCAAGGACCAGATCGTTGTACATTCGCCGAACCTTGCGGGCTGTATGCTTCATCACCGTATTGCCCATAGTGACCTGACCATCGCCGGCCAAGGCCACTTGTCCGTTTTTTCGGATGCAGAGAATTGTCGTTCCTTTGAACATGACGGATCCCGTTATCGAATATTGATGATTCTGCAAAAAAAATTCGTGAGACGGCCTGCGCCATCACGATGAAAAGAACAAAAACTATATCATATATCAGGAAGATCCGCCCGCCAAGAAAAATAGCGGGGCTCATAATGGGTCCGGGGGAGATCAGCTGCGGGGAAAAACGAGGGTGGCGGTCGTGCCGAAGTCGGGCATGCTCTCCAGGTGGAGTCTTCCGCCATGTTGGCGCAATGCTGATTCCCCGAGAGCAAGATCGAGAGTTTCCTTGTAATCTGTTTCTCCGGGGTTCACGATGCCTTGGGCGAGATTCTGTATGAACAAGGAGATGGCGGTGACGGGGGTTTTGAGTTTATGGGAGACAAGGCCGAGAAATTCAGTCTTGAGACGATCCGTTTTTTTGAGCTGAATCAGCTCCTCCTTCAAGCGCTTTCTTTCCAGAACCCGTTCGATGGTTGTCTTGAGCTGCAGAAGGTTGATGGGTTTGGTGATGAAATCGTCGGCATCGGATTGCAGGGCCTCGAGGATGATTTTCTTTTCCGCATGTCCGGTCATGATCACAACCGCTTTGTCGGGCTCTCTTTCCTTGATCCTCTTCAGGAAATCCAGCCCGCTCATGCCGGGCATGCTGACGTCGGTGAGGACGATATCGATATCTTCCCGCTCCAGCAGGTCCAGGGCCTCTTCGCTGCTGGCGGCCAGAAAGACTTTAACCCCGGTTAAAATCCTGGCGCATAAATCCCTTAGAATGCTTTCGTCGTCCACCACCAGGATCGATCTCATCCCGGCGTTCGGATCTCCGTTCAGCGGCGGGTCCAGAGCCCAAGGCATACTCCCTCCGCACGTTCGCTTCAATGTGGATGCGCCGGTCGGCTGTTGCCGGCGAAAAAATGGACATTGAATATAAATATAAATCCGGTAATCCGGTCGGCTCCAGTGATGCCAGGAGTGGAGTCGAATTTCCACTTATAGCCAAGAGCCAGTTTACCACCCGTTCGCTGTGCTCTCCAGGGGGACGCTGAGAACGGAATGAGAAAATCAAATCCATGATCAGTCAGTGGTGATGCTTGATTTTCTTTGGGGCAACTTGGATAAAGTGGATAACCGGTTGAATCATTTAATTATTCTATTTTTCCAGAAACCCGGAGATCACTCCCGCGGCCTCAGAAAGAGCCCGATCGAGGTTTTCAGGCTGGTTGCCGCCCGCCTGGGCCAGCTCCGGACGTCCACCTCCTTTTCCGCCTATCACCTCGGCGAGTTTCTGCACGATGCGCCCCGCGTGGAGACGGACCGTCAGATCGTCAGTGACCGCCACCAGCAGGGGAACCTTTCCTTCATGGCTTCCTCCAATGACGATCACTCCCGATCCGAGGCGGTCGCGCAGCTGGTCGGAAAGCTCACGCATTTTTTTGCCGTCCAGATTGTCCTGCCGGGCGATCAGCACCTTCACGCCGCTTATATCCTTCACTTTGTCCAGAAGCTCCCCGGCCTCTCCGGCCCGCAGCTTGTCCTGGAGGGACTCAAGTGCGCGCTCCAGTTCCCGCTGCCTCTCAAGGAGCCTTTCGACGCGGTGTTCCAGCTGCTGCCGATCGGTTTTGAGCAGATTCGCCATACGGGTCAGGGCCTCCTCCTGCCGCTGGACAAGGTCCAGGGCCGCGGGTCCCGTGACCGCCTCGATGCGGCGGACTCCGGCGGCGATCCCGGTTTCCTGGAGGATTTTGAATAATCCAAGGTCTCCGGCCGCATGGCTGTGCGTTCCACCGCAGAGCTCCATGCTGATATCCCCCACTCGGACGACTCGGACCATTTCTCCGTATTTTTCTCCGAAAAGAGCAGTGGCGCCCGAGGCGAGGGCGGCCTCCGCAGTCGTTTCCTCCGTCTCCACCGGCATATTTGCCCGAATGCGCCGGTTGACTTCCAGCTCCACGCGAGTGACTTCTTCCGGGCTCATGGGGGAAAAATGGGTGAAATCAAAGCGAAGCCGATCGGGAGTGACAAGCGATCCTGCCTGCTTGACGTGATCGCCCAGAATTTCAACGAGCACAGACTGGAGAAGATGAGTGGCGGTGTGGTTGAGCGCCGTGGCCTGTCGGGTCGGTTCGTCCACCCGAAGTTCCGCGGGTTCTCCCTTTCGCAGGGCGCCCGAGACCACCCTTCCCAGGTGGACGGTGAAGTCGGGCAGAGGCTTTCGAGTGTCCGTGACTTCCACCTCGCCGGAGGCGGTTCGGATCAATCCCCTGTCACCTACCTGCCCTCCGGATTCCCCGTAAAAGGGTGTGGCCGCGGTGACGATTTCTACCACATCTCCCTGCCGGACTTCATCTGTGGTAGCACCGTCCCGAAGCAGGGCCAGCACCTCACTCTGGCCGAAAAGGGTATGATAGCCGTTGAATCCGGTGGGACCCGTTTCCTCCCGGATCCGGCGATAGATCTCCGCCACGGCCTCTTCGCCCGATCCTTTCCAGTGCTGTCTCGCCTGCTGCCGCTGACGATCCATGCAGGCCTCGAATCCCGCCTCGTCCAGGGAAATATTTTCCCCGGAGACGATATCGGCGGTAAGGTCCACTGGAAAGCCGTAGGTGTCGTAAAGCCGGAAAATCACCTCCCCGGGAAGAAGGGATTCACCCCTGCGCCTGAGCTGGGAGATCTCTTCATTGAGGATCCGCAAACCGTTGTCCAGCGTCTGGATGAATCGCTCTTCCTCGTTTTTCACCACCTTTACGATATAGCCGGATCTCTCCCTCAGTTCGGGATAGGCCTCGGCCATGGAATCGATAACCCGCTCCGCGGCTCTGTAGAGGACTGGATGGTCGAATCCGAGCATTTTTGCGTGCCGGGCAGCGCGCCGCATGATCCGCCGCAAGACGTAGCCCCGTCCCTCGTTCGAGGGCAGCACGCCGTCTCCGGTCAGGAAGGCCGTCGCCCGGGAATGATCGGCGATGACCCGCATGGAAACGTCGGCCTCCGGATTTTCTCCATACTTGCGGCCGGAGAGTTCCTCTACGCTGGCGATGATCCCGCGCAGCAGATCGCTTTCATAATTGCTGTGCACACCCTGAACCACTGCGGTAATTCGTTCCAGCCCCATGCCCGTGTCGATGGAAGGGCGGGGGAGGGGATTCAGTGCTCCGTCTGCACTGCGGTCGTACTGCATGAAGACCAGGTTCCAGAGTTCCAGGTATCGGTCGCAGTCGCACTTCCCGATGCCGCAGTCGGATCCGCAGGACATCTCCTCACCCTGGTCGATAAGAATTTCCGAGCAGGGCCCGCAGGGTCCCGTATCTCCCATGGACCAGAAATTGTCCTTTTCCCCCATGCGCACGAGACGTTCCTCGGGAATGCCGATTTCATTCCGCCAGATGGCATAGGCCTCGTCATCCTCCCGGAAAACCGTTACCCAGAGCTTTTCGTTCGGAAGGCCCATTTCCCCGGTGAGAAACTCCCAGCCGAATTCGATCGCCTCTTTCTTGAAATAGTCGCCGAAAGAGAAATTGCCCAGCATTTCGAAAAAAGTATGGTGCCGCGCAGTGCGCCCCACATTTTCCAGGTCGTTGTGCTTGCCCCCCGCCCGGACGCATTTCTGAGCCGAGGCGGCACGGATGTAGTCCCTTTTTTCGCGCCCCAGGAAAACATCCTTGAACTGGTTCATTCCTGCATTGGTGAACAGCAGCGTCGGATCCTTCTGAGGGACCAGGGGCGAGGAGGGAACAACTGTATGCCCCCGTTTTTCGAAGTAGAGCAGAAATCGAGCGCGGATCTGGTTACCGGTGAGCATGGCTTGTTTCGTCGGCATCTTGGTCTCTGAAATAGGCAAAAATCATGTCCAGGGGAAAACCCCGGCGCTGAAAGAACTGAATCACCCGGCGCTTTTCCTTTGGGTCGGCGCCGTCATACCGAAAGTGGGGGAACCGTTTTGCCGCCAGGTCCTTCAGGACCTCTTCCGGGTTGAATTCGTCCTCCGCCTCCATAACGGCGGTCAGGGCGGTTTCCTCGGCTATGCCGCGTCCCTTGAGGTCCATCAGTACACGCGACCCCACCGCCTTTCCGTAGCGCAGAAGATAACGCGCCCGCTCTGCGGCGAAACGGACATCATCCAGGTATCCGAGCTCCCGGCAGCGCTGAAGGGCTTTTTCGGTGTCTTTTTCGGCAAATCCCTTCCGATGCAGCTTTTCCTTTAATTCTGCTTCGCTCCGTCCGTGATGCGCAAGCAGACGCAGGGCCGTGCCGTAGGCTTCAGAAGCGGTCAACTTGGAAGGACTCCTCCTTTGTTTCCACCTCTTCCTCCTCGGCGCCCCCTTCGAAGTTATCCCAGGAGAGATCCGAGGTGGAGGAGACGCCGGACATCTTAAGCCTGAAGTCGTCCGGGTTTGAACTCTGGCGAAGGGCCTCCTCCATGGTGATGAGCTTTCGCTTGAGCAGGTTCATCAGGGACTGATCGAAAGTCTGCATGCCGTAGGAGACGTACCCCTGCTGAATGGAATCCCGAAGAAGCCGCGTCTTTTCCTTATCCTCGATCAGCTCGCGGGTGCGGGCGGTGGATACCATCACCTCAACGGCCGGAACGCGATCTCCCCCATCGGCTCGAGGGACCAGCCTCTGGGATATCACGGCCCGGAGCACCCCCGTCAACTGAGAACGGATCTGCCGCTGGTGGTGGGGCGGAAAGACCGAAACGATCCGATTGATCGATTCAGTGGCGTCTATGGTGTGAAGAGTGGACAGCACCAGGTGTCCTGTTTCAGCCGCATGCAGCGCCGTCTCAATGGTCTCCAGGTCCCGCATCTCCCCTACAAGGATGACGTCCGGATCCTGGCGAAGCGCGCTTTTGAGGGCGACCGTATAATTGTCCGTGTCCGCTCCCACCTCCCGCTGATTGATAATGCTTTTCCTGTCCCGATGCAGGTACTCGATCGGATCCTCGATGGTGACTACGTGGGAAGTGCAATGCGTATTGATGTAATCGATGATCGCCGCAAGGGTTGTCGATTTGCCCGAGCCGGTGGCACCGGTCACCAGAACCAGGCCTCGTGGTTCCATGGCGATTTTTTTGATGACCGGAGGAAGGTGCAGCTCCTCAAGTCCTTTGATTTCAATGGGGATGACCCGAAAGACCAGCGTGAGCGAGCCCCGCTGGAGGAAAATGTTGACGCGAAACCGCCCCATTCCCGGAACGCCGTAGGCCAGATCGATCTCATGAGACTGCTCGAATCGTTCCTTCTGGCGCGCGTCCATGATGTTGTCCGCGATCCTCCGGGTGGTCTCGGGCGTGATGCGCGGCGCCTTGGGAAGCGGCTTCAGGGCGCCGTTGATTCGGTAAATGGGCGGCAGTCCGGCTTTGATGTGGATGTCGGAAGCCTTGGCCTTGAGCGCCACGCCGAGAATTTCATTCAAATCCATCCAGGTGTCCCGTCTTGTCGGTATATGGGTGAAAAAAGTTTTATTGACCTTCCGCGGCTGCGGCTTTTTCTGGGGGGTGCAGGCCGAAATGCTCTAGAAGTCTGCTTTCGATTGCCTGTGCGGTTTCGGCATGTTCGCGCAGGAACTGCTTGGCGTTCTCCCGCCCCTGGCCGATGCGCTCCCCGTTGTAGGAATACCAGGCACCGCTTTTTTCCACAATGCCGCTGTCCGCGCCCAGATCGACGATATCACCTTCCCGGGAGATTCCGGTGCCGTACATGATGTCGAATTCAGCTTCTTTGAAGGGCGGCGCCACCTTGTTTTTGACCACCTTGACCCGGGTGCGGCCGCCGATCACGTCCTGCCCCTGTTTCAGGGCGGCGATTTTCCGGATGTCCATGCGTACCGAGCTGTAGAACTTGAGGGCGTTGCCCCCCGTGGTGGTCTCGGGATTTCCGAACATCACCCCGATCTTCATGCG
This sequence comes from Desulfuromonadales bacterium, assembly GCA_024636295.1. GTDB lineage: Bacteria > Desulfobacterota > Desulfuromonadia > Desulfuromonadales > JAGXHI01 > JAGXHI01. Next base: position 29,688 of record JAGXHI010000027.1, read on the forward strand.
GATCTGGTTGATGAAAATCACGCAGCAGTTCGATTTGCTGATGGTGCCCGTCAGTTTGCGCAGGGCCTGGGACATGAGACGTGCCTGCAGCCCCATGTGGCTGTCGCCCATCTCCCCTTCGATCTCGGCCCGCGGAACCAGAGCCGCCACTGAATCGACCACCAGCACGTCGATGGCGCCGCTTCGCACCAGCACCTCCGTGATCTCCAGAGCTTGCTCGCCCGTGTCAGGCTGTGATACCAGCAGATCGTCGGTCCTGACGCCCAGTTTGCGGGCGTAATGGATGTCCAGAGCGTGCTCGGCATCCACGAAGGCGGCAATCCCTCCCCTTTTCTGGGCCTCCGAAACAATGTGCAGGGCCAGGGTCGTTTTGCCGGAAGATTCCGGGCCGAAGATCTCGATGACCCGGCCCTTGGGCACGCCGCCCACGCCGAGGGCGATATCCAGGCTCAGCGACCCGGTGGAGATGGACTGTATGTCCGGGAGTACGGCATCCTCTCCCAGGCGCATGATGCTGCCCTTGCCGAATTGTTTTTCGATCTGACCCATGGCCAGATCGATGGCTCGATCGCGATTGCTGTCCGCCATAAGAGTTCCTCTCCCCCTCTGTGGATTTATTGTATCAATTCCGGTTTGCCGTTTCGGAGGAGGGATCCTCCGGAGGGCTTCCGTCGAGATGAACGACCTTCCGGGCAAGATGGATGGCGCCACCTCGCTCCAGGCGACTTTCGAAAAGAACAAGCCTGTCGATCAACAAAGAGCCGCAGGCCCGGTTCCTGAAATTTTCCGGCACCCGAAGCGCGGTGGATCGCTGGCGCCGACGGCCGAGAGTCAGGTGCGGCGAAAAAGGACGATCTTCGGGTGGAAACCCGATTGTTTCCAGTTCCCGTTCCAGCAGGACATGAAGATTTTTCAGGAGGGGCTCCTCCCTGATCCCGAGCCAGATCACCCGCGGGCGGGTCAGGGAAGGAAATGCGCCGACACCGCTGATTTCCACCTCGAAAGGCGGGTGAGAATGACCTACGGATAGCATAATTTCCCCTATTCTATCAAGAGATTCTTCGGGGATGTCTCCGAAAAACCGGAGGGTGAGATGGATGGATTCGGAGCGGACCCAGCGAATGCCGGGCAGCAGATCGGCCAGTTCTTCTCCAATGCGTCGGACTTCGACAATCAGGGACTCGGTCAGGGGAATGGCCAGAAAGGATCTAACTTCTCCCATGTGCGATCTCCCAGAAGTACGGCAAATTATTCCGGCTCGGCAGGAGGAAGGGCCCCCAGATACCGACGCAGCCATTCCAGGGCCATGGTGGCCGCAAGAAGCCGCACCTTTTCACGATCTCCCGGAAAGCGATATCCCTGGACTTTTTCTTCCGTCTCCGAGGCAAGAGCAATGAATACGGTTCCCACCGGCTTTTCCGGAGTTCCCCCTTCGGGGCCTGCGATGCCGGTGATCGACAGGCCCAGGTCGGTTCCCGCCGCCCTGCGGATTCCCCGGGCCATGGCCAGCGCGCACGGCCGGCTTACAGCGCCGTCCTTATCCAGCACCTCTCCGGGGACGGCGAGCCAGTCCCTTTTTGCCGAATTGGCGTAAGTCACCGCGGCCCGTTCGAGAAAAGCGGACGCGCCGGGAAGATCGGTAAGCCGCTTGGCGACCAGGCCTCCGGTGCACGATTCGGCCAGGGCGAGGGTGCGCCCTGTCCGATGGAACATGCGGGCGACCGTTTCCTCCGGGGTGTCCCGGCCGACGGCGATCAGAAAGTTTCCCAGGATCTTTCGGACCGTTTCTTCGGCCGGGGCAAGAAGGGAGCCGGCCTCCTGTCCCTGGGCCCTGAGTTTAACGAGGACCAGGGGAAATTCGACCCCGAACGCGAGATGCACCCCCTCCGGAAGGGTTGCGGATTCGAGAAGCTCCTCGACTTTCGGTTCGGAGAGGCCGAAGATTTTGAATACTTTTTCCTGCTGTGGAAAATCGACGCCGCTCCGTTCCCTGAGGCGAGGAATGACAGAGGCCTCCAGCATAGCCTCCATCTCGTCGGGGACTCCGGGGAGAAAAAAGAACCCCTTCCCCTGGTGGCTCAGATAAAAGCCGGGTGCCGTTCCCCTGGAATTGGGGAGTACCTGCACCTTCTGCGGCAGGAGCGCCTGTTTTTCATTGCGGGGGTGCATCGGGCGACCCAGTTTTTGAAAATGCTCCCCGATCTGGCGCAGCGCCTCTTCGTTGAGGGTAAGCCTTCTCTTGAAAACCCGGGCGGCAACCCGTGCGGTCAGGTCGTCGGACGTCGGGCCGAGTCCGCCGGTCACGATAACCGCATCCCGCCTCCGTCCCAGATCCTCCAGGGCTTCCTCGATATCCGCCTCCACATCGCCTACCGTCAGGGATTCCCGGATCCGATAGCCGTGTGCGCCGAGAATTCTACCGATCGCAGCCGTGTTCGTATCCGCTTGCTCACCTTCGAGCAATTCGCTGCCCACCGTCAATATCGCTATTTTCAACCGCATGGATGTCACCCGTCAGACGAAATAAAGAATGAGGCGCAGCACCATCGCCCCGTAAAATCCTGCAACGACGTCATCCATGACCACGCCAACGCCGTTTTTCATTCTCCTGTCGAACCAGGAGGCAGGGAAGACCTTTATGATATCGAAGATCCGGAAGAGAAGGAAACCCCCGATTGCCGATCCCCAGGAGAAAGGGAGAAAAGCGACGGTGACGAGATAACCCACAAGTTCGTCAATGACGATCCGACCGTCATCCGCCACTCCGTAGAGACGGCCTGCCCGGTCCGCCACCCAGAAAGAAAGCGCCAGCAGGGCCAGCCAGCCCAAAATATAGGCTGAGGGAGAAAGGCGGGAAACCAGGAAGAAAACCGGGATTCCCGCCAGCGTTCCCACCGTTCCCGGAACCACGGGAGCGTATCCGAGTCCGCCGTTGCTGGCCAGAAGGAGAACCAGCCAGCGGCTCTTATTCGCCCCCGCCACCACCTTCTCCTTCCAGAAGCGGATCGGCGGCGCGCTCTACCAGACGATAAACCTCCGGCAGGGGAAGAGCATTCGCCGACGCAAGGGATCGGCAGCTTTCGAATTCAGGCGTGACGCGCACCGGTTTGCCCTCGTCGAAGAGCAGCTTGACCCGAGCCTCTCCCAGGGGGGTCCGGACGGTGCGCTCCTCCCGCCGAAGTTTAAAACGCCAGGTTTCGAAGTGGCGGACTCCGATGGCGCTGCTTTCCCTCAGCAGCATCTTCGCCAGGGCCGCGGATTTCCCCGGCGGACAGACCACCGTGATCCCCACCCCCGGACGGTTCTTCTTCATCTGCAGAGGCGAGCAGGCCGCATCGAGAGCGCCCTTCTCCAGAAGCCGCTCCATAAGGGCGCCGATCCATTCGGGATTGGCGTCATCCAGGTGGGTCTCCAGCACGGTGACCCGGTCCTGTTCCGGATTCCAGCTCTCCGTTTTGCCCAGAAGTCCCCGAAGCAGGTTGGGACGGTCGGCCAGTTTTCGCTCGCCCGCCCCGTAGCCCACCTTCTCCAGGGTCATGGCAGGCAGAGAGGCGAAGCGGGCGATCTCCGCCGCAATAGCCGCCCCCGTGGGGGTGACCAGTTCTCGGTCGCACCGTGCGTCTTCCAGAGGAACGCCTCTCAGGATCTCCAGGGTCGCCGGGGCGGGAAGAGGAAAAGGACCGTGGGAGGTTTTCACCATTCCCCGGGAGCAGGGAAGGGGGGCGCAGACCACGTCCGCCGGTCCGAGGCGGTGAAGCCCGGAAGCCGCGCCGACGATGTCCACAATGGAATCGACGGCGCCAACCTCGTGGAAATGGACCTTCTCCAGGGGGGCGCCGTGGACCGTCGCTTCGGCGACGCCGATGCGGCGGAAAATGCGCCGGGCCAGGTCACGGACCGGCGCTTTGAGGTCGCTGTCTCTCAGCATGCCGTCGATATCCGCCCAGTTGCGTGATTTCGCCGGACCTTCGAGAAGAACATCCACTTTTGTGCCGGTAATCCCCATCCGTTTTTCTTTCCGGCTTTCCAGTCGCCATCCGGGGACCGGAAGGGTGCGCAGGTCAGCTTCGATGTCTTCGAGCGAAACGCCAAGATCTACCAGCAGGCCGAGAAACATGTCTCCGGAGATGCCGGAGAAGGTATCGAGATAAAGAATGTTCACCGTTTGTCTCTTTCCATCTGATTGATACGGGTGGCGGCAATGGCGGCGCCGAATCCGTTGTCGATATTGACCACCGTCACCCCGCCGGCGCAGGAATTGAGCATCCCGAGCAGCGCCGCGAGGCCGCCGAAGGCGGCCCCGTATCCGACGGAGGTGGGGACGGCGATGACCGGAACCGGCACCAGCCCGCCGATCACCGAAGGAAGGGCGCCTTCCATGCCGGCCACGACGATGATAACAGTGGCCGATCGCAGTTTTTCGGAATTGGCGAAAAGTCTGTGAATGCCGGCGACGCCGACGTCCGTCAGCTCCTCCACCTCGTTGCCCATCATGCGGGCGGTAACCGTCGCTTCACGGGCCACCGGGAGATCGGAAGTCCCCGCGCAGACCACCAGGACCCGGCCCGGGCGCGCCTCGATCGGCTTCTGGACTAGAGTGAACGTGCGGGCATCGCCGCTATAAGTTCCCGCGGGAAAAGCAGAAAGAAGAATGTCGGCTTTTTCACGGGAGAGGCGGGTTACCAGGACGTTGCTCTTGCGTTGGGCCATTTTCGCCACAATCGCAAGTACCTGGTCGGCGGTTTTGCTTTCCCCCAGAATCACCTCCGGGACGCCCTGCCGCAATTCCCGATGATGATCGATCAAGGCGACGCCGATATCCTCGAAGGGCAGGTCGGTCAGACGCGTCAGACCTTCCTCTACGGAGAGTTTTCCGTCGCGCAGGGATTCCAGTGTACGTTTCAGCTCGTCCGGATTCATGAAGATATCCCATCTCTGATTTTTTCGAATTCGAAAGCATAGCAGGGAATCCAGGCTTTTTAAAGCCTTATCGTTCCGGAGGCGAAGTCGATTTGAAAAGCGCGGATTTGTCGAATCGAAGCGTGAATGTCTGTCGGGAAATGCCCGTTCGGAGCGCTCTGTCGGTCAGAGGCCGGGAAGAGAGCCGGAGAGGGTGAAACGGATGGGAACCGTGGTTTCCAGGGGATTGCGAGTGACAACGTATCCTGACAGCTCACGGCCGTCCTCCAGGACGAGTTCGAATTGATCGAAAAGCTCCGGCGCCTGCGGCTCCCAGGACAGGACCTGGACGAATCCGCTCCAGGGCTCTTCGAGAGGCTCGGTGAAGAAATGAATCTTCACCTCCTGGTAGGCGACCATGTTTCCCTTGAGAACGGTTCCTTTTATGGTGGTATCCATGAGCCTGCCTCTCGAATCCAGGGACCGGTTTCTCTCACGGGATGATGCCTTCGCAAAAACTCAGAGGATGGCGACGCCATCACAGGATAACAGGAAAATCCCAAAACGAAAGCCGCGCTTCCTTCACAGTGGAAGTGGAGGAATTTCCCAATGGCTGCTGGACGATTGAACTGCAGGAAGTCATTCCAGGAAAGCGGATTCAGGCTTTTTACATAGCTATCCGGGCATTTGGCGAAAAACCGGAATTTTTCAGATGGTATATCGGCGGAAAATTTCCACCCGGGTGGGGCAGGTGCAGATTCGGCAGTATCCGAAATACGTATTATAGCAACAGTCTGTATTTTCATTGTTTTTTCGAGGATTTCGGTGGCAGGGAGGGCTAAGGATGCTGCAGAGCTTTGATTCGCTGGATTCGGTCAGACACGCAAAATTCCGTCGGCATTTTTTTGTCTTTTCAATGGCTTCAGCAGGTATTTCCAATTTCATAACGATGTCTGCTTTCCGGGCAAAACGATATTCTGGGTGGACCGTTAATGTGACTCTTGTTTGGTTTAAATGCATAGGGCATACCATTTATCTTTGAAATTTTTCAAACGACCTCCGCGCAGTGGACTTCCCCAATTCCGCTGATAGAGTTTTCTGTAAATTCACCAAAAGGAGAAAATGAATGGTTATGAGAATCTGGATGCTCGGATTGCTGGCGGTTCTGCTGGTCTCTCCCGCGTGCCGGCAGGAAGAACCGCCGGAGGAAAAGGCGACTGTCCAAAAGGAAGATCCCTCATCTGGCGAGAAATCTACTGTGGACAAAGAACCTCCGGACAAGACCTCCCTGACCCCGCAGGAGGGTGAAGAAAAAGGCAAACAGCCTCTCGAGGTCGTGGACCGGAATATTTCCGAAGCCACGGATATGCCGTCCGTGACCGGGAAAGGGGATGAAGGGAAAGCGTTGGGACCCGAAATCAATGGAGGCCCGGAAACGGTGACCTTTGAGGCGAAAAACGGAAATGTGACTTTTCATCATAAGATGCATGCGGAAAGAGAGGGCTGCACCGCCTGTCATACGACGGATCCACCCGAAAAGCTTGTTCTGGACCGGGAAAGCGCCCACGAACTCTGTCGGGGGTGCCATAAGGAACGCGGCGCGGGGCCGGCAAACTGCAACGAATGCCACAAATCGAAGAGTTAAACTCTTCGCCTGTTTTAAGGCTCACTACCTGAATCCCAGGGGGCGGAGAACTTCCGCCCTTCTTTTTGAACCATTCCCCCAGGAATTCTCATTCCTTGCCCCCGCCATCCGATCACTCTATTAATTTCTTCCTTGGAAAACTGATATGGCTGACAGTTGTCAAGAGGAATAATCCTTCCCGCCCCAACTGATTTTCAGCGGTGATTGTCATTGTGTTTTCCAGGGCACTTGCAGAGGCGGAACCTGTTGTTGCGACGGTTAATCAGACTGATATTCGCGGGTTGGGTACCGCCAGACTTGTCTTCGTCGCGGAGCTGCCTCTCTCTAGTAACGTGAGTTCGACCAGTGGCCTTATCCAATAGTTTTCGCGAGGGTTCTCCTGACCGCGGTTGCGCCCCTGTAAATGCCTTGGAATGTGACCTTGTTTCGATACGCTTTCTCCAACCGGCTTTTGAGGTGGTTGTGTTTTGGGTTTTTGTTCCTTAGGCCATAATCGGAATCTCAACTTCATGGGCTATTGCCCACATAAATGCACAGAGTTCACGAGCTATGGCCGTCACGATCACCTGTTTGGGTTTGCCCTTGGCCAGCATCCGTTTGTAGCGAGCACACAACCGAAGCTGGGCTTTCCAGGAAATATCGCAAATGTCTTGCGAAAGACCTTCCTGGCGGCTGTGCAACCTGCGACTGACCCGGGCGGGAAGGCGATAAGCCCAGGCGGCCTCCACCAACACCCGGCGGACATGGCCATTGCCTGCTTTGGTAATAGAGCCCCGTTTCGTCGACTCACCACTGGAGTGCTCCGAAGGAACCAGGCCGAGATAGGACATCAGTTCAACGGGGCTCTCAAAGCGCCTCAGATCTCCTATCTCGGCAACGGTTGTGGCTGCGACGATCAAGGAGACGCCACGCAGGGATTGATAGGCTTTCGCTACCGGAGCCATTCGCCATTGGGGCAAAAGTTGCTGGATCTGCTCCGTCAGGCGCTCCACACGGCGAGTGCATTCGGAAAGCGCGCCGATATATTCTTGAAGAGCGATCTGCTGGGCTGGATGGGCCATTTTGATCCCAGCGATCCAGCGCATATGCGCCTGACTCCAGGGGGCCCGCCCGCTGAAGCGGTGTCCGTGCCGGAGAAGAAAAGCCAAAATGTGCTGCTTGGCCTTTTTCTCCGCCGACTTGGCATCTTCCCGAGATCGGGTGAGGTCCCGCATGGCTTCATCTTCGGCAAGAGGCACAAACACAGCAGACAGTTCTCCGGCCCGGTGCAGCCGGGCGAGCATCTGGGCATCCCGGCGGTCATTTTTGATCCGGTTGCCGCTCTGCTTGGGAATCCGGGACGGCGCGACCACCATGCAATCGAATCCTTGAGCGGTGAGATGGCGATGAATCTCATAACCACAGGGGCCGGCTTCATAAACGAAATGCAGCTCACACCCTTTCGAAACCAGCTTTCGGACGACTTTGTCGAGGCCGGCCAGACTCCCGTCAATTTTGCCATAACGCCGGATTTCGCCATTGCGACCAGACTCAGCGATAGCAATCTCAATGGAATTTTTGTGGACGTCCAAACCGACAAATGTGCTAGACTTTTTCATGACCTGCCTCCTTGGTTTTGGCTCTGTGTTGGGATTCGAAGGATTTCAACATAACCCACGTTGCAAGGGGGCAGGTCTTTTTGTCAACTGTCAGCCATTATGTCTA
>JAGXHI010000028.1 GCA_024636295.1 Desulfuromonadales bacterium
CCGCTTTCGCGCCAGGCGACTATTTTTTCTGCCCACTGCTGATTCAGACTCGGCATCATCCAACCTCCTTGGAAATTGACCACGGAGGGCAGATTAGCCGATGGTCGCCAGCTCAACAAGATGGGCTGGGTTGCCGTTTACGATCCGTTAAAAGGGCCGCCAATCAGGCGGGGTGGAATTTACAGCAAGATTTGGACTTGATCTTTCTATACTGAGCTATTCTTTCGAATCGAAACGACCTTCGCTTTACCTTCCTTCAAACAATCAAGGCAATCAGCCATATTTTGGCCTATAATTTAACAATAGAATATGATGAGGTCCAAGAAGAATTATTTATCAATGGAATCTATTTTATGAGGAAAATTGTGTAGTCGAAAATATTTATTACGGTATTTTTGACGGTATCTTAACTACAGAATGGAAACTTTATCATTTAATTACATACACTTGAAAGTATTGTTCGAGTCTCGCCTTCGAATTGAAAAGCCCGGCTTTAAAGAGCCGGGCTTTTTGCGTGATGATGGGATAGTTGACACTGGGGCGACGTCAGTACGGCCTCTTCTTTACCTCCCCTTTTTTCTCCCGCAATTTTTCTAGCTCATTTTTCATTCCCAGCAGCATCATGCGCATGTCGGAACCGACCGTGGTGAGGTGGAAACCCGCTTCACGCATTTTTGCCGCGTAATCGGCTGCTCCTGTGTGAATTCCCGCCTTGAGGCCATATTCTCTGCATTTCTCAAGGATCCTCATAATCGTTTCATACTGCACCGTGCCTTCGGCATGGTCGAACCCTGGCCTTCCGGTCAGAGACAGGGACAGGTCCGAGGGGCCGATATAAATGCCGTCAAGCCCTGGTGTTGAAAAAATCGCATCAAGATTGTCATAGGCTTCCCTGGTTTCGATCATGGCCAGAACAACGATGTTTTCATTGGCCGTTTTCTGGTAATCCGGACCATAAAAACCCGCACGGATCGGTCCGGAGGATCGTTGCCCTAAAGGCGGATACCGGCAGGCTTGCACGAGTCGCCTGGCTTCCTCTCCCGTATTGATCATCGGGCAGATGAGTCCTAGGGCTCCGGCGTCCAGGGATTTCATAATAATCCCTTCGTCAAGCCATGGAACCCGGACCATGGGGGTCACGTTTGTCGTCGCAATCGCCTGGAAACAGGAAACGGTGCTCTGATAATCCTGCACGCCGTGCTGCATGTCCACGGTCAGGGTATCCCATTTGAGTTCACCAACTCCATGGGCCATCACCTCGGCGGCAAAACCGCTCGGGATTGAAAGCCAGCCGTTGATGACGCATCCGCCGGATTCCCAAACTTTTCTCAGGTTGTTTTCTTTCACGATGTCTTCCTCCTCGTCCTTTGGGGACTCATTTTTAAGATGAACGACAGGGGATCTCCATTTTTTGGGTAAAAAATCAGATCTCCACCGGCGTTAAAACCGGTTTGCCGGCAAAATACGCATGGAGATTTTCGCACATGAGCTTACCCATGGCTGCCCGGGTTTCAACGGTGTTGCTGGCGATGTGAGGCGTGAGAACCACATTCTCCAGAGCCAGAAGATCCTCCGGAACCCGGGGTTCATCCTCGAAAACATCCAGGCCCGCGCCGCCCAATGCCTTTTCCTTCAGAACCCGGATAAGAGCCTGCTCATCGACAATCGAACCGCGCGCGATGTTGATGAGGAAGCCTTCCGGGCCGATGGCTCTCAGCACTTTTTCATCGACTATATGCCTTGTCGATGGCCCGCCGTAGGAAGACACGAACAGGAAATCGGCTTCCTGGGCGAGATCAACCAGGGAAGGCATCAATCGGTACGGCAGGGAGCTATTTGGAACGAGGTCGTAGTACAGTATCTCCATCTCGAAACCCGCCAGTCGTCGGGCGATCGCCTGGCCGATGCGCCCGAGCCCCAGAATTCCCGCCCGCTTGCCGCTGACTTTCTTTCCCGGACCAAAATTTCCTTGGAGCCAATTCCCGTCCCGGAGATAACGCTCGGCCTGAGGTGCGCGTCGCGCAGCATCCAGCATCAGCGCAACGCCGAGATCGGCGACGCAGTCCGTCAGAACGTCCGGCGTATTGGTGAGAACGATTTTCCTTTCTTTCACCGTCTGTAGATCAACCGCGTCATATCCGACGCCGAATCCGGAGACGATCTCCAGTTTTGGAAGGGCGAAGAGCAGATCCCGATTCGCTCCAAGAACGGCTGTCGTGGCAAGCCCCCTGACCTTTTCTGCTACCAGGGTGAGGAATTCTTTACGGTCGGCCGCCTCAAACATTCTATGACAGGTGAAATTCTTTTCCAGAAATGCCATTACGGGCGCCGGGAAAGCTGATACGAGTACGATATCCGGTCTCATGGGTAATCCTTTTCCTCATGGGAGAGTGTCGGCATTGGGATTCTCCAAAATGGATATCTCCAATGAACAGCAATCCCCTGTTCTGAAATTCAAAAGATTGGCGGTTGAGTGCAGGACCGGACTTTTTTACTCCTGACGATGCCTGATGACGGCGCCCCTGTGGGCCGACTCGGCCAGCCGGGCGTAGAGGGCCAGATACCCTTCCGCGGATTTGGGTTTCGGAGGCTGCCATGCTTCCCGTCTGCGGTTCAGTTCACTTTCGCTGACCTCCAGATGGAGATGACGTTCAGTAATATTGATGGTGATACGATCGCCATTCTGCACCAGTGCGATCGGTCCGCCTTCGGCGGCCTCTGGTGAGATGTGTCCGACAAAGCATCCATTGTTGGTGCCGGAGAAGCGGCCATCCGTCACAAGAGCTGTTTTCAGGGCCAGGCCCTGGCCATAAAGCATTTTCATGGCGCCGGCCATTTCGGGCATGCCGGGTCCCCCCTTCGGGCCTTCATAGCGGATAACCACGACATCCCCAGGCTGGATTTGACGCTCATGGATAGCACGATTCGCCTCGTCTTCCGAATCGAAACAGCGTGCCGTCCCGGTAAACACCTGCATATCAGGATGAATGGCCGCGGGTTTGGTCACAGCGGAATCGGGGGCAAGATTGCCCCGAAGAATGGCCAATCCGCTCTGATCGCTCCAAGGATTCTCTAGCGATCGAATAATGTCGTCGTCCTTTTTCGCTGCGTTCTCGACATTTTCACCGATGCTGCGGCCGGTCACGGTCAAGGCCTTACGGTTGAGCAAGGGAAGAATCTCCCTACTCAGCGCCGGCACGCCGCCTGACTGGTGGAAATCAGGTACGTTTGCCGCAGCAGATGGATAAATCCTGGCTACATGAGGAGTGCTGCTCGACAATTCATCGAAAATCTCGATCCCTATATCCACGCCGGCTTCATAGGCAATGGCCAGGAGGTGCAGCACCAGATTAGTGGAACCGCCCATGGCCATGGCCAATCGAATCGCATTTTCCAGACTTTCTCTGGTGATGATCTTCCGGGAGGTAAGCTGTTCAGATATCATCTCCACGACCCGCCTCCCCGATGCCTGCGCCGCACGATACCTTTCAGCAAATACAGCCGGTATGGTTGCGGTGCCGGGAAGGCTCATTCCCAGGGCCTCGGCCATGCAACCCATGGAATTGGCGGTGCCCAGAAAAGAGCAGGACCCGCAGGTCGGCATCACTCTCTCTTCCAGTTGAGAAAATTCACCCTGGCTGAGTTTTCCAACGGCAACCATCCCCACTGCCTCTCCCAGAGAGGTGATATCCGCGGAGCGGCCGTCGAACTCACATCCTCCCAGGGAAGGTCCACCCACCACCATGATGGAAGGCAGGTCCAGACGTGCGGCGCCCATCAGCAGCCCCGGGACGCTTTTATCGCAGGATCCCAACATGACCAGACCGTCAAGCTGGTGAGCCTGAGCCATTATTTCCAAAGAGTTGGCGATTACCTCACGGGAAGGAAGAACGAAGCGCATTCCCTGGTGTCCATTGGCCACACCATCGCAGCAGGCAATCACACCGAATTCAATCGGTGTTCCGCCGGCCTGATAAATCCCCTGCTTCACGTGTTCCGCCACCTGACGAAGATTCAAATGCCCTGGAACAATCGTGTTCCAGGAATTTGCCACCCCGATCAGAGGACGTTGCAGGTCGTAATCACTGTATCCCATGGATTTCAGCAGGGCCCGAACTTTGCTTCCCCGGGGATTGTCGAGAATTTTCTGGCTGCGTCTCATTCTGGCTCTCCTTTACCAAATCAATGCTGTTATATTAATCGAAATAAACCGAAGATTCGAGATATATTCTGGCAACAGTTCAATTTCTTTTTCCAAATACAATGCGCAAAAAATCCGGCCCTTCAAATATGAAGAGCCGGACATGGGTTTTCCTCCGAATCAACGAATCGTGCTGCCTTTCGGGGATACGGAAAGTTATTACGGTCTTTCCATTTTGCAACTGGTCGGAACCGTAACCTCTTCGTTAGGGATTTTTGCCACTGTCTTGAACCCAAGACCGGAATCTTCAACATCGTGCTTGTATTCCGTTCCCTCCCCGGCTTTGGTCAAGACGGAGATGTAAATGGGAGCAATCAGCTGGTGGTCCTCCGCACGCATTCTGACTTCGCCCACGGAACTATCATATTTCATGCCTTCCAGAGCTTTGGCCACTTTGAAAGGATCGGTCGAACCGGCTTTATCGATGGCTTTGGCCCACATCTGAATAGCGACCCGGATCCGATGGTAATAGAAGTCCGTCTCGTATTTCTGCCAAAAATTCTCAACGAATTCATCAGAAAGTTTCGAGTCTTCAACATTGGTGTGATATTCGGTCACTTGATAAACCTTGCCGATGCCCGCTTCTCCAATTGAGGGGGGAGAGCCAAGTCCGCCGGCATAAAAAGTAAACCAATCCACATCGAGGCCGGTATCTTTGCCCGCCTTGATCAGCAGGGTCATATCGTTGCCCCAGTTTCCCGTGACGACCGCATCGGCGCCGGAAGCCTGGATTTTTGCAACATAAGGAGAAAAGTCCTTAACTTTTCCAATCGGATGAAGGTCGTCGCCCACGATTTCGATATCAGGACGCGTCTCTTTCAGATACTCCTTGGTGAAGCGGCTGACGGCATGCCCGTGCGCATAGTCCTGACCGATAATGTAAACTTTTTTGATATCTTTACGGTCTTTGAAATAATTGGCGATGGCCTTGATTTTCATCTGGGTGTTGAAATCAAAGCGAAAATGCGCGAAATTGCATTTTTCATTGGTCAGGGCGGGGTCGATTGCAGCATAGTTCAGGTAGATGATCGCATCATCAGGAGTACGCGAGTTGATTTTGGCAACACCTTCCGAAAGAGCGCCGGCTACATGGGAGCCGTTGCCCTGGGTAATGAAATGAATGCCCTGATCCACAACTTGTCGCAGGATCAGGAGACTTTCCTGTGGGCTGGTTTTATTATCAAAAGTGACCAACTCCAGTTTTTTTCCGTTCAAGACGCCGCCGCTATCGTTAACCTCCTTAATAGCATCTTGGAAATGTTTCACTCCCTGCTCGCCGACATTGGCAAAGGCTCCCGATAACGGATCGATGTAGGCAATCCTGATTGTGTCGGCTGCAATTGCATTTACCGTCGTCAGCAGATATACAGCTAAAATAAATAAACTCAGACCAACTGCTTTTCTCACTCTGCACCTCCATTTTTTGGTTTTGTTGAGGTCCTCCACCCGAATCTAAATGTCCCGGATCTCAGACGAACGAAATTAAACGACGTTTTAAAAGTATCAGTATTGTCTTAATTTCGCAACTCAAAAATTTACAGGAGGGACCTGTGAATCCAAATATTGTTCTCTTTCAAAGTTCTTTAAATTTCTAAAACAAATTATCGGGGCATTTACTCCGTCTTTTATCTATTCAGAAAATCAGCCGCGAGATTCGACATCAAACGTACTCCGGTTCCCAAAGCCCCATCATCAGCCACAAAGTAGGGGGAATGGCTGGGAGGCGCTTTTCCGATGTCGGGAGGAGCGACGCCAAGAAAAAAGAAAAGACCGGGAATTTTTTCCTGATAAAATCCAAAATCCTCTGAGCCGGTCAGAAGAGGGAATTCGATGATTCCCTCTTCCCCGACAACATTCAGGAATGTCGATTCCATCCGTCGGGTCAGGACGGGATCGTTATAGGTCAAGGCATATCGCCAGGGATTGAAAGAAATCTCTGCTTCGGCCCCTGCACTTGCAGCGATCGAGTGGACGGTCGTTTGGAACTTTTCCAGAAGATTTTTCCTGACCCTGTCGTCCAGCACGCGAATCGCACCCGCCATTTCCACCCGATCGGGAATGATATTGAATCGATTTCCTCCTTTGATTTTCCCCACCGTAATTACCGCAGGTGACCTGGTAAGATCCACCTGGCGACTGACGATCGTCTGCAGGCCGAGGATAATCTGTGAGGCGACGACTATGGGATCCACTCCCAGCCAGGGCATCGCCCCGTGGGTCTGGGAACCCTTTACGACGATTTCGAACAGATCCGCAGATGCCATGGCTGCGCCGCTGCGGTAACCGATTTTGCCCGAAGGAAAAGCCCCGACGTGGAGCCCGAAAATTGCATCCGGAGCGGGACTTTCAAGAGCTCCCTCCTGAATCATGAGAGGCGCACCGCCCTCTTCCCCTTCAGGCGGGCCTTCTTCCGCCGGTTGAAACAGAAATTTTACCGTTCCTTGAATTTGGTCCCGTAATTTGGAAAGGACTTCGGCGGCCCCCATGAGAATCGCGGTATGACAGTCGTGTCCACAGGCGTGCATAACCCCTTCGATCTTCGACTTGAAGGGAACGTCCGCAAGTTCCGTCACCGGAAGGGCATCCATGTCCGCGCGAAGGGCGACCACTGGATATTCCGACCGCCCTCGCAGGATACCGATGACGCCGGTTTTGGCAATATTGCTAGAAACCTCAAGGCCGAGCGACTTGAGATGCGCGGCCACCGTCCGGGAGGTCTGGAATTCCCGATTGGGCAGTTCCGGATTTTGATGGAATTCGCGCCGCCAATGAATAACCTTTTCCTCAACTTCCGCGGTCAGGCGATCAATCGCCTCAACAAGACGAGATTTCACCTTTTGACCATTGGGATGAATATTCATGGACTGCTCCTGTGCAGGTTGACAGCTATTATTCTACTCAAAAGGGAATGAAAATCGTTGGGAACCGGAGCGTCTCAAGGAAAATGGCGATATTACAGGTGGGAGTCGTGAAGAAGGGAAAAGGACTCCCCGGAACAATCCTTGTCGAGGGTCTGAAATGCCGGAGCTCGAAAATCAGATAATTTAAAAAACATCAGCAACCGCAGCCGCAATTATGACACACCACCTTGGCGTCGCCTTCAGGCTCGATTGTTTCCGGCGCAAACGCGACGCGGTTCACCCCGCGCCTGAGATCCTCGATTAAATCACGGAGGGGACTTGGACCGATGATGTGACCCAGACAGATGTTGCTGATTCCGTCCCGGGGAGAACGGATACGAATGGTGTTGAGAAGGTCGCCATAGCCGCGAACGTCAAGTGAGACTGTCTCCTTCCTCCCGATTTTGAGTTCTATCCCGAAGCGGGCCAGTTCCAACGCAAGGTCCGCCAGAGAATTCTCCAACGCCCTATCATCCACATTGAAGCGCCAGTCTTCGCGGTGAAAACGTCGTTCGTAAAATACAACCGTGATTTCTTTCCCTTTCACGTAATCTCCGAAATCGTGTCCAGGTGTTCGAATGTCTCCATCGCAATCAAAGCTGATGAATCCAGGAAACGTCACCACTGCCATCGCGAAGAACTTCGATCCGATCGTCGAGCAGACTGATTACGGTAGAGGGATCATTGAGAAGAACCCCTCCATCCACGACGTAATCAAGCCTTTTTCCGATTTCCTCCTGAATTTTTATAGGGTCGTTCAGCGGCTCCTCACCGGAAGGATTGACGCTGGTGGTGACCA
Organism: Desulfuromonadales bacterium; assembly: GCA_024636295.1. Classification (GTDB taxonomy): domain Bacteria; phylum Desulfobacterota; class Desulfuromonadia; order Desulfuromonadales; family JAGXHI01; genus JAGXHI01. The sequence continues at coordinate 7,901 of JAGXHI010000028.1, forward strand.
GAGGATGTCCAAGTTCGCGCACGATAGCCAGGGCAATTTCGTTTTCGGGTATCCGGATGCCCACGGTGCGTTGCTTGGTCGTAAGAAGTTCCGGCACGAGGCGAGTCGCCTCAAGAATAAAAGTGTAAGGGCCGGGAAGATGCCTTTTGAGGATTTTGAAGGCAAAGTTGCTGACCTGAGCGTAATTGGCCACGTCGGAAATGTCGGCACAGATAAAAGAGAAAGGCTTGCGTGGGTCGCGCTGTTTGATCTGATAGATCCTGCGTACACCCTTTTTGTTGAAAATATCGCATCCCAGACCATAAGTGGTGTCTGTTGGATAGACGATCACCCCTCCCTGTCGAAGACTTTCGCATACCTGACGAATCAGCCTAAGCTGAGGATTATGGGGGTTGATGGAAAGAAGCATGGCTTTCCCTCCTGAACCATTTCGTGAATAAGGGCAATATAGGATACGACTGTTTTTGTGTTCTGCCGTTTAAAGGAGGAATTTCAAACCCTCCACTTCCCGAAGGCGATTATAAATGGTCTTGAGCTGCTCGAAACTGCGGAGCCGGACGAGAACCGAGACGCAGACATAGGACCCTTTCGAACTGGGTCGAATACGCATTTTATCCAAATCCAAAGGAATTACGGAAGCAACGGCCTCGCGCACGTCCTTCTCGAAACAGGAATTATTCGGCCCGAAGGCTTTGAACATATAATCGCAGGGAAACTCAAGCAATTCTTCAGTGTTTGGATAGCGGTCCATATCTGTCATCCGGTCAATCCGGTATGGCCGAATCCTCCTTCATCGCGTTCCGTTTCGGCAAGATTTTCTACTTCACGCAAACGCACCCTCAGAACGGGAGCGATAACCAGTTGTGCAATACGATCACCCGCCGAGACGAGGAATTCTTCCGATCCATGATTGATGACGATCACCTGAATTTCTCCTCGGTAGTCAGCATCAATCGTGCCGGGAGCGTTGACCAGGGTCACACCATTTTTGAAGGCAAGCCCTGAACGAGGCCGTACTTGACCTTCGAAGCCGGGAGGAATAGCCAGAGCGATTCCGGTGGGCACCAATTTACGCTCACCAGGGGGAATCCTCAACAGCCCGTCAAGTGCGGCGTACAGGTCCATCCCGGCGGCCAGATCACTCATGTAGCGGGGCAGGATTGCATTTTTTCGAATTCTTTTCAGTTCAAGGGTAAGACCGTTCATGCCTCGATCAGATCCTGATGGTTTCAGGGTGGAAAGAAGGCGGGAGCTTTCCGACCGTCTGAAGATTGATGTATTGGTCCTGAAGGATAAAATTTGCCAACTTCTGGATGCCTTCCCGGCTGACCCGTCCGAACCCTCCGAGGACCTCTTTCAGGGAAAGATTTCGTCCCATGTATATCTCATTTTTGGCCAGACGGCTCATGCGGTTGTCCGTGCTTTCCATCGAGAGAAGCAGATAGCCACGAATCTGTTCCTTGGCGGCCCGAAGTTCCTCCTCCGACATGAGGTTTTCCTTTAAGTTACGGAATTCCTCCAGAATGATTTCGATAGCCCTCTGGATATTTTCCGGCGAGGCGCCGGCATATACGACCAGGGCGCCGGAATCGGAGTGACAATTTAAATAACTGTAGATCGAATAGGCGAGCCCCTCTTCTTCCCGTACCTTCTGAAAAAGACGCGAACTCATACTCCCCCCAAGGATGGTGTTCAGCAGTTGAAGTTCGAATCGGTTCGGATGGTTATGGGGAAGAGCCCGTGTTCCGAGGCAGAGGTGGACCTGCTCGAGATCCTTTTCCACCGTACCAGATCGTCTATCGTAGTCAGGAACCTGATCCGAAGATGGCATACAACCGGTGGTCACTTCATGGAAGGCCTCGGCGATGCGGTCGACGATTTCTTCGTGATTCAGATCGCCTGCGGCGCAGATCAGAATCCGGTCTCCCCGATACCGATCTTTCATGAACTCCATGAGGGCCTCCCGCGACAGGTTTTTCACCGAATCGCGGGTGCCCAGAATGGAGTATCCCAGTGGGTGTCCCCGCCAGAACATCTGGCTGAAGAGGTCGTGAACTTGATCGTCGGGGGTGTCGTCTTCCATGAAGATTTCCTGGAAGATTACTTTCCGCTCTTTCTCGATATCCGCAGGGTCGAAGGCGGAATTCAGGACAACATCCGAAAGCAGGTCAATGGCCAGAGGAAGTTTCCTGGCCAGGACCTTTGCGTAATAACAGCTGTACTCTCTGCTGGTGAAAGCATTCAGGACTCCCCCCACCGAATCGATTTCCCTGGCGATCTCCAGGGCGGTTCGCGTGGGAGTTCCCTTGAACAGCATATGTTCAATGAAATGCGAAACGCCGCCCACAGCCGGGTCTTCGTGTCTGGAGCCGCTTTCGATCCAGAATCCAAGGGTTGCGGAATGCGCTGTCGGGATATTTTCAGTAATAACCCGTATACCGTTGTCCAAAATTGCTTTCTGAACCATATCCCCGGACCGTCTTTATCCCTCTTCAGGGAGGGTCATTCCCAAAGCTTCCTTCCTGGAAAGCTTTATTTTCCCCTGCCTGTCGATATCGAGGCATTTCACCAGAACCTGGTCGCCCTCATTGAGAACGTCCGTCACGCTCCGAACCCGCTCTTTTGCCAACTCGGAGACATGGACAAGTCCGTCGGTTCCAGGGAAGATCTCCACGAATGCTCCGAATTCCATCACTTTCTTGACGGTCCCCATGTAGAGCTTGCCGATTTCGGCCTGCTGCGTAAGGTCCCGGATCATCTTGATCGCACGCTTGCAGGCTTCCCCGTCGGCGGAGGCTATATTAATACGACCGTCGTCCTCGATGTCGATGGAGCATCCGGTAGCCTCGATGATGGCCCGCACGTTTTTGCCGCCGGAACCAATGACGGTGCGCACCTGGTCAGATTTGACATGAATGGTTGTGATACGCGGCGCGTAGGGCGACAACTCCTCACGGGGTGCGGAAATCGCCTTGGCCATCTCACCGAGAATGTGAATCCGCCCTTCCCTGGCCTGCTCCAGGGCCTGCTTCATGATCGCCTTGTCCACTCCAATGATTTTTATGTCCATCTGGAGGGCGGCAATGCCGCCGGAAGTTCCGGTAACCTTGAAATCCATATCGCCGAGATGATCTTCATCGCCAAGGATGTCGGAGAGGATGGCGATATCATCGCCTTCCTTGATCAGGCCCATGGCGATCCCGGCAACCGCATCCTTGACCGGCACCCCAGCTTGCATCAGAGACAGAGATGCCCCGCATACACTGGCCATGGAAGAGGACCCATTCGATTCAAGAATGTCGGAGACGATCCGGATGGTATAGGGAAAATCTTCGTGTTCGGGCAACACTTTGGCGACGGAACGCTCGGCGAGCATGCCGTGGCCGATTTCCCGTCGGCCGGGGAAAAGGCGCATGCTTGTCTCACCGACACTGAACGGAGGAAAGTTGTAATGCAGAAAGAATTTTTTGAACTCCATTCCCTGGACATTGTCCATGCGCTGCTCATCGGTACCTGTACCGAGGGCGACTGCCACCAGCGCCTGGGTCTCGCCGCGAGTGAAAAGGGCGCTGCCATGCGCTCTGGGCAGGATGCCGGTTTCGCAGGAGATGGGGCGAACCGTCTTCGTGTCGCGGCCGTCGATACGCACTTTGTCCCGGGTCACCGTCTGACGGACGACCCGCTTTCCGATGGAATCAAGAATAGTGGAGATCTCGTCACCACGACCTTCGTAATCCGCTTCGAGAGCAACTTTGACATCGGCTTTGACCTCGTCAATGGCAGCATAACGTTCCTGCTTGGTACGAATGGTGGAGGCCTCGGCAAGGCGAGCCTCAGCGAGTTCAGTCACCTTGTTTTTGAGCTCAGGTTCGATTTCGGGAGCAATAAACTCCCGCTTCTCCTTCCCGGCGAGTTCCCGCAGTTTCTCCTGTAGATCGATCAGGGGCTGCAGGGCTTCGTGGCCGAAAAAGATCGCTTCGAGCATATCGCTTTCCGAGATAAGATCGGCTTCCCCTTCGACCATCATCACCGCGTTCCGTGAACCGGAAACGACGATTTCGATATCGCTCTGCTCCATCTGCTGGAGCGTCGGATTGGCAATCAACGCGCCATCGACACGACCGACGCGCACCGCAGCAATTGGCCCTTCGAAAGGGATGTCGGAGACGACCACCGCAGCCGAGGCGGCGACCATCGCCAGGGTGTCGGGATCGTTGATCAGATCGGCCGAGATAACCGTCGGCATGATCTGTGTTTCATAGAGATATCCTTTAGGGAAAAGCGGACGCATCGGCCGGTCGATAAGACGACAGATCAGGGTTTCTCGCTCGCTGGCGCCACGCTCCCGCCGAAAAAAGGATCCGGGGATTTTGCCGGCGGAATAAAATTTTTCCTGGTAATTGACGGTCAAAGGGAAGAATCCCTGCCCTTCGCGCATCTGCTTTGCGGATACCGCGGTGCACAGCACCTTGGTTTCGCCGTAGGTGACGACGGTTGCGCCATCAGCCTGACGTGCCATTTTCCCTGTTTCGATGGTCAGGGGCTGACCGTTGAATTCGACTTCCACCTTATGGTAAGCCATAATTTCTCCTTACTGAATAGATGAGGTTTCCGGGGAAATCCGTCCGATTTCAAGAGAAAAAACGGCGTAAGGAGGATGGCCTGAGACAGGATCCCACGTTCCGCTTGCGCGGCGTCGGATTCTCTCTCCGGACAACCTCCCCGGCCATTTCCCCAAAAACGAAGGGCAGCAGGCTCTTTGTTCCGCAGAGCGTGCTGCCCGGGGTTAACGACGAATTCCCAGTTCCTTGATGATCGTGCGGTAACGTTCGACGTCCTTCCGCTTCAGATAATCGAGAAGACGTCTTCTGTGTCCAACGATCTTGAGAAGACCACGACGGGAATGGTGATCTTTCTTGTGGGTCCGGAAATGCTCCGTCAGATAAGTGATACGCTCGGAAAGAAGCGCAATCTGGACTTCCGGCGACCCGGTGTCTCCCTCGTGAGTCCTGAATTGGTCAATGATTTCTTTTTTACGTTCCGTGGCGAGCACTAGCGTCACCTCCTTTCGATGAAAACATCTGTTAAAGGGCTGTTTACCTGCTTGGATTACAACGATTTTCTATCACAAACATTGGGTTGTGTAAAGGACAATACCTGTATCCCGAGGGGTGAAATCGGAATTTTAGGATGTCCCGGGGAAAACCTTCAGCAATTCGAAATCCCCTCGCTTCTCCCTTTCCCGGGAAGGATCAAATCGGGCCACAGCTGCCAGGCGACCCGAACTTTTCAGTGCCATAATCTGCCCCACCTTGACGGGATCTCCTGAGGTGGCGGAATAGTCGGGCGGAATTCCGTTGGCCAGGCCGGCACCGGCAAGGGATGTCACTTCGCGGGACGGCAATCCCCGCAGGCTCTCTTCCATAGAAAGAATCGGAATCGGATCCCGCTGCGGATCCAGCGCTTCCAGTTCCTGCAACTGGATAGCCTCCGCTTCCGTAAAGGCCCCGCTCCGCGTCCGACGAAGCTCGACCAGGTGTGCGCCGGTCCCCAGGGATAGTCCCATATCATGGCACAGTGTCCGTATATAGGTCCCCTTGGAGCACTCAATCTCCAGAGCGACCAGCGGCAACTGCACCTCCTGCAGTCTCACGGATCGGATATGAACGGTACGAGCCTCCCTTTCAATCTCAATTCCCTGGCGTGCAAGCTTATAAAGGGGCGTACCATTCTTTTTCAGGGCGGAAAACATGGGAGGAACCTGCAGGATATCTCCTTCCACAGATTTACAGACCCTTTCCAGATCCTCATTTGTAATTCCCGCCGCGTCACGCCGTTCCAGGGTTTTCCCTTCGGCATCCTGGGTATCTGTAATTTCCCCGAGCTTCATCACTGCCCGATAGGTCTTGTCCCCCGCAGTTAAAAATTCCAGGATGCGGGTGGCGCGGCCTATGGCAATCTGAAGAAGACCGGTGGCCATGGGATCGAGAGTTCCGGCATGACCGGCTTTTCGGGTATGGAATACCCGACGCACGCAACGAACCACGTCGTGGGAAGTCATGCCGCGTGGTTTGTCGACAATCAGGATTCCGTCCATTGTTTTTTGGTTAACAGCTCCTCCAGACGTTTGAACAACTGATTGCAAATATTTACGCTCGTTCCTTCCATTACGGCGCCGGCAGCATTGTGGTGTCCACCGCCACCCAGGTTTCTGGCGAGATCACCCACATCGACGGCCCCTTTGGACCGGAAGCTGATTTTAAACCGCTTATCCTCCAGTTCACGGAGAGATACCGCAACCTCGACTTCACGAATGGACCGTGGGTAATTTATGAATCCGTCGGTATCCTCTGGCCTGGCGCCCGTATCCCGCATCATCTTCCCTGAGATAGTGATAGCTGCAAACCGCCGGCAATCGGAGACGGTCAGCGTCTCAAGGACCCGACTCAATAGACGCAGCCTTTCGATTCCCTGGCTCTCATAGAGCCCGGCGGCCACGTCCCAGGTCTTAACCCCCCTCTCCACCATTTCCGATGCGATGCGGAAAGCCTCCGGGTCGGCATTGGAATATCGAAACGATCCCGTATCGGACAGAATGGCGGCGTATATGCAGATCGCTGAGGCGAAGGATATTTCCCTCCCGGACGCCTTCAGCAGTCGATAAATCAATGCACCGGTAGCGCTGGCTTTCTCGTCAACGTAGTTGATCTCGCCGAAAAATTCCGAATGGGGATGATGATCGATGTTGATGAGAGATCGGCAGGCAGTTTGAATCCCGGATCCAGCTCTGCGTAACTCTCCCGCGTCCAGGATGAAACCGACATCAAAGAATCCATGCAGAGAGTCTACGACCGCTTCGCTTCCGGGAAGAAACCGGAAAGAATCGGGCACGCCATCGACATTAAAGGCCACCACCTCCTTACCCCGTTCACGGAGCCCGTGATAGAGGGCGAGGGTCGATGCCAACGCGTCTCCATCCGGATTCTCGTGGGAGGCAACGAGAAAGCGGCGCGATTGGTCAATCTTCTTCAGAATTGCTTGAATCATCGGCGGTTGAGGAAATTTCCCTGATCAGATTTTCGATGCGGTTACCGTATTCCAGGGAAGTGTCGTACTGAAAGAGGAGCTCCGGAATATATCGGGTACGGATGCGCCTTCCCAATTCTTTTCGAATGAAAGGGATGGAACTTTTCAGCCCCTTAACGGTGTTCTTGCGGGATTCCGTGTCGCCCATGACGGTGTAGTAGATCCGGGCCAGATGAAGATCAGAAGTCACCTCCACGTAAGTGATGGTAACGAACCCGATTCTGGGATCCTTCAATCCCTTGACCAGGAGGGAAGATACTTCCTGATGGATCTGTTCCCCGATTCTATGTGCTCTCTGACTTTCCAAAACTTTTCTCAATAATGCAGAAATTCCAGATACCGCTCGCTAATCTCGGCCAGACCGGTTCGGAGGATTTCCTCCTCCACTTTTTCAAACACGTTGTGAACGGCGCCTTCATTCTGATCGACCATGGCAAATCCCAGTTCGGATCTCTGCCATGAGTCCCACAACTCGGTCTCGGCGCAGGAAACTGGAAAGCGCGTCCGACACCGTCCGAGGATCTTCTTCACGATTCCCCGCTTCTCCTTAAGAGAGTGGGGAGCGTGCAGAATCAGCTCCAGTCTCAAGACACCCACAACCATTGATTAAAGAATGGTCTTCACTTCTTCGATTTCAAAGGCCTCGATAAAATCCCCAACCTTGATATCGTTGTAATTTTCGAGACCGATACCGCACTCGTATCCGGTGGCGACCTCTCTGGCATCGTCCTTGAAACGCTTGAGGGAATTCATTTTCCCCTGCCAGATGACCACATTGTCCCTGACGAGTCTAACCCGCGCGCCGCGCAGGACTTTCCCCTCCACAACGTAGCAACCGGCCACGGTGCCAACTTTGGAGACATGAAAGGTATCCCGTACTTCCACCCGGCCGAGTTCCTTCTCTCTCAGAGTCGGAGCGAGAAGGCCTTCCATGGCGTTTCGGATATCCGATACGGCATCGTAAATTATGTTGTACAGCCTGATATCCACGCCTTCGGCTTCTGCAAGAGTGGAAGCCTTTGACTCGGGTCTAACGTTGAATCCAAGCACAATCGCGTCGGAGGCTGACGCAAGAGTGATATCGCTTTCGATGATACCGCCAACGCCCGTGTGGATCACAACCAGTCTGCAGGCATCAGTGGAAAGTTTGAGCAGCGAGTCCTTGACCGCCTCGACGGAACCTTGCACGTCACCTTTGACGATGACCTTGAGCTCTTTGACATCGCCTTCCTGAATGCGCGCGTAGAGTTGGTCGAGGGAAATCTTGCTCGACTGCGCCAGTTCAGTTTCCCGAAGTTTCTGCTGCCGGTGCTGGGCTATTTCCTTGGCGATTTTATCGTCTTCCACGGCATGAAAGTCATCTCCGGCATCCGGAACTCCGGCAAGGCCGGTGACCTCGACCGGAAAAGATGGGCCGGCCTCTTCCACGCGTTGACCCAGATAACTATTCATAGCCCGGACCCGTCCGAAGTGGACACCGGAAACCACTGAATCTCCTGTCCGAAGGGTCCCTTCCTGTACAAGTACCGTGGCCACGGGACCCCGGCCTCGATCGAGCCGGGCTTCAATAATCGTCCCTCTTGCCCGTTTCCGCGGGCTGGCCTTGAGTTCCATGACTTCGGCCTGAAGGAGAATCATCTCCAGGAGCTGGTCGAGATTCTGATGGTTCTTTGCGGAAACCTCCACAAAAATGGTGTCTCCGCCCCACCCTTCGGGAACAAGCCCGAATTCGGTGAGTTCCTGCTTGGCCCGCTCGGGATTGGCATCCGCCTTGTCGATTTTGTTGATCGCCACCAGAATAGGCACACCCGCCGCTTTGGCATGATTGATCGCCTCTTTGGTCTGAGGCATGACACCGTCATCCGCCGCCACCACTAGGATGACGATATCCGTGACCTTGGCGCCCCGAGCGCGCATTGCCGTGAAAGCCTCATGGCCCGGAGTATCTACGAAGGTAATTTTCCGCCCCTCGATTTCCACGTCGTAGGCGCCGATGTGCTGGGTAATGCCTCCAGCCTCCTCAGCGGTGACATTTGCGGTCCGGATAGCGTCCAGCAGACTGGTCTTTCCATGGTCAACATGACCCATGATCGTGACGACCGGCGGACGGATCTCAAGATCTTCGGGTTTTTCATCTTCGCCTGTTTTCAGTGAAGAATGCTCAAGGATAGACTCTTCGTCGAAGGCGACGTTTTCAACTTCGAAATTGAATTCTGATGCGATCAGCGCCGCTGATTCGAAATCCAGGGGGTGATTGATGGTAACCATCGTGCCCTGGCGCATGAGTTCCTTGATCAGATCGTTTGCCTTGACGCCAATGCGTTTGGCAAGTTCGCCCACGGTAATCGCATCGCTGATCCGGATGATGCGCTTAATGGCTTTGGAGACGGTGATTTCCGTCTTTTTTGTGGGCTTTGCCTGTTTCTTTCCCTTCCGGAGTCGACTTCCGCGTTCGGGTTCAAAAATTTCGACTCGGCGCCGTTTTCCGTTTCCGAATTCCCGCTTGGCTTCCCCGTAGTCTCCGCCGGTTTTCGCCTTTTTCTGCTTTTTCCGGCCCTCCTTTTCCGGCATGGGTTCAGCGGCCGGCACTACCATTTCTGGCTGGGCAGGCCGAGAGGGCACGCCGGTCCTTTTCTTTCTCGCGCCAGCCGGTTCCGCGGTAGCCGGCCTGCGGGGCTCAGTGCCACGAGAAGGCGGAGCAGCCTCCTTGCGGGGCAGCCTTGCCGGGGGCAGTTCTACTCGTCCGAGAATTCTGGCCCGCGAAGCTGTTGCTCTCTGAGGGCTTTTCTCGGGAGCCTGAGGCCTGGGAGGGGCCGGCTTTTCTTCCTTTGAAACCGGGGTTTTCGTTTCGGCAACTTCCTCAGGCGCCTGGGGTTTGGGCCCGGCTTCGACCGGCTCGGGAACCTTCGGTTCCTCCACCTGTTTTTCCTGTATTTTTTCCTCAGGCTTCTCTTCCGAAACAACCGGAGCTTTCTCGGGAGCAACTTCCTCAGGAACCTGCTGTTTCTCAGGGAGTTGAGATGATTCCTCGGCAACGGTCGGAGCGGCGGGCTCGGTCGCAACCTGCGGAACCTCTTTCCGACGCCGACGGATGATTCCGGGCGTGATCCGCTCCTCCTCGACCTTCTCGGCGACAGGCTTCGCTCCGGTCTCGAACTTACGGATGTCCTCCTCTTCCAGAGCACTCATGTGGCTTGTAGCCTCCACTCCGGCGTCCTGAAGGCGCTCCAGCAGAACCTTATTATCGAGTCCCAGTTTCTGCGCTAGTTCGTATACCCGTGTTTTTGCCATTCAATCTCCCCTACTATTTCCTTGTAGACCGATAATTCGTCTCGTATAACCTTCGACTGCGAACCCGTCTTAATGCCGACGACGCTACGATCCCCCTTGCCCACCACCTGCCCAAGCGTTCGTTTGTCGAACAGATAAACGCAGGGAACACCAGCGCCTGCAGCGCGACTGGTCACCTTTTCTCCGATACTCGGTGCAATGTCCTCGCCAAGGATAATAATGCCAAGCCCTCCGCGACCACGGAGTGTTTCCATGACAAGATTGCTGCCCGAAATTGTACACCCCGATTTTCGTGCTATCCCTACAAGATTCAGAAGTCTCTCCCGCAGCTTTTGGGCTACGTTTTCCGCCAGTTCCTCTCCTGAAACCGGCTGATGAGATTCCCTGAAGGCCCTTTCAAATCGACCTTTACCCGCAGCCGCCATAATGCAGCTTTTTGCGGCACAGGTGTAAGCGCCACGACCGGGAAGCTTTTTGCGATAGTCCACCACGATACGTTTTTCGGGGTCCAGCACGTAGCGGATCAGGCGACCCTGATCCAGGGACAGGCGGCATCCAAGGCATGTGCGCAGGGGCCGCTCCTTCGCAGTCGACACGATTACTCCTGCTTTTTCTCTCCGACCGAACCGGCTGGTTTCTCCATTTCGGCGACGGGTTCGGCTTCCGGAGTTCGAGGCTCACCCTCAGCGCCTTCAACTTCCGACTGCTGCTCTTGCTGCTCGTCGGTTTCGTCTGTAGTCTCTTCTTCAGCAGCAGCTTCAGCTTCGACAGCGGCTTCCTCGTCAGCAGCAGCTTCAGCCTCGGCAGCGGCGGCTTCAGCTTCGGCAGCAGCTTCAGCTTCGGCAGCGCGAGATTCGCTTTTTATATCTATTTTCCAACCGGTCAGCCTGGCAGCAAGACGGACGTTCTGCCCTTTTTTCCCTATGGCGAGAGATAACTGATCATCAGGAACGATTATCTCCAGAGCCTGGTCCTCTTCATCCACATAGACCCTGGAAATTCCAGCTGGGGCAAGGGCAGCGCAGGCAAAACGGGCAATATCGGGCGTCCAGGGAATAATGTCGATCTTTTCGCCGCGCATTTCGGAGACAACATTCTGCACCCGGGATCCACGCATGCCCACACACGCCCCTACAGGGTCGACATCGGGGTCGTAGGACACAACGGCGATTTTGGCACGGCTTCCCGGTTCACGGGCGACCGCCTTGATTTCTACTATTCCTTCCGAGATTTCAGGAACCTCCGAATGGAACAGAGCAGAAACAATGCCGGAATGGGTACGGGAGAGAATGATCTGGGGCCCTTTTGGAGACATTTTCACTTCGGAAATATAGACGCGAATGCGGTCCCCCTGACGGTAATTTTCCCTCTGGACCTGCTCCCGCTGGGGCAGAAGGCCCTCAGTAATTCCGAGGTCGACAACCAGATCTCCCCGTTCGTAGCGTCGAACGATTCCGTTGACAAGCTCCCCGACCCGGTCTTTGAATTCGTTGTAAATGCCTTCCCGCTCCGCTTCGCGCACCTTCTGGATGATAACCTGCTTGGCAGTCTGGGCAGCAATTCGGCTGAAATTGCTGGCATCCATTTTCATCCCCAGCGAGTCTCCGATCTCCACTTCGGGATCGGCTTCCCGGGCCTCATCCAAGCTGATTTCCTTGTAGGAATCTTCGACCTCCTCGACCACCTGAACGAACTCGAAAAGTTCGACCTCGCCCAATTCGTCATTGAAGTGCGCTTCGAGATCACGAGTGTTTCTATATTTTTTATTTGCAGCCGAAAGTACGGCAGCTTCGAGGGCTTCGACCAGAATTTTTCGGTCGATCCCCTTATCCTTGACCACTTGATCTATGATCAGATTCAGACCTTGCAACATTCGGGTATCCCCCTGCTTCCTTCTTGACGAGGCCGGGCCCGCCGGGGCTCGGGATGGTTAAAACTCGAAATCCAGATTGGCCTTTTCGATCTCTTCCAGGGGAAGCAGAACCTCCCCTCCCTTTTTATCCAGCTGCAGCACCTTCACCGAGCCGTTCTCCAGGCCCAGGAGCTTCCCCGCAAAAGTTTTACGCCGATGCCCCCGACCATCGGGATCCATCAATTCACGTACTTTTATTTTTACTTTTCGACCAGCGAAACGATCGTAATCCGAGGATTTTTTCAGCGGCCTGTCGATTCCGGGTGAGGATACTTCCAGATGGTAGTTACCCTGGATCGCATCTTCCACCTCCAACAGGTCTCCGATTTCCCGGCTCACTTTCGCGCAGTCGTCAAGGGTGACCCCACCCTCTTTGTCGATGTAGATCCGCAGAATCATATTCCGCCCTTCCTGCTTGTACTCCAGGTCGACAAGTTCCAACTTAAAATCTTCGACTACCGGGTACACGAGACTGCGGATTTTTTCGAGCAGATCTTCCCGCACAACGTCCTCAAAATAAAAAAAAGTGAGCTTGCGGGGCCCACTTCACCAGCGACCAAAATTTAACAGATATTATTTATCATGATGAATATTCGAATGCAAGGGAAAAATTCAAGATCCCGGAACGATAGCAAGAGAGCTGAAGATCTTTTTCGCTCCTGCGGAGTCAGCGGAATCCCTGAGGGGATCCGTATAGTAGAGGAAGAACCAATAGGGGGATGTGAAGCCGACGACTCCGGTGAATCTTTTCGCATGGTCATGCTGCGTGTAATCCGCTTCCACCCGGTAGGCGGCCTCCGCGCCGGGTATATGAGTCTTCTCGGTGGCATATCGGACGGATTCGATACCAGTCTCTTCCTTGAATTGTTCGCCCGCCAATCGTGCAGATGCCGCCACGGTGCGCTTGCTCGGCGATTTATCTTTGGCCCCAAGGGGACTGAAATCGATGATCAGATGGGCTCCGGTTGCGGGATTGTAGAGATAACCTTCATTGGCGGAAAGCCTCTCGCTCACCTTCTGCCGAACGAGCTGCGGTTCCACTTCCTTTCCCTGTTCGGCTAGTTCGTGAAGTACGTGTTCGGCGTAATCTTTTATCAGAAAATCCGGGGCGAGTTCACTGATTTCCCATCCCTCGGGAAGTTCGAATTGCAATTTGAGATTTTCGCCGACGGATAAAGATTCAGCGGACGCAGCCATGGGAGCAAGAATGAAAAGAAAGATCAAAATGGTTGCAGGATATTTCATGAGGACCTCCTTTGGAATTATTTCAAGACTAACAGAAATCCGCCAATAAACAAAAAAATCAGCCGGTTCGTTCCAACACTGAGAGGCTTTCGATATGATGAGTCTGGGGAAAGAAATCGTATGGTCTGCAGAATCTGAGATGATATCCCCCGTGCAGCAAGGGGAGAAGATCCCGGGTCAGGGTGGTAGGGTTGCAGGAAACATATAAAATCCGCCTGGGGCGAAGTTTGAGAAGATCCTTTACCTCCTGATAGGCCCCCGTTCTTGGCGGATCGAGAACAGCAAGATCGAAATTTTCCCCGCTCCCGAAACGCAATCCGGCTCCTGCGGCAGGTGTGTAGTGGAAAACCGCTGAATTGATGCCGTTGGATAGTGCGTTTTTCCGGGCGTTTAAAACCGCCGGTTCAAAATTTTCGATTCCGACCACACGGGCTCCTGATGCTGCAAGGGGTATCGATAAATTACCCATTCCACAGAAAAGCTCGAGAATATTCTCCGCCGAGGTCGCTTCCGCTGCGAGAACAAGATCCCGTACCATTGTCCTGTTTTGATCCAGGTTCACTTGTGCGAACCCTCCCGGTCCGTAGGCCAGCCGGGGACCCCCCTGTCCAAGAGGCAGTATGTGCAGATTTTCCTCGCCGAATCCACGGACCAGTGAATTTTTTCGCTCCGATTGAATGAAAAGGGCATAGCCCGCATTTCTGACCGCACCATTCAAATGCTGGAAAAGAGGATCTGGATCATCTCCGATAAAATGAACGACGGCCCGGATCTTCTTTTCATCATCCACCTCCAGGTCCACCTGCGGTATCTTGTCAGGACAGGGAGAATCGGCCAGCCAGAATCGAAATCGGGCAAGTGCTTCGTTCAGGGGCGCCGCCATGATAGGGCACTGCTCCACGTCGATGACGAAATGGGATGCTCGCCTGTAAAATCCCATAACGAATCCCTGCTCCGTCTGCCTGCACTTGAACTGAACCCGGCTCCTGTAATTCCATTCACGGGGGGAATGGACCAGAGGAAGGAGAATGTCGGAAGAAACCCCGGCCTGTCTTCCCAGGAAATCACCCAGAATCCTCTCCTTCCAGGAGCACTGAAGGTGATAGGGAAGGTACTGCCATTGGCAGCCGCCGCACTGCCCGAATACAGGACAAGGCGCCTCCCTCCGGTGCGGGGATGGATCGAGAATTTCCACCACCTCCCCTTCGGCGAACCGCCTTTTGTCCCGCACCAGGCGGCACCGCACGCGGTCGCCCGGTGCCGTGTACGGGATGAAAACGGCCTTTCCGTCTAGACGACCGACGCCGTTTCCCCCAAAAGCGAGGTTTTCAATAACCAGATCGAAGATCATCGGGATCCGAAGACAGGAAGAATGTTCCGGCGTCGCGCCCATTCGCGGCGAATGAAGCGGCACGGAAAGTCGGACCTTGAGAGATAAGGGTTGGAGCTGCACATGAAATTTTCGATCATATCCCGCCGGGTCCGTTCGACGTCCTCGCCGCTCACTCCCATTTTTTCAATTTTGCGGGTAGAAGTTACCCCTTCTCCGAATTCTTCCCTGGCACGCCGGAGCTCTTCCCCGGGATCTTCGGCGTCTGAAAAATACTCCGGCAGAAGGGGAATCGTGCAGAGGACTTCGATGCAGATCCGGTGGTAATCTCCAAAATAACGGTTCGATTTATCATAGAACTCGATGATCAATCCGTTACTCAATTTTTCCGTTGCGATTTTCATGAGGCGTTTTCGATTCCGTATTTTTAGTCAGTTCATCCTTCAGCCATTCGATTCGGCTCCACAGTCCCCGAAGAATGCGAACCTCCCTGTCGTTAAGACCCGCCCTTCCGAAAACCCTTCGATAGGACCGGAGAATATGATCCGGATTCTGAGGGTCCAGATATTCGATTTCCAACAGCGTTGTCCTCATGTGCCGATACATGCTTTCAAGGGTTTTCCCGGAAGCGAGCTTCCTCTCTCCTCCGCCCTTCCCTTCCATTTTAGCCCCTGTCCGGGAAACTTCATACAGGCACAGAGCGACGGCCTGGGCCATGTTCATCGAAGGAAGATCATCCGATGTCGGGATGGTGATCAGGCGCTGGCAAAGATCAAGTTCGGACGTCAGCAGACCTCGATCCTCCCGGCCGAAGACCAGGGCCGTCTTCCCTTTTTCATTTATTGACAGCAGATATTCAGCAGCTTCGTCCGGGTGGAGAAAATCCTCCCTGTACTTACCGAATCGACGGGTGCTCCCCAGCGCCAGGCTGCAATCCGCAAGACATTCTTCCAGGGAAGAAAAAATTTCGGCAGTTTCCAGCAGATCCGCAGCTTTGACGGCCATGCGGCGAGCTTCGTCTCCCAGATAATCCGCCTGAGGCCGAACCATCCGGAGGCGGGAGAAGCCAAAATTCTTCATAGCCCGGCAGACAGATCCAATGTTCAGAGCACCTTGCGGCTCTACAAGTACAACTGGAATGTTTGGAAAATTCATGATCTGCAGAGAGACAATTCCGGGTAAGAGAAAAAGAGGTTATCCCAGATCGCCGACAGCGTACTGGAGAATGGCCGAGGCGGCGATGGCCGCAGTTTCAGTCCTGAGAATCCGGGGACCGAGGGATACCGGAAGAAATCCCATATTCCGGGCATCCTCAACTTCAGAGCTGTGAAATCCACCCTCGGGTCCGACAAGAAGAGCGGAGCGCGCGGGGTGTTCACCGGAGAGGGCCTCCTTCAGGGTCCAGGTCGCTTCTTTCTCCAGGAGCATGAGTCTCAGATCGGCGGAGGATGCGAGATAGGATGCAGAGTCCCAGTCCATCACCGGAAAAAGTTCAGGCAGCATGGCGCGCCTGCATTGACGGGCGGCCCGGAGGATGACCTCCGGCCAGCGATGGGATTTCTTCTGAACCGCGTCCCTCTCCTCGAGCGTGGTGGAGCGACGTGAAATAAATGGAACTATCCGCATCACGCCCAGTTCGGTGAGCTTCTGCAGAATCAGCTCGAAACGTTCTTTTTCCGGGAGCGCCTGATAAATTTCGATGCGGGCTCGGCTTTCAGAGGGAACCGGAAGTCTTTCGAAAGCAATCGCCCGGCCACCGTTCGCTTCAAGAGCCGTCAGGCGAATCCGGTAAAAGCTGCCGATGGGGTCGACCGCTGTGAAAATCTCCCCATGCCTCGCCCGCCAGCGGGTGAGAGCGCGCAACGCATTCGCCGAAAGAGGGATTTCCTCTTCCAGGGAGGGAGTCGAATCCAGCTGGATGAGGCTTGCAGGCCCACCCTCATTCACGCATGTGGGGCTCAAAACCTTCCTCCCTGTACCGAAGAAACCGACGCCTGGCCTCGGCTGCTCGTTGCGGCTCGTGCACTTCGGCGAAATCCACTACCTCTTCGAACTGCCGGATAAAAGCCAGGGAGCAAGGCTTCCCCATGACCAGAACATTGGCGCCATTCGGGTTTTTTTCTTCGGTAACGATCGTAACCGCCTCACTCGAACAGTCAACCGCGCCATTATGGTAGGCATGGGGCAGAAAGGATCCTTTCCGCCAGGTCCACATGAAACGGTCGAGGGTCACTGCCTGGTTTTCATCCATGACGGTAATGAGTACTTTTTGTCCCTCTCCAAAGAACTCGTCGGCCAGTTCACAAAGGTGCCGGGCTTTTTCGGGTTTTTTTATCTTTATGAAGGAAACCCGCGTCACCGCTGCGCCCTGGATTTCTCGGTTCCTGTCATTGCATAAGCGGCCCCACGATCGATCGCTTCCTTGTTAAGAGGAATAAAACCATGATTCCGCTCCGGAAGGACCTCTTTCAGCGCCTCTTTGAGGCTCTCCAGGGACACCGCTCCGGTATGGGCGACATAGGCTCCCAGAGAAACCATGTTAACCAGTCGGGCATCCCCCGTCTCCAAGGCAAGCTGGTTGGCGGGAAGACGCAGGATTTCGATATCCTCCCGATTCTCCTCGCCATCGATCAGAGAAGAATTAATCAGACAAAAACCGCCTTTACGGATCCGATGAAAGTATTTATCCATCGAGAGCTGGTTGAAAAGAAGGCCTGCGCCGGGGCTTCCGATCACCGGGGAACCGACTTCTTCGTCGGAAATGACTACCGTGCAGGTAGCAGCCCCGCCTCGCTTCTCCACCCCGTAGGCAGGAAAATAGGAAACGTTTTTCTCTTCGATAATGGCGGCCATGGACAGAAGATTTCCCGCAACCAGAACGCCCTGCCCACCGTATCCCGCCATGAAAGCTTCGTAATTCATGATTTTTTCCCCAAGTGAGACAGCTTTGATTCACCCTGTGGCTTTTTGCCGGCTTTAGCGGTGTGGTCCCTGAAAACGCCCAGAGGGAAATAAGGTATCATCTCCCTTCCGACACGTTCATTGGCCTTGAGGGAATTCATCCCCCAGTTGGTCGGACATGCGGAAAGAACCTCCACGAATGCGAAGCCTGCTCCTTCCACCTGGCATTGAAAAGCTTTCCGGATCGTTTTTCCAGCCTCCAGAACATGCCTGGGGGAATCAACCGCCACGCGCGCCGAGAAGGTCACTCCTTCAAGAATCGAAAGCAACTCGGCCATACGGATGGGATACCCTTCACTCCCGACATTCCGACCGTACGGAGAGGTGGTGGTGACCTGTTCCGGAAGTGTAGTGGGCGCCATCTGCCCTCCCGTCATCCCGTAGGTGGTATTGTTGACGAAAATGACGGTTATTCCCTCCCCACGGTTTGCAGCATGTATGATTTCGCTGGTCCCGATGGCGGCCAGATCGCCATCACCCTGATAGGTGAAAACCATCCGGTCCTTCAGCACGCGTTTGACCCCGGTAGCCACGGCGGGCGCCCTGCCGTGTGGGGCCTCGACCACGTCTACATCGAAGTAGCCGTAAAGAAAGACGCTGCAGCCCACCGAAGCCACCCCGATCGTTCGCTCCTGGATATCGAAGTGATCGATCGCTTCGGCCACCAGACGATGTATCGTGCCGTGATGGCAGCCGGGACAGAAATGGGTCTGTACATCCTTCAGAGAAACGGGGCGCTGAAACGCCGGTTTCAGAACAGTGGTCATGATATGGCCTCATAATATTTTTTTATCTGTTCAAAAATTTCTTCCGGCGTAGGCTGGGATCCCGCGCCCGGCGGACGGCCATACAGGAAGACCTCGGCGTCCCGATGGACGGAAAGGCGCACGTCCTCGACCATCTGTCCGGCGTTGAGCTCCACGCACAGTACCCGGCCGCAAGTCTCGGTGGCTTTCCTGAAGGCCTGCTCCGGAAAAGGGTAAAGAGTAATCGGCCGCAGAAGACCCACTTGCATTCCGACCTCACGTGCCATTCGAACGGCCGTTTTGGAGATTCGGGCCGCGGAGCCGAAGGCCGTGACGATCAGTCGGGCATCCTCCAACTCCACCCCCTCATAGCGAACTTCCTTCTCCTTGAGGATTCGATATCGTTCATGAAGCTTCAGGTTGTGCGCCTCAAGTTCTCCGTCTCCAAGATAGAGGGATTTGATGATGCTCTGTTCCTTCCGTCCTCCTTTTCCGGATACCGCCCAATTTTTGGATGGCAAGCCCGGATTGCGATAAGAATGAGGGACAAGAGCCTCCTTCATCTGTCCGACAACCGAATCACCTAGAATCATGGCGGGAATTCGATAGAGATCGGACAGATCAAAAGCAAGCATGGTCAAATCGTACATTTCCTGTACGGAATGAGGTGCCAGGACGATGATATGATAGCCGCCGTGACCTCCGCCTTTGACCGCCTGAAAGTAATCAGCCTGTGAAGCGTCGATTCCGCCCAGCCCCGGACCCGAGCGGCAGATATTAACGATCAGCCCGGGGAGTTCGCTCCCGGCCATATAGGAAATCCCCTCCTGCTTCAGAGAAATGCCGGGGCTGGAGGAGGAAGTCATCGCCCGGACTCCGCAGGCGCTCGCCCCCAGCAACATATTGATAGAGGCGATTTCGCTTTCTGCCTGGATGAATTCCCCGCCGATGCGGGGCAGTTCGCGTGACATGTATTCCGGAATTTCGCTCTGCGGGGTAATGGGGTACCCGAAATAATACCGACATCCGGCCTCTATTGCGCCCATCGCAAGCGCATCGTTTCCTTTGACGAAAAGTCGCTTATTCACCGGCGGCCTCCAGTTTCGTCTGTTCCTCGACTTCGCGCCAAACGGCTATGGCGACATCCGGACATATCCGGGCACATAGAGTGCAGGAGGTGCATTCTTTCATTTTTCCTTCGGCCATCGCTGCAGGAAAATATCCCTGCCTGTTCATTTCTTCGCTCATCTGAAGCAGTTCCCGGGGGCAGGCGATGGTGCACAAGGCGCATCCTTTGCATCTGAGCTCATCAATAACTATCTTCGGCACTTCCTCTATCCTTTCAAAACATCTTGAATGTGTTCGGGCGGCACAAAACGGTGTCAGTCAACCCCCCGGATAAGCTTTTCCATTAACCTGAATCCGGGCTGGATCCGCACTCCGGTGGCGGCCGCCTCCGGTTCATTGTATCCGGAAACTTTCCCAACCGGCGTAAATTCACCGGAAGATCCGTAAAGGATGAAGGGGACGGGATCCAGAGTATGGGTCATTTTCTCTACCGGGGTGGGATGATCCGGAAGAACGGCGATGCGGTAGTCGCCGAGATCGGCAATCCCGTCCAGCACCGTTCTGACAACTTCCCTGTCAAAGGATTCGATCGCCTGGATTTTCTTCTCCAGGCTTCCTTCGTGGGCCGCCTCATCCGGCGCTTCGACGTGAACATAGACAAAATCCCGGCGCCTTAGAGCATCCAGGGCGTATTCAGCCTTTCCCCGGTAATTGGTGTCGATGTACCCGGTCGCCCCGGGGACCTCGATGACGTCCAGACCGGCGTAAATTCCGATTCCCTTGATCAGATCTACCGCGGAAATCACCGCTCCCGAGATTCCGAACTTCTGCTTCATGGTCTCCATCCGGGGCGTCCGCCCCTGCCCCCAGAGCCAGATGGAGTTGGCGGGAGCCAGTCCTTGATCCAGCCGGCGTTTATTCACCGGATGCCTGTGAAGAAGCATCTGGGCGGAGGTGGTCAGCCTCATCAGGTCTTCCGCCCCGTCTCCCTGCGGCAGGTGCCCCTCGATACTTTGTCCCGTCAGGTCATGAGGGGGTGCGAAACAAAATTGGTCCTTTCCGTTCCTCCAGACCATAAGGTGTCGGTAAGAGACTCCGGGGTGGAATTCAAAGTTTTCGTCTCCCAGTTCCTCTTGTAGATGTACAAGTAGTTCGCGAGCTTCGGGAGTGGAAATATGGCCAGCCGAAAAATCCGCCATGTACAGCTTTCCCTGGTGCGCCGCGAGATAAACGAGATTCAACCGGAAGGCGACATCGTTCGGTCCCAGGCTTACACCCATGCTGGCCGCCTCCAGGGGTGAGCGTCCGCTGTAGCATTCATTCGGATCATATCCGAACACCGAAAGATTGGCCACATCGCTTCCCGGATGAAAATTCGAGGGCACCGTCTCAGCCATCCCTACCAGTCCCTTACGGGCCAGTTCATCCATGTGCGGTGTTCTGGCCGCCTCCAGCGGGGTTTTGCCGTCCAGTTCGCTAAGAGGCTCGTCGGCCATTCCGTCACCAAGCAGAACAATATATTTCATTACTCCTCACATTTGGACGCGGTACTAATTAGTTTTCGTCCGGAAACGGCCCTTTTCCGCAATCTCCGCGTCAACCCGCGGATTTGATTGTGCGGCGTAAAGTACTACGCCTCCGCTCAAATCCTTGATTTCCTTGATCTTGCGAAAAATTACTCGTTTCCAGATCGAAAACCGCATTTGTGCTTCCCGGGGTTTCCGGACGGGTACTAATTATAATTTCGGCGGAAATGGTCTCATTTCCAATCAAAGAAAACTGCTCGGCATCCACCGAATTTAATGGCTTCATATTTTTATCCCCGTGGATGAAACTGCTCGTGAACCTTTCTGAGCCTTTCACGGGTGACATGAGTGTAAATCTGGGTCGTGGAGATATCCGCATGTCCGAGCATGGTCTGCACCGACCGCAGGTCGGCCCCATTTTCGAGCAGATGGGTCGCGAAGGAGTGCCTTAAAGTGTGAGGCATGATGTTTTTACTGATTCCCGCCTCCCGCGCGCGGCGCTTAATAATCTTCCAGAAGCCTTGGCGTGTCAACCCCTGTCCGGATCGATTCAGAAAGAGAAATGTGGCGGAGGGCTCCTTCCCCAGAGAGGGCCGGCCAAACTGCAGATATCGCCGCAGTTCATCCAGGGCGGCTTCGCCCAGGGGAACCAGACGCTGCTTGCTTCTCTTGCCCATGGCTGTCAGACATCCTATATCTGGCTGGATATCGTTTAGTTTCAAGCCGATCAACTCCGACACCCGAAGTCCTGTGGCGTAGAGAATTTCCAGCATGGACCTGTCACGAAGAGCGAGGGGCCCGTCTCCTTGTGGAGCGACCAGAAGCCGGTCGACTTCATCAGGATCAAGGGTGCGCGGGAGGGACTTCAGGGTCCTGGGCGCCTCCACCCTGCCTGCAGGATTGGCGGAGACAATTCTTTCCGCCAACAGAAACTTATGAAAACCACGAAGTGATACCAGGGCGCGCGCCCGGCTGCGAGGGGAAAGTCCGCCCCTTTTCAGGTGCGCCAGGAATTGGAGTACCAGAGGAGGCGTTATCCCTTCAGGATGTGAGATCTTCTCCCCTGCAAGGAACTCAATATACCGGATCAGATCCCTTCCATAAGCATCAAGTGTGTTTCGGGAGAGGCCTTTTTCCACAGCAAGAAAGTTAAGAAAAAGATCTAAGTATTCGTCCATAGGTACCTTTGTTATCAGGGAGAAAATCCATTTAGAAGATCTGAACTCCCTCAGTCGGTCTCCAGACTTTCCAGAACCCTCTTTTTCAACTCATCCAGCTTTTCAGGTTGAGTGACCTTATGCCCGAAAATGTCCTGAAGGTAGAAGGTATCTGAGACCTGATCGACCTTAGTGGAAATTTTGGAGACACCGATGTAGAGGCTGAGTTCCTTCAAGGTCCTGGTAATCTGATAAAGGAGACCGACTTTGTCGTTGGCGTATACATCGACGACTGTATATTCGTCCGAGACCTCGTTGTCGATTTCTACCCGGTTGGAGAAACGTGGCCGTGCCGGTTTGGGAAGAAGACTTGAACCGCGTCGCCTGCTGACGAGGTTTTCCACCCGTCCCCGGCCCTCAAGGACGGAAACCAGATCGTCACGCACCCTTTGCCATTTCCCTTCGTCATCGATGATTTCCCCCGCAGGGCTTTTCACCTGAAGGATATCAAGAGTCACCCCGTTGCTCTGGGTGTAAATCTGGGCGCCCATAATATTGACGCCGTTTGCAGCCATCACTCCGGCGATCTTTGAAAACAAGCCGGGAATATCCAAGGTGGATATGGTGACTTGTGTATATTCGCCCTGCGGTTCATGCTCCACTTTCATAACCAGTGGCTGGCTTCTGCGGCTGAGAATCAGCCTTATATGATCGGCGATGTCGACGGAGCGGTGCGACAGGAGATACCGGGTGCCCATGACCTTGAGGACATCCTTGACCGTCCGGGCGCCGAATTCCGCCTCCAGTATTCCAACGACCTTTTTCTTGCGGTTTCGTACTTTCTCCGAACGCTTCTCCAGCCGGAAATCGCTCCTTTCTAGAACATCGTAGGCTTTTTCATAGAGCTCGATCAGAAGGAAGCCTTTCCACTCGGACCAGACGTCCGGGCCCACCGCCTTCAGGTCGGCGAAGGTCAACAGAAAGAGCATTTTGAGATTTTCGCTCATCTCCATGGACCGGGCGAATTGAATGATCAGTTTGTCATCATGCAGATCCCGCCGCTGTGAGATGTGAGCCATGCTGAGGTGGTTGCGCACCAGGAATTCGAGACGCCTGCTATCTTCCTTTTTGAGACCCATCCGCCTTGCGATTGTGGGGATCATATCAGCGCCCTTGTTGCTGTGATCCTTGCCTTCCCCTTTGCCGATATCGTGAAGGAGCACGGCAAGATGCAGGAGTTCGAGCTTTTCGATATCGTTGGCAACACGAGTCAACAGGGGTTTTTTCTTCTGGTAATCCCCTCGCCGGAGTTTCTCGATCTCTTCCACGGCGAACAGGGAATGGATATCGACCGTGTAAATGTGATAGGCGTCGTGCTGAACCTTGCAGTAAATCCGGTTGAATTCGGGAATGAACCGGGTGAGAAACTGAAGGTGATGCATGTCTTTGAGGGTTTTGGCAACCCCGTGAGGATGACGGAGGATGTCCAGGAAAGTCTCGCTCATGGCGCGCGTGCGGCGAACCCGGTCGTTGATGCGGCGCAGGTTGTCCCGGATCAGCCCCTTGAGATGAAAGCTGAGTTCCACCTGATGCCGCTGGGCCAGCAGGAACGCCTTCATCATGAGGGA
Organism: Desulfuromonadales bacterium; assembly: GCA_024636295.1. Classification (GTDB taxonomy): domain Bacteria; phylum Desulfobacterota; class Desulfuromonadia; order Desulfuromonadales; family JAGXHI01; genus JAGXHI01. The sequence goes on from JAGXHI010000028.1 coordinate 31,851, forward strand.
GGGATCCTCTACGAAGATGTTCTCCCGATTGACTCGAAGCTCTCCCCGCAGGACGTAAAAGCCGTCATCGACGAACCGCCGAGAAAGGTAGCCCATGATTTTGAGACCCGGCTCCTCCTGATTCGTGGCCTGTCCAATCAAAGAAGAGGACATATGTTCGACCCGAGTGCCGTGGGAATAATAATCCTGCATGAACTGCTCCACCGCGGGTGCTTTCCTGTTGTCCCGATAGCCAAGGAAATTAGCGATTTCTTCCTGCTGATCAAAATGGATCTGATCGTTCTTGCGCCCCGAAAGATAGTGAAGTTCGTTTCGTATTTTCCAGAGATAATCAAAGGCGCTCTCGAATTCCTCTCCCTCCCTTTCCGTCAGAACGCCCTTGATGATCAGGTCTCTCAGCGAGACTGATTTGTACTTGATTCGCGCAATCCAGAGGGCGGAATGCAAGTCCCGCAGCCCCCCTTCTCCTTCTTTGATGTTGGGCTCCAGAAGGTATACCGAGGAGCCGTACTTCTGAAGCCTGCGACTCCTCTCCTCTATTTTTTCCCGAATAAAGGCCGAAGAATTCTTCATGATCGGTGTTCCGAGAACCTGTTTGGTGAATTCCCGGTACAGGTTATCGTCCCCGATCAGATAACGTGAATCGAGCAGGGCGGTACGGGCGGTGATGTCTTTCTCGATCATCTCCAGACAGTCCGCTGCGGTGCGAACGCTGTGCCCGATATCGAGGCCTAGGTCCCAGAGCAGGTAGAGCATCCTCTCGGAGATCTGTTCCGCCCACTTTTTTTCCCTGTCGCTGCAGAAAAAAAGGATATCGATATCGGAACGGGGATTCAGTTCCCCCCGACCGTATCCTCCCAGAGCGACGAGCGTGCACGAACGCAACGCCTCATCCTTTAGATCCGCCGAGACGCCCCGGTACAGGTTCCGAACCAGCGTGTCCGCCATGGATGTCAGGTTGCCTACAATAGTCCGGCCCGAAGCGCCCGCCCGGTGCTCCTCACGGATGCGCTGTTGGTGATATTCAAGAAATGCGCTGGAGGAATCCAGTAGAATCCTGCGCCGCTCCTCGAAGGGAAGCCGTGAATCGGTGATGAGGTCTCGCGGATAGAAATGATCCGAAGTGATCAGGTTCTGCGCACTCATTTGGAGGCGACCATTTTAAGGGAATCGGCATAACGTCGAACGGCCCGTGATATGGATTCCGCCGTCTTCTCCTGGAACCCTTTGTCGATGAGGCGGGCCTCCTCCCGTTTATTGCTGATAAATGCCGTTTCGACCAATACCGAGGGCATCGTCGCTCCCAGAAGCACATAGAAGGGACCCTGGCGAACGCCAAGATCCCTGATATTGGAATAGTGGCGTCCGAGGTCATTGACCAGGGATTTCTGGATCTCCGCCGCGAGTCGGCTCGACTCGTTGATCTTGGAATTGGCCATCAGATCGAAAAGGATCAGTTCAAGATTCCCGATCTCCTTGAGAGACGTGCCGTTTTCACGTGCAGCGACCGCCGCAGCCTTCTCATTCTTGGAAAAATTCAGGTAAAATGTTTCGACTCCGAAGGCGCTTCGGTTCGGCGCTGCGTTGGCGTGGATGGAAATAAAAAGGTCCGCCCCGAACCGATTCGCGATCGCGGTTCTCTCCTCCAGAGGCAGGTAAACATCAGAGTTCCTGGTTAGAATCACCTCGCAACCGAGATCCTGCTCCAATCGACGGGCCACGATCTTCGCCATCGCGAGGACAACATCCTTTTCCAACACACCGGAGGGGCCGACGGCCCCTGGATCCTTGCCACCGTGGCCGGCATCCACTACGATTCGTCGAAGGCTGAAACCCTCGGACGGTGGAATGCCGACCTTCCCGGGTTTTTCCCTGCCGTTGCTCAGCAGCCTGTCGATACTGCCAGAGGGTGCGCTCCGAATTTCCGACCTGGCTGCTTTCATTTCAGCACTGCCGGTCACATCCAGAACAATCCGATGCGGATCCTTCAGGTGGAAGATCTTGTAATCGTCGAATCTGTTCAGGTCCAGGACGACACGGACATCGTTATTCGCAGGCCTTCCTGTCCGAATCCGTTTCAAAAGGCTGCCTTCCACCTCGAAAGCTTCAGACAGATCCCCCGAAGGGGCGGCGTTCCGTATATCCACATAGATCCGGGGAGGTTTTCCCTTTTCGGCGGCTTTCCCGAGAGAGTTGGACTCGAACTCCGCCGGTCCGGTCAGGTCGATCACGACCCGGGTGTATCCCGGGTTGCTCCAATACCGTATCCCACTCACTTCCACCCTGCCCAGATATTTCTCTGCCGGCGCGGTGCGAACGGGGGCGAAACGAGCCAGCTCGTCCCTCTTTTTCCTGGCGGAGCCGTTCATGTCTCCAGAGGGGAATTCTTCTGCCGCTTTTCGATATCTCAGATAGGCTTCCGCCGGGTCTTTAAGGATATTTTCCTGAATTTTTGCCGCAAGCACAAGGGCATCATCCGCAAGGGAACTCTCCGGATAACGATCCGCGATCCGATCGAAGATCTCAATGGCCCGGCGTGCGTCTTTTTGTGCCCGGGAAACCTCGTACAGACCGCTGCAGGCCTTTCCACCCAGGTACAGAGCGGAAGGAGCTTTCGAGGATCGAGGGAAATTTTCGTCCACCGAAAGAAAAGCTTCGATCACGCGGTTCCAGTTCTCCCGATAAAGCTGTTTCCGGGCAGAGGATAGAAGCTGGCGGTATTCCTCTTTCGCACTCCGATACGCCTTTTCGCCGGAAGAGGCGTCGACCGGGGGAGATGCCAGAAGCAGGAGAAGCACACACGGAAGGAAAATACGAAAAAAATTCATCATTACACCATTTGTTTCAATTCATTCAAAAGATTCAACGCTTCCAGAGGAGTAAGAACGGAGATGTCAATTTCCTCGAGGCGCCGCCGAAGTTCACCTGAATCTTCCCTGAACAGCGAGAGTTGGGGCTTCATTTCGGCAACTTCACCCCGTCGGCTGTGGGCAAGTCTCGGATGCCCTTCTTTCTCGAATTCCCCCGATTCGAGGTTGCGAAGGATTTCGCGGGCGCGCCCGATGACTATTTCGGGAAGACCCGCCAGACGGGCAACCTGTATTCCATAGGAATGGCTGGCGCCCCCTTTGACGATCTTCCTGAGGAAAACAATCTGATCATTCCACTCCCGAACGGCGATATTGTAATTTTTCACCCGTTCACGGGTCAATGCGAGTTCGGTCAGCTCATGATAGTGTGTTGCGAAGAGGGTCTTGGCGGCCACCCGGGGGAAATCATGGAGATACTCGGCAACCGACCAGGCGATGCTGATTCCGTCAAAAGTCGAGGTTCCCCGTCCAATTTCATCCAGAACGATCAGACTGCGAGAGGTGGCGTGATGGAGGATATTCGCTGTTTCGGTCATTTCCACCATAAAAGTGGACTGACCTTTGGACAGGTTGTCACTTGCGCCCACCCGGGTGAAAATTCGGTCCACAATTCCGACAGTAGCCGACCGGGCCGGCACGAAACTGCCGGTCTGGGCAAGAAGGGTGATCAGGGCGACCTGTCGCATGAAAGTGGATTTTCCCGCCATGTTCGGACCGGTAATAACAAGGATCTGGTTCTCAACGGAATCCATTTTCACATCATTGGGAACGAACCGTTCCGAGAGCGCCTGCGCTTCAATAACCGGATGCCGGCCGTCGATGATTTCCAAGGCGTTTCCGTCGTTTACCTCGGGCCGGGCATAATCCCTTTCGTGGGCCAGTTCCGCCAGAGAATACAGCACGTCCAGAACTGCCAGGACTTCAGCCGTTTTCTGGATTCTCTTCCCCTCCTCCGCTGTCCTGCTCCGGACGGTCTGAAAAATCTCGTACTCAATCTCGACTATTTTTTCCTCGGCGCCCAGTATATTATCTTCGTACTCCTTGAGGGCAGGCGTAATGTAGCGCTCCGCGTTGGCCAGGGTCTGCTTGCGTACATAATCATCGGGGACCTTCTCGAAGTGTGTCCTGGTCACCTCGATGTAATACCCGAACACCCTGTTGTACCGGACCTTGAGGGAAGCAATGCCCGTTTTCTCCCTCTCCTCCCGCTCAAGCAGGGCGATCCAGCCTTTACCGTCCCGACTGATTCGTCGCAGGGCATCGAGTTCGGGATCGAACCCGTCCCGAATCAGGCCGCCTTCCCTCACAACAAAGGGGGGATCGTCGACCAGGGCTCCGCCAATCAAATCGGTTATATCGGTCAGGGGATCGAGTTCATTTCGAAGCTGAATAAGAAGAGAGGATTCCAATCCAGAGACGATCTCGAGAATACCCGGCAACCGGAGGAGAGAATTTTTAAGGGAAACAAGATCTTTGCCGCCGGCGGTTCCGAGGGAAATCCTGGAAATCAGCCGCTCCAGATCCTGTATCCCATCCAGTGCCTCCCGAAGATCTCCCCGTTCAAGGCTTTTTTCCAGCAGCTCCTCCACCGCGTCCTGGCGGCCCCGAATTCGCTCCACGTCGATCAAAGGTTGGCCGATCCACTGTCTCAAAAGGCGCCCCCCCATGGAAGTGACCGTCCGGTCCATAACCCCGAGCAGAGATCCACGTCGGCTTCCGTCACGCATGGTGGCGGTCAATTCCAGGTTTCTTCGGGTCGCTTCGTCCAGGATCATGGCATCATGGGCGAAGTAGGTGGCAAGGGGTCGCAGATGCCGGACTCCCTCCTTCTGTGTTTCCTCAAGATAGTGAAGAACCGCTCCGGCTGCAGCGATGGCGGCCATCAGTCCAGCGCACCCAAAAGGTTCAAGTGAGGCGCAGGCGTAAAAATTTCTGATACGCTCCCCGCATCGATCCGGATCGAACGCTTCCAGTGGAAGGGAACTGACCACCCGTTCCCGGAGATTAATGGAAAAATCCCGGGACAGAGATTCGCCGACAGTCCCCTCGGGAAGAAGAATCTCCCGTGGTTCGATAGATGTGATCTCACTGCGAACCTCGTCGACATCGGCGGTTTCCGTGGTACGGAATTCACCGGTGGTGATGTCCAACACAGCTATTCCCCACCGGTTTTCAATGCAGGAGAGCGCCATGAGATAGTGGTTTTCCTTGGGCGTCAACAAATCGGCATCCATCACCAGTCCGGGGGTGATCACTCGGACAACGTCCCTCTTTACGATCCCTTTGGCGGTTTTTGGGTCCTCCACCTGTTCGCAGATCGCCACCTTGTAGCCCTGCTCGACCAGGCGTGCGATATACGGTTGACAGCTGTGATAAGGAATCCCGCACAGGGGGACATTGTCCGCCGCCCCCTTGTTCCGGGAGGTCAAGGCGATGTCGAGAATTTTACTGGCGGTAAGGGCGTCCTCCATGAACATTTCATAGAAGTCCCCCAATCGGTAAAAGAGGATGGAATCGGGGTATCTGGATTTGATTTCCAGATATTGCCGCATCATCGGGGTCGTTGCGGACATCAAAACCTCGCTTGGGGAATAAACAATGCAGTCAATCCGAAAGAATCGGATATTTATTCTTTCATTTTTAGCATGTTATGTTAACAAAACCCACCCTTGCATGTAAATACAATTGGTTCGCCAACTAGAAGTTTCAATGATGTTTCTGAGATTAATGTCAAGAAATTCTCATGTTGAAAGAAGCCCTTATAAATGGCGCCCGGGTCGTCCGGAAACGGCCCTTTTCCTCAATCTCTGCGTCAACCAGCGGATTTGATTGTGCGGCGTAAAGGTCTACGTCTGCGCTCAAATCCTTGGTTTCCTTGACCTTGCGAAAAATGACTCGTTTCCAGATCGAAAACTGCATTTGTGCCTCCCGGGGTTTCCGGATGAGCGCTAACTATTCCCGGGGAATTCTCTTGACCGGTCCAGAATGAGGTGCTAAGAAATTCGCCACCGGAGGATGATATGGACTGGAAAAATCTCCCGGAGGAAGACCGACGGCTCTTCGATCCGGAAAATTTTCATATTAAAGACCTGAAGGATGAAATTCAGGCGGATGAACTTTGCGTCAATTTACTGAGAATTTTTATCCGAGAAAAGAAGGAAGCGGGAGAATTGAATGCCCATGAAGCTGGCGCTTTGGCAAGCGGAGCGGATTACTTCCTGCGGGACTTTATCATCTCCGATCGCAGAGAGAATATTTTCAAGGTCGATGCCTTTAGAATTCGTCAGTTCGCCGGCAACTGGTACATCGTCAAAAACATGCAGCCCAACCTTCCTGAACTGAAGGCGATACTGATGGGAGTCGAAGCTTTCTACGATTTCTGCACAAGGGCGGGAAGGATGGAGCAGGAACGATTTGACGGAATACGAAGGGAGTGCCGTCGCCTGGAGTACTTCGCGGAAAGAATCGAAAAATTCTGGGCCATCGAGGGAGCAGGCTTTTTTGAATGGGAGCGGGAGTGCTCTCTCAGGATTCCAACCCGCGACGGAAAAGAATGAAAAAGGGCAATCCTAAAATCGCCGCCGCACGTCTTTCCATTCTGACGGCCATGGTCCTTGCGGTTATGAAATTTATTGCGGGTGCAACGACGGGTTCCCTCGCCCTGCTCTCCTCGGCGGTTGATTCCCTTCTGGACATATTCATGTCCGGGGTCAATTACTTGGCTATTCGTCAGGCCGAACAACCTCCAGACGAAAAACATCCTTTCGGCCATGGTAAATTTGAGACAATCGCCACCCTTGTCCAGTCAACAATCATCGGCGCTTCAGGAATCTGGATTTTTTACGAATCGGTTCGACGACTCATTAAAGGCACTGAACTGGTGAGGGTCGACAAGGGGCTTGCCGTACTTGTCGTGAGCGCCGCCGCCTCCTGGTGTCTTGCATGGTATTTGAGGAAGACGGCCCGGGAAACGGACTCCTCCGCCCTTCGGGCCGATTCGCTTCATTACTCCATGGATGTTTTCACAAATCTGGCACTTCTGGCCGGCCTGGCCGCGATAAAGCTGACAGGCCTCACCTGGTTGGATCCTGCCCTTTCCATGCTGATGGCCGTATATATTCTCTTTGAAGCAGTACGCCTGGTGCGCCATGGAATGCAGGATGTCCTTGATACGGAGTTGCCCGAATCGACCCGCCGGGAGGTTGCCCGTCTGATCGAGGAGCACAGGGAACATCTACTTGGATTTCATCGCCTGCGCACCCGCCGGGCTGGCTCCCAGAAAATCATGGATTTCCATCTGACCGTCTGCAAGCACCTCTCCGTTCAGGAGGCTCACGATATCGCCGACCATCTGGAAAAAAGAATCCAACAGGAAATCCATGGATCGGATGTGATTATTCATGTGGAACCCTGCGAAAGATCGGACTGCCCCGGGCAGGCGAAATGTAGAGAGGAACGAACAAGATGGCATGGCGACGAAGCTGAGAACTGAAAAAGGGAAGCCCCGTCACGAGAACCTCCCTTTCTCTTTCTCTTTCTGTTCAGTCAAGAGAAGCTATTATATCGGCATCATCGGGACCGCGGATTCTAAGACTCTCATGTCCTTCGTTCCCCTGAAACAGCTTCAAAAGGAAGGTCAATTCCGCACGTTTTCCTGCTTCAGGCTTTCCAGTTGACGAATTACCTCACGGCTGCGCTGCTGCCGCATTTCCAGTTCCTTGAATATGCGGGTAATCATCTCCCGGACCGAATTCGAAGCTTCCTCGATCTCTCTGGTATTCCGCTGCTGGCGTTCGGTGGCGGAAACCATATCGTCAGCCATGTGCTTGACTTCTTCAATCGACTGAGCGATGCTCCGGGTTCCCTGGGACTGTTCGCGGGAGGCGTGAGTGATCTGACCGGACATCTCTCCCAATGTTTCGATGGAGCGGCTCACGGATTCCACACTGCCCACCATTTCCTGGGTTGCATTGCGGATTTTTGATGCCATCTCTACCGCGGTGATCGCACTCTCCAGGATCTGCCGCAGAAAGACTTCCATTTCCTGTCCAAGGGTGACCCCTTCTTCCACGAGATTCCGACTTTTTCCTACGAAATCCACAGCTTCACGGGTGTATCCCTTAATTTCGGAGATAATGCCCGAAATGGCCACGGTGGAATTGGCAGCCTCCTGGGAGAGACTGCGTATCTCCTCCGCCACCACGGCGAATGTCCTGCCGTGTTCACCCGCCTGGGCAGCGATTATTGCCGCATTCAGCGCCAGAAGATTCGTCTTCTGGGTTACTTCCGTGATAACCTCATTTATGCCGTCGATCTCTTCTCCTTTTCTGGATAGCCGGTCGATCGCGGCAACAGCGTCTTCAACAGCTCCGGATATCCCCCGCAACCCTTTTTCGGTCTTGGAAACTCCTTCTGCCCCCTTTTCGGCCTGTTGCATGACTTTTTCCGACATCTGCTGAGACTGTACCCCGCTCTCCTCCACCGCCTTGATGGTTGCGGAAATTTGAGTCATGGAGGAGATTGAACTTTCCATGAACCTGTTCAGGCGATCCATGTTCTGGGAAACCTGTTCGATGGAAACGGAAATTTCTCCAGCAGCGGAGCGGGACGATTCCACCGCCTCCCTGACCACATCCGCGGCCTCGGCAATTTCCCGAATCGCCTCTCCAGTGGCAGAGGTCGCCAGGTGAAGAGCCCCATCCAGCCTGGAATGCTCCTCCCGGTACTTGAGCAGTTCCTCAAAGGTCAGTTCCAGTTCACCCGTCAGAGATTCCACAGCTTCAATAAGATCGATTTTGGTGAGTGCGGAAGCTACCTGATCGGCAAAAAGCTTGACATTATCGACATCAGTGTCATCGAGTTTTTTTCTGTGGACCTTGTTATCGACTCCCAACAGGCCGACCACCTCTCCCTGAATAACGATCGGGCAAAGGATAAAGGTCCGTGAGCGCAATTGTCGGATGGCGTCACAGGGTGGTTTGAGGTGGTATTCGGCGGGCATTCGGGTGATGTCCTCGACAAGGAATACCCGATTTTCATTGACGGCCTTGAAGAGCGCTCCGGAACGATCGTCCATGGGCATTTTCAGATCATCCACCTGATCATCCCCGGAGCCTCGGCTGGCGACAAATTCAAGGAGATCTTTTTTGCGATTGAGCATCAGAACATTCACACGATCATAACCGATGATCTCATGAAGGCTTTCGGCGGCCAATCGCAGGACCTCTCGGGAATCCACCGATTTTTGAATGTGGGTGTTGAGTGCGTGAAAATCCTTGATGTTCTGCTTCAGTTCCTCAAAGCTGCGCTCGAAATTCTCCTTCTCCAGTGCGATTGTCCTGTTAAGGCTATCCAGATTGCCAGCCCGCAGGTGAAGTTCGTGGGAGGCCCTGCCTATGACGAATCCGAAGAGACCAAGAACGGCCGCAGTCCCACCACCCATGTAGATATAGAGCGACAGAGTTTCTCCGGATTCCAGAATCCTCGATGTGACCTGAGGCCAGATGCCCTGATCCCAGTCCACGAAAAAAAAGATGCTAACCGCAATCCATCCCAGAGGGGCCAGAACACCGAGCAAAACGCCGAAAAAGGCATACAGAGAACTTCGGGTCATCCACTTAAGGGCTGCTCTCTCCGTCATGTCGGTCTCCTTTTGGGGTCCTGATTCTAAAAGTAAATTGGGTGAATGCCCTGCTTCGGATCAGAAGCTCCAGGTGTCCGGCACGAAACCGATATCAAAACCGCATTAAAGGATTTCCAGCCGATCCCAGGCCAACCGAACCGCCCCCAGAATCCCTGCATTGTCCCCCAGCACCCCCCGCACGATTTTCAGACGCCTGACGGGAACTTCAAAGGCCCGATATTCCAATTCCTTCTCCAGGGAGGGGCGTATCAGGTCCAGAGCTTCACTCGCGCCTCCTCCAAAGACAATGCCGTCCGGATTCAACAGATTGACAATCCCGCCTAAAGCCTGCCCCAGTCGCCTGCCAGCCTCCTGAAACGCTTCCCGGCATACGGGGTCCTCCCGACGGGCAAACAGGGCTATTTTTTGGCTTGTCATATCTTCATCCGCCATTTCCCGGGCAAGGGAGGGTTCTCCCCTTTCGAATGCCTCCCGAACGGAGCGGACGATTCCCGTGGCGGATGCGTACTGTTCAAGGCATCCCCGACTGCCGCAGCCGCAGGTCCGGCCTTCCGGCTCCACCATGATATGTCCCACCTCCCCCGCGGCGCCGTCGGCGCCGAACCAGAGATTGCGGCCCAGCACCAGCCCACCGCCGACACCTGTTCCGAGAGTAACCATCAAAAAGGAAGAGAATTCCCGCCCGGCGCCGAAAAGAGCTTCCCCCCAGGCGATGGCATTGGCATCATTCAGAAGCGTTACGGGAAGATGAAGACGCTTTCGAAGCTCGTCCGCCAGGGGAAACCCGTCCAGAATGGCCAGATTCGGGGAACTGGTTACGGTACCGTCCGGAGCGATGACTCCGGGCGCGCCCATGCCGATGGCGGAGATCCGGACGCCCTTTTTTTCTCCCTTTTCCTGAACCTCAAGGCACAGTCCGATCAGACGATCCAGAAAATGCTCAAGCCCCAGGTGAATTTCCGTTGAGATGCGTTGTGATCCGCTGATTTCCCCTTCAACTGTGGCCAGGGCGGCCCTGCAGTTGGTTCCCCCGAGATCGATTCCGATCACTGCTTCTCCGGTCATGGCTTCCTCCTGGATTCGGTGGCGATCGCCAGAGTTCCAAATCCTGCCTCCCGGGCCAGGTCCATGATCTTTACCACCTGTCCGTGGCGGGCATCCTGGTCCGCAAGCAGAACGAAGGAGATGTCCCCCCCGGCCTCTCTTCTTAACTCCTTAAGCCGCGGCGCCAGATCAGGGAGGGATGTCTTCACGTCGCCCAGGTAGATTTCTCCCCGGCTGGTGAGATGAACCTTGACCTCTTTTTCCTCGGCTATCGATTTTCGTGAGGAGGACTCGGGCAGCTTAACGCTGATACCAGGGGTTTCCACAAAGGTCGTGGATATCATGAAGAAGATGAGGAGGAGAAAAACCACATCCACCATGGGGGTCAGTTCAACCCGGGGTTCCTCGTTTTTTCTTCTGAAAAAGGCCACCATTATCTCCCGAGAAGATCCACAACGCGAAGGGAGGCTTCCTCTAATTCCAGGGCGATGCGGTCAAGACGCCCACTGAGGTACTTGTGAAGAAGGATGGTGGGAATGGCCACCGTCAAACCGGATGCGGTAGTAATCAGCGCCTTGGAAATGCCGCCTCCGAGGGTGGCTGGCGTTCCGACCCCTTGAGAAGCAATGACGTTGAAAGCCTCCATCATTCCGAGGACTGTCCCCAGAAGACCCAGCAGGGGCGTAATGGTCGCAATCGTTCCAAGAAGACCGAGATAACGTGACAGGGGCGCCACTTCGCGTGAACCGACTTCCTCGACGATGGTCTTGATCTGATCCCGGGGCCTGCCCTGCGCACCCAGAGCCGCGATGAAAATTCGGGACAAGGCATTCCCCGTCCGTCGGCAGACGATCAGCGCTTCTTCGTTTTTGCCTTTATGCACCAGGTCGCCAACTTCCCGAATAAGGCCCGTGTTGCCACGACGGATTCTGGTAAATGTCCATATTCTTTCGAGAAAAATGGCCAAAGCCAGAACCGAGCAGGCAAGAATGATATACATGATCGGCCCACCCGCTTTAAAAATTTCCAGCATGTACCCAAGTCCTTTCTTTCGGGTAATTCAAAAAGCATTTCGAGTGGGATTTGAAATCCTTCAAAATTTTATCTCGGAAAACGCCCTGAGCAGTTGATCGTATGTCTCTTCCAGGTGCTGCGGTATTATTCGAATATCGTTGAAGACCGGCATGAAATTGGTGTCCCCGCACCATCGAGGAACGATATGAAGATGGATATGATCGGCGATGCCGGCGCCGGCCGCCTCGCCAAGATTCATTCCGATATTGAAACCCTGTGGGGACAGGTGATCTCCAAGTATTTTCCGGCAAAGAACCAGGAGGCGGTGGATTTCAAGACCTTCCTCATGCGTAAGATCTCCGATTTCCGAGAGGTGCCGGTAAGGGGTGACCATCAGATGGCCATTGGTATAGGGATACTTGTTCATAATGACAAAGGCATGCTCGCCTCTTCTGAGAATCCCTCGGCTCCTGTCCTCTTCCGTTGAATTACCGACGCAGAATATGCATCCGCTTTCGGGTGCATGCGATTCGCCACGGAGATAGCTCATTCGCCAGGGCGCCCAGAGCTGTTTCATCGTTCAATTCCTCCTTTGTCTCGACTGGAGACACACGCGGGGTGGAATTTCTCGGACCGTCATGAGTCGGTCGACCGGTCAAAAGCAAATACGAAAGGAAGTTCATGCGGCGGCAGTCCAGGGACGGGCCGCCGACAAATCCCCCATTTCGAGAAAAATGTCCCCGTTCCCGGTTCTTCCGCCGGATTCGGAAATGGAGAATTTTGCTTTAGAATTCCTAGCTTTTTACCTCCCCGACAGGGGTTGTGTCAACCTAAATAGATTAAATGATATCCATAAAGACATTCGAATGCGGGGGAAAAGGAGTGAAATTTCTCCTGAGGTGATACCGAAATGTATCGACTGGATGCTACACCCTACCGAAAGAATTTAACTTACCTAATTCTTACTCTTGATCTTACGAAAATACGATGTATTTTTAATAATGTGAAGATTTCCAACTCCTCCCCTTCTGGAAAGATGGGGATTTTCCTTGACACTTTTGTCCCCTTGCCATTATCTTTCAGTTTAATTTAACTAAAAAGGATCATGGTAAAAAAATTTTGCCGAATATCCGGTTATTTTTAGCTTTATGAGAATTGCCCCGGATATTTTTTTAGGGAAATTAAAGCCAATAGACGGAGGAATTTAATCATGTCCAAACGGCAGGACGCTTTAGAATACCATAGTTCCGGACGCAAAGGCAAAATCGAAGTCATTACGACCAAACCCTGCGCTACAAGTCGGGATCTGTCCCTCGCCTACAGTCCCGGAGTGGCCATACCCTGTCTGGAAATCGAAAAAAATCCCGATGACGCATACGAATATACGGCCAAGGGCAATCTGGTAGCGGTCGTTTCCAACGGAACGGCGGTACTTGGCCTGGGAGATATCGGAGCGTTGGCGGGAAAACCGGTCATGGAGGGAAAGGGAGTTCTGTTCAAGCGTTTTGCCGATGTGGACGTTTTTGATCTCGAACTCGATACCAAGGATCCGGATGAGATCGTCCGTACGGTAAAGATCCTGGAGCCCACGTTCGGGGGTATCAACCTGGAGGACATCAAGGGCCCGGAGTGCTTCTATATCGAAGAAAAACTACAGGAAATTCTCAATATTCCCGTCTTCCACGACGATCAGCACGGCACCGCGATTATTGCCTGCGCCGGCCTGATCAACGCCCTTGAACTGGTAAATAAAAAAATGGAGGACGTCAAAATCGTCGTCAACGGCGCCGGCGCCGCAGGGATTGCCTGTGCCAAGCTGGTTCTGGTTCTTGGCGCCAGACAGGAAAACGTCATCCTCTGTGACAGCAAGGGGGTCATTTTCAAGGGCCGGACTTCCGGCATGAACGCCTACAAGGAGCGTTTCGCGATTGAAACGGATGAACGCACCCTGGAGGAAGTCATGAAGGGCTGTGACGTTTTCATCGGCGTCTCCGTCAAGGGCGCCGTTACGGCCGAAATGGTCCGGTCAATGGAGCGTGACCCCATCATTTTCGCCATGGCCAATCCGGACCCGGAAATCACTCCCGATGAAGCCAAAGAGGTGCGGGACGATGTGATCATCGGCACAGGCCGAAGCGACTACAACAACCAGGTCAACAATGTCCTCTGCTTCCCCTTCCTTTTCCGTGGCACCCTGGATACCCATGCCTCGGCCATTAATGACGAAATGAAGATGGCGGCTGTCCTGGCTCTCGCTAAACTGGCCAAGGAGGACGTGCCCGATTCTGTCAGAAAGGCCTATGGGAACGAGGTTATCAGCTTCGGCAGGGAGTACCTGATTCCCAAACCTTTTGACCCTCGAGTCCTTCTCCATGTCGCTCCCGCCGTTGCCAAAGCGGCTATGGACTCAGGTGTAGCCCGGCGGAAGATCGAGAACCTCGAAAAATATGTCGAATCGCTCGAGGCCCTTCAGGGACGTTCCAAGGAAATAATGCGCGTCCTGATCAACAAGGCCAAAGCCGGCCCCCGGCGGATCGTTTTCCCGGAAGGTGATGAGGACAAGATCCTGCGCGCCGCACAGCTCCTCGTGGACGAAGGGATCGCCATTCCGATCCTTCTTGGGAACAGAGATGAAATCACTGCGAAAATAAGCGAACTGCATCTGGACCTTTCGAAGGTCGAGATCATTGATCCGATGGATAGCCCCAAATCGGAAAGCTACACGGAAGAGTTTTTCAAGATCCGTCAGCGCAAGGGCATCACCATGGCCGACGCCAAGCGTCTGATCCTGAAAAACCGCAATTATTACGGTGCCATGATGGTAGAGCGCGGAGACGCCGACACCCTGCTTTCGGGAATTTCCCACAATTATCCCGACACCATCCGTCCCGCACTTGAAATCATCGGCAAGCAGGACGGCCTTTCAAAAGTGCACGGCGTCTACATGCTGGTGTTCAAAAAAACGGTTGTTTTCTGTGCGGATGCGACGGTCACCATTGAGCCGACGGCGGAAGAGCTTGCGGAAACTGCGATTCTCACGGCCCAGAAAGCAATCAATTTCGACGTGAAACCGCATGTTGCGATGCTCTCCTTCTCGAATTTCGGCAGCACCGAGCATCCTCTGTCCCTGAAAGTTAAGCAGGCGACGGCCCTGGTCAAGGAATGGGCTCCGGAACTTACAGTGGACGGTGAAATTCAGGCCAATGTGGCCCTCGACCCAGAACTTATGGCGGACCAGTATCCTTTTTCCTCCCTGAAAGGGGAAGCCAATGTTCTTATTTTTCCGGATCTCCAGTCCGGCAATATCTGCTATAAGCTGCTCAATAAACTGGGAGGCGCCGAAACGGTGGGCCCGATCCTCATGGGGATGAAAAAACCAATCCATGTCCTGCAGCGCGGAGATGACGTCGCGGATATAGTTAATATGGCTGCGGTAGCGGTCGTGGATGTCCAGTCCGCTGAAAATCTGAAAAACCCCCTGGAAATTCCCACCTGAGTCTGATCCTGTGCCATGCGAAAGGGAGCGCCTTGCGCTCCCTTTCTTTTTCACACTTTGCTATCCGAAAAGTTCCTGTTACCATACAGCGTTTACCGACTATATTTCAGGAGAGGCCCAAGGAGCAGTATTGATGAATTACCTGAGTACGCGCGGCGGAGTACGCGAAATCTCCTTCCAGGACGCAGTCATGATGGGACTGGCGGATGACGGAGGCCTGCTGCTGCCCTCGTCCATTCCGTCATTGAATGCCGGAGATCTCGAATCCTTCGAAAAGCTTGCCTATCCTGAACTGGCTTTCCAGATCTTCTCACGGTTCACGGGTCAGTTCCCCGCCGCGGACCTCAAGGATCTTATTGACAGATCCTATGCAAACTTCTCCCATCCCGAGGTGACCCCGGTGTCCCATCAGGACGGGGTCTACCTGCTTGAACTTTTTCATGGCCCCACCCTGGCTTTCAAGGATGTGGCCCTCCAATTCCTGGGAAACCTGTTCGAGCATCTTCTTCGGAAGAAGGGTCGTGAAATGAACATCATCGGCGCCACCTCCGGCGATACGGGAAGCGCCGCCATTTACGGTGTACAGGGCAAGGAGAAGATCCGTATCTTCATTCTTCACCCGTATGGGAAGATATCTCCCATACAGAAACTCCAGATGACGACCGTCACAGAACCAAATGTGTTCAACATCGCTATCCGGGGAAATTTCGACGACGGCCAGAGAATCGTTAAGGAGATTTTCGGTGATCTGGATTTCAAGGCCCGCTATTCCCTCGGGGCGGTAAACAGTATCAACTGGGCGCGAGTCATGGCGCAGATTGTTTACTATTTCTATGCCTGGGGAAGAGTTCGCAGGGAAACCGGATGCGATTCCATTTACTTTTCCGTCCCTACGGGGAATTTCGGTGACATTTTCGCGGGATATATGGCCAAGCGAATGGGTCTGCCGGTGCGGCGCCTGATCATTGGGACCAACGAAAACAATATCCTCTCCCGGTTCGTCAATGATGGGGAATATGCCATCGGGTCAGTGGTCCCCACCCTTTCGCCCTCCATGGACATTCAGGTAGCCAGCAATTTTGAGCGCTATCTCTACTACCTCTATCAGGAGGACCCAAACAGTGTAGGCCGTGCATTGGAGGAGTTCGGACGGACAGGGAAAATCCGGTTTGATGAGGAAGAACGAAAAACCATTCGGCAGGATTTCCTGGCCCAGTCGGTGGACCGGCAAATGACCCTGGAAACGATCCGGGATTTTTATAGTTCCACCGGCACCATTCTCGATCCTCACACAGCGGTAGGCGTTCGCGCAGGAAAAGATCTATCCGGAGGAGAGGTCCCGGTGGTCTGTCTGGCTACCGCGCATCCCGCCAAATTCGGGGACGCCGTTCGCGAGGCAATCGGCAAGGACCCGGATCGTCCTGCCTCCCTGGAAGGCATTGAAAACCGGGAGCGACGCTGTGAAGTGCTCGACGCCAGCGTTTCGGCCATCCGGGAATTCATTGCCCGCAAGGCCTCCTGATTCGAAGGATTTGACGCCTCCCCCCTCCGGGAAAGAAAAGTCTGAAAGAAAAGAGCCAACGGAAAAGGCCCCCGCCAGTGACGGGGGCCTTTTCCGTGCAGGACAGGAAGATCAGCAGTCGTAATAGAGCGCGAATTCCATCGGGGTCGGCCGCATACGCACAGGATTGACTTCGCTCTCCGTTTTGTATTCGATCCATTTCTCAATGAGATCCAGGGTGAAGACATCGCCCTTCAGAAGAAATTCATGATCTTCGGCAAGACTGCGGAGGGCGTCCTCCAGGGATCCGGCCACGGAAGGGATGTCCTTGAGTTCCTCGGGGGAGAGTCCATAGATATCCTTATCGAGAGGATCGCCCGGATCGATCTTGTTTTCAATCCCGTCGAGGCCCGCCATCAGCATGGCGGCAAAGGCCAGGTACCCGTTGCAGGAAGGATCAGGCGTACGATATTCAACCCGCTTGGATTTGGGATTGGTGGTCACGGGAATCCGAAGGGAGGCGGAGCGGTTTCTGTTGGAGTAGGCCAGATTCACCGGCGCCTCGAATCCGGGCACAAGCCTTTTGTAGGAATTTGTACTGGGATTGGTGAAAGCGCAGAGGGCCTTTGCGTGTTTGATGATTCCACCGATGTAATACATGGCTTCGCGGGAGAGTCCCCCATAACCGTCTCCGGCGAAGAGATTCTGCCCGTTTTTCCACAGGGACTGGTGGCAGTGCATGCCGGAGCCGTTATCCCCGTAAATAGGCTTGGGCATAAAGGTAACCGTTTTTCCATTCCTTACCGCTACATTCTTGATAATATACTTGAACCACTGAAGAGTGTCGCCCATATGCATCAGCGAATCGAAGCGCATATCGATCTCGGCCTGGCCGGCGGTAGCCACCTCATGATGGGAGGCCTCCACGCGAATGCCGGCTCCCTGCAGGACCTTCACCATTTCGTTGCGGATATCGATCATGGAATCGGTCGGCGCACACGGGAAATACCCTTCCTTGTGCCGGGGTTTGTAACCGAGATTGGGAAATTCCTCCCGACCGGCGTTCCAGATCCCTTCCACGGAATCGATGGCATAGAATGATTCATTCGAACTGGAGCCGTACCGGACATCATCCAGAATGAAGAATTCAGGCTCGGGGCCGAAAAACGCTGTATCCGCAATTCCCGTAGACTTCAAATAAGCTTCGGCCTTCTGGGCGACGAAACGCGGATCACGAGTATATCCCTCTTTGGTAATCGGATCGATGATATTGCAGATGAGGCTGAGAGTAGACGCCTGGACAAAAGGATCGATTTTGGCCGTTTCCGGATCGGGCATGAGCAGCATGTCACTGTTGTGAATGGGTTGCCATCCCCGAATGGAAGATCCGTCAAAACCCACACCCTCTTCAAAGGTCTCTTCTTCGAATTCACTTATGGGAACAGTGAAATGTTGCCAGATGCCGATGAAATCAAGAAATTTGAAATCCACCATCTGGACATCGTTTTCCTTTGCAAAAGCCAATACTTCTTTGGGTGTCATGCTTTATCTCCTTTAAAGATCAGTGTTCGAGTTCACCTGAGACAGGTGGTCAGTCATCTATTGTCGCAGCGGGGTCTAGAGTGCGTCCTCACCTCTTTCGCCGGTGCGTATCCGGACAATTTCATCAACGGAGGTCACAAAAATCTTTCCGTCTCCGATCCTTCCAGTGCGGGCAGCCTCGGCGATAACTTCCACAACCTTTGCGGCAAGATCATCCCCGACAATAATCTCCATCTTGATCTTCGGGATGAAATCGACCACGTATTCGGCTCCGCGATACAGTTCCGTGTGTCCCTTCTGGCGGCCGAAACCTTTAACTTCGCTGACCGTGATTCCCTGGATTCCGATCTCGTTCAAAGCTTCCTTGACTTCGTCCAGTTTGAAAGGCTTGATAATGGCCTCGACTTTCTTCATCTAAGTTCCTCCAGGTGAAAATGGCCCGACCAAGGGCGGTCATCGGAGCATCCGGTCCGCCGGGAGAGAGGCGATTTATCTCTCACTCTTACGCCGCCAGGTCTCCATGTCGAATTACTTGAGCAAATAGCCTGCCTAAATTGCTATCGAATTTCAATATTTAAAGAACTACATGATTTTCCAGGAATTTTTATCTCCAGAAACTTCATTGGTCCGAACGGAAGGGAATGGGATCGGATTGGAAGAGTTGTTTTTTTGTGCAGTCATTCCACCCTGGTGCACAAATAATATGCAAACAAAATTATCTGCCTCTTGTAAATACGCGCGGAAGGCTTAAGGGAAAGTAAAAATACAACCCGGTATCTTTAACAGAATCATCCTGATCGGAAAACCCTTGATGATTGTCATACTGAGATGCTATAGGAAAACTTCCACATTCACGGAAATGGAAGGAGAAATTAATGCCAGAGGTTCATTCCACGGCTTTTGTAGATTCTACGGCCCGACTCTCCGAAGGAGTCAAGATAGGTCCTCAGGCCTATATCGATGCCGATGTCGCCATCGGGAGAAATACGCGGATCGGCCATGGCGCCCACATTGGACGCTGGACTACAATGGGAGAGGACAATATCGTTTATCCGGGCGCGGTCATCGGACATGATCCCCAGGATATCGGTTATCGTGGGGAAGAAGCCTACACGGTGATCGGAAATGGAAATATTTTTCGCGAAGGAACCACTGTCCACCGGGGCAATCGGGGGGGGACTTCTACGCAGATCGGCGACGGCAATTTTTTTATGGTCAACAGCCATGTGGCGCATAACTGCCTCATCGGAAATCATGTGATACTTGTCAACGGTTCCCTTCTCGCCGGCCATGTACAGGTGGATGATCGAGCCATCATTTCCGGCAATTGCCTCGTGCATCAGTTCGTCCGGATCGGACGCCTCGCATTGATGCGCGGCGGATCGGGAGCCGGAAAGGATATCCCTCCCTTCTGCATCAACGATCAGCTGAACTGGATCCGGGCTCTCAATCTTGTTGGACTGCGCCGAAACGGATTTGACCAGGGACAAATCGGGGCGCTTAAGAAGGCATTCCAGATCCTGTTCCGCAGCAATCTCAAACTCAGCGATGCTCTTCTGAAAATTGAGGAGCAGGTGGAACCCACCGAAGGTGTCCGGGTCCTGCTCGATTTCATCCGCTCCAGCAAAAGGGGGATTGCCGGCGGCCGAAACAGGAATGTGGGGGAGTAAAAAAATGTCCTTCAATCACTTCGATGCCTCGGGAAAGGCGGTGATGGTCGACGTCAGCGGAAAGGAAATAACTCTGCGCACTGCTGTGGCCCGTGCGCGGGTTCACCTCAAACCTGAAACTCTGCGTGAAATCCGGGAAGGCAAATTGGCCAAGGGAGATGTTCTTGCGGTCGCCCGGCTGGCGGGGATTTCCGCCGCCAAGAAAACGCCTGATCTCATCCCTCTCGCGCACCCACTGGCCATCCATCACGTATCGGTTGACTTCTCTGAGTTCCTGGACCAGGGCCACCTCGATATCACCGCCACTATCAAGGCGGCAGAAAGAACTGGTGTGGAAATGGAGGCGATGGTTTCCGCAACGGTGACCGCCCTGACCATCTATGACATGTGCAAAGGAGCGGACAAGAGCATTTCGATCGGGGAAATCGTTCTTTTGTACAAAGAAGGGGGCAAAAGCGGCATCTTTCGAAGGGATGAACAGGAATGAATGTCGCCATTCTGACCATCAGCGACAGAAGCTTTCGCGGGGAAAGAGATGACATGACAGGGCCGGCCCTGAAATCCTGGCTGGAAGCCCGAGGGGTAGCGGTGCTTGCCATGATGGTCGTTCCCGATGAGGAAGATGCCATTTCGCACACACTCCAGGAATGGGCCGACGACAGGGCGTTTGATCTCATTATCACCAACGGCGGGACCGGGGTTGCACCAAGAGACGTGACTCCTGAAGCGACACGGAAGATCCTCCACAGGGAAATTCCCGGCCTGAGCGAGATCATGCGCCTGAAGAGCCTTGAGAAAACCCCCATGGCTGTCCTCTCCCGGGCCATCGCCGGCAGCCGGGGCCGAACCCTGATCATCAACCTTCCTGGAAGCCCGCAGGGGGCGGTGGAAAATCTCGAAGCGGCCTGGCCCGCGATTCCACACGCTGTAGCCAAAATCCAGGGAGATCCGAGCGACTGCGCTCCCCTGGAAGAGGCATGACGAGTACCGCCCGAGCTCTTTCCCACTTCCTCTTTCCTGTCTTGCGAGGATCACTATGGCGGATTTTCTTCACATCGACCAGATGGACTGGAAACCGGTCCGTTCCGGTCTGACGACCGGCGTCACAGGAAAAACTTTGCTGGAAGGTCCAACGAAGGCGGTATTGACCCGGGTGGCGCCGGGGGGTTGCTTCCGGCCCCATGGGGACCCCTATGCTCACCTTTTTCATATTCTTGTGGGGCAGGCACGCGTAACGGCCGGAAGTCAAACCTCCATTCTCGGCCCGGGTTCGGTGGTGCGGATCGATGCCGGAGAAATTCACGGTTATGAGAATGTGGGAACCGGGGAATTGCTCCTCCTCTCTCTCAACCTCCCCACGGAGGAAGAGTAGAATCCGCACAAACCAGCTTGCGCACTCCCTTTCTCTGTCCGTTGAACCAAAAAAATTCTTTTCCTCTTCATGTGAGAGTTTTTTCGCGAGAAGAAACAGGCACTGGCGATACCGGCGCACCATGGAAGGTGTGGAAGAGCGCTCAACCTGGCTCTCTTTCCTGCAGTGGGGCCATCTTCGGCGATCTATTAGGTGGAGATCCTCATCCAGGATGGTAGACTTTATCCGGCATACCTTTGAACGGGAGACAAATGGATAACGTTCTCGCCGCACGCGCCCTGATGGGCGTTTCGCTTGGCTTCCATATCATCTACGCCACCATCGGGGTCGGTCTTCCTCTGATGCTCATGATTGCGGAGGGGATCGCTCTTCGCACCGGCCAGGAACTGTATCACCAGATGGCGCGCAGATGGATCCGGCCCGCAGCGGTTCTTTTTGCTATCGGCGCCGTCTCGGGCACCATTCTTTCTTTCGAGCTTGGCTTTCTGTGGCCCCGGTTCATGGAATTCAGCGGCCCCATGATCGGACTTCCCTTCTGGATGGAGGGATACGCATTCTTTACGGAAGCGATATTCCTCGCCCTCTATCTTTATGGGGCCGCACGTCTCTCCCGGAAAGCCCTTTTTCTCTGCACGATTCCCATGGCTGTCGCTGCCGCGGCTTCGGCTGTTTTCGTCATCAGCGCGAATTCATGGATGAACACCCCCTCCGGGTTCACCCTGGAAGCGGGATCTCTTGCAAACGTCAGCCCCCTGAAAGCCATGGCCAATCCCGCCTGGGCGCACCAGGCGGTCCATGGAACGGTTGCCGCCTACGTGGCGACCTGTTTTGCCATGGCGGGAGTATACGCCCTTGCTCTGCTCCGTGGAAAGGCCTCGGAATATAATCGAAAAGCCCTGACACTCTCCCTGGCAGTGGGGACCATTTTCCTCCCATTCATGCTGATATCCGGAGACTGGGCTTCCGCCTTTCTGGCCAAACATGAAAAAGCCAAGCTTGCGGCGGCCGAATCACACTTCAAAACCATGTCGGGCGCACCGCTCACAATTGGCGGATGGCCTGATCTGGAAGCGGAGCGGGTCCGGTTCGGAATCGAGATCCCTTATGCCTTGAGTCTTCTCGCTCATCGAGATCCGTTTGCCGAAGTGACGGGGCTCGATGCCTTCCCTCCCGACCAGAGGCCCGACCCCCGTCTCGTTCATCCATTTTTTACCCTGATGGTGGGGGGCTTTTTCATTATGGCTGCCGCCGCAGTCGCCTTTTGGTGGCGACTTTGGCGTGGAAAGGGTATCCCGGAGACTAAAAATCTCATGCGCTTGATTCTGATCGCTTCTCCCTTCGGGCTTATCGCCCTGGAGAGCGGGTGGCTGGTCACCGAATTCGGACGGCAGCCCTGGGTTGTTATGGATATTATGAAGGTCTCCGAGGGCGCAACGCCCAATGAAGGCATAGGAATCGTTTTCTTTATTTTCATGGCAGTTTACGCGGCGCTCACAGCTGGTCTTTTTAAAACGTTGATGCGCCGCGGACCGGAAAGAATCGAGGCAACGCAGGAGGGACGCCGTGTGGACGATTAGCCATATTGCCGCATCCATTCTACTCCTGGGCCTCATCATGTACGCAGCTTTCGGAGGGGCGGATTTTGGCGGAGGCATCTGGACCGCCCTGGCTTCCGGTCCCCGAAAACGGGAACAAAGGGAAAGTCTTTTTCAGGCAATCGGTCCGGTCTGGGAAACCAATCATGTCTGGCTGATTTTTGTAGTGGTCGTTCTTTTCATGGTCTTTCCCCGAGCTTTCTCGACTCTTTTTATAGCCCTGTTGGTCCCTTTGGTCATTGCGCTGATCGGCATCAATTTTCGGGGTGCAGCCTTCGCCTTCCGTCATTTTGGAGAGGAAGATGGCGGGGGCGTTCCCCTGATCGCACGTACTTTTGAAATTTCCAGTATCTTGACCCCATTTGCCATGGGAATGGCGGTAACTGCTGTTGCTCAGGGAAAAATTCAGATCGTGGATGGCAAGGTCCTTTTCGGCCTATGGAGCTGGATCACCCCTTTCACACTGATGGGCGGCCTCATAGGACTGGCGATCTGTGCGTATCTGGCGCCCATTTACATGACAGTACGCACGAAAGGGGAACTTCAGGAAGATTTCCGGAAACGGGGAATGACCGCCGGATGGGCGCTTGGAATTCTGACGGCCCTCGAGGTCCCGATCGCCTTTTTCGATGCACCCGTTTTCGCCGATCGATTCCTTCTGCCGCGAACATTGATCTGCATTGCCCTGGCGATCGGGTTCGGGGTTCTGACGGAAGTCCTTCTCTGGAGAAAACGGTACATGGGGGCGCAGATTGCCGCCGGCGGGACAATCGCCTTGACCTTTGCCGGATTCGGAGCCGCCCTCTATCCGGACCTCATCCTGGATCAACTCACAATTGCAGAGGCTGCAGCTCCCCGGGAAACCATCCTTGCCTTTTTCACAGTCCTTCCTTTCGGCATAGCCGTTTTGGCGCCATCTCTGTTTTTCCTGTACTGGACCTTTCGAGGCCCGCCGGATCCGGAAATCCCTCCCGATGACCTCAAGACCTGACTCCACCTCCCTCCATCTCGAAGTGGCGAAATGTCACCTTCCCTGTTATCATTAACATGAAATCAACCAGTTTCGGGTGCATGAATGAAGAAAAGATCCCGCATATTTCTTCCACTTCTCGTCCTTGCTTTCGGGATTGTTCTGCTGGCATTTTTTTTCGTTTCCCGCAATCTGGACTCCTTTGTTGCCGCGGCCATCGAAGCCTACAGTTCTGATGCAGCAGGAGTCCCGGTGAAAGTGAAAAATCTGGATCTCCAACTTCGGGATGGCGAGGGCGCAATCGATCGTATATTCGTTTCCAATCCCAATGGATTCTCAAACGATCCAATTTTCAGCCTTGAGAAGATCCGACTGGCCATGGTTCCCGGACCCCTCACCTCCGAAGGGTCGATCATCAAGGAGATCCATGTCCAGACTCCGACATTCCTTTATGAAGTCAATGAAAGCGGAGAAATCAATCTGGATGCGCTCCGGGAGAATCTGCGGCAATTCACCCAACGGAAAGAGGAACAGGACCCGAGTGAAAAATCGGCGCTGAATCTTCGGATCGAGAGCCTGATTATTGAACAGGGAAAGACAATTTTCGATTTTACCGCCGTGGGAGGGAAACGGATTGAAGCCGAACGGCCTCGCATGGTCCTGACAGACATCGGCGGGGAAGAAGGCATCACGCCCGAAGGTCTCTCTGGGGCGGTCTTCTCCGCATTGATTCGGGAACTGGAGGAATCCGCCGCAGAGCAGGGACTTGAACAGGCGACAGGAGGTGGGTGAAAGATGAAATCTACAAACCTGACGAAATTCACAGCCGGAGGATCTGGAAATGCGAGATAATGATGAACTTAAATCTTTAGTCCTTCAGAAGTACCAGAAAGCGGCAGAACCGCGGAAGAACTATTCAATTTTCCGACGGGGACGGGCGGAACAAGAGCTCTGGGCTACAATCCTTACATGATCAAGGCAGCTCCCGAAGATATGATGAAGAGTTACTGCGGAGTGGGCAATCCCTTCACCCTGAGAAATGTGATTCCCGACACCGACCTTCTGGATGTGGGGTGCGGTTCGGGCTTCGACCTTTTCTGTGCCAGCCATGCCGTTGGCCCTCTGGGAAAAGTCTTTGGAATAGACTTATCTCCGGCCATGGTGGCAAAGGCCGAAAGGGGATTGGCGAAAACGGGGCGGCAAAATGCCGAGGTGAAAGTCGCAGATGCCGAAAACCTGCCCTTCGAAGAAGGAAAATTCGATACGGTCATCTCAAACGGAACCCTTAATCTGATTCCCGATAAGGAGCGTGCTGTATCAGAAATTTATCGTGTTCTCGCTCCCGGCGGTTATTTTTTATGTGCCGATATGGTCCGCAGGGAGGATGCGCCTCCAGTTGATGGTGAAAGGCGCGACTGGGACCAATGAATCGGAGGTGCCGTCCCGGTCGGGGATGTGATAAAAATGCTTAAAAAAGTTGGCTTCGGTGAGGTTGAATACAGGGGGACCAGCGGTTTCGTCTCTTCTCAGATGACGGAAAGTGCCTTGTTCAGAGCCCGGAAACCCGAGGTCGGGATTAAAATGAAGTAGATGATGTGATGCGAACAAAAAAAGCCCCGAAAGCAGGAGGGAAAAAACTTTCAGGGCTAAAGAGGAAGCTAGCTTCCTTGCTAGTGTTGACTTAACTATAACCTTCCCAGTCTTCTTTTGTCAACCCCTTCCCGCTTTAAAAATCCACACCTGCGAAATGATCAACTTCTCCAGCGATGGCGCCGATTCCTGTTTCTGAGATCCTGATTTTTCCGGCGGGAATTTCGTCGTTGTATTTTCTTATGGCAAATGGTAAGGTATAAAACATTGTTTGTTAAGTCTGTTGGTTTTGATTTTTTTCGAACTCTCTCGATATTGAACACCAAACCATTTTCAGGCTCGAATTCTTTATGCACATATTTCCCCTCGGCATTAATGCAACCCCCATTTCGGGAAACGATTTTTTATTGATCCGGGGATTTTCATTTTCCCCGCTGGAAGATTGCCACCCGTTCCTGCGATTCGTCTCTGGGGTGGCTGACTCCGGCAAGACACGGGACACAACACCGACCGCTTGATTCCCATATCCATTCGGCTGTCGGAACCCGAATCCCCATTCCAACACTTCGAGGATGTGATGAAAAGAATAATCATTCTGCTGAAACTGAGTGTTTTGGGAATCGTATCGGCCGGGTTACTGGGGTTATTGACCGTATCGTCGGAAGCCGCCCGGGAAAAGTACTTTGATCGTTCGGGCAGGCTCATCGTCATTGATAAACCTGCAGCCGACCTCCTACGTACCTACGACACCAAGAATCGACCCCCGGAAAAGTCCTTTCCCGTCCCCCCTCCCCCCTTTACGGAAGGAATCTTCCCCTGCTCGGACTGCCACGAAGGCATGGAGCCGAATCTGCAGCGCAGAACACTGGAAGACATGCACACCGATATCCTGCTGAATCATGCCGAGGGACAGCGCTGGTGCCTGGATTGCCACAATCCCGAAGACAGGGACACACTCCGTCTGGTTTCCGGCGAAGTGATTCCTTTTTCCGAATCCTACCGCCTGTGCGGCCAGTGTCATGGCGATAAATACCGGGACTGGCGCAAAGGAATACATGGAAAGCGTACGGGGTTCTGGAACGGGGACAAGGAATATCTTCTGTGCGCTCACTGCCACAATCCGCATGACCCGCGATTCAAACCGATTCACCCCATGCCGCCGCCAGAACGCCCGGCGAGAGGACCGCATTAAATACCGTCAACCATCTGCTGTGGGAGATCGACAGATGTCGGAAAAGAAAAAGTGCGACCCCCGAGTTTTTCAACTGTCCCGCCGCAAAGCCCTGAAGGGGCTAGCGGCCGGAGTCGGCGTCCTGGCCATCCCCTCTCCAAAAGCTTCAGCGTCGGTCTGGGAATCTTTTTTCCAGAAACATTTCAAAGAGCTCAGCAAAGAAGACCTGCCGAAGGTGCTTGCGCGAATGGAAGAGCAATACAGCCGGGAATATGGCAGGCCGGTGACAGTAAAGGCGACTCCTCATATCGAAGGGGTCAAATTCGGCTATGGCCTTGATCTTTCTCGCTGCGTCGGCTGCCGCCGTTGCGTATATGCCTGCGTCTCGGAAAACAATCAGTCTCGCGAGCCCCAGATACATTGGATTCGCGTTGTTCGGCTGAACAAGGAAAAGGGGATCGACCTCAGTGAAGCCGAGCATTATTACAATCCCAGGGAAGTCCCGGAAAAAGGGCACTTTTACCTGCCCGTCCAGTGTCAGCAGTGCGAGAACGCTCCCTGCACAAAGGTCTGCCCGGTTCAGGCCACATGGCGGGAAAACGACGGCATCATCGTTGTCGACTACAACTGGTGCATCGGATGCCGATACTGCATGGCCGCATGTCCCTACGGCGCGCGCCATTTCAACTGGCGAAAAAGCCGGATTCCAACCGATGAGTTGAATCCGGATACCCACTATCTCGGCAACCGGCCCCGCCCGGTAGGAGTCGTCGAGAAATGCACCTTCTGCATTCAAAAAACCCGGGAGATGCCGGGGCGATATCCGGCCTGCGAAGAAATCTGTCCTGTCGGAGCCCGCAAGTTCGGCAATCTTCTCGACCCCGAGAGCGAAATTCGATACCTGATCGAAAATAAACGTGTTTTCCTTCTCAAAGAAGACCTGAACACTCAGCCCAAGTTCTTCTATTTCTACGGGTCCTAATCGGTTACGGGATCTAACCGGCGGAGCGAAATCATGAAGGAAATCTGGCATTTTTACAAAGGGACGTTCGTCCTGGTCGGCAAGGGGAGCAAAGCTTATTACATCTGGGTGGGGGCTCTTCTGGTGCTGATGGCAATCGGCGCGGCCGCGTATGTACAGCAACTGAACCAGGGCCTCGCCCTCACAGCCATGACCGATCAGGTCTCCTGGGGGTTCTATATCTCCAATTTCACTTTTCTGGTCGGAGTTGCCGCCGCGGCGGTCCTGTTGGTCATTCCCGCATACGTTTATCACTGGAAGCCGATCAAGGAAATCGCCGTTCTCGGCGAGCTGCTAGCCATCTCCGCCATTGTCATGTGCCTTCTTTTCGTAACAGTCGATATCGGCCGACCCGATCGCTTCTGGCACCTTATTCCCGGCATTGGAATTCTGAATTTCCCCAGTTCGCTTCTGGCGTGGGATGTTATCGTTCTGAATGGTTATCTCATTCTCAATCTGGTGATCGCCGTATATATCCTCTATAACATGTACTACCGCCGCGAACCCAACAAGAGTTTCACCACTCCTCTTCTCCTGCTCTCCATTCCCGCGGCAATCTCTATCCACACGGTCACTGCTTTTCTCTACAATGGACTGGGCGCCCGCCCTTTCTGGAATGCTTCGATTCTGGCGCCACGCTTTCTTGCTTCGGCCTTCTGTTCAGGCCCTGCGTTCATGATTCTGGTTTTCCTTCTGATTCGTCGAT
This sequence comes from Desulfuromonadales bacterium, assembly GCA_024636295.1. Lineage (GTDB taxonomy): Bacteria > Desulfobacterota > Desulfuromonadia > Desulfuromonadales > JAGXHI01 > JAGXHI01. The sequence continues at coordinate 60,056 of JAGXHI010000028.1, forward strand.
ATACCCGCTTCAACATAAAAGACGAAGCCATCCACAAGATTGCCGAACTGATCGCTTACGCAATGTTCATAAACCTTTTCCTCCTTGGCGCTGAAATTTTCAAAGAATATTACACCGACACTCTCCACCTCGCGCCGATGAAATACCTGTTCCAGGGCCTTCACGGCCATTCGGCCCTTGTTCCCTGGATCTGGACGGCCCTGCTGTTCAATATCTCGGCCTTTCTTATCTTCCTTGTGCCCGAGACCCGCAAAAACCACGTTACTCTTGTGCTCGGCTGCATTCTGATTTTCATCGGCGTCTATATTGAAAAAGGAATGGGACTGATCATTCCCGGTTTCGTACCGGACGTGCTGCATGAAATTTATGAATATTCCCCCACGGGAATCGAACTCCTTGTGACCGCTGGGATATGGGCGACCGGGTTTTTCGTTTTCACCATGCTCCTGCGGGTAGCCATTCCAATTCTCAACGGAGATTTCCACGTGTCAGATGATGGGGTTGGATACTATATCGGAGACCAACTTTTTTTCATACCGAGTCGGAAAAGGGGAGCACAGGGACAGGGAAGACTGGGTACTGCCAGGGACTCGGCTGCTCCCGAAGTGAACAACTGAAAAAGAAAAGGAGCATTCTCCCTCCGCTCCGCCAAAAGATCTTTTGGCGGAGCAATTTCTTAAAGACAGTGAGGCTGACGACATGCGCAATATAGCCGTTCGCAAACCGCACGCGAAAAGCCGAGGGTTGAAGCGTTCATAAGGAAATCTCCGAAGAGCCCAAAAACCTGCCTCAATCCATTTACAGGTAAAGCTGAACTCAATATTTCACCCGTCGGATGGAATTGACGATGTTTTATTTATTTCTTTATAAAAACACTTGAATTTAAAATTTTTATCCCCTCAAATCCATGATACTTATTGACAAATAAGGAATAAACTCCTATTTTAAAATCCCATATCACACCTGACCGCCGAGATTTTTGCGGCGCCTTTTTTTGTCAGGACCTCATCTGTCTCATCATTTTACAAAGGGGAAAAAAGCAGTGAAGAATCACGTTTGGAGACCCCTCATCGTGGTCATAGGAATTGTTCTCGCTATTCTTGTTTTCCGACTCTTTTACGTCCCGAACGATTTCGAATCAGGGGAAAGAGGCTTCATGTACAGTTATTATCGCCAGTCCAACGAGTTGGAGTGGGAAAACCAGCCTATCAAATACCTGGACACCGGAAAGCAGCACATGCATGAATTCTGCATCGAGTGCCATAGCCACGAAGTCGAAATCCGGACGGAGGATCTGCATGGCGTCATTGCCTGTGAAAACTGCCATGGACCTGCCCTCGACCATCCGATACATCCGGAAAAGTTGGAAATAGATCGCAGCCGCGAAGTCTGTCTCCGATGTCATACTCTTCTCACCTATACCACCAGCGAACGAAAACGGATTCCCGGCATTGACCCAAAGGAGCATATGACGGAATATGAATGCGTCGAATGCCACAACCCGCACAATCCGAGACTGGAGGACATGTAATGAAGAGGCGAGATTTTCTGAAAAAGTCCATTCTTGTCATTGCCGGCGCCTCGGTCCCCCTGTCGGCTCTCCAGATGGTCGACCCGAAAAAGGTGCTGGCGGAGAACTTAGATATCCATTGGGCGTTCCTTATCGATACTTTCAAATGCGTTGGCTGCGGTTTCTGCGTTAAGGCCTGCAAGACGGAAAATAACATTCCTTTTGAGGCAAACGTCACCCGGACCTGGGTGGAACGATACGTCTATACCAAAGATGACCGCCGGTATATCGACAGCCCGAAGGGCGCCCTCTACGGTTATACCGATCCGCGCATCGATATGGGAATGGGGGAATACAAGGAGATCGACCCGGACAATGTCGGAAAAGCATTTTTCGTTCCCAAACTCTGTAATCACTGCATAACCCCGCCCTGCACCCAGGTCTGCCCGGTCGGGGCCACATATAAAGCGGACAATGGAGTCGTTCTGGTCGACCGCTCCTGGTGCATCGGCTGCGGCTACTGCATCATGGCGTGCCCCTACGGCGCCCGCTTCTTTCATCCGACTCTGCATGTGGCCGACAAATGCACTTTCTGCTACCACAGGATTACCAAAGGGATGGACACGGCCTGCGTCAACGCCTGCCCTTTTGGCGCGCGAAAAATGTGCAACATCAGGGACATTGATGATCCGATCACCAAGATCATCATGAATCAGCGGGTGGGGGTCCTCAAAGACGAATTCGGCACCAAGCCCCAGGCTTTCTACATCGGTCTTGCCCAGGAGGTACGTTGATCATGATTGAACAAGTTGCCCAGCACGCAATGCAGGTTCATGGCGAAGCCTGGACGGTTAAGGAGCTTTTCGTTCTCCCCAATGAATATATTTATTGGTCGATCCAGATCGTCATGTATCCTTTCATGACGGGACTTGTGGCCGGGGCCTTTGTACTCTCGTCGCTCTATCATGTTTTTGGAGTGAAGAAGCTCAAGGAAATCGCAAGATTTTCTCTCGTGTTCTCTTTCGCCCTCCTTCCGGTGGCCATGATGCCGTTGCTGCTGCATCTTCAGCAACCCTTACGGGGGATAAACGTCCTTATGACGCCGCACTTCACATCGGCCATTTCCGCTTTCGGCATTGTCTTTCTGACCTACTCCTTCATCGTCGCCAGCGAACTCTGGTTCGAATACCGCAAGCATTTCGTCCTGACCTACAGCAGACTGGAAGTCCGCCTTGATCTCGGTTTTTTTGATAATCTCAGGCGCCTGTTTTTCAAGACGCTTACCCTCGGCGCCTTTGACATCAGCGAAGAAGCGCAGGAAAAGGACCACAAAGCCGTCAAGGTCCTTGCATCCATCGGAATTCCGATCGCTTGCTTTCTCCATGGCTATGCCGGTTTTATTTTCGGCTCCGTCAAGGCGAACGCTCTCTGGATGACTCCACTGATGCCCGTCATCTTTATCTGCTCCGCCGTGGTCTCCGGTATCGCTCTGTGCATACTGACTTATGTCCTTACACAGGAAATCCGCAAATTCATGGCGCGACGGCGTATAGCCCGGTGGGCCAAAGATACCGGCGCACCAAGTTTCGAAGAATTACGGGGAGCCGAAGAGCAGGAAGTCAGGACGGTGTCCAATTACCTGCTCTATTTCATGATTGCTGCAATCACCCTCGAAATCCTCGACCTGATTTTCCGCGGCTACACCCAGGTCAAGTCATGGGATATTCTTCGCGAAGTGATCATGGAAAGAGATTTCTTCAAAATCTTTATCCTTCAATACACCATCGGCAATGCCTTGCCTTTTCTTATGATGATCTGGCCGAACCGCTCGGTTCGCCGGGTTACCGCAGCCTCGGTTCTCATTCTTTTCGGGGTTTTCATGATGCGATGGAACGTGGTCATCGGCGGTCAGGCATTCTCGCTCAGCTTCGCCGGGTTCATGCACTATCACATGCCGATCATTCCCCACAATTGGGAAACATTCAAAGAAGGATTTTTCGGAGCACTGACGGTAATGATCACTCCCTTCGTTATCTTCTATTTCCTGAATAAAATATTCCCGGCATTCCTCAAAGATGATGAAAGTGTTGAAGAGTTTGAAGGGGTAAATGGAAAATCGGCTCCAGAATTTTCAGCAACCCGGCCGTACTGATCCTGAGACGGGTTCCCGGCCAGCCGAATAAAACGGAGGGGCGTTATGCCGGAACAGAAGCACTCTCTTGAAAAAAGGGTCGATCAGCTTGCTCAACAAGTAGAAATCCTCAGCCGCAGGGTGGATGAACTGACCACCCACCGTGAACGAGCGGGGCCGCTTTACGCCATCTCACCCGGAACACAGGGGGAGAAAAAAAATCTCGAAGCCACGGAGGAACTTCTGTCCTGGGTGGGAAAATCCTCCCTGCTGCAGCGTCTGGCGACCCTCTGTTTTCTCCTGGTCCTGGCATTGGCCCTCCGTACCGCCACCGACAGTGAAGCCCTCGATTACAGCCTGGGAACCTTCATCGGGATGGGGTACGCTTCACTCCTCATGGTTATCGGCTGGCACAAATACGGCCTCTCCAGCCCTCTTGCTTCTGTCTTCACCGTTTGCGGCGCGCTTCTCATGTTTGCCGTGGTGGGAGAAACCCACGCCCATTTCGAATCCCTTCCAGCCATCCCTGCCTATGTCCTTCTGTTGCTTACCGGCATTGCACTTGCGGCAGCCAGCCGGCATCGGGATGTCGCTCTACCGATCATGGTCGGAACTCTGGGAATGTCTGTTACTGCCATATCCATTGGTTTTCCCAATCCTATATTCTCTTATCTGATGTTCATTCTTCTGACGGCCAACGTCCTCGGCTATTCCGCCACAAAGCTGAGGCGCTGTTCATGGCTTCGCTGGATTCTTCTGCTCATCATTATAGCTATGTACCAGGTCTGGGCCATAAAACTGGGCTTTTCCCATCGGACTTCCGTGGACCCGGGGTGGCGTCTTTCCGCGAGCCTTTTCTTTCCCGCCGGCATTTTCCTGACCGTCGCCTTCTCGGGAATGGCACTTGTCGGAATGGTACGCAACGAGAAATTATCGAAATTCGATCTTGCCCTTCCTGCCGTCAGCGCTATCTGCCTTTTTTATTCCGCCCGGTATCTCCTGGCGATTCGAGAGAGCGGATCTGAACTTCTGGGAACGGCAGGCATTCTGGTGGCGCTGGTTCACCTGGGCATCGCCTCCTGGCTTGCTCGCCGTGAGCCTGAAAAGAAACTCGCAAGGGCAGCGTTTACACTGTCATCGATCCTGCTTCTGATTTTCGCCCTGCCAGCCGCTTTCAAAGGCCTCCTGCCCTCCCTCCCGGTCCTTTCCGTTCTGGCCCTCGCGCTGGCTTTTCTCTCCCATCAATGGGAAAGCCCAAGAATACGGGTTCTAGCGTATGCCCTTCAGGCGTTTGTCGGCATGTCCCTTTTTGTGCTGCTTCGGGGCAACGGACCGGAGACCTCCTCTCTTTTCAGCGCTGCCTCGGCGGGAGCGGTCGCCTTGATCGCCCTCCTCAATTACCGCTGGTGCCGTCTGCACCCGCCTTCCATGGATTCAATTATTTTCAACCGCTTCGACACGAAAGACCGCATTCCGGTCATCATCCTCCTGACGGCGCTGACCGGTGGCTTTTTTCTCCTCAGAGCCGCCCTTTACCATATTTTCGTCCCGTTGCCCGGAGATATCAACGACACCTACCGCTGCGCTCAATCTATCATGATCAACGCATCAGCGGCTGGCCTGATGTTATTCGCTTACATCCGTCACAATCGCGAGATTCGGAATGTCGCCGTGCTGGTGACCGTGATCGGAGGGATAAAGGTTCTTCTGTACGATCTTTTCGGCACCAGCGGATTGCCGCTCGTATTCAGCGTCTTTTCCTTCGGGGTGATCGCCGCTCTCGAATCGGCCCTTCTGGGACGATGGCAGCACGGTCTGCCGGAAAACGACAAGAAAACAGATTTGGAATCTTCTTCCGAGAAGGCCGAAAACACATCCCTGACCCCTGTCAAGCCGGATTGACCCACGACCGCATCACCTGTGCCGAAAAAGAAGCTTTCGGGCCCTTTCCTCTGATGGGGCGGACCCTTCTTTTTACGCGCTTGAACTCCAAAGGCATCTCCTTTATATTTTTCATCATCAACTCTTTTTGGTTTTTGCCATGAACGTTGTCCGCCTCCCTGGCAGTCTGATGAAAAACCGAACCAAGAAAGAACTTGCCGTCTTTGCCGGGAGGTTGATTGCTCCGACCGCGGAAAAGGGAGTCCGTTCATGAGGGCCGAAGGTAATATTTTTCGGGACATTCCATTCAGCCCTGCCGAGGAAGAAACCCTCTCCATTCTTTCGACCAGGAATCTGCGGATCGAGCGCATTGTTTCAACGGGCCAGGCATCGGCCGAGGGATTCTGGTATGAGCAAAAGGAGAATGAATGGATTGTGGTATTGAGGGGGCGCGGAGTTATCGAATACGAGGATGGATCCTTGACCGAGTTGGGAGAAGGAGACTGGTTGCATATTCCAGCCCGACTCCGGCATCGTGTCAAAGAAACCTCTTCCGATAGACCGACCGTCTGGCTGGCAGTATTTCACCGGTAATTTTTGATGGCGTCGCAAAAAGTCCGCCCTACGGCGTTACGGCGTTTTTTCAGGACCTCGACATACCTGATGTATGCCTTCGCCCCTGAAAAACCATCAGGCCTTGTAGGACGAAATTTTTGCTTAGCCATCCTCTGAGTTTTTGCGAAGGCATCATTTTTCAAATCGAAAATTTGTCACTCCCTTCGATGGCCAGCATTACAGAATCCCCCGTATGACATCCCCTGGAATGGGTGGCGCATACCGTCCGTTCCTCCCGTTCATTCCTTCTGAATAAAACATGGCATTCAGGACGGCCTCTTCCGTAGCCTCGATGACGGCTTCATACAGCAGATTCACGATATTGTCCCGACGAATTCGATGCCTAGAAGCCCCGGACTCTCCTTGGCCTCACGGCTAAAAGAATCTGACTCCCCTTCAATCCTCTCCGCCCTTCCCCCGACTCCTGGAATTTTGATACTATTTTCTCAATGGAAAGCTGTCGGGGACATGGATCTGCATGGCATCTTCTGGCTCCTGAAAACAAAAAAAGCCCCGAAAGCAGGAGGGAAGCCTTTCGGGGCAAAATTGGAAACCCGCGTCCGGGTTTCCAGGAAATTCTAGGGTAAATTAAGGTAAATTCTGAAATTATATTACCTCATGTGCAGTAAAATGTCAATTTTGCCTCCAAGGCTCCAAGCTACCGTTCTTAAAGGTTTTTATCGATCTCGATAACCGCTTCGTACGGCTCGAAAATGTATTCAAAAGATCCTTTTCGTCTCTTTGCCTCCTGTGGTACATTGACGAGTAAGGAGGACGCCCGATGGAAGAACTGAACAGTATCGTACAGATTATCGCCCTCACCATGGGCGTGGCCTGGGCCAGCGGGATCAACCTGTACGCCGCTCTTCTTGTTCTTGGTGTTCTTGGGGCTTCCGGCAACATGGTTTTGCCTCCAGGGCTTCAGTTGCTGACTTCGCCACTCGTCCTTTCCGCGTCGGGATTTATGTTCATTGTAGAATTTATCGCCGACAAAACACCCGGGGTGGATACGGGGTGGGATGCATTGCATTCATTTATCCGGATTCCCGCTGGAGCGGTTCTCGCTGCGACTGCGGTCGGGGAGGTTGACCCCGCTTTTTCTCTTGCTGCCGCCATCATCGGAGGCAGTCTGACCGCCGTCTCCCATGTCACCAAGGCGGGAACTCGCGTTCTGATCAATGCGTCTCCGGAACCCTTCAGCAACTGGTTTGCCTCTCTCACCGAGGATGCAGCTGTGATAGGGGGACTTTTGCTTGCGCTTTATCATCCGTGGGTCTTTCTATTCCTTCTTTTTGTTTTTTTGCTGATGGCCGCCTGGCTCTTGCCCAGGGTCATTTCAGGAATCCGGCATCTTTTTTCCTTCGCAGGCCGTCTTTTCCGGAGAAGCGATTCTTCCTCCCCTGCAGGATGACAATCCGAGCCACCGAACCGACAGAGCCGAGAACTTCTCCCGATGATTACCCCTGCCCAAATCCAACGAATCCTTTCCATCCGGCAACCATCCCTTCTGCAGAGTGAAAACCCGGCAAAAGCTGCCGTTGCCTTGATCCTTCGGTTCGGGACATCAGGTCTCGAGGTCCTGTTCATAGAACGTGCTCACCACGATGGGGATCCCTGGTCCGGAAATTTGGGCTTCCCCGGAGGTCGGCTGGAAAGCTTTGACGCGGGCCCCAGAGAAGCGGCGATCCGGGAGACAATGGAGGAGATCGGACTGGATCTGAGGACCGCCCTGCACCTGGGAAGAATGGACGATATCGCCACCGCCTCGATTCCCGTGCAGGTTTCCTGTTTTGTTTACCTTTTAAACGATTCCCCTCGCCTTCGGCCGAACCATGAAGTGCGTTCCACCTACTGGATTCCTCTCAAAGACATTTCCAATCCCAACCGGAGGATGGAAGCGATCGTGCATTTCGGCGGCCGCAAGCTGGTTCGTCCAGCTATCGACGTTCTCGGACCCGGGGAAATTGTACTATGGGGCCTCACCTACCGATTGATTCTTCAGTTTATTGAACTTGTGGAGGGCAGCAACGCTTGAGGGAAGGCGCTTTCTCAGGGGGATCCGGAACCTGGAGGGCCGGTCTTTGTCCCCCACCTGTTTTCCTGCCATTGGTACCATTCCCGAGGGCGAAAGTGGTCTTTGTAAGCCACGCGGGAACAACCGAGGACGTAATAACCAAGGTAGTAATATTTCAAACCCAGATCCCGGGCGCGGAAAATTTCCTGAAGAATGCTGAATGTGCCCAGGTTCCGGGCGGAAAAGCGGGGATCAAAGCAGAAGTAAACGCTGCTCAGTGAATCGCTCCCTCGATCAAGGAAACCCACCCCGACCAACTCCTCGCCCAGATAGAATTCCGACTGCAGCACCGGACAGGATGGCATATAGAAGTTGAAGAGAAAGTCTTCCAGCAGAGGATCGTCGGAAAATCTCTCCCTAGAATGACTTCGATAGATGGAAAAAATTTTATCGGAAAACTTCAAAGGGCCGAAAACCGTCCGGAGATCCCGGTTGGCTCTCAGCACCCGCCGCTGACTGCGGGAGGGGACGAAGTCGGTGGTCGGCACCCGAAGCGGGATACACCGTTCACAGGCGGGACAGACTGGTCGAAAATAATAATGGCCGAATTTTCGCCATCCGGCATTCAGGAAAAAAGCCAGCTCATCTGCGCTGACCTGACCGGCGAAGAAAGATTCGTATTTCCTCTCCCGGCCCGTCAAATAGGGGCAGGGTCCAAGTTCTTCCTGGCGGGGCGCCTGAATGAGCCGCATGATTTATTTTCCTCCGGCAGGATTCCCTTCTTGCTTCCCATACAAGGATGGCACAGGCCGAGGGTCCGGTCAACGGCCCTTCAAAGCTTTTTTCTTTGTCGATGGACAGGCCCCACTGTCGGATGGTTCAATCGGTGTGCGCAAAAAGTCCCGAGCTGGATTTCATGAAGAGATTTCGTCAATTATTCGCATATTTATCTTTTTAAAAAAAAATCATGTTTTACATTTGACAGTCACGGAATCCGCAGTACAGTAGAATCAAACGGTGGCGGGATGAAGCCAGGTAAGTGCCAACGGGTTGTTACGGAATTTAACCGATAAAGGAAAAACTCCTTTATCCGTGAATCCGAAAACAACGCGAAGCAGTCGGAACACACCGAAAGGTGATGTACCTCGACAGGCACAAAGGCTGTTCCGTCACTGTTCTTTTTTGAGCTGTCGTCAATTCCTCCGAAGGCTCAATCCCTCTTCTTCCCCACCAGACTTGATAGATTCTCGTTTTCTGCCAATCTTAAAGGAGAATATCTTTTATACTCACCATGGAGTGTAGATTATGGCGCCCAAAACATCCTGGACCGGCAATCTGAAACTGTCTCTGATATCTGTTCCCGTCCGTTTATACCGGGCTGTCAGCGCCACCTCCCGTATCAGCCTCAACATGCTCCATGAGGGATGCAATCGACGGATTCATTACCGTTATGACTGTCCGGTGCATGGCACGGTCGACAAAAACGATATCGTCAAGGGATACCAGTACGAAAAGGGCAAGTACGTCGTTTTAGATGAAGAAACCCTGGGCAATGTCAAACTGGAGACGACAAAAACCATGGAGATTGTGCAATTCGTCCGGGAGGAAGAACTGGATCCAGTTTACCTGGGCACTCCCTACTACCTGGCGCCGGACGGTCCGGTAGCCGAAGAGGCTTTCAGCGTCCTTCGGGAAGCATTCAGGCTAAGCGGGAAAGTTGGAATCGGGCGGGTGACCATGGCCGGCCGGGAGCATATAGCTGCCATCCAGCCCAGGGACAAGGGATTTGTCCTGACAACCCTTCATTATGCAAAAGAAGTAAGAAATGCCGGAATTTACTTCGAGGGCATCCATGGTCGGGAGATCGCCCGGGATGAACTGGACCTGGCGCAACAGTTGATTGAGAAAAAGACCCGGACCTTCCATCCCGAGGAGTTCAGGGATCGTTATGATGAGGCGCTCAGCGAAGTCATCCAGGCGAAACTGGCGGGGAAGGAACCCACGGTTGTTGCTGAAGAGCAACCCGGGAAAGTGGTCGATTTTATGGAGGCCCTCAAGCGAAGCATCGCACAGGAAGGCGAAACCAGGCCCAGAGAAAAGAGCCCATCTCCTCCTCGGGGCAAACGCCGTGCACCAACCGAGAAAAAGAAACAAAGCGGAAAGGGATAATTCTCTCGCAAAGGTTGCTGGAAATGGTGGATCTCCAAATCCGCCGCGCTGCGACTTCAGCGAATCACGTCGGGGACAATATCGAGAACCTCACGCAGAGCAATATTCATCGTCTCCCACCCGGAACCGGGAATATCCGGGAGGGAGTTCGGATAACTTCTGCTCCAATTCCTCGGGAAGAGGCATCCCTGCAACGCCAGGGGGTATTTCCCCTGTTCTGGCGTCTCCTTGCGTACATGTTATCAGCTTGAGAAGGATCAGCAATTCTGATGTGAATTTCATCTCTTGCAATTAATGAAAATGATCCCTATAGTTAAACGATTTTCTGAACAGCCTGTATGGATATTGAGATGAGGTTATCGTCGGAGGCAAATAAAGCGGATCTTCAGATCCGTTCCGAAGGAGAGAAGTTCATTATCAAACTGGCTGGACGCCTGGATGCCTCCACTACCGGAGAAATCTGGCGCCAGACCCAACAACGCCTCGATCGGGAAAACCCAAAAGAAATTCTTGTGGATGCCTCCGGGATCGAATATGCGGACGGTTCGGGCATCGCTTTTCTTGTCGATCTTCGATGCCGTCAGCAGGACCGCAAGGGGAAGTTTAAAATCCGGGAACTTCGCGATGAATTGAACCAGCTGCTCAACCTCTATGCTCCCCCCACATTCGAAAAGCCCCCCCCGGAAAAACTCCAATCATTTCATATACCGGAGGAGCTCGGCCGCCTGACCTACACCATCTGGTCCGACTGGAAAGCCTCCGTCATATTTATCGGTGAACTGGCGACCAATCTTGCCTTCGCCGTTCTCCATCCCCGCAGCATCCGCTGGAGGGAGGTATTACTCATTGGGGAGAAGGCGGGCGTCAACGCTCTGCCCATTGTTGTTCTTATCAGTTTCCTTGTCGGGCTGATCATGGCTTTCCAGTCCGCCATCCCCATGCGTCAGTTCGGGGTGGAAATCTACGTGGCGAATCTCATAGCCTTGTCCATGCTCAGGGAACTGGGTCCACTGATGACGGCGCTCACCCTGGCCGGACGAACCGGGTCCTCATTCGCAGCGGAACTCGGCACAATGAAGGTGAACGAGGAAATCGACGCCCTCCTCACCATGGGAATCCACCCGGTCCGCTTTCTGGTGATTACCCGGATTGCAGCGGCCGTTATCATGACCCCCATCCTGACTGTTTTCGCTGATCTGGTCGGCGTCATGGCCGGTTCCCTCGTTCTTCTGTCCATGGGATATCCCCTTGTTACTTATGTAAATCAGGTTTTAAGCGCAGTCTCCTGGATAGATTTCTCTCAAGGATTGCTGAAGTCCATCGTTTTCGGCCTGGTCTATTCATCCATCGGATGTCTTCGAGGTCTTCAGACAGAAACCGGGCCCAGCGCGGTCGGTGATTCGGCCACCAGAGCAGTCGTCGGCGGAATCATCATGATTGTTGTCGTCGATGGAATTTTTGCTGTAATTTTCTATATATTGGGAATCTGAATGTGATGACCTCCTCCGGGAAAAACATCATACAGGTGGAGAACCTGACGGTCGGTTACGATGAAACGGTCATCGTCGAGGATGTTTCCTTCAACGTGAAAGAAGGAGAGATTTTTGTCATTCTCGGAGGCTCCGGAAGTGGGAAAAGCACCCTGCTTAAAGCCATGATCGGCCTCCTTCGCCCCCTTGCCGGCCGTACCCTTATCGACGGAGAAGACCTGTGCGCGGCCGATGAAAAAGGTCAATTGCGGATCCTGAAAAAGATCGGGGTCATGTATCAGAGCGGCGCCCTCTTCGGTTCGATGACCTTGTCGGAAAACCTGCGCCTTCCGCTGGAAGAATTCACCGATCTTCCCCGAGAAGCCAGGAATCTGATCAGCTGTCTGAAGCTCAACCTTGTGGGGCTTAAAGGATATGAAAACTATATGCCCTCGGAAATCAGTGGAGGCATGAAAAAAAGGGCCGCCATCGCCCGGGCGATGGTTCTGGACCCTCGGATCCTTTTTCTTGACGAACCCGCGGCAGGCCTCGATCCCATCACCCAGGCCGAAGTAGATCAACTGGTGCTGAGCCTGGCCAGGAATCTGGGCATTACTTTCATTATTGTCACCCATGAACTGCCAAGCATCTATGCTGTGGCCGATCGGCTGATCATGCTGGACAAGAGCTCACGGAAAATCATTGCCGAGGGAGATCCCCATTACCTGAGGGATCACAGTGACAATCCTCGGGTAAGGCGATTTTTCCGGCGGGAGGCCGATCCAGGATCGGTTTAAACGTATTTGTGCCCCGGACGATCGTATGTCCTCGGCATGTTAAAATGGATATCCCAGTTGGAGAAGGGAAAGGAGCAGGGGCGGAATGTCCGTTCGAGCGAATTATTTCAAGACAGGGCTCTTCGTTATCATCGGGATCGTCATCGCAGTTGCGGCGGTGGTCATTCTCGGCGTGGGCGCCATTCTCCGTGAGGAGATAATGGTCGAGTCCTACTTTGAGGATTCGGTGCAGGGACTGGATGTGGGATCCCCGGTAAAATTCCGTGGCGTGCAGATCGGCAAGGTGGATACGATCGCCCTTGTCAATCAATATTATCCGACCGACCGCCGCTACGTCCTCATCAGAATGGCCCTGTTTTCGGATGTTTTCCTAGTGGAGAAGTCGGATAATGGAGACGGTCTCAAAAAACTGATCCGGGACGGTTTACGGGTCCGATTGAATTTTCAGGGAGTCACCGGAGCCGCGTATATCGAGGCGGATTACCTCGAACCGGATAGATATCCTCCCCTGGTCTTCAACTGGGAGCCCAGATATCCGTATATCCCTTCAGCCCCGAGCATCATCACCCGTCTGTCGGAATCGGCGGACAAGATCATGAGGAATCTGGAGAAGATCAATCTAGAAGGCCTCATTGAGACGGTGGAGAAATCCCTTCAGGCGGTCACCAGTGTTCTTGATGAAACCAACGTTGCCCAGATCGGAGATGAAACCGAAAAACTTCTCTCGGAGCTCCGAGAAACCAATCGTCAGATAAACTCTCTGGTGGAAAAAATCGATTTGGAACCGCTCCTGAAAGAAGCTTCCGCAACTGTCGCCGATACGCGTCAGCTGGTTCAAGATGTTCGAAAGCCCCTGGAGAGCTTTCTCGCTACCTCGACGGAGGCAGCGAACAGTGTCAACCGTATCGTAGGGAATCTCGAATCTTCAGGGGACCTTTCTGCTGCTCTTTCCCGACTGCAGAATACCGCTCGCCGACTGGACAATATGGTTTCCGGACAGCAGGTGGATATCGAGACCATCGTCGAGAACTTCAGGATATTCTCGGAAAATTTTCGCGAGGTCTCGGAGGAACTCTCAAGGAATCCCCGCAAATTTATTTTCGGCGGACCACCGCCGAGGCCTGAATCAGGAGGGAACTGATGAGTTGGCCGACACGAAGCACTGCATTGTTTCTCGTTGCCCTCTGGCTCATGCCGATTACGGGCTGTATAAAGCTGGAAAGGGATTACCCGCGTAGGGAGTCCTTTCTGATCGATGTCTCACGAGAAAATTCATCGACATCTCCCGCGGGAGAGCACATTTTGCGGATTCGGAAAATCCGCATATCCCCTCGCTTTCAAAATCAGAGCTTCGTGTATCAAAAAGGATCGAACAGTTATGAAGCCGATTACTACAATCAGTTTTTCATCCCACCTGGAGAAATGCTGACGGAAGAGATCCGGGACTGGCTGAAGAATTCCGGGATCTTCGCCCAGGTAGTCGATAGACCAGGCCAGATATATCCGGATTACTTCCTCGAGGGAAATGTTTCCGCCCTGTTCGGCGATTACTCCCAGGATCCTCCCCGAGCCGTTATCGGGATGGAGTTTACAATGATTCACGATCTGCCCGCCGGGGCGGAAACGGTCATCAAGAAAAACTACCGTCAGGAAATTTCTCTCCCGGCCCGATCGCCCGAAGCGCTGGTCGAGGGGTGGGAGGAGGGACTGCGGAAAATTCTGGCGGAGCTGGAGTCGGATCTTCAGGAGGCCATAATCGGGAGAACGGATTGAAAAACTGGAGAAGTTTTCCTGAAAACAATCGGCAGGACTATCCGGAGGATTTAATACCAGGAGGGCTTACGTGTACTTTCTTCTGAACTGGCTCATTGCTTCTCTGTCCATAGGCATCGCAGCCTATCTCCTTCCCGGCATTTCACTATCAGGCTTTTTTGCCGCCCTGGTGACTGCCCTTATCCTGGGCCTGATCAATGCATTCATCAAACCGGTACTGATCATTCTCACCCTGCCTTTGAACATATTGACACTGGGTCTGCTGACCTTTGTCATCAATGCTCTTCTGATAATGCTGACCGGCGTCCTGATTCCGGGCTTCATCGTTCAAGGTTTCTGGTGGGCACTGCTGTTCAGTCTGATACTTTCCCCGATTAACTGGGCTTTGAGCGCCATCTCTCCTGATCCGAAAATGTGAGAACCAACGATCTGGCCCCGAATACCCATAAATTTTTAAGGATTTGATCTGAAGTTGAGAGAGAGTATATGGGGGGGGAGATTCAGGGCTTGATTACATTCGGTCGCGGCGATATGGAATCCTGCTTAAAACTCGGGATCGAAGCCCTTTCATCCACTGCTGGTCAAAGTGGCTTTTTCTCAATTGCGTAAAGATCGGATATGATATCCAGAACGATTTCCTGCTTATCTTCGGAAAGTTCCCTGAACATTCCCATGAGAAGTCGCTCCGGTTGCGGATTTCGATATTTTTTCAATGAGTTGAATGTACGCAACCATCCACCATTTTCCACAGTTTCCCCTTTCATAAACAAATTTTTCATCATTGTGCCACTCCCGGATGATTTTTTATGATTTAAAGTATACACATTTTCAATAGAACAACAAACGCCGGCATTTTACTTTTTCAGTTAAAAAAAGGACGACAGAATGCTTTCCTGTCGTCCTTTTAAAATATTATGGCTGGGGTGCCAGGATTCGAACCTGGGATACCGGAGTCAGAGTCCGGTGCCTTACCGCTTGGCGACACCCCAAGAAAATTCCGGACGCAATGTTTCCGGACGGACAGAAATAAACCAGCTGATCATGGTTTGTCAAGGGTTTTCCGAATCAGGTCTTCCTGCAATCACCTCCCGGATTAACCATCAATAAAACTTTCCTGTGGGCGTTCTATTGGGTAAGCCGTTCGAGACTCTCACGGACGCCTTCATGTCCCGGATCCAGCAGAAGGGCATGCCGGTATTCCTCGACAGCCCTGAAAGTGAGCCCCATCCGTTCATAGAGAACAGCGGCGGACCGTCTCAATTCAGCATCACCAGGAAATTTTCCAATACCCAGAGTGAGGGCATTCAGGGCAGCCTCATAATTTTCCTGATCCCTGAAGCGCACGGAGATTTCGAGAAAAAGCGATGGATCCGGAATGTCTTCTTCCGCCACAAGGGTAAGTGCTGTCTGGTAGCTCTTTTTCGCTGTCTTGAGATCTCCCTTCTCCGCGGAATAGTCCCCGAACAGAAAATGAGACAGGAACCTTTCAGGCAGGATTTCTCCCGCTTTTGCCGAGGGGATTCCCAGGGTTTCGAGAAGAGAAAGATAGGAAGTGGTCATTTCAGGAGATCGAGTGAGATCGGTTTGCATTTCATCGATTCCCACATCTTCTTTTCCCCGGGAAATAAGCCAGGCGATAAAGCGCCTTCGCTGGAAGGACCCGGGGCGTTCCTCCGCAACGGAACGGCGATATAACTTTTCAGCGTCATCCTCCTTCCCCCGGTATTCGCTGAAAGCCCCAGCAAGCCTCAGAGACTCCCGGCCGGCCGGGTTCAGTTGAAGGATACGATGGATAGATTTTTCCGCCCCTGAGAGATCACCCTCTTTCAATCGAGATCTGAAATCAGCATTAAGTCGACCCAGATCCAGGGGATTTCTCAGCAAGCTGGATCTCTGATCGTTTTCTGAAATAAAATCTTCAGCCTCTGATTGCGATCTCAGAAGTGTTCCTACAAAAATCCATGCATTCAGAAGACAGATTACCGCCAATATCCCCGCCCATGCCGGCAATCGGGATCCTGCCTCTTCCGCCAGTTCAGTTGAAGACGCTCCGCGCGACCTCGTGCAGGCAGCAGAAACAGCAAGAGCGGCCAGAAAAAAGAAACCATAGCCCGCTCCGCCCCGAACCAGGGTCTCCCCAGCAAAAACGGACCCGATCCCGGCCAGCAAACCGGCGACCGCACCGGGGTAAAGAAATCGGGAAGTCCTGTTTCGCCGCCTGCGCCAGACAGGATAGGTCTTCCACAGGAGGACTGCGATAAAAATGGAAAGACAAAGCCCTTCTATCAAGCCCTTTCGTGCAGGTGACCACAGATGACTGAAATAGGAGGCTTCCGCCACCGGCAGGGGATCGGTCATTTTCCATGGGAACTCACCCTTTTTTCGCACCTCATCAGGCCAGGCGATATTCTGCGTATGGGTTTCGCTTTCCGGAAAGGATGCATTCACTGACAACTGAAGCTTTCCCGGAAACGCCCCCCGCCATTCGAAAACACCTGCTTCCCCTGCTGCAAGCGCGAAAATACCCAATATGATCAGACATCCGACGATCGGGAGTTCGCTTAGTTTTTCCAGCCCCTGAATAAGAAAAATCATGCCGAAGAGAACCAGAGTCCCGGTCAATACCAGCATGGAGGCTCTGGATGATTGAATCAATATCGCTGCAAAAATTATTGTTGTCGGTATCGCATAGAGAATATGGGGCAAGGAGCCGGGAAAGCGGAAAAATTGGACTATCCTCTCGCGAAAAGGGAAATACCGGACCTGGGGGCGTCCGGCCATGACAAGGCCCAGGGCCAAAGGAAAAATTGATATCATAAACCCGACAGCAAAGCCCTCCTGAATATCGGAGGCGAGTCGAAAGAGGATTGGCGAGAGTTCCAGAAAGGTCTCCCTTGGCGTTAAAAACAGGGAGAGTACAATAATCGATTGAAGTCCCCCGGCAAGGAGAATGACCACCGCGGCACGTTTAATTCGGTTCCGGTTCGTCAGAAACTGAACCGCCACCCAGTAAAGGCCGATAAAGGAGATCATCTGAAGAAGCGTCAGGAAGGTTTTTACGGGGAAATCCGAGAGGGTCATCCATGCGGTCGGACTGAAGACCCAGATTGTTTCCCGATACAACTCTGCTTTGTCCGGAGATAAAAATTCGACTGCGCCGGGGGGGAGCGGTACAAGTTGTATCGCAAGATAGGACGAGAGCAGCACCAGTGGAAATAATCCAGGGACACGCAGATGCCCGAGACGAGCCGCCAGGATGCATGTGGCCAGTGCCATCAGGAGCCATATCAGACTTAGAAACAGGGCAATAAAATTGCCACTGAATTGGGGCATTAAAAACGTGCAAAAACTCAGCACAAGGAATAAATAGTAGAGAAACCTAGACATCCAGTATCTTTCCGGAAAGGACAATGGCCGGATTTGCGAAAACCAGGCGGTTTGCCGCCTCTTTTCCGATAAGGCGCGCTGCCGCTCGCAGACCGCGGGAAAGAACAGGCTTTCGCGATTCCGGCGAATGCGCATCGGTCGCCAGAAAGTGAACTGCATTCTTTCTTATCAGGTACGCAGCGCACTCCCTCGCTTCGGGACCGAAATGACCTGTGAGGCTGTCGGCGGTCACCTGCACCAGAGCGCCGAGGCGTATCAGGTCGAAGAGTCGCTCGGGATTTTCGATAATGGAAGGATTCCGCTCAGGATGGGTGATAATCGGTTTCAGCCCTTCGAGAAGAACAGCGAAGATCATTTCCTCCGCATTGGGCGGAAGGTGGGAATGAGGAAATTCGAAGAGGAGATAATCGGAACCGTTGATGGTGTAGTTTTTCAGATCGCGCACATCCAGGAGCCCGTAAACATCCGCTCCGGGCAATATCTCCAGACTGATTTTTTCCCCCCGGAGTTCTGAATTAAGGATGTCCACATTGCGGCGGATCAAATCAGGAGCATTTTCCTTGCCCATCACATGGGGCGTAGCGACAATCTGGCGAATCCCGTCCTTGACAGCGATTCTGGCCATCTCCAGAGAGTGCTCCATTGTCGCCGGGCCGTCATCCATCCGGGGGAGGATATGGCAATGCAGATCGATCACTTCAGAATCCCTGGAGAAAACCCACCTTCTTTTTTGTGGGCGACATAGTAATCACTGTAGTAATAATCCGCTTTACGGACATTGACACCATTGAGCACAAGCCCCAAAACGCGCGCATTGACGTCATGCAGGGCCTTCAAAGAGCGCCCGGCGAGTTCATAAGTGGTCTTGTGGGCCAGGATAACCAGGAGGGAGCCATCGAAAATTCGGCTCAGAATCGCGGGATCCGATACCGAAAGAAGCGGGGGCGAATCACAGATGACCATATCAAATTCCTGACCGAGGGATTCGATGAGCTTCTTCATCCTCTTCGACATCAGGAGTTCCGACGGATTGGGCGGGATCGGTCCTGAAGTGAGGATCATCAGGTTGGGCAAAGGTCCCTGCTGCAGGAGGTGATTCCCAGGCGACGCCCCTGCCAGGAAATTGCTGAGTCCCTGCCGATTGTTCAATCCGAAGATCTTGTGAAGTCGGGGTTTTCGAAGATCACCGTCGATCAGAACCACGCGGTTTTCGGATTGAGCGAGAACCGTCGCAAGGTTGACCGCCGTCGTACTTTTGCCTTCCCCGACGGTGGAGCTTGTAACGAGAATGCGGCGCGGAGGTGAATCGGCGGAAGAAAGAAGGAGTGTGCTCCTAAGAGCCTTGTACCCTTCCGCGGTTCCCGAAAGCGGCTCTTTCAGAACGATCTCCTCAACGTTCTGTTTTCCACGGCAGCGGGAAACCATCCCAAGAACCGGAGCGCCCAGCACAGCTTCGGCTTCCTCGGGATTCTTCACCGAATTATCCAGGTATTCCACAAAGAAGGCGAAGGCCACTCCACCCAACAGACCCAGAACCATTCCCAGGGAAAGATTGAGCGCTTTGAGGGGCTTCGATGGAACTCTCGGCACCTGTGCCTCCTCGACAATCAAGACATTCACCGGATTATTTTCCTCCGTAATGCTCTGCTCCTTTATCCTCAGCATCAGAGCATCATAGAGTTGCCGATTGGTGTCCAACTCTCGTTTGAGGGCGCCGTATTGAACAAATTTTTCATTGAGAAGATGCGCCTCGCCCTTTGTCTGCTCCATCTGGCCGCGCAAACTTCTTTCCGTGGACTGCGCCAGTTCGTATTCATTCTTGATCGACTCGACAATCCTTTCTATTTCCTGCTCCTTTTTCATTTTCAGAATCGTCAGATCGCCGAGGGCCTTCTCCATGACCGGGTGCTTTTTCCCATATTTGCCGGAGAGCTCCATGATATTTTTTTCGGCAGTCACAATCTGCGAACGGAGTGCACTAAGCGAGGGATCGGAAGCAACAGCGGAGACGGTTTCAGGCGATCTGACCCTTTTCACCTTATAATAGAGCGCCTCCAGACGTTTCCGCTCCGATTCGGCTCGCACCAGTTGCGTACTGATTTCAGAGATTTCCTCCGGGGTACCGGTAACACGGTTTTCGAGGGTGACGATATCGTTAGCCTTCATATACGCGTGAAGAGCCTTTTCGGACTTTTCAAGTTTCAGTCTCTCGGCTTCCGCCTTTTTGGTCATCCATTCCAGGGTGCGCCGGGTACCCTCCATCTTCATGTTCAGCGTTTCCTCGATGTACGCCTTGGCCGTGGTATTGGCGATCAGTGCGGCGAATTCCGGATGAGGGGACGTAAAACTGATGACGACTATCCGGCTCTCGGCTATGGGCTGGACGATGAGATTCGGGAGAATTGCATTGACCATCCTGTCTTCGGGCGAGGTTTTGGCCTTTTCTTCTTCAGCGATTCCTTCCTGATCACCCTCGCTTGAGTTGCTGAACAGACCGGAAAGAAAACCGGCAACCTTGTTTTTGATTTCTGAGGAAAGGCTCTTTTCGGATCCCGACCCGAAAAATTCCATGGAATTTTCATCGAGAGAAAGAAGGTTTACAACACGCAGAGCTACCGGCCTGCTTTTTATCAACTGAAATTGAGTCTGATAAAAGCCTGGATCAAAGGAACTGGATCGGTAATTGCCTGTCAGCCCCGCACCTCCGTCTTTTTCCAACATAACCTTGGTGGAGGCTTTGTACTGGGGAGTGGTCGTAAAGGTAAAAAAGACCACAAAGAGAAAAGTGACCAGAAAAAAAATGCCCGTGACCGCGCGTCTCTTTTTAAGGACACGCAGGTAATCTCTCAAATGGACGTTTTCTTGCGGGATGATGGGCATGGAATCAAACCTTTCGCGAATGAAACATGGTCTTCAGAAAAAACTCTCAGGCACTACGATGACGTCTCCCGGAAGAATCGGCGTGTGCATCGAGACGTTTTCAAGGACGCTTTCCCGTCCCTGAACCTTTCGAATTATTTTTACTTTTTTTTGGGAGGCCAGATTGGTAAATCCTCCGGCCATGGTGATCGCCTGAATGAGAGTCTCCCCTTTTTCGAGTTTGTAAGCATCCGGACGATTCACCTGCCCGGTTACAAAGATGATTCCCGCTTTGGGCACGAAAACGTTATCCCCGTCCCGAATGGCAATGTCCAGGGAGGTGTCCCCCCTCTCGAGCAGATCCTTAAGATTGATCGGAATCATCTGTTCCCCTCCAGTTCCCGTTTCAGGGGAACTGCGACGGATCGTCAGGTAATCTCCGGCTTCCCTGTTCAGCCCCTCTGCTTTGGAAATCAGCTCGAGCAGAGTGGTTGGGCCGCTCAGTTCATAAAGTCCGGGAGAATTCACCTGCCCCATGATAGTGACCTTCTTGCTCCGGAACTCCTCTATAAAAACAGAGATCTGCGGATTGACGATATATCCGTCGGACAATTTCTCGGCAAGCAATTGAGAAACTTCAGGTATGGTCATTCCGCTGATCCGAACCTGGCCGATCAGGGGAAAGTGAATTACTCCTTCCCCCGAAACCCGGGCCACCGAGGTCAAGTCGGCATGATCATAAACCTCGATCTTGATGACATCCCCTTCTCCGATCCGGTATTCGGAATCAGCCGCAAAAGATGCCGCTGGAGCAAGGACGATCATACACGCCAAGACCCATCGCCAAAGATCGTGATCAAGTTTCATTTCTCACCTTTCATGGGAAAAAGTGCGAATCGGGTTGAATTGTTTCAAGCATCTTCCGATACAGATGGATTTATTAGAGGGCCGCCGTCAGTGACAGAAATATCGTGTTGTTCGTGTAGTCGAAAATTTCAAAATTTGAATTGCGATCCACATAGGTGTAGGCAGCACTCAGATTGAGCCACCTCCGGAAGGAGTACCCCAGGGACAAAGAGGCGCTGACATATTTGTCTTCCCTGTCATTCGTCACGCCGCCAAAGGTAATGGATTCCTGATAATCTTCCTGAACGTACGACAGATCAACCGACCCGGTGATCCGGGGCGCCAGTCTCTGATTGTAGCCAATTCCTGCACGGTGGGTAAGGATAGTCCCTCCGCCCTGAATGTCGGTTTCATCGATTCGGCGCAGAGCAAGGAGGTAGAGGGAAGTTTTGGGGCTGTAGCGGTAATCGATCTGAAATTCACCAATCAGGTCCTCGCGATCGTCGATCTCCTGATCGAAATCTTTCATACCGTATCCCAGCTTGAGGCGAGCCCGGGATTTTGCGCCGGAATTCCACTGAAGTCCTCCGAAGAAGTGATGCTCCTTGCTATCGCTCTGCAGATCCCGGTCATAATCCACATCCAGATACTCGTACTGAAGAAACACCGCGGTTTTGGGAAGAACGCGGTAAAACGCATAAGTCGATACGACCTGATCGTCGCGGTCCCGAAAATCATTTCGCTCTTCATCATAGTTTAGTGAATACAGGGAATAATCGGCGCGGAGCAGAATCTTCGGGGTGATCTGGTAGGCCGCCAGGAAATTGAAAAAATTCGAACGAAATTCGTCAAGCTGCCGGGATAGGCCAGTGCTGTAGGCATCCTGGTCTATCTCGTAAATGTCCATGACTTCCAGGGAAAGTCCGCCTCGGAAGTTATATTGCAGGAATCCTTCTGCGTGATGGCTTTCCGTCTCTTCTTCCGGAAAGTTCGCATGTTCACGGAACTCTGACCGGAACAGTCCATAGGCCTGCAGACGTCTCTCGGCCTCCACCTGAAAGCGGCTGACGGCAAGCCCGCCCGGAGCGGTATTCATAGTCCGAACCCGAAGGAGCTGCTGTCGGCTTGCGGGAAAAGACATCCAGATTCCAGGTGTAATGAGGGTTATAAATTCATCGACTTCCCCATCGGAGGTATTGAAAAGATTGTCCGTATAGTATTCGCCGAGAGAAAGGAATGGATGAAAATAGCCCGTCTTGCCACCCAATACTGCACCGGCGGAAGATCTCCGGTCCAGCGGTTCGGGCTGATAGAGAGCCTCAGCAGGCAAAGGTGAAGCCTCCTCAAGGCTGGGCAGGGACATATCCTGTTCAGCCGGCGAGCTGCATGGGGTCAGAATGAGGAGCAGGAACAGCAGGAAATTCCAGCGACGGAAACCTCTTAGTGCAGAAGAGAAAGGCACTTTTACCCCTCCGGAAAATGAGCAGGACAAGGAATGTTTATTGAGAACCGAACTCAGAAAATGTTAAATCACTTTAACAATTTTTCGGAGATTGTCAAATAGGACCTACAATAGATGGAATGTTCATTCTTTCAAGTATTCCCGACAGGAAGGATGCGGAGCTTTGGCTCAGGATGTGCTGCTCTGGATTTTTTGGTATTTTCGTGTTCCGGCTGAAATTCAGGAACCATTTCTCTCAAAATGACGCGGAGCCCCGGGTCGCCTCCGGCATGAACCGCTCGTTCGATCTTCTCCAGCAGGAAGAAAATTCTCGCTGCATCCTGAAAAGCTGATTCCATGACCCGTATCTTATCGTGTCGAGTGGGCAGGACGCCCTCTCCGGCCAGCATCAGTTCTTCATGAAGTTTCTCTCCCGGCCGAAGACCGGAAAAAACGATATCGATATCCTCGTAAGGCCGAAGCCCCGAAAGCCGGATAATTTCCTCCGCCAGGTGCAACACTTTGACAGGGTTTCCCATATCCAGAAGAAAGATCTCTCCCCCCATCCCCATGCATCCCGCCTGGAGGACAAGCTGGACCGCCTCGGGGATGGTCATGAAAAACCGGGTAATCTCCGGATGGGTCACCGTGACGGGACCGCCTTTTTGGATCTGTTCCTTAAAAATGGGGACAACGCTGCCATTGCTTCCGAGAACATTACCGAATCTGACTGTGACAAATTTGACGGAACTTTTACGGGCCAGCGTCTGGACGTAAATCTCCGCGGCGCGTTTGGTGGCTCCCATGACATTCGTAGGATTTACAGCTTTGTCCGTGGAAACCATGACAAAATGATCAATGCCGTGGCAGTGTGCCGCATCCGCGAGAATTCGAGTCCCGAGAATATTGTTCTCGGCGACTACTACGGAATTGCTTTCCGACATGGGGACATGCTTGTAAGCGGCGGCATGGAAAACCACATCTGGACGGTAATGCGAAAAAACAAAGTCCACCTTTGACCGATTGCGGATATCGCCCAGACTCGAAACAAGAGAAATCCCCGGGAATTTAGCCATAAGCTCATTTTCAATGTGAAACAGGGGAGTTTCGGCATT
This sequence comes from Desulfuromonadales bacterium, assembly GCA_024636295.1. Taxonomy (GTDB): domain Bacteria; phylum Desulfobacterota; class Desulfuromonadia; order Desulfuromonadales; family JAGXHI01; genus JAGXHI01. The sequence continues at coordinate 84,063 of JAGXHI010000028.1, forward strand.
ATCAAAGAGCACCATGCATTCCGGATCAAACACCGCCACCTGCCGGCATATTTCACTACCGATACTTCCGCCTGCGCCGGTGATCAGAACTTTTTTCTCCCTTAAATAATTGGCGATATTTTCTACATCCAGGCTGACCTGCTTGCGCCCGAGAAGGTCCTCGATCTGAACGTCGCGGATATGCTGCACCGAAACGCGACCTTGAAGTATGTCTCCCAGGGCCGGAAGGATCTGCGATCGGATATTCAAACGTCGACAGAGCTCGGCAATTTTTCTCAACTGCCTGGAGGATACGGCCGGTTGAGCGATGATCACCGTCTCTACTTTCTCTACCCGGCATATTTTTTCCAGATCGTCCAGCGCTCCCAGGACTGGAAGACCCTGAAAAGTCTGTCCCTGTCGCTCGAGATCGTCGTCCAGGTATCCGACCACGTTCTTTTCGAGATGAGGATTCTGGTAGATTTCCTTTGCGATCATCTGCCCAACGCCTCCGGCGCCGATGACCAGGACTTTCTTTCCTGCTTTGGAATGCACTCCCCTGCTCCTTTCCCGGAGAATTCGGGTGAACACCCGCGTGCCGCTCATCAACAGGAAACAAAGAATGAAATCGAGAATTGGAACCGAGCGGGGGATGGGAAGAGAGCTGAAAACGAATATGACGTATACTAAGAAAAGCCCTGAAGCAAGGATATTTGCTTTCAGGAGGGTGACGAGATCGGGCAGCGAAATGTAGCGCCACCATCCTGAAAACAGCTTCATCCGCCAGAAGACGATAAGTTTGATTCCGATCAAAGCAGGGAGAAGTCCGACCATGGATACCCAGTATTTTGCAGGGATCGCCGAATCGAACCGGATGATAAAAGAAAACAAAAATGCGGAAATGATCACCAGAAGTTGAAAAGTGAAAATGATCGGTTTACGAAAGGTACTCTCGAGAAGAGCTTTCAGAGGTTCCATGACTTCTCACCTCTCGCCCTGATCCGCCCCGATACGACCGGATTCAGACCCGCGCCGTTCGGAGCGCGTGGAAATAATTATTTTCCCGGGTATCCGCACCGGCGGATGTACCGCCGGAGATGGCATGCCTCTGGAGACCCCCTCCCGGAGATTCCACCCCTGAAAGCGGGTGCGGCGGGTCGCAGCGGTCATCACCTTTGAAACGGCCCTGCAGGTGTCCGCCATGTTTTCAATATTCAGTGTTGGATGCACAAGGAACATCAGGCTGGTTTCCCCCAGTTCCCGAGCCACCGGCAGTCGTTCCCGAGGGGCTATTCCTGTTCCGTCAAAGGCCTGCTCCAGGTAAATCTCGCTGCAGCTTCCGCTGAAGCATGGAATCCCCTCTTCGTTGACGGCATTCAGCACCCTGTCCCGATCCCAGCTTTTCCGAAGCTTTTCGGATCGAATGAAGGTGTAATACTTATAATAGGAATGATGAAAATCCCGAGATGGCTTTGTGATTCGAAGAGCGGGAAATTCTTCGAATTTTTCCATCAGAATGTCAGCATACCGGCGACGGATCTCCACCCAACGGGGTAACTTGGGCAGGATCTTCCGCCCGATGGCGGCTTGCATTTCGGTCATGCGCCAGTTGCTTCCGAAGGATTCATGAAGCCAGCGAAAACCGGGAGGATGTTCACGTAAATGAACCGCATCGTAGCTTTTGCCGTGGTCCTTATAGGACCAGGCCTTTTCCCAGATCTCCGGATGGTTGGTGGTCAGCATCCCCCCTTCACCGCCTGTCGTCATGATCTTGTCCTGACAGAAAGAAAAAGCGGCCGCATCCCCGAGCGATCCCACGGCTTTCCCCTTGTAGCGGGCGCCATGGGCCTGTGCACAGTCTTCGATCACCTTCAACCCGTAATCTCGTGCAAGCTCCAGAATGGGATCCATGTCGCAGGGCCACCCCGCAAGGTGGACCGCAATGATTGCCCGGGTCCGGGGAGATATCGCTTTCCGGATCGTCGCTGCCGTCATATTCTGGCTCACGGGATCCACATCGGCGAAAACCGGAACAGCGCCCCTCAGGACCACCGCACAGGCCGAAGCGATAAACGTACGGCAGGTGGTGATAACTTCGTCGCCGGGGCCGACGCCCAAGGCATGGAGAGCCAGTTCAAGGGCAACCGTACCGTTCGCCAGAGCGACGGCATGGGAGCAGCCGGTGAATCGGGCGAATTCTTCTTCGAAAAATTTCCCTTCCGTACCTGTCCATGCATTGACCCTGCCTGAGCGCAGAACGTCCGCAACTGCATCGATCTCGTCCTGCTGGAATTGGGGCCAGGAGGGAAATGGCATGGATCGCATCCGCCTTCCCCTGATATTATGCTCGGCTGAATAATTTTGGATCATGATTTTAAATCCGTCTCCTGAAAAGACCTGGTCGTAGGGACCGTAAGTTTTTGTTTTTTGGACGTTAATTAATTCACATGTTAAAATTTAACTAGCATTTATTGTGCCGAGATCTGTAAATTGCGGTTATCCTTAACCGTTCTGGAAAAGGTAAAAAATGGACACGGGGTTTTGTCGAAAAATTTTCTTCGGAGGATTTTTATCCTATTTTCACAAAACCCCTTGATTTCACCGGATTTCTCGTCATTCAAACCATAACTTATTAATAATTGGTGTAATTTTGCCCTGCAATATGTCGATTTTTTTGACAAGAACAAAAGAGCGAGATCCGATCGAATGGAAGAGAGGGCGTATACGCAGCGGGGTTGAGCAAACCCGTGTCGCGCAGACGAAAAGGGTTGTCGCAGGGTGGATAAATCGAGGAAATTTCTATTGATGTTTTTTAACGATAAATTCTTTTAGGATATTCCAAGCATAATCGGGCGAATATAGTTTACTTTTTTCAAATGCGTTTTTTTTCATGGTGCTTAAAAGAGTCCTATCGCGATACAAGACGTCTATGAATTGGTGAAATTCATCTTCATTTTCCAAATTAAAAATAAATCCGGTTTTACCTTCATCGACAAACTCCGGTAAATATTTCCAATTTGACACAACAACAGGCAAACCTGACATATAAGCGTCCAATATTGTCCCTGGAAATCCCTCGCCAGAATATCTAGTGGGCAAAACAAGCAGATCATATTTTTCCAAGACACTATAGATGTCCTGAGGTGCTAAAACGCCTTTGTACGATACACATGCATGTTTCGATATTTCATTGAAAAAATATTTATTTTCTGAATGGTCAATTGGGCCATAAAAATCGATTATAATTTCATTTTTATATTTAGAGTTTTTATCTATATATTCAGCAAGTCTGAAAACGACATCTATACCTTTGTACTTACTTATCCTTGCCATAAACACAATTTTAAGACCAATATTGTTCCCCTCAAAGGTTGGAAGATGCGATTGAATACGAAAATTGGGAAAATTTATAACATTATTATATTTAAATATAGATGTCAATTTTTCCTTCAATTGATTGCTTTGTACCAAAATACCATCTACTTTTGATAATAAATAAGCATGAAGTTTTTTACTATTTAAGTATTCTGCCAGCCATCCACCGATCGCTATATACAGGATATTTATATTTTTAAATTTACAAATTAAATAAATGAATGGGAAAAAAAAGGTTAAGCTATTTTGTGCTGGAATATAGATCAGCATGTCGGAAGAAGCTATTTTTTTGAACATTTTTATAATTCCTATTTTTTCAGTCCTTAATTCACTCGTATCAAAATACTCAACATTTGCGATAGAATTTGTTTCTTTTTTGATCAATTCATAAACATTCCTTGTTCTTACGGATTGACCATGTAATTTGCTGCTCAAGTATCCGAAATAACCAAGTATCAGTATATTTTTTTTCATTTCAAACCTTTTAAAGGTTAAAATTGAATTTCTTAAAGCCATAACTGACAATTTCACAGATATATACCCGGCTTGTGTCATAGCATTTTGCAGTTAGTAAACTTCTGAAAAAAAGTTGCAAAAATTGAATTTTCTTTTAAAAAGATATCCAGGATCCCTCTAAATCCCTTAGACCCTCAACCCGAGTTGAGGCGACGGCTAATCTGGATTTGTCCCATCAAATAATCTTTCTGACATTTCAAGAATGGCGAGACCAATGAAATCTCTTTTCTGTTTTCTGGCATGGCTTTTTGCTCTTGGTTTGATTATTATTCTGATCCTGCGATTTTGGACCGGTGACACTCTAATGCCGGGACGGCTTGTCAGCTACTTCATGCCGTGGATCCTCTTTCTCCTCTTCCCGATAATGGTCGCTGCCGGTATCACGCAGCGGACAGCACTGCTGGGAGCCCTTGCGGCTTCTTTTCTTTTCATCGGCCTCTCCTATGCTCCGCTTTTTCTACCGTCTGTTAAAAACGTGTGTGCCGCTTCGGGAAGTCTCTCCCTGAAGGTGGTGAGCTACAATATCTGGTCACGCAACCCTGACATTTCGGGCATTAGTCGAATTATCCAGAAAATGCGACCGGATATCCTGCTGCTTCAGGAAGTGGAAGGAGATGATTTCATCCATCTTACTGAGCACCTCCAGGACCTGTATCCGGATGACCGACCCTATTTCTCCTATGCCCCTTCGATGCTTCAGGCGGTCGTAAGCCGCTATCCCCTGACGCCGATCGAGAATGCAACCGCAAAAGGGCAGGCGCAGAAGGTGCGCGTAATCACTCCGGCCGGCGTGGTGACGGTATTCAATGTACATCCTCTTCGCAAGGGAAGCTGGCAGCGGCGGCACCGCCAGATTTCCGCTCTTCTTCAGGAAGACATCCTGCCCTGTCCGGGACCAGTCATCCTTGGTGGGGATTTCAACACGACGGACCAGACCCAGACCTATCGCATGCTTTCCCAGCACCTGAAGAACGCTCATTGGGAATCGGGGTGGGGATTCGGATTCTCCTTCCCATCACTTACCTGGAGGCCAGCGGGAATCCCCTTGCCTCCCCTGATCCGGATCGATCACATTTTTTACAACAATCACTTTACCTCCCGAACGGCAGGCACCCTTAAATTATCTGGGGGGTCGGATCACTATCCGGTCCATGCAGAACTGCTTCTGGAGGAGGTGGTTTCGCGGCGCTGATCCCTATTCCCCTGCTACAATAGGGTTGATCCCGAGCTTAATCCTGGAATTCCCTCCTCTTTTTCAGGTCTTCGCCCTTGCCGTTTCGAAAAGGAAAAATCTTTTGGAGAGCACTCTCGGCAGTTCTTCATAACCAACTACCCGATGAACCCAGAGGGCCGGAACATTATCGGCCACAAAGCAGCCGTAGGCCTTCTCGACGCCTTTTTCCTTCAATTTATTCAGAACGCATCGAAGGAAATGTGTCGTCACCGATTTTCCTCTCTCGTTCTCCTGAACATGCATGTCGAACATGTACACCGCTTCTGGGCAGGAATCGAAATGGAACCAGTCCATGTGCCGGTGTCGTACGGAAGAGCCTTGCGGGACATACCAGAGATCTCCGATAATTCGATCTCCCCTTCGAAGGACGAAAGCACGGTATCCCATGTTCAGATACCGGAAAGCCCGCTTATTTCTGCTTGGAAGAGGGAAAACGGCATTGGTCCACCCGACATCCCGCGGCCCGAATTCCTCCACCTGCAGCCCCGCATTTTTCAGAGCATCTCCGGGAGGGCCGAGGGCGCCCAGGTCCCTGACCACCGGAACGAGTTCTTCCTTCTTGTAGAGGCTCAGCCGAAGAGCGGACAGAAAACCTTCCTTTTCCCGGTGCTCCAGGAACTGGAGGTATTTAATGTGCAGCAGCAGAAGCAGGTTTTTCATGGTCTTCTCCAAGAAAATTTCGTGGGTTGATGCTTGCAATCCTTATCAGTGACCGATGGGCCTTGCGGTTTGCCCCCAATGCATGAAACAGCTTGGCCACTTCCGCATACTGAGTGCGGTAAAGGGCATCGGAGCCGAAAAGAAGCCGTTCATGGTCCGTTTTCAACAGCATGGACCGAAGAACATTGAACTTGACGCCCGACAGGTCAGCATACAAGTGGTCATGCCGTGAAAGCAGCCGATTCAGGCGGGGCATGATTTCCCTTTCGGCTTCCCCCTCTCCGAGGCCGAAGGCGCCTCCATGGGCGATAACGACGCTCTCCCTGGTCCGCCCCCAGTCGATCTCCATCAGCTTCTCCAGCCTTCCGTAATCCCTCGCCTCGGGATTCGGCGCATCGGGGCTGGGACCCGTATGAATCAGGACTTTCAGCCCGTTAGCTCCTGCGGCATCCAGGATTCCCTCCAATCGTTCCCGCCCCCCGGGGGATTCGGGGTCAATCCCGGTGATGTTGGGATGGATTTTCACCGCCCGGATTTCGTAGCGCCGCACCGCCTCTGCGAGGTGGTCCCGGAGAGAGGTGATCTCGATCGAATCGGGAACGCAGTACCCGAGCACGAAATCTTCCCGTTCTCCAAACAAGCGGACAAGATGCTCCATCTGGGATTCCATCGCCTCTCCGGGGCCTGCAACCGGAACCAGCAGAACCTTCCCCACTCCGCTCAGCCGCATATGGGCCCTGAAAACCTCCGCCCCGGAGTGAACATACAGTTTCCTGTGGAAAAAGAGCGCGAACCGGGACGACAGGGAATCGCCATGACCAGAGCCGTCCGCCTGCCCTTCCCCCGGAATTGCCTCGACGGAGGGAGACTTGTACGGAAAGGCTCCGGCGCTGAAGAGGTCGGGCGTTTCCGGATTCGGCTGATAACCGGTCCACCCCATGACCGCAAAAGGATGGACATGGATATCCACCAGGGGGTTCGATGCCCCGATCTCACGAACCTGGGCCAGAAGACCTTCCACCTCATCGCGCCTGAACATCATTCCTCGCCATGTTTGCAAAGAGCTCCCGAAGGGCCGCCCGATCGATTTTTCCCCTGTCGGAACGGGGGAGCTTTTCCAGGTAAATGAAGCGTTTCGGAATCATGTATGCCGGCAGAAGGTTCTTTAATTCCCCATGAATATTCCGGCGGTCCAGGGTCGCCTCACCTTCGAGAAAGGCCGCAATCTCCTGCACTTCTCCGACTCCGGAATCAATCAGAAACACCGCGGCCTCCCGCACCCCGTTGACTGACATGAGGTGACGCTCGATCTCTTCCGATTCGATCCGGTATCCCATGTACTTGATCTGGTTGTCCCTGCGCCCGATGAATTCGATATTGCCGTCGGACCGACGGAGGGCAAGGTCGCCCGTCCTGTAAAGACGCTCTCCCGGCTCCCGGCTCATGGGATCGGAAATAAATGAGGCGACCGTCTTTTCCGGGTCGTTGAAGTACCCCCGGCTCAGGCTGGGCCCTGCAATGCAGAGTTCCCCGGCCTCCCCGTCCGGGACGGGGCGTCCCTCCTCATCCAGCAGGCACACCCGGGTACCCGCCTTGCAGGGAACGCCGATCGGTATCCTCTCCCCCGGGTTCGGGAGCCCTGGAACGCGATAATAAAGGGATCCCCCGGTCGCTTCGGTCGGTCCGTAGATGTTGAAGAATTTTTTTTCCGGAAACGTCTCCATCCACTCGATGAGGACAGCGGTTGAAAGACTCTCGCCGGCAAACAGGACCCTGTTCAGGGAGGGAATCCGCCCCTTCCGGACGACCCCGGCCCGGGCCATGTACATCAGAAGGGAGGAAACCCCCTTCCAGATCGTAACCTCCTGCGCTTCCATGAATTCCACCAGCTTCGCGGGGAAGAGGGTGAGGGGCTCGGTGGCGATGCAGAACGTCGCCCCGGCGCGCAAAGAGGCGAAAATGTCGAAGGTGGACATGTCGAAATGAAATGGCGCGGTCCCGAGAACACGGTCGCCGGGGTCGATACCGAAGCACTCGACCGCCCAGTCGATGTAAAGACGGATGTTGAGATGGGAAATCTGGACTCCCTTGGGCCGCCCCGTGGAGCCGGAGGTGTACAGGATGTACGCCAGGTCCGTTTCGGTGTTCCGGCAAAGCGGCTCCTGCGTGCCGAGGTCCGCGGGATCTTCCAGGGAAAAGGCGTTGGAGCGAAATTCCTCCGGAAATTCACTCAGAGGGCCCGGCACAACAACGGGAGCTTTCTCCGAAATTCCGGACAAATGGAGGATGGTTGACGAATCACAGATGACGGCGGCCGGACGGCACTCGTCCAGGATGCGGGCGATCCGCTCCTTCGGGGCCTTTGGGTCCAGCGGGACATAAACAGCATCCGCCTTGAGAATTCCCAAGATAGCGGTAACGCAATGGACGGAACGGGGCAGAATAAAAACCACTCGATCTTGTCTGCTTACTCCTGCCCTCTTCAGGTACTTTGCGAGGTTGTCGGACAGCCGGGAAAGTTCGCCGTAGCTTATGGATCGGCTCCCATCCAGGACTGCGATGGCATCAGGGCGCCTCCGCGCATTTTCTTCGAGATCGTTCTGCATCAGACGGGGAGTCATGATCTTCAGAGCCCGATCAGTCTGGCGATGATGTTCTTCTGCACCTCGGAGGTCCCGGAATAAATGGTGGAGGCGATGCTGTCCCGAAGGTCCCTTTCGATTCCGTATTCGCACATATAGCCGTAGCCCCCGTGAATCTGGACCGCATCGAGACAGGCTTTCTTGAGGCTTTCGCTGATGAAGAGCTTGCCTATGGACGCCTCCAGAGGGGCTCTTTTCTTCTGCTCTTTCATGGAGGCCGATTTAAACAGGATCAGCTTTCCGAGCTCCAGGTTCATCTTCATTTCCGCAATTTTATGGGCGACGGACTGGAATTTCCCGATAGGCTGTCCAAAGGCGTTGCGCTCGCGGGCGTGCCGGGCGCACGTTTCGAAAATCCGCTCGAGAGTCCCTAGATGGGAGGCCGGCAGAAGGCTGCGTTCCCATTCCATCGATTCGTTGAAGATGATGGCGCCCTGCCCTTCCCTCCCCAGGAGATTCTCCGCCGGGACAGGGGTGTCCTCGAAGACCAGCTCCCCGTTCTGAAGACTTTTAAGACCCATCTTCTCCATGGCTCTGCATCGTTCGAATCCCGGAAATTCCTTCTCCACGATAAGGCAGGAAATTCCTCCCAGCGTCCTGGCCTCCGGATTGGTGACGGCGAAAACGATCACCACATCGGCAAGCGGACCGTTGGAAATAAACATCTTCGAACCGTTCAGAAGAAAAGCGCCCCCTTCCCACCTGGCCTGCGTGCGCATGGCGAGAGCATCGGACCCGGAACCCGCTTCGGTGATAGCCTGGGCGAAAATTCTCCGCCCGCTGCACAGGTCGGGCAGATATTTCTTTTTCTGCTCTTCTGTTCCGAACTGCCGGATCTGGAGCCCGCACAGAATCTGGGTGACTACGGCGTGAACGAGCCCCGCATCCCTGCAGGCATAACCTAAAGCGTAAATACCCAGGGCCGTACTGAGAAAGTCCACCCCGCAGCCGCCATGCTCCTCGGAAAACGGGAGCCCCATGAGCTGCATTTCGCCACATTTCGCCCAGGCCTCCCTGGCGAAGTGATCTCCTTCCACCAGAGGATTGATTTCCTTCAAAGCGAAACGGATGATCGTCTCCCTCAGGACCGCCTGCTCTTCGGAAAAGGAGAAATCCACGTTCAGGCCTCAGTGCGAAGTTCGGTTTTTCGGTCCACCAGCGAAGAGATGGATTCAATGGAGGCGAAGTTTTCCGGAAGCAGTTCATCCCCCGAGATATGGATCGCAAATTTTTCCTCGAGGAAACCCAGCAGGGCCATGATGCCGAAGGAATCGATAATTCCCTCCTCGATAAGAAGATCGCTGTCTTTCGGAGGCTCCCCGGCGCCACCGCCCATGAGATCCGAAACGATAAAGCTCCTGATGACGTCCCTGAATGCCATTTCCGATTCCTTTCCCTTGCCGACTCCATTCGGTCGGAGACTCGATTGTGTTGAATGAGAACAAAAAAGCCGGGCGCCAAAATGTATTTTTCGGCAGCCCGGCCGTCTCAGGTAGGAAGAGACCCGAAGCTTTCCGCCCCTCCCTCGCGGAAGGTTTGGCTTTTTCGTTACGCATTTTTATTTGAAAAATTTAACATCGGACAGGAAGCTGTCAAGCTAAACAGCCTCGGGGAGCTTCTTTTTAACTCAAACTTTCGGGATGTTATAGGTTTTCATTGCCGTGCAGGGTCCTTCGATAGGAGGGAAAATAATTGTTTTCTTCCTTATCGCCTCCGAATCGTTTCTCCCAAGTCTTATTCAATAGCTTATATCGGTCAGGATCAACAATGATCCGTAGTGAATTGAATTCGCCAGTTAAATTAGAAAAGCCTTTTTTGAAAGAAAATAATGAATCTTTTTGTCCCCCTACCCCCCCTCCCAGATACAGAAATTGAAAGCCCTGGTCCTTTGCCCACCAGCGAACTGAATCAAATAAAAGCTTTGAGGGCGCAAATGAAAGGTATTTTTCGGTTGTTCCTCCTAAATGGTATTGGAGAATCTTGCCATTCCCCAGAAAAAGGCCAGCGGCAGCAATCTCGCCCCGGTCCGATAGAATGGTCATGAGATTTAATCTTTCGTTTAATTTTTCTTTCAGATTAAGAAAATATTCCTCCGGGAAAAAATAAAATGGATCCGCCTTTTGTCTTTTCATGGTTTCCCGGTAAATGGAAATAAATTCTGGAAAATCCTTCCAGTCATTTATCTTACATGTAAACCCAAGCTTTTTGAGTTTGCCTATATCGCGTCTGTGATTTTCGCGAGTTTGTTTCCAGAGATCTTCTCGAGGGAGGGAAAGTTCGATTCCCAAAGTGGGTCCATGTTTGACAACAGTTCCAAAATTATTCAATAAATCGGGCTGAAAACTTAGAAATGGATGAAACCGAAGGAAAACAGAAATAATTCCTTTCTCTTTGCAGAGATCAATAAATTTTGAAAAAAAGAGCGTCGTATTTCTTCCTTTGGTCTCATTCATGATCAGGGGGGCGGAATAACCGTAAGGGGAGGTCACATCGGACCATTGGGCTTGACAGTCCAAATATGAGGGGATTTTGCGAAGGATAAGAGGAATCAGAAATTTTGTACTCTCGACTTCGCCCCAGAAGGCGATCGGGTTCCCACCTTCAAATCTGGCAGTTAAGGAAACATACTCCGGCAAATGATAAATATCATGTTCAACATTCTGAAGAAAATCGCTCCACCTTTTATCGTCAGGTTCAATAAATGCTATGTTTTTAACATCTCGCATGTTGGAGATCACTCATTCATATAATTTCGTGGCCGATTTATTAGCCTGTTTAAATTTTTTTAATCACTATTTCTGGACCATCAACTCAGGTTTGTCATCCATCTGACTTTCCAAAACATCAAGGAAATTTTGAGCCAATTTCTCCCTATCGAACATTTGTTCTGCCAGAGATCGCGCATTTTTTCCCATCTGATGCAACATTTTCCGATTGCCGGCTAAATATTCCAGGGCATCGGCAAAAGCCTTTGGATTCTCAGGGGGCACAGCAATACCACAATTATTTTCCTGAATAAGGTCAGACAACCAACCCGGGTAATTATTTACAACTGGAAGTCCAGACGAAATGTAATCGAAAAATTTATTCGGTGAGGTGCCATAGTAAAAGGCCGGCACGTTTGAGAGAATCATCATCCCTATATCGGCTCCTTTATGGAGATTAACTAATTCGCTTTTGGGGACAGAATCGAGGAAAATACAATTTTTTAATTTCTCTGTTTGGGCACGGTGGACCAGTTCCGGCTTCAACTTCCCATCTCCAATAAAGAGCAATTTGATATCTATTCGCCCTCTCCTGTGCAGTTCAGCCGCGGCATCCAATACTGCATTCAGTCCGTTAAGAATTCCGTGTGCCCCTGAAAAGACAGCCAAAAAATCTCCTTCGGCGGCAGCTTCAGGTCTTTTCGCGCCTGTTTTGTCCGGTGTGAAAAGATCAAGGTCGCACCCGTTTGGGATCATGACCACCCTGGAGGGATCAACGCCGCGGCGGACAATGCCTTTGACGATCCCCGGGGAAAGACCGATACAGAAATTTGCCGAACGGTAGGAAATCCATTCCAGCAGATCCATGGCCTTCAAAATTATTGGATTTCTAACGATTCCAGCTTCCCGGGGCAATTCGGGCCACAGGTCCCTTACTTCAAAGACAAAGGGCTTTCTCCTGAGGAGCCGAGCTGCTATCCCGGGTAAGGCAGCAGTCAGGGGGGTGGATGAAGCGAAGATGAGGTCGTAGTCTCCTTTCAATGCAATGGAGATGCTCCGAACGGCGTACCGGAAAAATACGAGCCCTCTCTTTACCAGGCCAGCGCGAAAGGGATAAGCGATATCCAGTTCCATTATTCGAATTCCATCCACATACCCCTCCCGTTTCCCTTCCCGGAATTCTCCCGATAATCCGCTTTTGAGAATTTCAGAGGATCCGCAGATTACGGTTACATCATGTCCGTGCTCTACCAGGTACTTGGCGAATTCATAGGAACGTGTTCCTGTCGCACCGTCCGGAGTGGTGAAGTACTGATGGAAATAAAAGATCTTCATTCTCTTTCCCTTGATGAGAGCCAAAAATGGGAGCTTTCCCTTTTCCTTATCAAATTTTCTCCATAAGGATGCGCACAATTCTTTCCGACGCCTGCCCATCCCACTTTTCAGGGATGCATCCTGCGCGAGCCGTGCCGCAAAGAATCTGTTCAGCAACTTTGAGGATGTCCGCTTTTTTATTCCCGACAAGAAAGTTTGTTCCCAATTCGCAGGTTACAGGCCGTTCCGTGTTGTGCCTGAGGGTCACACAGGGAATTCCGAGATATGTCGTCTCTTCCTGAAGTCCTCCGCTGTCCGTCAGAACCATCCTTGCGTTAATATTAAGGTGAAGGAATTCGAGATAGCCTAGCGGATCGGTCAACCAGATTCCCCGAACCGGAAGACATTTTGAGAGGAAATGATCAAGTTGAAAATCCGATATCATTTTGGAAGTACGAGGATGAATCGGAAAAATAATTGGAATTTCGGTGGAGATCTGCGCCAGAGCCTCTAAAATCTCCTCAAGGACTTCTTTCTGATCAACATTCGAAGGCCGATGAAGGGTCAAAACTGCGTAATCGCCGGCGGCAAGTCCCCATTCCTGTAGAATGGTCAGATGAGACGCTCTTTCCTTATGCTTAATAAGGGTGTCAATCATGACATTCCCGACGAAAAAGATTTTGTCTTTAGAGATACCTTCGGCGACCAGGTTCTTGTCCGCCAGGATATCTGTTGTAAACAGAAAATCTGATAAAACATCCGTGCAGAGGCGATTGATTTCTTCAGGCATTTCCATGTCCCGCGATCTCAGTCCGGCCTCGACATGGGCAACCCTGATGCCCATTTTTTTTGCAGTAATGGTGCACGCCATGGTTGAATTGACATCTCCGACCACCAAAACCAGGTCCGGTTTTTTTTCCAGGCATACTTTTTCAAATTCAACCATTATGCGGGCGGTCTGTTCAGCGTGCGAGCCGGATCCGATCCCCAGAAAAATGTCGGGTTTAGGCATCCCCAAATCTTCAAAGAACACCTTGCTCATAAGGGCGTCGTAGTGTTGGCCCGTGTGCACAAGAAGAGGGTCAAGCATAGGATACTTTCCCATTTCCTCCATGATGGGAGCGACTTTCATGAAGTTGGGGCGGGCGCCGACAACGTTGATAATTCTTTTCATTTTTAAACCGCACCGTAGATTGGGAGTATATCCAAGATTATTTTTCCATCCAGAGGTTCTATATCATCATGTAAATTTGAGCCATCTGATCAATGTATTTTTCCTTAGAAAAGTTTTCGATCCCCAGATTTGATATTTTTTCTTTATCAATCGTATATTCTTTAATGAATTGATTAATTTCCGAAGTGATTGATTCATATTTTTTATCAGTATCTACGACCGCACCTATTTTATTCGATAGAATAAAATCGCTATAATCTCCTATATCTTCTGATATTATGACAGGAAGACCTGCCATTATATATTCGGCAATCTTGGTCGGAGAAGCGACTTTATTTAATTTGTCCTTTTTACGCAGTATGATTGCGTAATCGCTTCCCATCAAATATTGGGGAACATCTTTATTTTTAACTGACTTCAGTATAAACTTACCGGGAAGAAGAAACTTTTCACTCAGCTGCTGGCCTCTTTCCAGATCAGGAGTAAGAATGACTGGAAAAATTTCTGAGTTTATAATTGATAATTTACCCATTATTTTAAAAACCTGCTCCGAGTTGTGCCAAGCACTCAAACCCCCGGAATATATTAGGACCTTCTTGTCCTCCAGTTTGTAATTTTTCCTGAATTCCTTCCTGATTCTGCTCTCGTATTTGAATTTTGACTCTGCACAGCAAGGAATAACTGTGATCCGATCAGCACGGACACTATTTCTTGCAAGCAGGTTTTCTTTCATTTTGTGCGAAATACAGAAGATATGGTCCGAGTTTTTAATAACATGTTTTTCAACGGCACAAACAGCTTTGATCCGTTTCGCAATTTCATCCTCTTTATACCCAGCCTGTCGTAGCAGGAAGGCAGTCTCAGAAGGCTTATCCCCCCTGATATCCACAATCATTCGGACGTTCTTGCCGGTCTGTTTTATTGGAGTAAAGAATTGGGCCGCCGCCAAACCCCGGCAATGTGCGACATGTATGAAATCTCTATCTTTAACGATTCTGGATTTGAAAATCAATTTTGTCACGTTTCTGGAAAATTGCAGATTCAAAAAGGGAGCGAAGGTGCAGTGCCAATTCTTATGACCGTACTCGTTCAAAAGATCTCTATAAGGAAAGTTACCCTTCACATATTCAAAAAAATCTTTTCCGGACAATAGAAAATTCAAATCAAAGATGATGTTTTTTTCCCTTAGATGTAAAAAGTAATTTAAAAATTGTGAAACAATTACGTTATTTATTTCCCCATATGCTAGGGCGATGTAATTTCTATTCATTCGTTTTCTCTCAGGTAAATATCGAAATCGAGAATTTCTTTTTCATTCATCTTAATCCTGAATTCTTTTCCCAATAAATGGATTTTTATTTCAAATGTGTCACCTAAAAACCAGCAGTTGATTCTTTTGGGAGCCAAATCTCCTATAATAAAGACCTTTACTAGAAATATTGGAATGGCTCCCTCCGCGCACATGTCAATAACGTAAGCCGGCTCATGAACTCCGTAAGCGCTCGAAATCCAGCCCTGATCCGCACAATTTGATCCATGATGTACATTAAGCGAGAATTCATTACTGCTGAAAAAGTGAACCTCTGTGTATTTTTCTTTCCCAATTATATTTATCCAGTTTTCATTGGTCACCGCCATTAATCCAGAGTTCAGGTGAAGGTAACTGTTAATGGAATGAATCCCGCTTCCGGAAATTCGATCAACAACAACAAAAAATTGGTCTAATGGCCATAAAATCCCCCGTGTATGGGAAACATTCATTTTTTGATAAGCGTTATTGGTCGCACTCATGAAAGCATGGCCAGGACCGGCCTGAGTGGCATTGATTTTGGCTTCCGGAAAATGGGGAATGTCAAATCGTTGAGATTTCACGTCCATGTGGTCGATTCCATCGACTACGACGCAATTGTGGGCTTTGCTGCTCCGATAATAATACCGCCACTGTTCATCTTTGCTGTACGAGTAGACACCTGGATCAATGAAAACAGGTTTCTTGTAAAAAAACTCAAAACTCAGAAAATCGGCATGATTATGAGCAAAGGAGACGTCTTTTTTCAGCCTGGTGGCCCCTCCCTTGAAAATCAATTGAGTTCTGTTTCCATTGAGATTGCCATTAAATATCCCGATTCCCGCATCCTCGAAGAATTTCGCCTCTGCAGGTATAAACTTCTGGAATCCAAGACCTAATGCTTCATCCGGGAACCCGCCTGACAACCAGAATAATTCTTCCGGAACATCCTCATTTGGCCAACGCAAGTGCTTGTAAATTTCCCCGCCAAACGGGTCCATCTCAGACAACTTGCTTATTCGGCCGCAGTCACAATCCCCGATTCGAGGCAATGTTCCATCAGGTCGAACCAAGTGGTTTAAAACATCGAGCATTCTGAGTAATAGCGGACGCAACTGTTCTTTGGTATCAGAATCAGATAAAATATAAAACTGAATCACCGAGTCCGTTACGAAACGGTGGTAACTTGAGGAAAATTCTGCATGAAAACCATCATCTGAAAACTGTTTGTCTATCTCTCTCCTTAATATCTTTTCACCTTTTAAACGCCATTTGCGGCCTTCTTGGTGCTTAAAAATTCCACCAATCAAAAACAGGAAAAAAGCCTCTGTTATGAGATGGTTATTCGTTATTTTTTTGTCGGATAAATTCCTGTAAACGAATTTTCCGTGGATCAACAAATAATTCATAAAGACAGGCTCAATTTCCCTGAATTTTTCGTTCCTTCTAGCCAGAAAAAAGGTCCAGAGCCAGGATATACCGCGTATTGAAACCTCTTGAGAATCGATCCAGTTGATTCCATTTGGGAACCTGTTTTCTGAAATCCAATCCGTGATAAGATCGACGATCTTTTGAATATATCTCTCATCGTCCGTGATCCAATAAGCCTTGCCAAGAGTGGTAAGAAATTGATGCCTGTTCAGCTCCCAAGGTTCTCTAATATCTCCGGTACGTCTTTCTCCTTTAAAATCGATTTCAGAGGAAAGTTTCCCTGGCCATTTTCTATTACTTTCGGGATCGAGATTCCAGAGGATTTTCCTTTCAAATCTAGAATAAAAGGGAATAAGCCAAGTGATGTCGTTTTCTAAAATCTTTTGCGCGGAAGTCAAGATGGCGTCTCTTTGCCTAATATTCAGTGAATAATATTTTTTTATTTCTTTTTTGAAGTCTTCTTTGAAGAAAAAACTTTCAAAATTATCGATTCCATGATCAATTCCAGTTAAAGATCCTTTTACTCCTTTTTGACAGAATTGTTCAAATCTATATTTCCGTAGCCTGAATGAAAAAAAGCGGAGTCCTGCAGCGGCAACTTCCAGAAAGCCCTTTTCTTGCACTTTTTCAATAGTTTTTGCGATCATAAAGGACATTATTTCTCTAATGTAATAAGGCCAGATACTCTTTCACAATTCTTTGACTGCTGTATTTTTCTATAAATACCTTCTCGAAAGTCTGCTTGGGAGCGTTAAGAACCTCCTCGATTGCTTCCGATAAATGGTCCACGTCTCCGATGGAAACCAGTCGCCCGTATTTTCCATTTTCCAGAATTTCCGCCGGTCCATACTGGCAGTTGGTAGAAATGACCGGCACCCCAAGCCCACCTGCTTCAATCAGAACGGTCGGTAAGCCTTCCCATCCTGAAGATAAAACGAAAATATTGGATCTCAATATGTATTTATAAGGATTTTCGACGAACCCAGGCAATAAAACACAATCTTCCATTTGATTGACTTTTATATATTCCTCGAGATTTCTTCTGAGTTTGCCTTCCCCAAGAATAATTAATTTTACATTTCTTTTTTTATTTAAAATATTAATTGCCTTTAGTAGATCAATTTGTCTTTTTTGTTCTACCATTCTGCCCACAGTAATCACAATAGGGTCAGAGTTCAATCCGTTAAACCATGGATGATCCAAGTATTCCCTTGATTTTTTAAAAAGATCTTGATTTATGACAGGATTATTAATTACGGAAGTTTTTTCTTTTGGAAAATTAAACAAAGCATGATAATCAGATAATACACCATTAGATACGCCCACAATGCTGCTTGCATGCTGATAAAATATCTTTATAAGAAAAGGGATGATTCGGCGCGGAGAAAATTTTGACGTTTTTTTTATTTTGACGGATATGGCGTTGTGGAGGGTCACTATATGTTTGACATTGTATCCGCTTAAAATGTTAGCCCATATTCCGACAAGATTAACATGATCGAGGCCGGTGATCAGGGCATCGGGCTTACAGGTTCGAAGATACCTAGCTAATTTTGGGAGGCATTTGATGGTTTTATTTTTTTTAAACTCAATAATGTTTATCCTCCCATCTAATTCTTTTTGCAACTCACCTTCTTTGCTGCCAACCAGGAAATCAACCTGAATTCCTTCTTCTCTCATAATATTTGCCAGGTTAATCAAAACCCGTTCCGCCCCGCCGCCAACGAGAACCGGCAGAAAAAAACTTATTTTTGAAAATTTCATTTCCATCGACTTCCACTTATAAGGAGGTTAATGATGCTGGTTGAAGAATATTTCTGGCCTTTTCATTTTCCTTCACGTTTCTTAATGCAACAGGAATTAATATGATGGTCTGGATAAAGTAGCTGAGAGCCATTGCATATGCAGCGCCTTGAGCCTTGAATACAGGTACCAGCAGAAAACATGCAAAAAAATTGAGTAACAACATAAATAGCGCTATAAAAAAATTGTGTGATACCTTATTTAAAATCATATTCAATTGGCCGAATGGCGCTCCTATAGTCCAAAAGAGGAGCATAAAAATTAATATGTTCAAAATTCCGGCACTTTCGACATATTTTATACCGTATAGAATTGTTATAATGCGTTCCCCGAAAAATATAATGCCAATTACGCCTCCAATCATAAAAAGGCCCATTTTTTTTGACACTTCATTTATCTTCTTTTTAAGCAGATTAGGACTATTGATGTGGTTTGAAAAATAAGGGAAAGCTGTTCTCAGGATACTTTGCGGTATTAACTGCAGCCCAAAAACGATTGATGTTGCTATTCCGTAAATAGCAATTTGAGAAAAATCATTGTTCAAATTCTTAATCATAATGACACCCATACTCAAACTAACTATTCCGATCAGGTTTCCAAACATACTTAAAACGCCAAATTTTAATAGTTTTGTAATTATTCTTTTATATATTTGAGCTCTATACCAATACTCTCTGGTAATGATTAAATAAGATGTTAGACAAATACAATGGTAAAAAATTAGACCTACTATAAAACCAATTGTCTTAAAATAAAAAACACCTAATATTATAAATGCTATCGAAAGAAGACCTGAAATACCACTGATGTAGCTCGCAAGCTTAATTTTTTTTATAGATTGAAGATAATTAGAAGAAACTTTTTCCAACGCAAGAAAGGGTATAATCAGTGCAGCAAGATACATCGGCGCATTCTCTGAATTAAAAACCGGGTTAGAAATTAAAACGTAAATCATATAAAGAATCAGTATCGATAAACTTGAAAGGAATGAATAGAATAAGCCTGTCTTAAAAATTCTATTTTTTTCTTCTTCACAGATAGGTTCTGATGCGTACTTAAGGACGCCAGTGCACATCCCCCAGTCTGATGTCATCCCAAATATACTTAAAATTCTCAGGATATAAATGATAACGCCTAGTTCCACAGGCGACAACATTCTAGCAATTGCAACTTGTTGCACCAATCCTAGACCTTTAATTCCAAAGACCACAATAAGAACATGGAAGAACCCTTTTTTTTGAAGATTCAAGAAATCTTTATAAGCGATTGATGTAATTTTAGAAAATTTCAAATTCATGGTTACACGTCAAATATCGCGGCAGCTAAATGTTTTTTTAGATTGGAAAGGGAAAAAATCGGATTTTTTAATGTACGCAGATGAGTTTCTGCAATGCATCATCAGAATGGGGATCGAAATTTCTAGTAGTGGAAATCCCTTCGGACAACTTTTATCCTGAGGCGGTCTTTTCTGATGCAGCACTTGTGCATGACAATTTTCCTTTGTTTTTTTTAATAATTTTTAACATCAGATCTTTCCTTGTCAAGAAGTCTTGGCAATTTTCCTTTTTTTTTCGGTAACTTGCGATATTTGGCACAGATAGAGAGTCTATTGTTGTATTCTGCAAAATTCATCTGGGAAAGCGAAAGAAGGCAGACAGGTTGAAGCGGCGGAGGGACATAGGAGGGCAAGAGGTAATCAGGCTAAAGGTCGCTTCCTTGACCGATGTTTTTCATGCGGTGGCAGAAATTTATGGCAACAATATTTTCAGCAAAGCATTTTTGAATAAAGTTCAATAATCTTTTCAACATAGTCCATTCGTGAAACTTCCCTTTGACTTTCCTTTATTTGGTTATAATTTGCAAGAATCCTGTCTATCTGATACACCAAGTCCTCTACATCCCTGTTCTTGAATAATATGCACTCTCCTGGTCTGTCTACTGAATCGGAGGCGATTGTGGGAATTTTCATCTCAATTGCTTCTTGAAGAGAAAGGCTGAATCCATCCGTAACAGTTGTCCTCAAAAAAATATCTGAATGGTGCAAATAGGGGATCAATTCTCCGCCTCCAATGATCCACAGTGTATTTTCTGTGATTCCATAGTTCTCAATTCTTTCCCGAAGCTCTGCATAATATTTTTCGTTTCCGATTTCCGAAAGAACAAGAACCAATCCTAATCCTTCTTTAGCTTTCAATGCATTCAGTGCTTCAATGCACAGGTCAAATCCGTACAGATCTACGTTGTTCAAAATTGATAGACGTGATGCGTTTGAAATAACAATTCTTTTATGTTTTTTCCTGAAATCCATAAACGATTTTCTATAGGCAGGAGCAGAGGTTTTGTTTTCTTGCGGTGATATATACGCTGGAATAATATGTATTTTCTCTGCCCTGACCCCTATCCCTATCAGCTCATTTTTTGCATTTTCACTGACGGTTATGAAATGCCTTATCCGGCAGAACAACCACTGGTGTACTCTTCTGGTCAGATGATGTTTGAATGAAGTCCTGATCTTGAAACGGTCCCTGATCCTTTCGTTGTGAATGGTTACTATGGTATTTTTTTTCCATAAACTGATTACCGCTGCGATCTCGTAGAAATCATGAAAATGAAGAATTTCCTTTTTCGAAAGAACTGACAATACACGCAGGCCCTTCCAGAAACTTTTCAACGGCTTGATTTCACTCTGACTTGCCTGGGTCTTTCCCCATATGACAACTTTATAGCTTTTTTGCCTCAGGGCTTCCTCCAGCCTTCGGATATGCACTGAAACCCCTCCATAGGGGGGTGGATAGGGTCCGATCAAATTTATCATTTTTCCACACTCACCGGGCGATGACCAATTCTCACCGCCCCAAAGGTTATGCCTAATACAACTCCGACGATATGATTCAGTTTTTCCTGATTTGTGAATAAAGGCTCTGTAATTCCAAACATGAGAAATCCAAGCAATATTAAAGTCAAAGCGATGAATATCGGCTGTTGAAGCTTATCGTTTGAAAAAATTCCCTTTACCGCAGAAAAAAATGGAATAAGAAAAATTCCCAAAAACCCTGTCAATCCGATAAATCCGGTTTTTATTAATATTGAGAGATAGATATTGTGAGCATTAGCAAAATAAAGATTTTTTGTTGCCATCAGGAGTCCAAGGAAGTTCTCCCAATACAATCCGATTCCCAATGGATAACTTACCGATAAATTAATGACGGTTTTCCATATCTGAAATCTGACATCTTCCGAATGTTGCAAAAAAAAGCGCATAAATGTTTTATGGATATTCCTAAAAAGCAAATCATCTGTCATGAAATTGATCAGATAAAACAGTAAAATACCTGCCGCCGAAAGGACAACCAGATTGAAAAGTTTTTTGATTTTAGTCAAATGAAATAGAATGACCAAAGACAGGATGAAACCCAACAGTGCGACGCCCATTCTGCTTCCGGAAAGCAATAGGGAGAAAAACATCAGGTTGGATGCAACAAGTACGATCAATTTGGACTTTTTACTAATAATTTTTGAAAACAAAAGGATAACTGAGGGAGGTATCAACATGACGTAAAAGGCAGCCATGGTATTAGGATTCCTAAAGAAGCTGCCATATCTCCAATTACGCTCTTGCGTAAGGTCCAGACCTTTATCCAGGCTCAAGTGTCGAATCCCCTCAAAGGACTGTCCGGTGTATAAAGAATAAAAATGGCCCATTGCCACCAGACCACCAAAAGCAATCAGCGCGATCAGAAATAATTTCAGATTTATCTTCCTGAACACAGCTAGATATCCAAGGTAAAAAAATCCGAAAAATTCCAAATAATACGTTTGCAGGCAGTTAATCTCATTTGAGTATTTGGTGAACAGGAAGGAGCCAATATAAGCTGATAAAATTGCACTTGTAATAAAAATAATCCAGAATAATAAATATATGTCAAGTTTTGGCACCTTTTCTTTAAAAATCAATTCGTATGCAAGAATACAAATTAAAAGGATTAGGCTCACATTGAAGGAGAATCCGCCAAGTTTTTCATCGAACCAGTTTCTGAAGATAAAAATATCATCAACAACTAGAATTACGCCGAATATTAAGGCGATTTTTATAATAAAATTTCTGGTTTTTATTATTGGATAGACTAAAAATGGAGCAACTGTTAAATACATTGTCCACTTGAGGCTCCTGTTCATCATAAAATTGAGCGCAAAAGCAAACATAAATGCCATAGATGCAGTCATGGCATATACAAGCAAATCATTAAAGCTTTGAAGTTTTTCGCTCTTCATTATCAATGTTTTACCTGCTCAAACCAATGGCCATCCGATGCAGCAATTCTTCAATATTTGTATACCCATCTCCATTGTTATCTCCATTCGGGTCTTCTGGAATAACAAATTTTCTGTAGGTTTTCGCAAGATCCGGCCATCCCCCAACCTCATCTTGAGAATCAATAATTTTGCCGATCCGATCGTTTACATCTTTAATTATTCTTGCATCCACAGGATCTCGTTCTGATGGTCTGGATCCGGCGTTACTCAGCACCCGGTTTTTCACACCCGTGACCTGTCTAACCGACAATCCATCCAGAGGAATGGGCGAAATGTTCGCTTCCAGGGAAGGTTGAACGCTTGCAAATATCGGCTTATCAGCTTCACCGAAAATGAGATTATCAAACTGATAAATCTCGGTGCCTGGTTCTATTCCTTTGCCTACAGCAATCCCGATGTTGGCTGCACTTTTTTGGCTATTTAGAAAAAGATTACCCAGGAAAGCCATTTTGTTGGCGCCCAGATCTGCTTTATCCGATCCGACTGTCATAAAATTGCCGTTCCCGGTGCCATAAACCAGATTGTTTATGATAGCTGCAGATACTCCGCCCTTGCTGAAAGGATTTCGGGTGTAGTTATGGGCAAAGAGATTTCCTATGACTGCCACGTTCTTGCTGCCATCGCCTATTAGGAAGCCCTTCGAATGGGCTCCTTTGGGATGAATCGAATAATGAAGACCTTCGCTGATGATGGAGTTGCTGACGGTGATATCACGCACCACCTCAGGCTCAGGCCAGGTGTCTATGTTCTCGTCCACCGCCCAACTGGCGGAGATATGATCGATGACAATATTGTAGGATGGTCCACGGATCGATATGGCATCTCTGGCATCGGGGCGCGGCCCTCTGGAGTTGTCTCCGGGGCGAATGGCCAGATGCTGGATCAGGACATCGTGGGTTTTAATACGGAAACCGGCACCTCTTATCGTGATCCCCGGCCACGGTGCTGTCTGTCCTGCGATTGTGCAATAGGGATCAGTCAGATAGAGAAAACTTCCGTCTCCCCCATTTTGGTTGTACGTGAGGTCTATGATTCCCCCCACTTCAAAGACGATAATCCGGCGCCCGGGAGTTCTGATGGCCTCTCTCAGGGATCCGGCCCCGTAGGCGTTCAGGTTGGTGATTTTGATGACCTTCCCGCCACGTCCCGCGGGCGTTGTGATGCCATACCCCTCGGCCCCCGGGAAAACTGGCAATGAACCACCGAATATGAGTGTCGGGACGAAAAGAAAAATAGAGGCAATTACCCCAATGATTTTAAGACTCGAAACAAAAATAAGGCAAACTCCCTTCCAAGTTTGGGGACATGCAGGCCGCGAACAGTCCCTCACCCTGACTCAAACGCAGATGTTCAATCATCAGGACCTATGCAGGAATTGTATCCGAATTCTTTCCGCTAGCAAGAAGCAGGACCGGTTTCCTTAATCTGCCTTATTCGGCAATTTCCATTTTGGCTGCCCTCTGGTGCAGAAGTTCTTCAATATTTGAATATCCGTCTCCATCATCATCACCGTTTGGATTAGATGGTATCGGAAAATATTCATAGGTTTGCTTCACTTGAGGCCAGCCACCCACCTGATCCTGGCTGTCGATGATGCGGCCAGTCCGGCTCTTCACCTCATTCACAATCCGGCTGTCCACCAAATCACGCTCTGCAGGTCTCGAACCCGACCTTTTAAATACCCATTCTTCTAAGAATTCGACACGCTTGACTGAAATACCGCTGGTATTCACAGGCGAAGTGCTTACCTCTATTGATGACAATGTGGGAATGCTGTCAAAGGTGAGGCCTCGAACCCCATCCGCAAAAGCATTGTCCCTGTGGTAAATTGCAGTCCCTGATTCCAGGCCATTCCCGAAAGCAATGCCGATATTCGCCGTGGTGTTCGGCCCCTTGATGAACAAATTACCGATAAACGCCTCTTTATTAGGACCAAGGCCGGAGTTGTCGGATCCTCCAATCATGAAATTATATCGGCCGGGATTGTACACAACGTTATTGACAATGGCTGCCGATACACCCCCTTTACTCTGTGGATTGCGGAAGTCGTTGTGCGCAAAAAGGTTTCCGATAACCGCCACGTTCTTGCTGCCGTCACCTATCAGAAAACCCTTTGAATGCGCCCCTTCGGGGTGGATCGACCGGTTGAGTCCTTCGCTGATGATGGAGTTGCTGACAGTGATATCGCGCACCACCTCGGGCTCAGGCCAGGTGTCCAGGTTTTCATCCACCCCCCAACTGGCAGAGACATGATCGATGACCACATTGTAGGATGGTCCACGGATCGATATGGCATCCCTGGCATCAGGGCGTGGCCCCCTGGACTTGTCTCCAGGGCGAATGGCCAGGTGCTGGATCAGCACATCGTGGGTTTTGATGCGAAAGCCGGCTCCCTTGAGCGTGACTCCTGGATACGGCGCGGTGTGTCCTGCGATGGTGCAGTAAGGTTCGGTCAGATAGAGAAAACTGCCGTCCCCCCCCCTTTGGTTGTATGTCAGGTCGATGATCCCTCCCACTTCAAAGATGATGATCCGCCTTCCGGGAGTGCTTATTGCCTCTCTCAGAGACCCGGGGCCGTAAGCGTTCAGGTTCGTCACCTTGATGATCTTCCCACCTCGTCCCGCAGGGGTGGTGATTCCGAATCCCTCCGCCCCAGGAAATACAGGGAGACCATTAACAATATAGTTGGAAGGAATATTGACGGAAATCTGTACAATAGAGGAGCGGGCGCTATTGCCGGAGGCATCGTAACCTATGGCATACAGCTCATGAATTCCGTTGTCTTCCACCGAAAGATCCAAAATGTTCTCGAAGGGGACGCTCGCATCGGCACCGATCATTTCCGAATTTCGGTAGAATTCCACCGAGGCGACCGACTGATCGTCCGTTGCCTCGGCGGCAATTCTAAGTTCCTGACTCCCACTGATGACTGTTCCATCAGCGGGGGTCGTAAAGGAGACGTTGGGAGGAGTTCTGTCCGAGGGAGCAGAGATAGGCGCTAAAAGAGGCGTCGCATAATCCACATTGGAGTAATCGGAGTAAGAAACCTGTGTGCCAAATTTTTGGAATGCACGCACACGATAATAATGGGTTCCCGGGAAGAGTATCGTTTCCGAAAAACTGCGGGATTCGGGTCCATCGCGAAAAATTTCGCGAAATTCATTTTCGCTGGCTAAACTCCTTTCCAGACTGAATCCAGTGATTCCCTGCCCCGAATGCTTCCACTCAACCTTAATTTGAGCTGGCAAAATAGCCTCCCCCTTCAAAGAAAAGGGAGCTTCCATCTTTCCATTGGATTCATCTCCATTGGATCCGCAACCAAAAAGAAACAATAGAGCCCAAATTACGGAAGCAAAATTATGTTTAATTAATTTTTGCCTACAGTAAATTGCCTTCATTTTTTTTCTATGCCTTCATCCAATCAGAATGATGAAATCTCTAATCAGACGTTATTGTGCGTCACGGTGATGGTGGGAGGATATCCCAGCCAAAAGTATTCGAAAATTAGCAGAAAAATTTGCCTGCACTTTCCAAAATTGCTGCAAAGGGCTGTCAAGATTAGCTTTCTTTTAGCAGGAATTAGGAGAAATTCAAGGGAGGAGATGTATCAGGGAGAAACGTTAGTCGCATTGGAAAAGGCAGCCCTTTAGGAGGCTGCCTTTCCTGGAATTTTAGATAAAGGAGATGATTCCGATCGTTAGTTTTCTAAATCAGCTGCTCTTTGATGCAGGAGTTCTTCGATGTTTGTATATCCGTCCCCATCATCATCCCCGTTAGGATTGGACGGAATCGTGAAAGGCTTATTAGTCTGAGACAGGTTGGGCCAGCCTCCCACCTGATTCTGACTGTCGATGATCAGACCCGTTCGGCTCTTTACCTCACTCACAATCCGTCTGTCCACGACGTCGCGCTCCCTGGGCCTGCTGCCGGCATAATTTAAAACCCAGGATTCCATCGTTGAAGCAACGCCAACGAAAATTCCACTTACGTCGACTGGTGGATTACTCGCCTCAATAGTATACAGGGGCGGAACACTGGCGAATGGCCGGTCCGTCACTCCATCGGCGAAGGCATTATCATCGTGATAAATTGCCGTTCCCGATTCCAGGCCGTTACCGATTGCAATGCCGATGTCAGCCGTGGTATTCGGGCCCTTGATAAACAGATTGCCCATAAACGCCTCTTTATTCGGACCCAGGCCGCTTCTGTCAGTCGATACGATCATGAAGTTGTACCGGCCAGGATTGTATACGACATTGTTGACGATCGCTGCCGACACCCCCCCTTTGCTCTGGGGATTGCGGAAATCGTTATGTGCAAAGAGGTTTCCGATGACCGCTACATTCTGGCTGCCGTCACCGATCAGAAAACCTTTCGAGTGGGCTCCTTCGGGGTGAATCGACCGGTTGAGCCCCTCGCTGATGATGGAGTTGCTGACAGTGATGTCGCGCACCACTTCGGGCTCAGGCCAGGTGTCCAGGTTCTCATCCACCCCCCAACTGGCCGAGACATGGTCGATGACCACATTGTAGGATGGCCCCCGAATCGCAATTGCATCCCGGGCATCGGGGCGCGGCCCGCTTGGGTGGTCTCCGGGGCGAATGGCCAAATGCTGAATCAGCACATCGTGGGTCTTGATGCGCAATCCCGCCCCCTTGATCGTGATCCCCGGAGAGGGAGCCGTCTGTCCAGCGATGGTGACATAGGGTTCCGTCAGGTAGAGAAAGCTCCCATTTCCGCCGCTTTCATTGTATGTAAGGTCGATGATTCCCCCCACTTCAAAAACGATGATCCGAGATCCTGAAGTGCTAATGGCTTCTCGCAGAGATCCCGGGCCGTAAGCGTTCAGGTTAGTCACCTTGATGATCTTTCCCCCACGTCCCGCAGGGGTGGTGATGCCGTATCCCTCCGCACCCGGAAAAACAGACAGAGGACCGTCGGTGTAGGGGGTGGACTCGTTCTGTGTCTGAGCACAGACCTGGTTTGAAACCGGGACGTAATCCGGGTCGGCCTGGAGCCACCGGGCTTGGATCTGGAAACAGTGCTCGCCCGAGGTGAGTCCCGAAATGGTCCCCGAGAGCTGATCGGTCCGATGCGTGGCTCCCGTATCCACCCCGTCGATGAAGAAATCGTAGCCTCCAGAGGGAATACCATAGGCAGACTCGGGAAGAGACCACTGAAGATGAAAATCGCTTCCCTGGATCTGAACCGCATCCAGGACCGGAGTCGTATACTCAGCGGTTGTCTTCGATACGATATCCACGGAAACATGCAAAGAAGAGGAGCGACCACTGTTGCCGGAGGCATCGTACGCAACGGCATACAATTCATGGAGGCCATTGTCCGCCTCGGAAATGCCTAAGACTGCCTCGTAAGGAGCGCTTGCATCGACGCCGATTATTTCGGAATCCATGTAGAATTCCACCGAGGCAACCGACTGATCGTCCGTCGCGTCGGCACCAAAGCGAATTTCTTGGGCGCTGCTGATGACCGTTCCTTCAGTGGGGACAGTGAGGGAAATCTCGGGAGGAGTCTCATCCAAGATTTCCGGTTTGGAGGAAGCGGTTGGGGTGGCATCATCCACGTTCGAGTAATCGGAATAGCCAACATGTTTTCCTCGCTGCTGGAAAGCACGGATCCGATAATAATGTTTCTGGACGGACAGAACGGCTTCGAGGTGCTCACGAGCGTCGACTCCCAATTGGACAATTTCGTGAAAATTGTTTCCGTCCAGGCTTCTTTCAAGGGAAAATCCATTAATATCCGTTCCAGTTTGCTTCCATTCAATTCGAACCCGGTTTTCCGAAACAACTGTTGCTGCGAGAGACTCGGGAGAATTGATGGATGAGAATTTCGGCGCTGCACCAGCCCCTGGTCCACATGCTAAAAAAAGAAACTGCACCAGAAACATTAGATAAAATAAATTTTTCTTCCTTGTGACCAATACCATAGAAGACTCCTCTGAATAATGATAGATCCGCTTTCGGCCAAACCATGAAGTTCAAAAATTCCACCCTATTTCTTACCTATTTTCATCAGTTATACCCTCACACTTTGAGCAATACATGTGCCATTCATGCTTATCTAAACCTTTTATAACAAGAATTTTTCTTTTCAGTTAGTCAAATGAAATAAATTGAATTTTCATTTAGAACAACCCTGAAAATTTTGAGAATAAGAGTTCGAATTAGGATTAGAAAACCTAAAGAATTATTTAAACTTGCACTTCAGAAAAAAAAGTTATTCGGCAACCCGCAATAAATTGTTGCACCACAACAACAACATGGAAAATCTGCTACACTATTCCTTTTGTTTTCATGACTTTTTGATTTAAACAGGAGGGGTTCTGAAGTGACTTTTAGAAGGGAAACATCTCATCAACGTTAGCAAGATCTAGGGAAGGGGAAGGGTCGGTAGGATAATTAAATTGATTTATGGATGCCGCAACTGACAGAACGCAGTGGTAGTGTAAAGTACGTTATCAACGCAGTTGCTTGCTCTTGACCCGGCTTCAGGGGAAGCTTACGAAGAGAAACTTAGACTCGCCGTCCAGATGCATGGAATAATCTGAGAGGATATTTGTTTATACGCGGAAGCCCTGCTGTGAAATCATGGGGCTGGAAAATGCTGGGGAGGAAAAAAGAGAAATAGAAAAGGCTCTAGCCTAATACAGATGTTATCGATTTCTCTTGCAGTTAAGACAATACAATTTACAGTCTTCGCTTAATATATTTTCCGAACGAGTATAAATGCCTCCGCTGCTGCTATACCCACTGAACACCCGCGAAACTTTGCCAGTGCCTCAACTCCTTCCAAGGAACGAGCATCAGGAAATTCGCGGATCTGGCTTTGATACTTGGAAAGAGCCTGGAGCTTTTTTCGCAGGTTCTCTCCGGAAATATCTATGTAAGCATTAGGCAAAAAACCACCTTCCTGCTGGTGAATGTTCCAATGTGTCTCTGAAAGTGTCTCATACATGTAAATTTCCCTGATCATTTTTCCCACTTCCTTAATCGGTCGCCACGCGACATTTGCAGCATAGACAATCTCTCTGTGATCACGATGCAGGTCATAAAGGAAGGGGATAAAAAGAATTTCGGGTTGAATTTCTTCAATGGCCATTCCAACTATCCTATTCACCTCATAAACTGGCTTATCCGGAACCAAAACAGCCGGCAACTCCTTAAAAAGTGTATCTTCGACACCTAATATTCTGTGCGCTTCCAGAGCTTCGGATCGAATCAAAGACCAATGTTCTTTGGGCCAAATCGGATGGGGAGATTCACCATGCCCCGTCAATACTGCCACAAAGACCTTGTGACCCTCTGAGCTGAAACGTGCTATGGATCCGCCTACCCCCAGAACCTCGTCATCGGCGTGTGGAGCAATAATCAAAATTCGGGACATAGGGTACCTTTCAGGAGACCGTCTGATCTTTAAGAAGTTTTTCTTTTAGTATGCTTATTTCGTTTTTCAATTTGAAAATCTCATCTTGGATCGTATATCCCAAGCGTTGACCAACTCTGAGCTTAACAGGTGATTGAGGATCTTGGGCATCTTTAATATCCCTCAACCACAGCAGCCCATCTCCGGCCTGAACCAGAGCACCACGCTTCTTACATAAGAGAAGGATTCTTCCAGGAACCCCGCGCCATGGCATGACATTGGCCGGTTCAACTTTCCAGATGATGATCTTGCGATCATCAGCGTAGGTATATGCCCCTGGATGGGGGGAAGAAGCGGCACGAATGCGGGCACAAGTGACTTGCCAGGGCTCTCCCCAGTCTATGAGACCGTCTGCAGGGCGTCTGATTCCAGTGTAGGTTGCCAACGATTCATCCTGTGGTATCGCATACCATTCTCCCTTAATCAGATCAGGAACCCACCTGTCCAAAGCTCTATCAATAGCAGCAAGAATTTTATCATTAACATCTCCTGCATGATCATTGGAACTTGCTGTAAAAGGTTCTTGCGCAAGGATCGGCCCATCATCTATTCCTTTGCCCATAATGAAAAATGTAGCAGCCCCATCTGCTGCATCATAGGTAAGCCAGGCCAAAGGTGCTCGCCCTCGCCCACGCGGCAACAAGGTAGGGTGAAATCCCACCGTTCCACGAGTGGGAATTGCCAGTATCTCCTCGCCGATCAGTTGGGAGAAGCCGACAGCAAAAAGAACATCCGGTACAAGAGATCGTATTGAGCTGATCGTTGCCGGATCATTTACCTGAATAAACGTCTTGAAAGGAATCCCTTTCTCTTGGCAAAAAGATGAAATTTTCGCTGTCGAAAACCCACTTACCATAGAGGCGGCTGAATAATCCAACGAAAGAACTCCGACGAGATGGGCGCCGCTACGAACTAACCCCTGAGCGATTCTCAACGTGCTTAAGGTGGCGCCGACGACAACAATTCGAAAGCCATGAGCCATTAAGACTCCTTTACTTGATATTGGAGACAAAAGTATCGAAGGGAACAATACAATTTTTTTCTCCTCTAAAAATCAATAAAATCGTTTTTATCATTATTTGAAAATCAAGAAGGAATGACAAGTTATCGACATAATAGGCGTCGTATTTCCAACGTTCGGTCCAAGGCAGGTAAATATTCCCATTTACTTGTGCAAGACCGGAACAGCCTGGACGGACCTCAATTCTTTTCTTGCCCTCATTATTAAATTCAGTGAGCAATTCGGGAAGACATGGTCTGGGACCAATCAATGACATATCTCCTTTAAATACACTGAAAAGTTGGGGCAATTCGTCTATTTTAGAACGCCTGATCAACCTACCAAAAGAGGTGATATCGGCATGGTCTTCCGTTATTTCTCCCGGCTCATCGGGTCTCATCTCCTGAAGATGTATCATTGAACGAAATTTGAATATTTTTATCATTTTACCGTCTTTTCCCAGTCTATTCTGTACAAAAAAAACTGGCCCCGGACTGGTCAGTTTTATGATTAAACAAATCGCTATAAATAAGGGAGATAAACTCAAAATTGCTGCGCCAGTAAATACAATGTCAATAAATCTCTTGAAACAGGTACGATAAAGGGACTTTGGAATATCCATTTTTTTCATACATTCCCTATTGATCATCCCGATAAACAGAAATCATAGCATTGCAACCTCCGTCACCCCCTTCTAATCTTCTCATACTTTCCGGTACAGAGTAGATTTCAACAACCATATTACAACATCCTAATTTTTTTTCCAGTTTTGCTTGACCGTCCTGAGCCAGGCCACGGGCGTTTTATAAAGACGGGCGCTCCTGGTAATTTCAGGCTTTCAGGGCAAAAGATCATTGCTGCCGTTGCAAAAAAAAGTCCTCGCACATGTGGCGAGGACCGGTATCAGATAACTAACCCGAGGTGGGTTGATTCAATTAGAAATTTCGATTATTCCAGATCCTGCGCCATCTGGTGGAGCAGTTCTTCAATGTTTGTATATCCGTCTCCATCATCATCCCCGTTGGGATTGGATGGAATCGGCAAAGACTTATAGGTTTTCGACAGCTGGGGCCATCCTCCCACCTGATTCTGGCTGTCGATGATTCGGCCGCTCCGGCTCTTCACTTCATTAACAATCCGTCGGTCAACCGAGTCGCGCTCCATGGGTCTACTACCGGCATAACTCAAAACCTGCTGTTCCAGAGTCCCTATCGATTCCAGAGCAATGCTGCGGATGTCCAGAGGTGGGCTATATGCCTGAATGGAAGACAGGGGCGGAACGCTCGCGAAGGGACGATCCGAAACTCCATCGGCAAAAGCATTGTCCTTGTGATAAATTGCCGTCCCGGATTCCAGATTGTTTCCTATGGCTACGCCGATGTCCGCCGAGGTATTCGGGCCCTTGATGAACAGATTTCCCATAAACGCCTCTTTGTTGGGTCCGAGGCCAGACCTGTCGGTCGAAACGATCATGAAATTATAACGACCAGGATTGTACACGACGTTATTAACAATGGCAGCCGATACGCCGCCCTTGCTCTGGGGATTGCGGAAGTCGTTGTGCGCGAAGAGGTTTCCGATGACAGCCACATTCTTGCTGCCGTCGCCGATCAGAAAACCCTTTGAGTGAGCACCTTCTGGATGGATCGACCGGTTGAGTCCCTCACTGATGATGGAGTTGCTGACAGTGATATCGCTCACGGCCGTAGGCTCGGGCCAGGTGTCCACATTCTCGTCTACCCCCCAACTGGCGGAGACGTGATCGATGACCACGTTATAGGAAGGCCCCCGGATGGCAATCGCATCTCTGGCATCGGGTCGCGGCCCCCGGGGATGGTCCCCCGGGCGAATGGCCAAATGCTGGATCAGAACATCGTGGGTCTTGATGCGGAATCCGGCTCCCTTGATCGTGATTCCAGGGTATGGCGCAGTCTGTCCTGCGATGGTACAGTAGGGCTCGGTCAGATAGAGAAAGCTGCCGTCTCCCCCGCTTTGGTTGTATGTCAGGTCGATGATTCCCCCCACTTCAAAGACGATGATCCGCCGTCCGGAGGTACTTAATGCCTCTCTCAGGGATCCGGGCCCGTAAGCGTTCAGGTTGGTCACTTTGATGATCTTGCCTCCCCGACCTGCCGAGGTCGTGGTCCCATATCCCTCCGCACCCGGGAATACAGGCAAAGCTCCCCCGGCGTAGGATGAGGTGGAAGGAATTGGGCTTGTTGTTGATGTCGAAGTTCGGGTCACGGAAGTGGTGGCCGTGCTCCCATTCCCAGCCCTGTCATACGCTTTTGCAGTCAGGTTGAATTTACCGTCGGAAGTGCTGCCCCAGGTCCATTCGTAAGGTCCGCTGGACTTGGAGGCCTTTTTCTCTCCGTTGATGTACAGGTCCACCCGATCCATCCCGCCGCTGTCGGAAGCGTTCACCTGGATTTTTACTTCGCCATCCACCGTGGATCCATTACCGGGGGAAGCGAAGGATACGGAAGGGGGCGTTGTGTCGCCGCCGGAGGCCGTGCCGCTGTCGGTCTGCGTGCTTCCTCGTTTGATGTTGATCAGGGCGGACCCTTCGTTTCCCGCCTTGTCGTAGGCCTTGACCATCAGATAATAGGTCCCGTCGTCCGTGGAATTCCAGTTCCACTCAAATGGCCCGGCCGTTTTCGAAGATCTCTTCTCTCCATTGATATAAAGATCGACACGAGCGATTCCGCTGCTGTCCGAGGCGTTGACGCCGATTTTTATCTCCCCCTCCACCGTGGCTCCACTTCGGGGTGAGGAAAATGAGACGGAAGGAGCGGTCGTATCGCCGCTCGAACCGCTGCTCGTACCGCTGCTCGAGCCTGTACCCTTGGTGATTTTTACTCCAACGGTTCTCGAATACCCAAGTTTGTCATAAGCCCTGGCAGCAAGTTGATGTGTTCCGTTTTCATTCGAACCCCAGGTCCATTCAAAGGGCCCGCTCGATTTCGAAGCTCTTTTCTCACCGTCAATGTACAGGTCCACCCGAGCGATTCCGTCTGTATCAGAAGCGTTTACCCGTATATTTACCTCCCCATTCACAGTTGAGCCATCTGATGGTGACGCAAAACTGACTTGTGGATAGTCGGCATGCGCATCAGAGACAAGAAACAACCCCAACATGAAAGTAAATAAATAGAAACCCCGTACCAAAAAATTCTGCTTTCCTCTGCATCGATGAATCATGTAATTTCCTCCGAAATTTGTTTTTGCCTTTGACTGCATGGGATAATTTTTCCCTCTGTTCGAACAAAGATTCACTCCTGTCGAACTTCAGTCCTACATTGTGGTTTGCAAATTTAATTATTTTTACTTTTGAAAAATCTTCCAGGGCGAGGTCCAATTTCGTTCTGTAATTCGAGCACATAGGTCAATCAACATGGCAAAAGGAATGCCAGTAAATCGTTTTTGCGAGGACTCTAATTTTTAAATTGAAAGACTAATTAACCTATTTTGTAATCATTCGACTTAGCTATTGAAATGACAGGAAGTTTTGAGGAGGGGTGATGGGGAGAAAATTAGGTAATTTTAAATCTGAGGGACAAGGTTTTTCCAGATTTCTACTTTACGCGCGGATCACCAGGCGGGCCATTTCAATACTGTTGCAGACAAGCAACAACTTCCTTGAAAAAGGAACACAACTTTCTTTTATTTTTTAGTTACTTTCACCCGCACGAGACACTTCATGGAATGACCGCATCGGTCACAGGAGGGAGCAAAGACAAAAAAAGCCCCCGCAGCGAACGCGGGGGCGAGTAAATTCAGCAGGACTCGTCGACTCAGGATAAAGATTCGATCGCTTTTTCAAGGCGGGAAAGGGTTTTGTCCCTCCCCAGCACGGTAATGACTTCATAGATGCCCGGGCTGGTTGTGACGCCGGTCAGGGCCACCCGGACCGATGGGCCGATCTTTCCGAGCTTGAGCCCGCTCTCTTCCATCAAGGAGGAGAAGGCGCTCTCCACCGACACCTCGTTCCACTGGGAAATCTGCTTCAGGTGGCGGATCAGGGATTCGAATACCGGCTTCTTGTCGGAAAGGAATTTGGCCGCCGCCGCAGGATCGGGATGAATTTCTTCAAGGTAATAGAATTCGGCCCCTTCGGCCATCTCCACGAGAGTGCGGGCACGCTCCTGCAGCGTTTTGACAACCTCGGTCAGTTCCGGACCCTCATCGGTCGTAATGTCTCTGGCGGACAGAAACTCCCGTAACAGTCCGGCCAGCCGCTCAGGATCTCCGGTTTTGATGTAATGAGCGTTCAGCCAGAGCAGTTTTTCGGGATTGAAGACGCCAGCCGATCTGCCCACATTCTCCAGGCTGAATTTGTCGATCAATTCCTCCATGGTGAAGATTTCCTGGTCGCCATAAGACCAGCCGAGACGAACAAGGTAATTCACCATCGCTTCGGGGAGATAGCCCATTTCCTTGTAGGCCATCACGGAAGTTGCGCCATGACGCTTTGAGAGACGGGCTTTATCCGCACCCAGGATCATGGGCACGTGGGCGAATTCCGGCACAGGGTATCCAAGCGCCTCGTACATGAGGATCTGCCTGGGCGTATTGTTGATGTGATCGTCGCCGCGAATGACCAGGTTGACTCCCATTTCGGCATCATCCACTACCACGACGAAATTGTAGGTGGGCGTGCCGTCGGTGCGCTGGAGGATCACATCGTCCAGTTCTTCATTCTGGAAGGAGATCGGCCCCTTGATGCGGTCATCAAAAGAAGTGGCGCCCTCCCGGGGAGCGCGGAACCGGATAACGAACGGGGAGTTCGGAATCGGCTCTTCGAGTTCCCGGCAGGTGCCGTCATATTTGGGTTTGCGGCCGGCCTTCAGGGCGTCTTCCCTGCGGGCCTCGAGATCCTCCGGAGTGCAATAACAGCGGTAAGCCTTTTTTTCCCTCAGAAGCTGCTCGATTTTAGCAATATGCAGTTCCCGCCGCTGGGACTGATAATAGGGGCCTTCGTCACAGGAAAGCCCGAGCCACTCCATGGCCTGCAGAATGGCTTCGGTCGACTCCCGGGTGGACCTTGCCACGTCGGTATCTTCGATCCGAAGAATGAAAACACCCTTTTCTTTTCGGGCGAGAAGATAATTGAAAAGAGCCGTTCGGGCTCCGCCGATATGGAGAAAACCTGTCGGGCTCGGCGCAAAACGGACACGCAGATCGGACATCGCAGAAACTCCTTGAATAATAATAAAAAGGCCGTCTGGAGACGACCACGTTCCTTATACTGTACAGGGGCAGGGATGACAAGCCTTTTCGGAAAGGCGGGATTGTGCGCTATATGAGGAACCCGGTTCAGACCGATCAGTGATGCAGGCGCCGTGGATCTGGTAAAAAGGCATGCCGGAGGATACGCTTCAGCGAGAGATCACGCCGCAGACCGTTTCGTTTTTCCATTCAGTCTTTTTCCGGGCGGGGGACGATCATCCCGGCATATCCCACCACCTGGGACTGATCGCCTGTGATATCCCCGGAATTGCCGTAATGGACAAGAACGGCCTCCTTCGCGCCGAGCTTCAAGGCAGCTTTCAGCATGATCACCACCGGCAGGACGCCGCACATGGAAATCTTCTCTTCCCTCACGATTTTGAAAAGCCCCCGTGGATCGAGATTTTTGATCTTCTCAATGGCCCTCATGTCCTGCTTCCGGGCCTGGGCTCCCGCCGCATAGTGGGTCATGTCCGTGCTGGCCACTAACAGGATTTCTTCCGGGAAAGAGGCAATTGCCTCCCCAATCTGTTCGCCGATTTCGATGAGTTCCTCCAGGGGCATGCTTCCCACGCATATCGGGACGATCAGTAAGTCGGGGCGGCGGACCTGAAGAAAAGGAATCTGGACCTCAATGGAATGTTCAAATTGATGTGAGATCTTATCCGGTTCAAAACGGGATGATTTTTTCAGGAGGTGCCCGACCAGTTCGCCATCCACCGATACCGGACCAAGGGGGGTGTGCCAGACGCCCGAGGGGAAGATCGCCGCCGGATGTCCGTACCCATGGTGGTTGGGACCAAGAATCAGGATGCGCTTTGGGATACGAACCCGCGAAAAAACCTCTCCTGCAATCGCTCCGGAGTACGGATACCCTGCATGCGGGGAAATGACGCCAAAAGCGGGTGTTTCCACCACGCCGGGAGAGAGGAATCCCTCGATCATTTCTCGCAGCGCCGTGCTGCTTCCGGGATAAAACTGCCCCGCCACCGCTGGATGTCTTTCCACTCGAACCCCCTGGGACCTTCAGAAGAAGAGCATTACGGTCATTCTGGCTCCGACCAGAATCAGAACCATGGCGAATACTTTTACCAGATTAGCATGGCTGACATGGACGGCAACCCTTACGCCGAGGCGGGCGGCCAGAATCGTGAGAGGCGCCACGAGCGCCGCGACGAAACAGTTGACATATCCGAGGGAGAACGGCGGAAGACCGGGGAAGCCCCACCCATGGCCTACGTAGGAAAGAGCTCCCGCAAAGGAGGAGACCACAATCAGGGCGCTCGAGTTTCCAACGGCCAGATGAATGGGAAGGCGTAGGAAGATGACCATAAGCGGGACGGCAATGACCCCTCCTCCGACCCCGAAAAAGGCCGAGAAAGCTCCCCCCGCCAGACCGACCGTTCCCAGTTGCCATATCGGAACCTGATCGTCTCTTTCAGGCGGCAGGTAAGAACGGGAAAGGAACATCCGGAGCCCCACCCCGATGAGCATCAATCCGAAAAGGGCCTTTAGCCAGTCCCCTGAAAGCCCGGCGGCAAGAGAGGCCCCGATAATCGCTCCGAGGATTCCCCCAATCGCCAGATAGAGGACCTGCCGCCCCTCCACATTTCCCTTCTTTCGATGCCCCAGCGTACTGCTGAAGGAAGTCGGCAGTATCACGGCAAGGCTGGTTCCGAAGGCGGCGTGAACGATGAGATCCGGAGGAAATCCCGCGGCCGTGAAAGCCCAGATGAAAAGAGGCACCAGGATGATGCCTCCACCGATTCCCAGAAGACCCGCCAGAAATCCGGCGAAGGATCCGAGTGAAAGAAAAAGAAGAATGGTGATGACGGAGAAATTCATGGGCATGGCAAGGAAAAAGCCAGCCCCGGAGAGCTGGCTCACTCATCTATATGGAGGCCCCGACCAGATTCGAACTGGTGATGGAGGTTTTGCAGACCTCTGCCTTACCACTTGGCGACGGGGCCCTGCGAACTGAAGCGTCCGGTGAGGCTTGGTATTGATAACAGATCGGTCTTTCCCTGTCAAGATTGATTATCAGGGGATCTGGCCGTGGATTTTCTCCTCGACGGAACGAACCTTATCCTCCAGGGAGGAGGGCTTGTCCCGGCGGTCGTCGATTTTGATGAGCGTGGAGACCCGCGGCGCTCCGGCCTCAAACTGCGCTTCATGCATTTTGCGGATGACCGGCAGTATGTCATCGAGAGATCCTTCGATAATCGTGCCCATCGGGGTCAGCTGATGCTTGAGTCCCGAACTCCGGATCACCTTGAGGGATTCAGCCACGAATTCCGATACACCGGTCCCGGGCATGCCAAGGGGTGAGATACTTACTTCGACGACAGCCATAAATCCTCCTTTGCGGTTACACACTCAACACCGTTTAATGCCGAGACAGGACATCAGAGTTTCTGATCCATCCATTCACTGATCGCCTGCCCGATCTCGTCGGGAGAATCCTCCTGCAGAAAATGGCTGCCCTTCACCGTAACCTCGTCCTGGTTCTTCCAGGTCCGGACGAATTCGCGCATGGGTCCGGTCAGAATGGCTCCAGGATCTGCATTGATGAACAGCTTGGGCACATCGCACTCCTGAAGCCATTCCGCGTATGATTTCGTGATTTCCACAACATCAGCAGGTTCCCCTGAGAGGGGAATCTCCCTCGGCCAGGTCAGTGTGGGCCGACGATCCTCCCCCAGGTTCAGGAAGGGCCTGCGATAGACGGACATTTCCTCTTCCGAAAGGTCGCGCAGCACGGAACCGGGCAGCACGCGCTCGACAAAGGTATTTTTATTGAGGATCATATCTTCGCCCGCGGGGGATCGGAATCCCTGAAAAATACGCCGAACCGGTTCAGGCCATTCATCCCACGTCATGGGCCGCACGATGGCTTCCATGTAAACAATGCCGCGAACCGCGTCACGGTTCCGATTGGCCCAGTCGAACCCCAGGGCGGAACCCCAGTCGTGAATCACGAGGGTGACGTTCTCGCGCACTCCGATCACTTCGAGAAAACGGTCCAGGTAGTTGCGATGCTCAACGAACCGATAGCTGCCGGGCCCAACAACATCCAGCCGGTCCGAATCCCCCATGCCGATCAGATCCGGTGCGATGCAGCGCCCGCGATCGGAAAGATGGGGCATGATATTGCGCCAGAGATAGGATGAGGTGGGATTTCCGTGCAGAAAGACAATCGGGTCGCCTTCTCCCATCTCCACATAGGCCATGTGCTTGCCTTCGACAATCACTTTCTTTTTTGGAAGCTCCTGGACCGAAAACATGAATTCCCTCCTTTTAGTAGCAGTTGCCCTCCGCGGGTATCGGATGGCGTCGGGATGGTCCTGGTTCGAAAAAATTCAGTGCCCTCCATTCCATATTGCAAATGAAGGGCACTGTCAAGATTTCCTATTCAGGTTCAGGTGAAAAATGGATCCTTTGCTTTCAAACTGCCGAAGTGTTTGTCGCGGAGACGCTGGCATCGGTATCCAATGGAAAAATTGGACGCCTCACTTCTTTAAATGTAAACAGATCGTTATCCGAACTGGTTACTCCGACGCCCGAACATTCAACGATATGCCGTGCAATGGGAAGAAACCCAGCGCGATAATGTATTCGGGATTTCAGCAGAAGAAACTTCTTTGCAGTCGGTTCTATACCGACACTGCGGAAAACCCCCAGGTCCCACGGCTCATGGTTTCGTGAGATCACTACGAACTCTATGTCCCCCGTATCCAGAACAGCGGTGGGCCCCATAAAGGTCCTTACACCGGTGTACATGGGGCCGCGGACAATAAATTCGCCATCGGAAATCACCCTAATTTTGCCCGTCACTTCCAGAGGCTCGCCCTTGCGTCCGATTTGCGGCATATCGGTTTTGCCCCCAAGCTTTATGGTGATCTTGCTTCCAACCCCCGCGGCGATCATTTCCTGCACCGCCTGTGGATCACAGATGGCGCCGACCGCCACATCCTTCAGCCCCTGCCGTATAACTTCGGATACGACGGCCATGGTGTCCTGCGTGCCTCCGGAAGCACAGTTGTCGGCATGGTCGATCAGCAGGATCGGACCTTCCGACAACCCTTTGGCGCGGGCAATGGAATCCGGCAGCGGTTCAGAGTGATAAACAAATTCTTCTCGGCGCTCCCAGGCGGAATTCAGCAGTTCTTGACAGATTTCCCTGGCCTTTTCCGTATCCCCGTCGGTGACCACGACCGAACTGACCCCCGCTTCGGGAATGTCCGCCAGCGGAAATCCTCCGAAAACGGTAGCCGCCAGGCATCGGGACTTTTCAGCGGCTCGAGCGGCCCCGACCAGGTCCTTCATGGGTTGATCGTCTGTGCCCATCCGCAAGGTGGCCGCAAGAATGGGACGATTTCCCCAGGCGAGAACCGGACGAATCTCCCCTTTGAGGAAACGCAGAACGATTTCGCCAACATGCTTGCCGGCCTCGTACATATCGGTGTGAGGATAGGTTTTATAACCCACCAGCGCCGTACAGTTCCGGACAATGCGTTCGGTGAGATTGGTATGCAGATCAAGCGCCACGCCAATGGGAACATCCGGATCGATGGACCGGATCCGCTCCAGCAGGGTTCCCTCCCCGTCACCCGTCGTTTCGGCGACCATGGCGCCGTGCAGGTCGAGAAAGACCGCGTCGCAACCCTCTTTCACCGCATCACAAATGGCCGTCGTTATTTTTTCATACGCATCCCCGAAAACGATTCCACTCGGATGCGCTTCCGCCGCGACAGGAATGACGAAATCCGCTTTTTCCCTCTCGGCCAGATCGATGAAAGCGCCCGTGGGGGTCCCGGTGCCACGGAAAGCTTCATAGGCGGCATCGCCGGAAGGCGGCCCGTCGCCACCGAATCTCGAAAGCGGCGTAGGCACGGGAGAGAACGTATTCGTTTCATGCTTCATCATGGCAATGACAAATTTCATGGATCCCTCTTTTTCTCAGCTCTGAGCTGGCAAAAGTTTGTAAAACCGGAGTGAATACAAAAAGCGGGCCCTGGCCCGTGATTCGATTTGGCACGCTCAGTTTGTCTGGAGCGCAAGATAGCGATCCTTCACCGCCTTGTTTGCAGCAAACTCCTCCTGGGTTCCGCTGTAGACTACCCGGCCCTGCTCGAGGACATAGTGGCGATCCGCCAGTTTTTCACAGACGTTGATGTTCTGTTCCACAAGCAGAACCGGAATCCCGGTATTTTTGATATCCTTGAGAATTGCCACAATCTCCTGCACGATAACCGGAGCAAGCCCTTCGGTCGGCTCATCCAGAATCAGCAACTTCGGCCCATTGACCAGCGCTCTGGCGATTGCCAGCATCTGCTGCTCACCGCCGGACAGGTTGTTTCCAGGGTTTTGTCGGCGTTCATTCAATTTCGGAAACAGTTTGTAAACGTCCGGGATCCCCCATGGAGAGTTTTTGTTTTTTGCTATCTGCAGGTTTTCTTCCACAGTAAGAATACTGAAGATGTCCCTTTGTTCCGGAACCAGGCATAAACCCCGCCGGGCAATCTGAAAGCTTTTCATCTTTGTCATTTCGGTGCCGGCAAAGCTGATGCGTCCCGACCTGGGGGGAACGACGCCCATGATGCTTTTCAGGGTCGTCGTCTTGCCGGCGCCGTTTCGCCCGAGAAGGGTGACAAGTTCACCGTCCCTCACCTCGAGGGATACGCCCATCAGTACGTGGCTTTTGTCATAAAAGGAATGAATATCGGAGACCTCAAGCATCAGATGGCCTCCCCCAGATATGCGGTACGAACCCGTTCGTCTTTCTGAACCATTTCGGGCGCTCCTTCTACAAGGATCCGACCTTGATGCATGACGGAAATTATGCTGCTTATGGACATCACGATATCCATATTATGTTCAATCAACAGCACCGTATGATCGTGACCCAATTCCTTGATGAGTCTGGTCATTGCAGGAATATCATCGATCCCCATCCCCGAGGTCGGTTCGTCCAGCAACAGCATTTTCGGCTTTGCCGCCATGGCCATTCCGACCTCCAGAATCCTTTGCTGGCCGTGGGAGAGTTCACCGGCGATTACATCGGCCCGGTCCATGAGACCCAGACGGTCGAGCAGTTCCTCGGAAATCTCCAATGGCTCCGGATAGCCTTCGACCGAACCCCAGAAATTCATGGCCTTGACCATATGGCGGCCTTGAGCGGCCAGTCGCAGGTTCTCTCTGACAGAAAGATTCTGAAAAAGACTGGTGATCTGAAAGGAGCGCGACATGCCGATGCCTATGCGCCTGTGACTGGGCATTCGGGTAATATCGGCGTCCCGAAACATAACCCGTCCCGAGGTCGGCAACCGGTTTCCGGTTAAACAATGGAACAGAGTTGTCTTGCCCGCACCGTTAGGCCCTATGACAGCGTGAATCGTACCTTCTTGAACTTTCAGGTCAACTCCAAAAAGGGCGACGAACCTGCCATAAGCCATACCAAGATCGCTGGTCTCAAGAATAAAGTTATCGCTCATTTTTGGCCTCTTCCTTCGTTGAAAGGGAGCCGGTCGGAGATTCGGATAACGGCGGATCCTTCTTTGTGTTCTGATGGCCGCGAAAGCGACCCATCAGGCTCTCGATGCAGCCCCAAAGTCCGCCGCGCATGAAAAGGACGATGGCGATCAGAAGGAAGCCCAGCAACATCAACCAACGTGGCCAGATAGCCGAAAGCACATCTCCCACAACGATCAGAAATCCCGCTCCGAGAAAAGACCCGAACAGGGAACCCGTCCCTCCGATGATCGTCATGAACAGGATTTGCTCGCCCATGAGGTGTTCGATATTACTGAGGGGAGCAAAATTAAGGAACATGGCGTACAAACCGCCCGCCACTGCGGTGATGCTCCCGGAGATCATGAATGCAACGATTTTGAAGTATCGAGTATTGTAGCCAATAGCGGTCGCCCGCTCCTCATTATCCCGGATGGCCAGAAGAGTGCTCCCGAAAGGCGAGTGGATAATCCGGCGCAAGGCAACAAATATTGCAAGAAAGAGGACTGCCACAAAAACGTAGTAAGAGAGGCTGGCGCCCAACGTCGAAATTTCAAAACCGAAAACCCGCAAAGGAGGACGCGGCACATCGAGAAGACCATTGTCCCCTCCGGTGAGGCCGCTTGCAGTATAGGCCATAAAGTAGAACATCTGGGCGAAGGCCAGTGTCAGCATCACAAAATAAATACCACGACGTCTGATACTGAGACCCCCGACAACCGCGGCCACCAGACCGCCGACCACAAAAGCCAGGAGCAGACTCGTAACCAGGCCTGCATCGAGACGTTGCAGGCAAAGACTCGTCGCATAAGAGCCCATACCGAAAAAAATCCCCTGCCCGAAAGATAACAGCCCTGTATACCCGAGCAATAGATTGCACCCAAGCGCGGCGATGGAAAAGATCAGAACCTCGATGGCCAGAGAAGTGGATGGAAGAACAAAGGGCAGAATGAGAACGGCGACCAGACTTGCGATGGTGGTTCCTTTTAAAAAACGAGGTATTTTCATAGCGCTATGCCCTTCCAAACAGGCCATAAGGGCGAATAAGGATGACCAGCGCCATGGAACCGTAGATCATGAGATGGACCCCTGGTGGCCACAGACTGCTCATGATGCTTTGCACCAGGCCCACCAGAAGCCCCCCCACCAAGGCGCCGGTAAAACTGCCCATTCCGCCAATAACAACGACGACAAAGGCAATACCGAGAATCTCCGCTCCCATGAAGGGATCGGCTCCACGGAGGGGCGCGGCCAGTACGCCCGCCAGCCCCGCAAGGGTCGCTCCGAGGCCAAAGGTGATCGAGAACAGCTTAAAGATGTTTACTCCCAACAGCGATACCATTTCTGTATTTTCGCTTCCGGCCCGAACCAGCGCCCCGAACCGCGTTCGCTCGAGGAGCAGCCATAAAAGCAAAGCAATAACAGCTGAGAAGGAAATCACGAACAACCTGTAAATCGGATAGGCGAAATCACCCATCTGGACGATGCCTTGCAGAAGATCCGGTACGGCAATATTTTTCCCGACCGTTCCCCAGACCATAATGGCGGATTCCTGAATAACCAGGGCCATTCCGAGGGTGATGAGAATCTGGAATGCATGAGGCAGGTTGTAAACCCGGTTGAGGAGGTTTGATTCCGCAAACCAGGCGATTGCGCCGACGATAACTGGCGCGATAAGCAGGGAGAGCCAGAAATTTCCCGTCAGGGCCACCACCTGGTAGCAAAAATACGACCCGAGCAGGAAGAAGGCGCCGTGGGCAAAATTCACGAAATTAAGAAGGCCGAAAATGATGGACAAGCCCACGGCGATCAGAAAATAAATCATTCCCAGTCCAAGCCCGTTGAGAACCTGGAATAGATAAAGCGTCATAACGAACAACTCCTGTAATCAACGGAGGACAGGTTCGGAAAGAAGAATCCCTTCCCGGACATCGACTGCTCAGCTCATCTTGCAGAGAGATTCCTCCTGGCTCGCAAAGGATTTGCCGGAACTGACGACATCCACAAAGGAGTCTTTATCTTTCATCGCCTTGGCCGGCTTTCCCTTAAGGAGGTAATAATCCTTGATCACCTGATGATCAAACGCACGGACCGTCTCCTCTCCGGTCGGGCCCTGGT
Organism: Desulfuromonadales bacterium; assembly: GCA_024636295.1. GTDB lineage: Bacteria > Desulfobacterota > Desulfuromonadia > Desulfuromonadales > JAGXHI01 > JAGXHI01. Next base: position 128,801 of record JAGXHI010000028.1, read on the forward strand.
ATTTATACCCTTCCATTTTTGAAATGACAGCTGCCGGATCATCGCTGCCCGCGGCAGTGATGGCATCGAAGATTATCCTGGCGCCAGTGTAATCCGCTGCGATGGGATAATTGGGGTTGATGTCATATTCCTTCCGGCACAATTCAAGCAAAGCATTGTTGCCGGGGGTGTCCACCTCGTGCCAGTACTGGGCGCCCAGATAAATGCCATCCAAAGTGTCCGGCCCCAGGGAACGGAATTGCTCAAGGCCCGAACTCCAGGCAAGGAGGATCATCATATTGTTCTTCATCCCAAAACTTACGGCTTGTCGAATGGAGGCAGAAGACTGTCCCCCGAAGTTCAGCAAGAGAAGAACATCCGGCTTTGCCGCCATGGCATTCGTGAGATACCCGGAGAATTCCTTCTCCTGCAGTGAATGATAGCTGTTCCCGACATGTTCGATATTTTTCTCTTTAAAAACATTTTTGGCGTTGTTTAAAAGGGCTTCGCCAAACACGTATTCGGGAGTGATGGTGTACCAGCGCTTGGCGTTCGGAAAAGAGCCGATCAGGGGACGAACCGTCTGTTCGATGGCCCCATAAGTCGGCACAGACCATCGGAACGTCGACTTGTTGCATTCACTGCCGGTCACTTCGTCGGCGCCAACCGGAGTGATGTAAACGCCGCCCGCACTCGCCACTTCCTTTCCGATGGCCAGTCCCGTCGAAGAAAGCGTCCCTCCACAAAAAAACCGGACTCCATCCTGGTTGATGGCTTCCTGAACCTTACGAACCGCCTTGCCGGCATTTCCTTCGGTGTCGATGGTGATGTAATCGATATCACGCCCAAGAACCTTTCCAACGGTTTTGACAGCCAGGCGAGATCCCATCTCGCCAAATTTCCCATTTTCCGCAAAAGCTCCCGAAACCGATGCGGTACTAGCAAATTTGATTTTTCCCTGGGCGGAAAGAGCCTTTCGTACACTCGCTGGAATTGAGATAATTGGAATGGAGGCAGTTGCGGCCGCTGCGAGAGTTCCCTTGATAAAAGTTCTTCTCTTCATTTTTTCCACGCTCCTTTTCTAGAAGTGAACTACTCCCCAAATTCCCTGAACTTGAATGGAAAATTACTGACAGCCGGTGTCGGGTTCCTCTTCCATGAGCAGAAGATGCGCCAATCCTGAAAACACTCGTTCTATTAAATAGTTATGGTCAGGGACATATTTTTGGATGTTTCATTTTGCGCCACAGCTAGTACAAAGAATCGGCAGCCGCCCTTGCCAACGGCTTGTTTAATTACTCGGAACCACCTGAAAGGCGTCTCTTCCCTCAGACCTACCCTCCTGAAAAAGAACTTTGAGCATAGACTTTCAAGAGGCCTCCTTGTGGAGTCCAGAAATAATTTGGTTCAGAGTTTAGCATGTTTAAAAAACTAGACAAGAAAAATATAACATGGGTTTATTTTTTTGCAAAAAGAAGGAATCCCTTTATTTACCCACAACCGAAGGGCGCTTCTCTTTTCTCCCTCCGCCGCCATTCGAACTGTAAATGGTTTACTCTTTTTGTACAGGCAGTTATGCCCGATCAGTACGGCAGGGGAGCGACAGGGGATTCACCGTCCTCCGGCTGGAAAAATATTGTTATCTTCCATATCCTCGAGATATTGCCTCGCGTTTAATGAGTATAAAAATAGACAAAAAAGAAAAATAGGAAACCATAGACAATGATGCTGAAAGGCTTCAGATCAGGGTTTTGCCATCTGTTAAGAAAGGTGTTTTACCAGGAGAACTTTTTGGCGGGAAACTTAAACCTGGTCCAGTTTGCCCTCGGAAAGGCCCCGGCAAACAGATACGCTGGGGTCACGATCGGGATTTGCCTTCAACTTCCACCTTTATCAAGAAAACGGCTTAGAGGCATCGATCTGGCTCAAAGAGGGTCGGAAGGAAACCAGTTGCAAGGAGAGCAGAAAGAAAAAGGAAGGGATTGAAATTATTTTTTAGATATCTGAGCGACAGATCGGATCCGGGGGCAGGCAGGCCACCTTGGCCTGCCTGCCCCCGGATGAAAACGATAAACTACTCGATAACCGCTCGGTCCGTGATTTCCAGCCCCCGATCAATTATAGCGAAGGCTTCACGCAGTTCTTCTTCGTTGATACAAAGCGGCGGATTGGTATGGAGGGTGTTCCAGTGTATGAATGCCGCCATCCCGTTCTCTTTGAGAAATCCTCCCAACTGGACCATTTCGGGGCTGCTCCCGTTAAAGGGCGCCAGGGGCTCTCTGGTCTTGCGGTTTTTCACCAATTCGATAATTCCGAAGAGTCCGATGGACCGAACATCTCCCACCGAAGGGTGCCTGGCTTTGAGATCCTGGTGTAATTCCGCCATGATCCTGCCCATACGTTTGGAATTGCCGATAAGGTCCTCCTCCTCGAGAACCTTCAAGGTGGCAACGGCTGCTGCCAGACTCATCGGATGTCCATTGTAGGTCAGCCCACCGTAAAAGACATTCTTGTTGAAATATTCCGCGATCCTATCGCTCATTGCCACGCACCCAAGGGGCAGATAGGCGGAAGTGAGCCCTTTGGCCATGGTGATGATGTCCGGGACCACCCCCCAGTTGTCTACGGCGAACCACTCCCCGGTGCGCCCCAGTCCGGCCATGACCTCATCGCTGATCAGCAGGATGCCATACTTGTCGCACAGGCTTCGAAGCCCCTGCATATATCCATCGGGGGGTACAATTATTCCATTTGTGCCGGTGACGGGTTCGATGATGACCGCTGCAATGTTTTGCGGCCCCTCATACATCATGATTTCTTCCATGTTTTTCAGGCAGAGCAGACCACAATCAATACATGAGTCCTGGCCGAAGCTGCAGCGGTATTCATAGGGATCGAAAGCGCGAATCACTCCGGGTATTCCCGGTTCATTCGCCCAGCGACGCGGGTCGCCGGTCAGGGTCATAGCGCCGGCGGTCGCCCCATGATAGGATCGATAACGGGCAATGATTTTTTGCCGTCCGCTGAACTGCCGGGCAAGCTTGATGGCATTTTCATTTGCTTCGGCGCCACCGAGGGTGAAGAAGAACTTGTTCAGATCTCCCGGCGTATGCTTCGACAGGATTGGACCGATTTCGGCGCGGACCCTGGTCGCCATGCCCGGTCCGGCGTATGCGAGTTCATCGGCCTGCTCTTTTATCGCGTCGATTACGCGCCGGTTTCCGTGACCGATATTGCTGCACATCAGCTGCGAGTTCATATCGATGTAACGCTTGCCGTCTGCGTCCCAGAAATAAATTCCCTCGGCCTTTGCCATCGGAATCGGATTGACCGCATCCTGCGCTGACCAGGACCAGAAGGTGTACTTTTTACAGCTATCGACCATCTGGTCGGCCGTCATCGACTTACCAGTGTCTGTTTTCATAACGGGGTCTCCTTGGAAAAAAGGATCTCAGGCACATCCCTCAGGCGCCGGCCCGAGAAAGCATTGCCCACAGCAGAACATTGCATCCTGCCGCAAGATCAGAGAGTTTGGCGCTTTCGATTTCGTTGTGACTGATGCCCTTTTCGCAGGGGACGAAAATCATGCCGGTGGGAGCGATATCGGCGATATAACAGGCATCGTGACCGGCTCCTGCAAAAATATCCATGTGACTGTATCCGTGGTGCTGCGCCCCTTCCCGTATAACCTTGATGCACTCCTCGTCAAAAGGAAACGGGGCATAATACCAGAAGGGGTCTACCTCCACGGTCCAGGCGTCACCATTGAGCTTTTCACAAAATGTCTTCAGCTCCTCATCCATTTTGCTCAGGATGGCATCTTCAGGATGGCGCAGATCGACCGACAATGTCACCTTGCCGGGAATCGTGTTGCGGGAGTTTGGATGTACCTGCAGGAACCCCACGGTCCCGCAGGCGTGGGGTTGATTTTCCCGGGCAATCAGCTCCACCTGCGCTATCAACCGGGCGGCAGCGACAAGGGCGTCACGGCGCAGAGGCATGGGCGTGGTGCCGGCATGCGATTCAAAGCCGGTGATGACGATATCGTACCAGCGCTGTCCCTGTCCCTTGGTCACTACGCCGATGGTTTTGTTTTCATGCTCCAGATAAGGTCCCTGTTCGATGTGGGCCTCAAAGAATGCACCAATAGGGCGGGCTCTGGCCGGAAGCTGACCAGCGTACCCGATGCGCTTCAGTTCATCTCCAAAGATTTTGCCCTCGACATCCACTTTCGCCAGGATTTCTTCCAGAGACAATCGACCTGCAAAAACACCTGAGCCCATCATTGCCGGTGCAAAACGCGCACCCTCTTCATTGGTCCAGACCACCATTTCGACCGGGGCTTCGGTTTCGATATTATGGTCCTGCAGGGTTCGCAACACCTCAACACCCGCCAGAGCGCCAAACACTCCGTCAAATTTGCCGCCGGTGGGCTGGGTATCCAGATGGCTTCCGGTCATGATGGGCGGCAGGTCGTTATTGCGGCCGGAGCGTCGGGCAAAAATATTGCCCACTTCATCCACTGAAACGGTACATCCGGCCTCTTCACACCACCGTACGAACAGGTCGCGAGCTTCTTTATCAAGATGGGTCAAGGTCAACCGGCAGCATCCCCCTTTTTCGGTGCCGCCTATCCTGCCCATGTCCATCAGGGACTGCCACAACCGGTTTCCATTGACCGAAACATCCTTCATGGATTCTGCCCTCTCCCTGAGAGGCTTTTTGAAAATTCAGGCACAATCAACCTCTGGTTGAGGCCTTCAATTCCAACCCACTTAAATTCGGTCCAGCCCGGAGAAGCACTCCGGACCGGACCGATCTCTCATCCTGTTTCCTTAAAGAACTAGCTGCCGCTCGGGAATGTGAATACCGCCTTTTCACGCACACCGCCGGAAGGCCACCGCTGAGTGATAGTCTTGCGCCGGGTGTAGAAACGAACGGCATCGGGACCGTAGGCGTGCAGGTCACCGAATAACGAACGTTTCCATCCTCCAAAGCTGTGGTGGGCCACCGGAACCGGAAGCGGAACATTCACACCCACCATACCTACCTTGATATTGTCGGTAAAGTAACGGGCCGCCTCACCGTCACGGGTAAAAATGCAGGTCCCGTTTCCATATTCATGGGCATCGATCAGATCCATCGCTTCCTGCATGTTCTGAGCGCGAACGACCCCAAGAACCGGGCCGAAGATTTCATCGCTGTAGATTTTCATGCCGGGCTTTACATGGTCAAACAAGGTCGCCCCGAGGAAGAAACCTTTTTCATGCCCGGAGACGGAAACGCCGCGGCCATCCACAACGAGTTCGGCCCCTTCTTTTACTCCCTGGTCCACATAACCCTTGACCTTCTCGAGGTGCTGACCGGTAACGAGCGGGCCCATGTCGTTACTGTTGTCCGTACCGGGGCCGATCTTCATTTTCGCAATACTGTCCTTGAGTTTCCGGACCAGCGCATCGGCGGTTTCATCGCCCACCGCCACCACCAGCGGCACGGCCATGCAGCGCTGCCCGCCTGAACCGTAGGCAGCGCCCATCATGGCGCTGACAGCGTTGTCAAGGTCAGCGTCGGGCATGACAATCGCATGATTTTTTGCACCGCCGAGGGCCTGCACCCTTTTCCCGTTCGCATTACCTGTCTTGTAAATATATTCGGCAATCGGAGTGGAACCGACGAAGCTCACCGCTTGCACGCGCTTGTCCGCCAGAAGGGCGTCCACAGCCACTTTGTCACCGTTAATGACATTAAAGACACCATCAGGCAGACCTGCTTCCCGGGCCAGTTCCCCCATGAGAATGGCTACGGAGGGATCGCGTTCGGAGGGCTTCAGGATAAAGGTGTTGCCGCACATGACGGCCATGGGCCACATCCATAACGGAACCATGATCGGAAAATTAAAGGGCGTTATCCCTGCGACAACTCCCAGGGGCTGAAATTCGCTCCAGGAATCTATGGCCGGTCCGACATTTTTGCTGTGCTCGCCCTTGAGCAGTTCCGGCGCATAACAGGCGTATTCCACATTTTCAATGCCCCTCTGCAGTTCACCCAGCGAATCATTGAGCACTTTTCCATGCTCATCGGTGATCAGGCGGCTTATCTTCTCGGCATTCTTCTCCAGAAGTTCCTTGAGGCGGAACATGACCTGAGCGCGTCGGGCGGGCGGGGTGTCGCGCCAGGCGGGAAAAGCCGCTTCGGCAGCGGCAATGGCTGCATCCACCTCTTGATCGGAGGCAAAAGCCACCTTCCTGGATAATTCACCGCTGGCCGGATTGTAGATATTCCCATGACGTCCGCTGCTGCCCGGGACGATCTTACCGTTAATGAAATGATTGACGGACTTTTCTGCCTGGGAAACTTCACTGAGCTCGGCTGTCTTGGTCATCTCATACTCCTTCATGTTTTGTTGGCGAGAACCACCATTTCCCACTGAAAATTCGTAGCCGGCTTTCGCCCCTGCCTACCTCCTTGGGGTCCTCGACCTGTTTCCAGGTTTAACCGGCCAGGCCGCTGCCGAATCCACTGACGGATAGTCCGAAATGATATCATGTTTAAACATTTGCACAACTAAAAAAACCAGAACCCCGTTCATTTTTTTAGACAGAACCATTCTTTTCCAGCCCTGTTGATCTTTTAGACGAAGGACGGATTCCGGATAGCCGGACGCATACACCTTCAGTGGAAAATCGCATCCGTGCCGCTCAGGAAAATCACCTTTAACATCTTATCTGGCGACTATTTTACAGAGAAACCCTCCTGCCGGTGACTTCCCTCTGACGGTGCGGATTCCTTGTTTGAAAAATTAACTGCATTCCTGTTCCGGGAATGGGTGCGAAATCTGTGTGTACTTTTGTCGCCTGTATTGGTATATTGATCAACAAAAGTGGCATACCAACTAAAAGGGAAGGCTCTGAGGCGTTTGCCGAAATTCCACCAGGCATCCCCAGGGAGAAGTTAAAAATGGATTTGAATATTGATTTGAATATCGGCGAGCGGTTACGAACGATTCGTGAGATGTATGGTTTTTCACAACGGGCGCTTGCAAAGCGTGCCGAAGTCACAAACGGCATCATTTCCATGATCGAACAGAATCGAAGCAGTCCTTCGGTGGCGACCCTGAAGAAAATTCTGGACGGGATCCCCCTCTCTCTGACAGAATTTTTTACTTTTGGAACGCCTGACCAGGATCAGATCGTCTATCGCGCCGATGAATTGGTCGAAATCGGAGGAAGCGGTTTTTCCTATCGTCAGGTCGGAGCCAAGCTTCAGAACAAAGCCATGCAAATCATTCATGAAAGGATCGAGCCGGGCGCCGATACCGGTGAAGAGATGCTTCGACATGAATCCGAAGAAAGCGGCATCGTTACCCGGGGGCAAATCGAACTGACGGTGGGCGGGCAGGTTTATCTTCTGAAATGTGGGGACGCCTATTACTTTGACAGTCGTCTTCCACATCGCTTCCGCAATACAGGAAATGAGGTCTGTGAAATAATCAGCGCGTGCACTCCACCCTCCTTTTGACATCCCTCCAAAAAGTTCATGCATTTCCCACCTCAGCACTGCTACGGCAGAGGCTAGAGACGATTTCCGACATGGGAATTTTTTTGACTTTTGCCGCCCCGGTGGCAGAATTAATTTGTTTTCGTCCGGAAACGGCCCTTTTTCCGCAATCTCTGCCTCAATCCGCGGATTTGATTGTGCGGCGTAAACTACTATGCCTCCGCTCAAATCCTTGATTTCCTTGACTTTGCGAAAAATTGCTCGTTTCCAGATCGAAAACTGCCTTTGTGCTTTTTTCCGGATGGGCGCGAATTAGATTCTTCTGGAACACTTAGAATCCAAGGTCCAGGAGTGGCTCTATTTTAATTCGGAATTTTGTCGCTCTGGCGATGAAAGGATTGACGACGAAGCGAAAGCGCATGATAATCGTGTGCCTGAACACATGATCGTTCTCTCTCTACAGGCTTTAAATCTTTGGTATTCCATGGAATCGGGATCTCAGGAGGATCTGTCAATGGAAATAGAAAAGGGCGCGGGCAAGCTGGCCAAAACTCTGCGGGTTCTGATCCTGGACAAACCCGGTTACCTGGGCAAATTGACCTCGGCGATCGGCATGTCCGGAAGCAATATCGGCGATCTCCGAATCGTGCGCATGGGGCGGACCCACAACGTCCGGGAGATGACGATTTATGTCGATTCCGACGAGCACCTGGAAAGGATCCTCGAAAACCTCTCCAATGTCGAAGGGATCATTGTTGAAGAGGTTATCGATCTGGTGCATCAGTTGCACGAGGGGGGAAAGATCGCGATGAAAAGTCGGTTGCCGCTGAAAAACATCGGGGATATCCGAAAGATTTATACCCCGGGGGTAGCCGCCATCTGCCGGGACATTGAAAAAAAACCTGAATTGGCCTGGAAATACACATCCATCCCCAACATGGTTGCGATCGTCACGAACGGCACAGCCATCCTCGGGCTGGGAGATATCGGCCCGGTGGCCGGAATGCCGGTCATGGAAGGGAAAGCCGCCCTTTTCGATCATTTAGTGGGCATCAGCGGAGTCCCTATTCTGATCCGAAGCAAGGATCCGCAGGTGATTATCGATACGGTCCGCAATATCGCCCCCACCTTCGGCGCCATCAAACTGGAGGATATCGCCGCCCCGGAATGCTTTGTCATCGAGGATACGTTGGATGAACAACTCGATATTCCCGTAATGCACGACGATCAACACGGAACCGCGGTTGTCGTGCTTGCGGCGTTGCTCAATACCACCCGTTTTTCAGGACAGATGCTGGGTAAGTCAGTGATTGGAGTGATCGGCCTGGGCGCTGCCGGCATGGGGATATCGAAATTACTGTTGTCTTACGGGGTGAAAAGCGTCATCGGTACCGACCTCAAGGAATCGGCGCGGGAGATGCTCGTCGCCGCAGGCGGCAGAGGCGGCACATTGCAGGACGTCATGCAGGAAGCTCAAATCGTTGTCGCTACCACGGGCGTCCCAGGCCTGATAAAATCCGAGATGGTGCGCAAGGGTCAGGTTATTCTCGCTCTGTCCAACCCGAATCCCGAAATCATCCCGGAATCGGCCATTGAGGCCGGAGCGGCTTTCGCCGCCGACGGAAAAAGTGTGAACAATGCCCTGGGCTTCCCCGGGATCTTCCGCGGCGCTCTGAATGTGCGGGCGACCAGGATCAACAACAAAATGCTAATTGCCGCCGCCAAGGTGATTGCCGGCTGTGCCGAAGAAGGCGAACTGGTGCCCTCCATACTTCATCCGGAGGTCCACAAGAAAGTGGCCGAAGCGGTGGAGCGTGCCGCGTTGGAGTCCGGCGTCGTCCGGCATTGGGAGTAGCAGAAAATCGTTTGGACAAAACCAGCGTCTCACATGGTCTCCTCGTGCCGATGCGTGGAGACCGCAGACTTTCTTCCGAGCTGTTGATTCTCCTTCCCGATCTCTGTCCGCGACACACAGACGGCTCCCTTTTTCGAACCCTCCCATCCTTCCCAACCTTTGATGCCTTCGCAAAAACTCAGAGGATGGCGACGCCATCAACCTTCACATCCAAGCGTCCCTTCCAAAAATAAATTTTTCCCTGCAGGTAAACCTCTCCCGCCCCTCTTCGTCCAATAGATGGACTTTCTTTAAATAAGGGATATAGTTTTTCCCCGTCCAAAAGACAGGAAGCCTGTAACCACTTGTTTTATGGATATATTCAGGAAGAGAAAGGAGGCTTTCCAAAAAAATTAGAATTCCTGCACCGAACTCTGAAGCGATAATCACGGACAAATCTTTCGAAAGGAGTAAAAATGATGTATCCGGGAAAAAGGAAAATTCGATTTCATCCCTTGATCGGCTTTACGGCAATCATCGTGCTGACCTTCGGTCTGAGCGCCTGCGACGGCGGTGGAGGCGGAGGCGATAACGGCGGTGGAGACGAAATCCCCACAACCCTTTTCGAAGCGCCCCCTGATACGAGCGGGACGGTGGTGGGCGCCATTGACAACCAGGAATCCGCACAGGTCTCCTCCGCGGCTTTCCGGGAAGGAACCACGGTCTCCCTGGACGACAGCGGGGAAACGCTGGATCTCGACGACCAGGGGCGATTCACCTTTGGAAATGTCGAGGACGGCGATCATTCACTCTTCGTGCATCATCCCGACGATACGACCACGGAAATTCCGTTCCGGATGATTAACGGCCGCGGCATCTCCCTCGGCACGGTCACGATTCGTGACGGCTTCGCTCGCAGCCATACCGGATTCGACGGTTACCGCTTCGGATTCATCGATGAAGACAACGATGGGGTGAACGATCTTTTCGTGGATGAAGACGGCGACGGCATCTGCGACAACCAGTCCCTCTACGCCGGTTATGCCTACATGATGGGCTTCGGCTGGCAAGACGCCAACAATGATGGAGTGAACGATCTCTTCAATGACCTGGATGGGGACGGGAACAACGATTTCGGTGGCCATCAATTCGGCCCGGGCTTTGGCTTTGTGGACGAGAACGCGGACGGCGTCAATGACCGTTTCTCTGACGCGGACGGCGACGGAATCGACGATCTGACGGGAATGCCTTTCCGGCATCCCTTCGGATTCGAGGACGGGAACGACGACGGGATCAATGACCTTTTCCATGATGGGGACGGCGATGGGCTGAATGATGTCAATAACGTTCCGTATATCGCCATGCCAGGATTCGTAGATCTGGATGACGACGGAGTCTGCGATTTCTTCACCGACGAGGATGGAGACGGCATCAACGATATCACAGGCATTCCTTACGGCCACGGTTTCGGATGGCAGGACGAGGATGGAGACGGCATCAACGACCGCTTCCGCGACGAGGATGGCAATGGTGTCAGCGACTCCCCGCAAGGTCCATTTGCGGGCATGGCCTATCATTTCGGTTTTGCCCAACCTCACCGGGATGCCGACGGAAATGGCATCGATGATGATACTCTCATGCCGTTCAGGCATGGCTTCGGCTGGGTGGATGTCAATGGGGACGGGCTCAACGATGCCTTTTCCGATGCTGACGGAGACGGTATCAATGACTTCACCGGCCTTCATTATGAGAACGGTTATATGCATGGCCCGGGAGGCGGCATGGGCGGCGGGCTTGTGGAAGGCGATTGGCCCCGCCACGGTGGCGGAGGGATGATGTAAATATTTTCAGGTCAATGACAGAAAAAGGCCCCTCCGGAGAACCAATCGGAGGGGCCTTTTTCTGCAATACCAAAAACAGAAGAAACATAGCCGCTGCGCTCCTCCGTATTTCGCGAAAGAGTTTCTTCCACTTGTTTTATAAGGTGGAAATGTTTTAATCCTTATTGGAAGGATAGGACGCGATGAGATTAGTGCTTTGATAGCAACCAAAATGCGTTACCTGTTGTCTTCACAGCGTGCATGGGCATCCTTTTTTATTTATTTTGGTAAAAGCTGCCAAGTCTTTTGGAACCCCGAAAACCATGAAAGAATCTCAGTTCGAGGGGGCTCATCCTTCGGCAGCGGCTCACCGATTTTCCCTGGTGAGCCTTTTTTTGCGATCTTTTCTTTTTCTTGACGACATTCGGGATGGCGACGACGTCTTCAAGGAGGAAGCGACGGGCGACTTATCAACCCCTAACCGCCTATTTTATAGCGCCTTTTTATCTAACTCCAATTGACAAGAGCGCCTGACGGGTTAGATTATTCATAATTTCCGCCGGCAGAAGCCAACCGAACACCTGCCGGGGGAAATTATGGAAAGCGTCTTCGGCGTCCTCCAGAATCTGCTGCAGCTGCTGTGGCTGAATCTTTTCCGGCAAATTTCGGGAGGGAAACCACTGGAAAGGTTAAAAGATGAAAATCGCGCAGGTTGCTCCCTTATATGAAAGCGTTCCACCTAAAATGTACGGGGGAACGGAACGGATCGTCTCCTACCTTACCGAGGAGCTGGTGGCACAGGGACATGAGGTAACGCTTTTCGCCAGCGGAGATTCCATTACGAGGGCAAGGCATATAGCCCCATGCCCTGTCTCCCTTCGCCTCGACGGCAGGTGCATCGACCAGATGGCTCATCATACTCTTCTGCTGGAGCAGGTTTTCCAGCAGGGATATCAGTTCGACATCATCCATTTCCACATAGATTATCTGCATTTCCCCCTCTCCCGCCGACACCTCTTCCCCCATATCACCACTCTTCACGGCCGACTGGACATCCCCGACCTGGAGCCCCTTTACAACGAGTTCGAGGAAATCCCGGTGGTATCCATTTCCCTCGCCCAGCAGCGCCCTCTTCCCCACGCAAACTGGGCGGGGAATGTTTATCACGGATTGCCCCCGAACCTTTTTACACTGCAGGATAAACCAGATGGATATCTGGCTTTTCTGGGTCGCATCTCGCCGGAGAAAAGGCTGGACCGGGCCATTCAGATCGCGGAAATTTCAGGTATCCCCCTCAAAATCGCAGCAAAAATCGATCGAGTCGACCAGGATTATTTTTCGGCTGAAATCCGTCCTCTTCTCAATAACCCGCTGGTGGAATACATCGGAGAAATTGACGACGCAGCAAAAGGAGAATTTCTCGGCAAAGCCCAAGCGCTCCTCTTTCCCATCGATTGGGAAGAACCCTTCGGACTCGTCATGATTGAGGCGATGGCCTGCGGAACCCCCGTTATCGCCTTCAGGCGCGGCTCCGTGCCCGAGGTAATGGTCGAGGGCGTTACGGGTTTTATCGTGGATGGCCTGGAAGATGCTCTCACGGCCGTCAACAAGGTTCACGAACTGAACCGCAGGCAATGTCGACAGGTTTTCGAAGAGCGTTACACCGCTGACCTCATGGCCCGGAATTATCTGGCGATTTACGAGGAAACTATCGCCGCCGCCCAATTCCACCGTCCGGATTTCCCGGGAAGCAAGCCCCTTGGTGAGGAGGTCCTATGGAGGAGGTAATACAAATCGAGGACCGCTACTATATTCTGGCGACCTCGGCTCTTGCAGACGATCGTACCCGGGTCTTGAAGGAGGGAGAGACCTTTGCCGTTTTCGACTGTCATGGAGATATCCTGTCCGTGGGGATGGGCGAGGAGGGTATTTATCACGAGGGCACGCGCTATCTCAGCGGCATGGAACTGAGGTTGGGTCAGGTTCGGCCCCTTCTTCTGGGTTCCACCATCAATGAATTCAACGAGCTTCTGGCAGTGGATCTGATGAATCCCGATTTTCTCACCGAAAATGGAGACAAGGTCCACCGCGACTCCGTTCATATCTTCCGCTCCAAATTCCTCTGGTCCGCCACCTGCTTCGAACAACTTCGGATCACCAATTTCAGTCTCCACCCGGTTAATCTGCCCCTGACGATCTCTTTCCGGACCGATTTCGTCGACATCTTCGAAGTACGGGGGATAAAGAGGGAAATCCGGGGGACGCTTCTTGAACCTTCGGTGCAAAGAGGAACGGCAACACTCGCCTACAAGGGGCTGGACGGCCAGACCCGGGCCACCCGTCTGGTCTTTTCCCCCGAACCGGACAGCCTCACCGGCTTACGGGCCGATTACCGGATTTTGCTGCAGCCCGGACAGGAAACGACCCTTGGCCTGACCATCACCTGTCTGTCTCCCCAGGCGCCGCCGCCTGTCGTCTCTTATCGCTCGGCACTTGGCCAGATGCAAAAAAATCTGGAGAAAAGACGCGGGCAATGCTGCGAAATCGAAACTTCCAACGAACAGTTCAACCAGTGGCTGACCCGCTCCTATGCAGACCTGCAGATGATGCTTACCGAGACGCCCCACGGGCTCTATCCTTACGCGGGAGTGCCATGGTTCAGCACCGCCTTCGGCCGGGACGGCCTGATCACCGCCTTCGAATCCCTCTGGGTCTGTCCCGACATAGCCAGGGGAACACTGGCGTATCTGGCGGCCACCCAGGCCACGGAGATCGACAGGGATCAGGAGGCAGAGCCGGGGAAAATCCTGCATGAAACGCGCAAGGGCGAAATGGCCGTGCTGCGGGAGATTCCTTTCGGCCGCTATTACGGCAGCGTGGACTCCACTCCCCTTTTCGTCTGCCTGGCCGGCGCCTATTACGATCGAACGGGAGATGTTCCCTTCATCCAGTCCATCTGGTCCAACATCAGAAAAGCCCTGGAATGGATGGATACTTACGGCGACCTCGACAACGATGGCTTTCTGGAATATTCGCGGCAATCAGAGGACGGGCTCCTTCAGCAGGGATGGAAGGATTCCTGCGACTCGGTTTTTCACGCCGACGGCGCCTTCGCCGAGGCGCCCATCGCCCTCTGTGAGGTCCAGGGTTACGCTTACGAGGCCCGGATTCGCGGAGGAGATCTGGCTGAAATTCTGGGAGAACCGGAACTTGCCGCTGAACAGCGACATAAAGCGGAAAAACTGCGTATCCGTTTCCAGGGCGATTTCTGGTGCGAAGAAATTTCCACCTATGCCCTGGCCCTGGATGGGGCGAAAAATCCTTGCCGCGTTCGCTCTTCAAATGCGGGGCATTGCCTCTTCAGCGGCATTGCCGCACCCGAACATGCCGGCCGTCTTGGGGATCTTCTTCTCTCGGAATCCTTCTTCACCGGCTGGGGCGTTCGAACGCTCGCAGCCGGGGAACCTCGCTACAATCCCATGTCCTATCATAACGGGTCGATCTGGCCTCACGACAACGCCCTGATCGCCGCGGGTTTGGCTCGGTACGGTTACACCGAACATGCCCTGAAAATCATGGACGGGCTGTTTCAGACTTCCATCGCAGTGGATCTGCACCGCCTTCCCGAGCTCTTCTGCGGTTTTCGCGCCCGTCCGGGCCTGGGTCCGATTCTTTATCCCCTTGCCTGTTCCCCTCAGGCGTGGGCCACCGCTTCTGTTTTTATGGTTCTGCAGTCCGCTCTTGGCCTGGTTATCGATGGAAAACGAAACGTACTGAGCTTCCGCTATCCTATGCTGCCCAGGACGCTGGAAGAGGTCCGTATTCGGAACCTGCAGGTGGGGAGCGGTAAGGTCGACATGGCCCTCAGACGCTACGAGAGCGATGTCGCCGTAAATGTTCTTCATCGGGAAGGTCCGGTGGAAGTGCTGGTGACCAAATAAGGCCTGCAGGTCGAAAGTGGTGAATATGGCGAGGGCTGAAGCAAAAAAAAGAGGCCGGATATTTATCCTGGCCTCTACTATTATGGAGCGGGAAACGGGATTCGAACCCGCGACTTCAACCTTGGCAAGGTTGCACTCTACCACTGAGTTATTCCCGCTTGAATCGTTGTATTGTCAAGCGCGGATATTAATACCAAAACACCCCAGGCAAGTCAACAGAAAATCGGCCGAAAAATCCCTCTGAAATTCCCAACATTGAGTGTCCATCCGGAAACAACTGCAGTTTTCGATCTGGAAACGAGCAATTTTTCGCAAGGTCAAGGAAACCAAGGATTTGAGCGGAGGCGTAGTACTTTACGCCGCACAATCAAATTCGAGGGTTGACGCGGAGATTGCGGAAAAGGGCCGTTTCCGGACGAAAACGAGCAATTTTTCGCAAGATCAAGGATCCAAGGATTTGAGCGGAGGCGTAGTACTTTACGCCGCACAATCAAATCCGCGGATTGACGCAGAGATTGCGGGAAAGGGCCGTTTCCGGACGAAAACTATCTAGCGATAACCCGGAAAAACTTGACGAGGTAGTCGCCCCCGGACCAGAGGGTCAGTGCAAAGGCGATCCAGAAGAAAAAAATGCCTGCATTGTGCATGGAAGCATGGAATAATTCCCATCTCATCCCGAACAGCCAATAATAGTCGTAATGCAGAAGGAGGGCGATCAGGGAGACCATCTGAAAAATGGTCTTGTGTTTCCCAAGGTCGCTTGCGGAGATCACGATTCCCTCGGCAGAGGCGATGGACCGCAGACCGGTCACCGACATTTCCCTGGCGAGAATGAGAAAAACCGCCCACGCAGGAAGCCTCCCGAGGGGAATCAGCATGATCATCGCACCCATTATAATCAGCTTGTCCGCCAGAGGGTCGAGAAATTTTCCCAGAACCGTGATGATTCCCCACTTGCGCGCCAGCCACCCGTCCAGCCAGTCCGTAATGGACGCCAGTGAAAAAACGAGCGCAGCCCAGAAGCCGGCCGTACGGCTTTCGAACATGAGAAGGACAACGATAACAGGGATGGCGGCGATCCTGCCGAGGGTCAGAAGATTTGGAAGATTCAGCAACCGCGGCTGTGTATTCATGCGCCTTCTCCGGCATCCCGGTATTGCTGAAGATATCTTTTGACCTTCTCGATATAGGACTTTGTCTCGGCAAAAGGCGGAACGCCCCCGTGATTGCGAACGGCGCCGGGACCTGCATTATAAGCAGCAAGGGCCAGTTCCAGATCTCCCTTGAAATTGTCCAGCATAAGGCGCAGATATCGACTTCCTCCGCGAATATTCTCTTCCGGATTCCAGGGGTCTCCAACGCCCATGTCCCGGCTCGTCTCGGGAATCAGCTGCATGAGACCCATGGCGCCTTTCGTGGAGAGAGCCCGGGGATTGAAATTGCTCTCCACCTTGATAACCGCCCGAAGCAAGGCCTCGTCCAGATTGAAAAGGGAGGCATAGCGGCTTATCAGTTCGCCGACCCCGGAACGTCCTCCGGATTCCTTCCGGTAATACTGGAATCGGGAATCCGTAGGAGTATTGGTAAAATGGACATTTCCATTCTCGTCGATGTACCTGTAGATATCCCCTGATGCAGGAGCCACAAATCCACATAGAAGGAATATCATGAAAAAAGGGAGGAAAAACCTCATAATTCACCTTTCGACGCCCTCGGACTATATCCCAAAACCCCCGGTATTTCAACCTGTTTAGGTGTGGCAAATTTCTTGACAATATCACCGGGGGCCGGGATAATGGCCTTTTAAATCGCACTCCCACCTTTTACGCATCGGTCTTTTTCATGAAAATTACCTCCGATTTTCTCGTTATCGGCAGTGGCATCGCCGGACTTTCCTTCGCCCTGAAAGTTGCCGATCATGGTACGGTTTCCATTATTACCAAGCGGGAAATTTCCGTCACCGCCACCGATCTTGCCCAGGGTGGAATCGCCTCGGTGTTCTCCGAGGAGGACTCCTTCGATGAACACGTACGGGATACCATGGTGGCCGGGGCGTTCCTCCCCCACGAGGATGTGGTGCGCATGGTTGTCGAGGCTGGGCCAGGCGCCATTCAAGACCTCATCAATTGGGGCGTCCAGTTCACTCGGAAAGAGGACGGCGCCTACGATCTGACCCGCGAGGGAGGCCACAGCAGAAGGCGCATCCTTCATGCCCACGACGCCACAGGGAGGGAAATCGAACGAGCGCTCGTGGAGGCGGTAAGGTCCCATCCTAATATCACCATCTACGAAAATCATGCCGCAGTGGACCTTATAACCGAGGCAAAAGTCCGAAAACGCCGAGTTCAACCTAATCGCTGCCTAGGTGCGTACGTGCTGGATGTGGAGCAAGGCGTGGTGCTTACCATCGGCGCCCGAATCACCATTCTGGCCACGGGAGGCGCCGGGAAGGTATATCTTTACACCTGCAATCCCGATGTTGCCACAGGAGATGGGGTAGCCATGGCTTACCGCGCCGGGGCGGCAGTCGCGAATATGGAATTCATGCAGTTCCACCCGACGACCCTTTTCCATCCCCATGCAAAATCCTTTCTTATTTCGGAGGCGGTCCGTGGAGAAGGCGCCATCCTTCGCCGCAGGGACGGAACGGCCTTCATGGAAAGCTACCACCAATTGAAGGATCTGGCGCCCCGGGACATCGTCGCACGCGCCATTGACAATGAAATGAAAAAATACGGGGACGACTGCGTTTTTCTGGACATCACACATCGCGGCCCTGACTACATCCGTGAGCGGTTTCCGAATATCTACCAGACCTGCATGTCTTTCGGAATCGACATGACCAGCCAGCCTATTCCGGTCGTGCCTGCGGCGCATTACCTGTGTGGGGGCGTTCGGGTGGACTTGTGGGGTGAGTCGGAAATCCGCAATCTGTTCGCCATCGGCGAAGTCTCCTGCACAGGCCTTCACGGGGCCAACCGTCTGGCCAGCAACAGCCTGCTCGAAGGAATCGTCTTCGCCGATCGCGCGGCCGAACGCTCACTCGTGCGCCTCTCTGATGAACCGATCCCCTACCCTCCCATCGAACCATGGGATCCCGGCAGCGCGCGGAACAGTGACGAAGAAGTCGTCGTGGCCCACAACTGGGACGAAATACGCCGATCCATGTGGAATTATGTCGGCATCGTCCGCTCCAATAAGCGTCTCGTGCGGGCTCTTCGACGCATCCAGATGGTTCAGGAGGAAATCACCGATTATTATTGGGACTTCTACATCACTTCGGATCTCATCGAACTCCGGAACATCACCACAGTGGCCGAGCTCATCGTCCGTTGCGCCCTGAAGCGCCATGAAAGCAGGGGGCTGCATTACACAATTGATTATCCGAAGACCGACGATGTGCGCTGGAAGAAGGATACCATCGTCAGAAAAACCTTCTGAAAGGCTGACGCCAACCATATGCGAACCTGGCGCCCTTCCTCGTAGCCGGGCTCTCCGCATTCGTGGTGAGAGCATCTGGCTTGGAAGGTACCAACCATGGACAACAGTTTTTTGAAATATTCCGAGGGAGGACACACATCTTGACCATCGATCAGATCCGAATAGAGATTGACCGCCTTGATGACGAGCTGCTTCGCATCTTTAATCGCCGTGCTTCACTCGCCCTGCAGATCGGAGAAATCAAAAAGGAGCGCGGTTTGGCCGTCTACGATCCGAATCGGGAAAAACTCATATTTGACAGGATGAAAGCGGCCAATCCCGGCCCTCTGGAGGACAGCGCCATTGTGCGCCTTTTCGAAAGGGTCATCGACGAAAGCAGGCGACTGGAAAGGCTTCGGACGAAAGGAATCTGAACATGCTTGTGATCATGAAGAAAAGCGCCACGGAGGAGAATCTCCAGGATATAAAGCAATATCTTGTGGACAGAGATTACGATTTTCACCAGTCCACTGGAGCCAATCGAATTATCATCGGCGTCATCGGGGATACCGCGTCGATCGACCAGTCCGAGCTTCGCGCACTGCCCGGAGTGCTGGAGGTTTTCAAAATACCAGAGGAGGCATAGGCGGGAAAGAGCTAATCCTGGAAGTCGATTTAAAAAAAGAGAGCCCCGGACGAAGCATCCGGGGCTCTCTTTTTTTCTTTCCGAGATTTTACAGTTCGGGAACGTCAAGGACTCGCCACTGGGGATCGAGATGAAGTTCGGCTTCCGTCATTTTCTGAAGACGTTCGAAGGTGAGCCCTTCGATCATTTCTCGTACGACAAAGCCCTTTTCGTCAATGTCCAGGACGGCATGGTCGGTGTAGATTTTCTTTACGACCTTTTTGGCTGTCAGCGGATACGTGCACTCCTTCAGGATCCGGGGCTTGCCATCTCGTGTCACATGCTCCATCAGCACACGAATGTCCTTGCAGCCCACCGCAAGATCCATGGCGCCTCCGACGGCGGGGAGTGCTTTTTCGTCATTGGTCGACCAATTGGCCAGGTCTCCGGACTCCGAAACCTGAAACGCGCCCATGAAGACCATGGAGAGATGACCGCCGCGCATCATGGCAAATGCCACCGAGCTGTCGAAATAACTCCCGCCGGGGACAATAGTGACATACTGCTTTCCGGCGTTGATCAGGTCCAGATCTTCCTGCCCCGCAGGGGGAGCGGGTCCCATTCCCAGCAGACCGTTTTCGCTATGGTAGATGATCTCTCTTCCTGCCACCACGTAATCGGCGATCAGGGTCGGCATGCCGATCCCCAGGTTCACATAGCTTCCATCGACGATGTCCTGCGCCGCGCGCCAGGCCATCTGTCTTCGCGTCAGGGGCTTCAATTCGGTTTCGACAATCGCTGTTTTCATAACGGATCTCCCACCTGAACGACTCGTTGCACGAAAATTCCAGGGGTGTTTACGCGCTGCGGGTCTATGCCTCCGAGCTCGACGATCTCAGAAACCTGGACAACGGTCAGACTGGCAGCGGTCGCCATCAGTGGAGCGAAATTCATGCCGGTCTTGTTGTACGCGAGATTACCCCAGCGGTCTGCGGTCTGAGCCTTTAAAAGAGCCACATCAGCCTTAAGGGGGCGTTCGAGAACATAATCCATACCATCGAAATTGCGGATTTCTTTTCCCTCCGCGATCTTTGTGCCCACACCCGTAGGGGTGTAGAACCCTCCGATTCCGGCCCCCGCGGCTCGCATCC
This sequence comes from Desulfuromonadales bacterium, assembly GCA_024636295.1. GTDB lineage: Bacteria > Desulfobacterota > Desulfuromonadia > Desulfuromonadales > JAGXHI01 > JAGXHI01. The sequence continues at coordinate 149,068 of JAGXHI010000028.1, forward strand.
GTTCAGTAAAAGTCCCCTGCGGCACTAATTCGAGCTCGATTTTTCCTTCCTTGTACAGCCGCTCCATGATGTAGCAGTCGGTGCTTCTCGGATAGGTACAGATGATCTTGTCCACCCTGCCCCCACCCAGCAGCCGGGCAACTCCTTCTTCCTTATTGCCCGCGTTGTTGGCGATAATGGTCAGGTGGCGCACATCCTTTTCAAAAAGGGCATCGATGAGCTGAAAAGGGATTCCGGTGGAACCGAAGCCACCCACCAGAATGGAAGCGCCATCCTGGATCCCGTCGAGGGCTTCTGCGAGTGTCGAGACGACTTTGTTAATCATTGTTCTTCTCCAGGTTCTGGCGTTTACTCCGATGCAGGATTACTCGCTGCACTTTCCGCCGGGATCTCTTCCGAACTTTTTTTGTTAACGATTTTGTGCAGGACAAAGACCAGAACAACTCCCGCGGTTCCGATAGTATCCGTGTAGAGTCCGGGCACGACAAGTGTCAATGCACTGGCGAACAGAATCAGACGCTCATACCAGTAACAGTCCCTCAAGAGCCATCCTTCGGCCGCTGCCGCCATGGCATAAATGCCGACAGTGGAGGTAAAAACGGTCAGGAGGATTTGGGGGACGGAGCCGATCAGCAGGATGGAAGGTCCATAAACAAAGACAAAGGGAATAATGAATGCCGCAATGCCCAGTCGCATGGCGATCACACCCGTCCGCATCGGATTGGCTCCCGAAATGGCCGATGCAGCAAACGCGGCAAGAGCAACCGGAGGCGTAATAGCGGAGATGATGGCGAAGTAGAAGATGAACATGTGAGCCGCAAGAGGCTCGACTCCCATATTGATCAAGGCAGGGACCGTCAACGCGACCTGAATGATGTAGGCGGCGACCGTCGGCAAACCCATCCCCAGAATGATGGAGACGACCATGGTGAAGATCAGAGTCAGCAGGAGACTGCCTCCAGCCAGGTCGATGATCAGGCTGCTGAAGCGCAACCCCATTCCAGAGAGGGAAACGACACCGATCACCAGCCCGGCGGCGGCGCAGGCAATCGCGGTCTCAATAATGCCGCGTGCTGCAAGATCAAACGTTTTGAGCAGGGTTAAAGGTGAAAACCTCGTATATTTCTTGAAGACGCTGACCACGATGACCGCGCCGATGGCGTAGAGCCCCGCACGCATGGGAGAGTATCCCATAGCCAGCATGATGATGATGACCCCAAGCGGGACGATGAAAAGAAAACCGAATTTCAGGACGGCCCAGAAGTTGGGAATTTCGTGGGGATCGAGGCCCCTCAAACCACGGCGCTGTGCGCGAAAGTCGACCTGAAAACCCAGACAGAGGAAAAAGAGAAAAGCCGGCAGAAGCGCTTTTAACGCCAATTCTCCATATGGCATTCCCAGGTAGGAAGCGATCATGAAGGCTGCCGCGCCCATGATCGGAGGCATGATCTGCCCGCCCGAGGAGGCGACCGCCTCTACGGCGCCGGCGAATTCCGACCGGTACCCTGACTTCTTCATCAGTGGAATGGTGAATGCGCCTGTGGTGGAAACGTTGGCAACCGCGCTGCCTGAAATCATCCCCAGCAAACCGCTGCCCAGGATAGCTGTTTTTGCAGGTCCCCCGCGGTACTTGCCCATCCCGGCGACGGCAAGATCAATGAAAAATTCCCCTCCTTTGGAAGCCTCGAGCATTTTTCCAAAGAGAATAAAGAGAAAAATAAAGGTTGCCGAAACACCCAAAGGTATCCCGAATACTCCGTCCGTCGTGTAAAAGAGCTGGTCCAGAATCCACATGGGGCCGAACCCGCGATGACCCAGAAGACCAGGCAGGTGCTCGCCCCAGAAGATATATAACAGACCGCTCGCGAGCACCAGGGCAAGAGCAGTTCCGACGGAACGCCGCGTGGCCTCCAGGAGAAGAACACAGGCTATTCCGCCGACAATCATCTGAAAGGTTGACAGGGGCGTCACAAAGGACATCCGATAGGAAATCTCCTGACCGTTCAACGACAGATACCCAAAGGCAAAAAGGGTCAAAAGAATAAAAATCCAGTCGTACCAGGGGACGGTCTCCTGCTTTTTCTTGAAGGGCCTGTAGAGCAAAAAAGTAATGAGCAAGGCAAAAAACAGGTGTGTAGACCTCTGTACGAGGGCGGTAAAGGACCCGAATAAAGCCGTATACAGCTGAAACAGGGTCATGAGCACGCCCACCGCAAAAACGAGGCGATCGTAAAAAGGTCTCAGGTCCCGGGTCTTGGATAACATCACTTCGGGATTCAGAGCAGGGGTGGTCGAAATATTTTGACTCATAGAGATTCCTCGGATGTCCAGATTGGTGGAGGAAGCACGGCTTCCTCCACCAATTTCAGGGCTCGTGCTAATTACTTCATCAGGCCTTTTTCTTTGTAGTATTTGACGGCGCCGGGATGCATGGGACCAACGGCGCTTTCAACCGCCAGCTTTCCGTCAAAATCCTTCATCGTCGTGGAGAGCTGCTTCCAGTTCTTCTCATTTTCAATCAGAACTTTGGTGGCGTCGTACACGAAGTCTTCGGGCAGATCTTTGCGGACGAGAAGCTGGGTAGAGGCGGAAACAGTAGGAATGTCCTCCTTCACCGTCTGGTAGGTCCCGGATTTGATCGTGTAGTTCAGGTAGCCGGGGTTCTCTTTCTGCAAGGCTTTGATGGTGCTCTCATCCAGGGGGATGAGGCGGATGCCGCCACGCAGGGTCGAATCCAGTTCCTGAATGGAGGAGTTCGGCTGATTGAGCATTCCAAGCAGGGCGTCGACGTGGCCGTCCCTCATCAGGTTGGCGCCGTCCGAGGTGCCGACATACTGTACTTTTCCAAGGTCGTCATAGCTCATGCCGTTCGCCTTGAGAATGGACTGAAAAGCCAATTCACCGCTGTATCCTTTGATGCCAGGGCTGATGACTTTTCCTTTCAGGTCCTTGATCGTTTTGATATCGGAATTTCCGGGGACCACAACAAAGAAAACATTCTGGTAAAGGCCGGCAATTGTCGCAATCGTCTCGACAGGCTTCGGAAAGGCCGTTTTACCTTCCAGAGCCTCGGGCACCGTCTGCCCGTTGCTGAATCCCATCTGAAACATGTCCTGATCCAGGCCTTTGATGTTGGCGATCGAACCGCCCTGGATGACGTTCACGACGGTTCCATTGTATTTGTTAAGTGCGTCCCCGTAGGCGCCCGCCAATACATACCAGAAACCGCCGACAGTTGCTGCGCCAAAGGTAATGGTATCCAGCTTATCGCTTTTTGCGAAGCCGGACACCGGTGCAATCACAAACGAAACGAGCAAGGTCAATACAGTAAGTAATTTAAATCCCGTCATTCTTTTCATTACTTTTCTCCTTTTGAATTCCTCGGATTGACGTGCCAATGGATTGACGACTCCTTCTGCGGATCATCACCTCCTTTTCACAACGATAGAAATATACCAGAATTACAGCTTTAAAGTGATGTAAAAGATAACAAAGGTGATCATTACAAGGATGATCTGGCGGTTTTCAGAAAGGATCCGATGGGCATTGCAGCCCGGAAGGAACCAACCTCTTCGGAAAACACACCACGGCTTTTGACCTGTTCAGCGGGACCGCCGCGGTTCCGATCGGGTTGGATTGGATTCCTGAGTGGGGATTCTTGGCTGGTCGGCCAAGGTCCATCCCAGAAAGGGTCCAACGATCTATAGACTTTGGATAATATATCCGACTTTTTAATTTGTCAAAAACTTTTTTATTTATCGTGAATTTTTAAAATCGCATAGGGGGTGTGATTTTTGTTAATGAAAAATTTTCTCCCACATACCCTGTTTGAGGCAATGCCGGAATTCCAATCGCTCGAATGAAACGAACCATCGTTATGTTTTCACTTAAATATGGTCGCTCGTCGAATTCTTAACGTCGAAATATCTTTGCACGGCTGCCTTTACACAGGCATTGACTGCTTCGGTGGAAGGAGCCCAGTACCTTTTTCTGATCCGAATAAAAAGTCCTTCTAAACCATCGTTGAGGTCATATCCCTGAATAACTCTCGCAATGAAATCTCTTGCGAGACATGTCACAAATGTGAATTCTGCATTAATAATGACATCGGAGTTGCGGTCAATTTCCAGGACGACGCCCGCATACTTGTAAAGAGAATGCATGGCCGTGCCCTGTGGAGATGGTGCGTAGCCAGTAACAAGTACGGTGTCAAGCAGATTGAAATTTTCTTTCTCCATTCTCTAACTCCAAAGAAAAAGAATCGTTATTCAATGGATTTTCCACTAATCTGGTGGTGTATGTCAATGCTGAACTATGCCACTCAAAAACAAAGCTCACCTCCTGCCTATCGGTTGTGCACCGATTCCCGGATGGTGAGCCTTTGATAAGGAGTGGCCGTTTGACAGATGCTCCTCCGTTTCACCGGCTATTGTAAAGAAAGATAATTTCCTGCGGAGTGAGAGTTCGATCATATACGCGCAGTTCCTCCAGGTATCCATCAAATCCTTGATTGACATCATACTGGTTGCCAATGATGGTACTGGTATTGGCATCGAAAAGGGACTGGGAGTTCAATGTTGACGCAGCTTCTTGATCGTTAAGGTAGATTTTTTTGCCTTCTTCGTTCCAGGTAATTGTGATCAGCGCCTGCTCGTCAGGCAAAAGGGATGTCAGCGCAGTGATTTCCGTCGACCAGATTTCGCCATCATGAACCAGCATCCGCAAATAACCCCCGCTTTTAAAATCCAGCTGAAACATTCCTGCTCGCATGTCTGCATCAAGATTGCTGAGCAAAACGCCGGAATCGACATTGCCTGGTTTGGCGAATATGGCAATGGTCCCTTGGATCATATCGGAGATGCCTGCAGGGATTTCCACCCGATCGTTTTCTGTGGCGACAAAGTGCAAAGTCTGGCCGCTTTCATCTGGCGTGGGTGAAGCGCCGACGATAATCCCATCAGAATTTCCCATGACGTCTTTCACCACATTGCCGATGATGTCGTTCATGGTGTATTTCGCCACCAGGCCATAATCCAGGTCCAGCCCTTCCCCCAGTAGTTCCAGACGCGCCGTCAAACCGAAGGGGCGGATCCCAATGGTAAACTGGTCGAGCCTGCCAACGTAATCCCGCTGCAAATCGGCCCGGTTGCCGAGCCAGAGATCGGAGATTAGATCGTTGAAGTTGCTCCCGGTGCCAGCGGCCTCAGGGGTATCGATGTCGTTGACGAAAATGTTCACCCGACCGTCGCGGAACTTATTGATGACGATAAAGTTGAATTGATCTCTCGGGAAGATTTTTGCCTCCAGGTTTTTCTGTCCGAAATTGGTGTTGCCGACGACACACGCGTAAGTTGCTCCATCGACCTCGTTGAGCGGATAGCGCCGGAAGAAGAAATTGAGCGGATTCTCGCCGTCGCCAAGAAGATATCCATTGGCCGAAAAGGCATCGGACGGACTGTGCTCGAAGAAAGCGATACCGAACTGGTCTGCGCTCAGAACCCCCTTCGGAATCGTCACATATTGTCCGGGCGCGAATTCCAGCGCCTCACCAAGCACGCCGCCTCCGTCCGCCGTCTGGACCGCTCCAAAGATGGTACCGTCGAATCGACCGCGCTCATCCACCAGAAGTCCACCGGAAATATTTTCCATGGTGTACCTGGAGACAACTCCGTCCGCATCCGCCAGGGGATCGAGGATGGTGAACGAGAGGTCAGCTACCGTTGAGTTCCCAGCCAAATCGGTTGGATGGATCGTCACCGAACAAGAACCTTCGGCAAAGGGTTCCAGAGGCACAAAGGCAAGCTCTCCCTTGTCGCCTGACCACTGCCAATCCCCGGCAATCACCAATCCATCCTGTCCGATGACCGAAGCCGAAGCCGTGGTAGCCATTTCATCCACGCCACTGTAATCATCCTCCAGAATGAAAATAACGATATCGTTGCGACGGGTAATTTCACCCTCGGCCGGAAAAGTCATCCTAACCAGTGGAGGGGCAGTGTCATGAAATTCTGTGGTGAAAGGCAGTTGATAGGGGGTAGCCAGCACATTATGGGAAAGATCGGAAACTCCGGTGGTGACGGTCAGGAGATATCTTCTTCCCTCCTCCAGCAAGGAGTTCGGCGTGAACAGGATTGTTTTCCTGTCGGAAGAGAGTTCCACCTTTCCGGCCACCGCATTTCCGCTCCCGGAATCCGTCAACATTACCGAGTTTCCGTTCACCGTTGCGCTATCCAGCGCCTCGTCAAAATATACTTCCAGAATAGTCGAAACCGATATGTCCAAAACATCTTCGGCAATCGATGCGCCCGTGATGTGGGGTGCGGTTTTATCGGAATATTCCAGCCTGGCGCCGCCTTTGACTTCAAGTCTGGCGAGAAGGATGCCGGGAATGGGGGTGGTGCGGGTGGTGGATATGCCGTTGTTGTCCAGGATCAGATCGCCGTATTCGGCGGTGCTGGACTTTAGATATATTGTTCCGGCGCCGCCGTTACGAGAAGAATATGAACTGCTTGCATAACCGCCTGATGCCAGAATACTTTGTGTCGGAAAGTTCAGCATATCGTAATAAACCGCGATTCGCCCGCCTCCACCGGCGCCACCTCCGGAGGCGCTGCCTCCTTGGGCGGAGATTGTTCCATTGCCGTTTATCGTCTCGGCATTGATCCATATCCCGCCGCCACTTCCCCCGCCGGTAGTGGATGAACCGGCGGCTCCATTGGCCAGGATCTCTCCATCCAATTGCAACGTGGCTGCGTTCAGTCGAATCAAGCCGCCGCCTGACCCGCCGGTGTAATAGTAGTAGCTCCATCCGCTGTAATAGTATCCTCCCCCGCCGCTTCCGTACTCGTTCGGATCGGTTGCATCGCCGTATACCGTATTGACGGCCCCGCTGTAAGATCCCCCCAGACCGCCGTAGCTGCCGCCGTTGCGCCAGGCGCTTCCGCCTGTGGTCGTATTGCCCAGCGTCCGGCCGCTGCCTTTCCCGTATCCACCGCCGTACCCTCTGCCGCTCACATCAATCCTGCTGCCGGTCTCGACAATAATCGTTGCGGCCTGAGCCGCTAAGGTCCCGGCGGACAAGGTGGCATCCTTCTGCAGCCGCAGTGTTCCGGTTATAGCCAGGCTGCCGGACAGGGTCATCGCTCCACCGCTCAAGGTCAGATTATCCGGAAGTACGGCTTCACTGCCGATCTTCAGCGTGCCGTTCGAACTGCTGATGACTAGATCGCTATCGTTGAGCAGGGTCCCGGTGAACTCGATTCCGGTTACGTCAGAGATAACCAGTTCATTCTCAACCGTGACGACCTCGGCAAATTTAATGTTGGACTTGTTTCTGGCCTCCAGGTTTCGCAAGGTCAGGTCAGACAAAATGGTCTGACGCGCCGTATTCACGCCGTCGCCGTCAACGATCAGGTCGCCATGGACCGAAGACTGATCTTTCAGATACACCGTCCCGGCGCCGCCGTTTTTAGAGCTGTAACTGTCGGTCTGTTTGCCGCCAGAGGCCAGAATATTTTCGGCAGGCAGCGCCAAGGCGCCGTAATAGATCGCAATTCGCCCGCCGCCTCCGGCGCCACCTCCGGAGGCGCTGCCTCCTTGGGCGGAAATCGTTCCATTGCCGTTTATCGTCTCGGCATTGATCCATATCCCGCCGCCACTTCCCCCGCCGGCAGTGGATGAGCCGGCGGCTCCATTGGCCAGGATCTCTCCATCCAATTGCAACTTGGCTGCATTCAGTCGAATCAAGCCGCCGCCTGACCCGCCGGTGTAATAGTAGTAGCTCCATCCGCTGTAATAGTATCCTCCCCCGCCGCTTCCGTACTCGTTCGGATCGGTTGCATCGCCATATACCGTATTGACGGCCCCGCTGTAAGATCCCCCCAGACCGCCGTAGCTGCCGCCGTTGCGCCAGGCGCTGCCGCCTGTGGTCGTATTGCCCAGCGTCCGGCCGCTGCCTTTCCCGTATCCACCGCCGTACCCTCTGCCGCTCACATCAATCCTGCTGCCGGTCTCCAAATAAACGGCTCCGGCTTTTATTTCCAGTTTGTTGCCACTTAAGACACTGTTTTCTTGCAACTTGAGACTCGTTGCCTCAATCAGTCCATTGATCGTTACAAAGCTGTTGATTATCGTAATCGTATGGTACCAACCGGCTTGGAGCACGATCGGAGAAGAAGCCGTACCCTGATCTTTGAAGTAGCCGAGTTCTCTGGAATCGTCGTGAAATTCAATACGTGACCGGAGAAGAGATTCCCTGACGTATCGGCAATCGTAGGGGCAAGGGATAGCACGTATTCGGTGGCATGCAGTAGATTTTCAACTGGTTTAAAGCTGATGCTTTTTTTATCAGCCGCTATTCCAACTAGGCCCTCAATATGGGTAAGTTCCCCGGCCTTCACCAACGATACGCTGGTGAAATTTACGGTTTCAGGATCCAGAGGCTCATCGAAGACAACCGAAATAGAGGAATCGACATAAACCTGTCGCGATCCCTCTTCCACCGATGCTTCGATCACAACCGGCGCCACCTTATCGGCCACTAAGAGGAATAAGCTGCCAGTACCTTCATTACCCGCAGGATCATGGGCTGTACAGGTAATAATCATCTTGGCATGAGGTTCTGCATTAGCAGCAACATCCAGGCTCAAGTTTTCCGCGACAATCTTCGTACCCGAACCACTCCAGATTTGGCTTCCCACCGCAGCGCCCGAAGTGAAACAGGAAAAATCAGTGACGGCGTCATTATCCTGCACCGTGATATTTACGCTACCGGTCGCCCCTGGAGCATAGGGAACAGTTTGCCCACTACTTACAAATGAAAATTTCGGGGGAAGACCATCTTTTATCATCAGGACAAGAGTCGCCGGACTACTTTCTTTTCCAGCACCGTCTAAAGCTTTGGCGGTCAACGTCACCGTCCCGTCCTGGCGGATGCTGAACGGAATATTGAAGCTGAAATCAGCCGTTACCGTGCCGCTGCCGTTGACATTAATTGTCTTGGTAAATGCCGTCTCGCCGGCGGCGGACAGTTCGAAAGCTCGCACGCCGAGATCATCGCTTCCGCTGAGCCGGACGGTCACGGTCGATCCGGTATGGACGGTAGCTCCGGCGGCAGGGGACAGAAAGGCGACCTCCGGCGGATGATCGGCGACAACGGTCAATTGCAGGAATTCAGCCGCACCCCGATTTCCGAAGCGGTCCTCCGCTATCGCCTTGACCACCAGGTCGCCGGTGGAGTTCAACGGCAATTGCAGCGAATACGGTGCGCGGGTCGCCGAGCCGACCGGTTCAGCCCCGACAAAAAAATCGACCCGGGCCGTATCGCTGTCCGCCACCGTTGCCATGATCGTTACGGTGTTGCCTCGAATCAGCAGAGCGCCTTCCGCTACGGCCAGATTGGTGATTGTAGGCGCAATAGTATCGAGAGACGCAAAAGCCGACGTAACCGCCGTGGGCATGACGTTTCCGACGCTGTCGGTCACATCTTTGATCCTGAGGGTGTACAATGAGTTCGGCTGCAGTTGATCATAAGGCGTCAAAGCCAGAACCGTATTGCCCTGCAGCAGATCGCGCCGAATCTCAAGCGATTCGGTCCCGCGCAGCAATTCGACCCCGTTCAACGTGTCCGAATTCACCGGCTCGGTGAAGGTGATCCGCGGCACAGCGGCCACCTCGATCTGTTCACTTTCACCTGCGGGCCAGAACGATTTGACGGAGGGGGGAACATTATCGACGGTGGTGAAAGTCCCTACGAAAGTGCGCGACAGTCCGCGGCCGACCAGGTCCTTGACACCCATGGTGATGACGATGCTGTAACGGACGAAACCCAGAAGTTGCTGCTTCGGCGTCAGGGTCGCCCCCTGATGATCCGTATGTTGCGTCAGTGTACAGGGAATAACGCTGCCGCCTTTTTTCAACTGGACCGTCGAGGTGTTGACCGTCGCCGGGTCGTACGCTTCGGAAAATGCGATCTCAACCGCCGACTCGACCGGCACATTGATCGTATCCTCGCCTGGCGCGACGCTGGTTACGGCGATTGGCGCCGCATCAAGCACAACCGTGCCGATATCATAAATTTCGCTGTTGTACGTCAAAGTGCCGCTATTTCGACCGACAGCGTTGTCGTTCGCATCGGCCAGATAGAGATTGAAATCAAGCGGGATAGAGAGGTTGTCGAAACGGAACCCGCCGGCCTCGTCGATTGCCGTGTTGAACGAAGTCTGGCCTGCAGTCAACTTTACGCCTCCCCCCGTTGCGGGAGATGTTCCGTCGGGCATCAGTACCGTACCGATGATCGAGCCGACAGGACCGATCGTCAGGTTGCGGAAATCGATCTGCCCTTCTTCCGTCAGGGCGCCTGAGGCCGAGGCCGCCGTCACCCGCTGGGGATGGCTGACCTTGACCGTGTAGACGCCGACCGGCACGTCGATAAAGCGATAGCGTCCATCGGCAGCGGAATAGTCGATATAATTGGCGCTGACAAACCCGCTGGCGGAAATTTCCACCTTTGCGCCGGAGAGGGGCGTCAGACCGTCGCTGTCGAAGATCGTTCCGGAAACTTCGCCTACGCCGTTCAGGACGATGTCCCCCCGCGCTACCTCACCGTCGTTTTCGATACAGACGGTCGTCCTGCCGCCACGGTGGGTATTCTGCTGGTAGGCCGTCAGGGAATAACTTCTTTCCGCCGGCAGGTTCCCGTAACGAAAAGCCGCATCGGCGTCGACCTGCAACGTTTTCCCGGAGAAATGCACGATGCTGTAGGGTGACGGAGTCCCGCCATCAGGCATCAGCACCCGCCCTTCGATTGTCCCTGTCGGTGGTATCCGAATCTCGGCGGAGGCCACTTCCCCCTCATAACTGATCTTTCCGTCATGGAGTCCCTTCAATCCGTTCGTCGGATCCGTCGCCTCGATGCTGAAATCGCCTCGCGGAACGCCGGCGAAGGTGAAGCGACCGTCAGCGCTGGTGACGGAGGCGTAATCGTAACCCTGGGCTTTTATCGAGATTCGCGATTTGCCGATCGGCTCGGCGCCGCCGTAGTTGAGGACGATCCCGGATACCGTGCCGCGCGGCAGCACGACCACTTCGACATCGACGACCTGACCGTCGCCGCCGAGCGAGCCGGAGCCGCTTCCCGTCCGATCAGTGACGGGGTTGTAGCCTTCAATTGTAAAGTCGCCCAGGGGCGCATGTTCGACGGTAAAACGCCCGAGATTGGCTGGATCGGACGAACTGGGTGCAAAGGCCACCGTCTTGTAACCCTTCTTCAGACGGATCTGCCCTCCGCCTATCGGCGTCCTGCCGTCGGCCTTTAAGAACGTTCCGGTTACTGTGCCGGACGCGGCAAGAGTGATTTCCACAAGGACCTGTTCCCCGTCGGCGGCGATTGTCGCTTCGCCGCGACCGCCGCGATTGAAGGAGCCGAAAGCCGAAATCGCATAACTGCCTTCGGTCAGATTTTCAAAGATCACGATCCCATCGGCGCCGGTGGACACATTTGCCGTATCGTTCGGAAACGAGGATCCTTTCACGGAAACCGCCGTCTCAGGCGCCGGCGTACCGTCGGCGTTGAGCACCTTGACCATTATGGCGCCGCGTCCGAGCAGCCGGATATCGACGGGCACATCGATCCCAGCCGGGACGGTGACATGCCCCTTCCAGGTCAGACTGGTCACCGGGTCGAAGGCGGTCAGGGGATGGCCCCCCTTGGGAATGATGGGGCTGAACTGGAAATGACCCGATTCGTCGGTCGTGACGGTGACGTCGGCGCCCCCGATCTGGGTCGTCACGCGGATGTCGGCCCCGGCACGGCTGCCGTCGGGAAAGTAAACATTCCCTGAAATCGACCCGCAAGCGTTCACGGGCGGTGGATCGCTGCCTGCGTCGTCCCCGCCTCCACTGCCGTCATCAGGGTCGGGCGGCTGGCCCTGAAGGATAAGTATATTGTCTAACGTCACGCCGGCGGAGAGGTTGCCGCTCACCCGCACAGGTTCGGGACGGAAAATATTGGAGGTCTGGACCCCATACCTGCCGGGATAAATACCGGAAAATTCAAATCGACCGGTGACCGGATCACTCTTGATCGTCCGCGGTTTACTGTAGTTGTACATCATCCAGCCGAAGTCATTCGGCACCATCGAATAGAGCGACACATCGGCGCCGGTCGGCATCTCCATCTCCGGATCATCGTAAACGGTTCCGGTGATCGTCCCGAATCCCAGCGCCTTCAGGTCTATGGTCTTCTCCTGACCGTCAAACCAGAGGGTCGTGGTGGCATTGGCGATCTGAGGCCCCTCGACAGCCACAAGGTTGTGGGTTCCCATCCGGAGGCCTGGAATCCGGTAGGCGCCATCGCTGCCTGCTTTGTAGGAATAGTACCCCCCCTGCCTGAAATCGATGAGGCGCAACGGCGCGTTGGGCCACACCGAGCCGTCGGCGCGATAAACCGTCCCCTTGATCGTCCCGACGTCAAATTGCTTTCCTTCCAGGTAGATCGGCACGTCCACCGTCTCGCCGGCGCTCAGAATGGTAACCTCGGCCCTGCCGACGGTTCGGTTGTAGGCATTCGGATCGAGGACCTCGAAGGAGACCTCGCCGACCGGGATATCGCTGAAACCAAAAGCGCCTCCGGCAGAGGTCCTGCTCAGCAGGGACCTTTGGGCGAACCGGGCGATCACGTAGAGATCCTCGGTCGCCATCGCGTCATCGCGATAAACCGTCCCGCTGATCCTCCCGGCGCCGCCGAGGATGATGTTAGCCACTGTCGTTTCGCCGTCGGTCACCGGCGTGGTCACGACCGCTTTTTCGCCGGTCGCGTAATCGCTCGCCTCGATCCGGATCGATCCGGCGTATACCCCTTCGAAGAGAAACCCGCCGTCGGGATTGCTATACATCCAGTTCTGGTACCGAGGTCCGCTGATCTTCACAACGGCCCCTGAGCGCGGCGTAACGCCGTCGGAGTCGAGTACCTTTCCTGCGAGGTTTCCGCGGGCAATCGCGTTGACGGGGTAGATCGTCACGTTCTGCTCAACGGAGCCGCCGTTATCGGGCAGGACGCCCATAATCATTCCCTGGGCGTAACTCGCTTCATGGATCGCTTCGATACTGAACGGACCGACATTGAGCCCGGTGAAGGCGTACCCACCTGTCGCATCGGTCCGGATCCGTCGTCCGCTGCCGTCATTGAGCGTTTTGATCTGGACGGTCGCCCCGCCGACCGGATTGCCGTTTTCGTCAAGAACCCTGCCGCTGATGCTGCCGCGCGCCTTCATGAACAGATCGAGTTTCAACGGCTGCCCGTGATAATTAACCGCCGTCTTCAGAAGTCCGGCTTCGCCGCTTTCGGGATGAGTCGCCTCGATCATGAAGGGGTACCGGTTTTTTCGGACGTAGTCGAACTGGTAGGAGCCGTCGCCGGCGGTCAGCTTTTCGCTGACGATGACCGGTTTGTCCTCCATGAAGATGCCGTCGTCGATCGTCTCGGTCTGGACCAGCCGGACGCGAGCTTTCGACACCGCAATTCCGTTCGCCTCACGCACTGTGCCGGTCACCAGGGCGCCTGTGTCGGTGGCCGTCATACGGATCGGAAGCGTCTGCTCCTGTTCCATCGTCCACTCCGCCGTATCGATCAGCCCTGAAACGGTCAACCCGCGGGGGACGAACGGACCGACGCCGTCGCGCAGCAGGAGAAAGGCCATCCGTCCGCCCGACTGGAGATTGACCGCGGTCACGAGATTGTCTTCCACGGCATAATTGCTCAGGTCGCGCGCCGAGTCTTCCGTGACTTTTTCGGAGAAGAGCACCGCGACGTTGCGCCCGTGCTTGTCGCCGCCCGGGCCGAAACCGGGCACGACCTGAGTTGCGGCTACAATGGTCGGCGGCCGGTCGGGGATGGCCAGTTCCTGGTCCGCCGAAATGGATCGATCGACGGCGCCGTCACCGTTGTCATCCACTGCCAATACAATCGCTGTGGAACCCGGAACAAGATCCGCCGTCGCCCTGGCACCTGCACCAAACTGCAATCCTCCGAACCTGACCTGCTGCAGGGAACCGGTGGAATCCGGCAGGACGATACCCAGGTCGAAGGTTGCCACGTCCTCTGCGAAGAGATCGAGCCGGTAGCCTGAATCATCCGGGATGGTGACAACCGCCAGAGTCCCATGCTCGCTTTCATCGGTATTAATCCACAGCTGATCGGCGTAGGGAATCTCCCGCGCCCCGGCGGCATCGGGAAGCCCTCCCAGCCTGTTCCCGTCGGCATCGATCAGTTGGACCCGCAGCGGCGCCTTGTCGGTTGCAACCGACAGATGCCCGCCTCGGTAGGAGACCTTGTCAGCAAAGGCGACCTGGAAGCTCAGGGCGCCGTCGGCCTCGAAATCCTCGGCAAAATATTCGGCGAGGGCTCCGTTGATCTTCAACCCCTGGGCCGACGTGCGCCGCAGAGCGTCGAATCCTCGATCGGATTTGTCGGAACCGTAGTAGTCAAAGAGAAAATCTTCGAGGGCCCTGACCGGCGTATCGCCAATCAGCAGTCGCAATCCCGCTTCGGAAAAATCGTAAGCACGGTCGACGATGATCTGCTTATAGATTGGCAGCACCTCGGCGGGCAGCGCGCCTGCGGGAGCTGTCGCCACGCTCCATGCCTGACCCAGCAGACCGATAACCGCATCGGACAGGTCGGCATTAAAGTCACCGATGTAAGGCAGAATGAGGCTGTCCGGGGACAGAGGAATGCCGTTTTCACCAACTCCGGTTCGAAGGCTGAAGCGACCCTTGACATCATCGGAGATAAAGACGGTGGCTGTCACCGCACCGGTCCGCTGTGAGATTAGCCGGAACCTGACCGTCTCGGCAGCGCCCGGCAGGATCATTTCAATCTCGCGGGAAGGAATTTCTCCCTCGACGAACGCCGCTCCCGAAACCGCACGTGGATCGAGGCCGACGGTAACCTGGTTAGCGATGGTTCTGCCGGTATTGTTAACCGTAACGTAGAGATCGTATTCCTCCCCGCTTCGCACCGTCTCCGGATGCCCCAGAGTGATGCTGAAATCGGGATTTCGCACCAGCACCGCCCCGCCGGCGTGACCGGTGACTTCCACCGGCCCGATCGGAAGGCCTTCCAGGATGGCGGTGATTTCGAATTCGACCTTGTGAGCGCCCTCTTTCAGCCCTTCGATGGTAAAATCGGCCTGGCCTGTCTCGGCCGGATAGAGCCGGCTGATATCGTCAGCGGTTCCGTACTTGTCGTCCGATCCAGCGTGCATGATGTCCATCATCCGCGGGAAGTAACCGCCCCCTTCTCTGGCCATGCGCAGGGGATCGTCCCCCGGGGCGGCATCGGTCCCGGCGGTCAGATCCTCGCCGTCGGGAAAGAGGATCTTCGCCTGGATATCGCGCACCACCAGGTTGGACGCGTCCGGCGCCCCGCTTGTCACGATGACCATGGCGCTGAAATACTGATGCAGGAATCCGATATTGCCCGGGAAGACCACGATCCCCGGAATCGGGGGCAGAACAATGGTTTCGTCCTCAAGGGGCGTCTTTGGCTTGATCATGAATGGCTTGACTTCGAGATTTCGCGGCATCTGTTCCTGCGGAATCTCCGGAGGTTTCTGCAAAGTCGAGGGTTGCGGCAGGCCGAGCTGAGGCGCCTTCGGGAGCGGTTGCTGTTCGAATTCGGTGATTTCTTCTTGCGGAACCAGCACCGGCAGACTGAGGGGAACCTGACCACTCTCGGTGGCCAGGGCGAAGGTGAATTCGAAGGCGGAGAAGTTGGAGCTGTCGAAGGTGACCCCGCGCTCGATAAGCTCATCATGGGTTAACTCGCGGGTTTCTACTCGGGAGACCAGCGTCTCCCTGAACGATTCAATCGCCACAGCCTGCGGTACCGCGCCGAACAGGGTATTGCCGCTGCCGTCGACCAGGCGGATGTTGCTGACGGTGTATTTGCCTTCGAGGGTGAGAGAGGGGATATCGAACGCCTGTCCGGGAATGGCGGTCAGAATTTTAGGTGACGGAAAGGAGGGACCGGTCAATTCCGCCTTGACCCTGTAACCGGCGGGCAACTGATCGATGAGGTCGCTGACGTCGAAGTCTCCGGCGCCGAGAGAGGTCTCGACAACCGTGTTGACGCCTTTCGGGACGGCCTGATATTCCGGTCCGGCGGTCAGGTTGAGGCCCACGATGTGGAAATCCATACGCGTCAATGGCTCATTCGCCGTTGCCGTATGGCTTCCCGTCAGAAAAAATATAAAGATCAGCGCCCACCGTATTACAGAAAATCGCTTCATGCCCCCTCCGCCCTGAAGCCTGCATCTAATTCCCGCAAAACATGCGGAATACAAGAGTTTTACTTTTTATTTCAATGCGTTTATCCTTTTGTCGCTGGAACTCCACCAGTCCTTGTAAGATTCCAATTTCTCCCGCAGCAGCACCTCATCCTTTGCCCGCAGCGCTTCGCCGAGTTGCCCCCTCTCCGGAGTTGCCTCGAATCCATAATATCTTTCGCGATAGAGCAAAAAGGCATTGAGCTCCTGATGGATCCACGCCATCAGATCGCCTTCGGCGCCCCCCTGGGTCAGAAGGTCGAGTCTGTGATCCGCGGATTCAAGCAAACGCTCCATCTCGCCAGCTGCCCACGTGCTATCCGGGCTAAAAGCGGCATACGTCGGCGGAAACTGCGCCAGGTAGGCATTGATGACGGTCTCGAGTGCTTTTCCGCTTATCCTGACCGATACCTTGTTCCTGACCCACCAGCAGTTGATATTCAGCGATTCGAGGCACATGGCTTCGCCGGAATCGAATTTTCTGATCGTCGCCGTCTCGGACAGCATCCCCAGTTTGTCACCGATGGCCGTGTGTCTCAGCTGCCCTTCGACCTCGTGCGCCAGCCAGCGCTCGTCCTCATATTCACGAACCTCAACGTCCACAATACCGCCGGGCCCGGCATAGCTGAGTGAATAACCGAGATAGCCTTCAAGCCCCTCACGATCTGGAACCTTCTCACGGAGCGTTTCGATTCGAGGTTCAAAATCGCCAATGGGGCCGACAATCAGCAGTTCGGCGGCCTGCCCCTGGGTAGCGAGGCTGAGAAATAGAGCGGAGATGAAGAGGGTAGATAATTGCATGCAAAGACCTTCCTGAAAGAGCGAAATAAATGTCTATTTAATCCCGACCCTCTCCATGCTGCTCAAATCCTCAGCCGGGAGGTGTCGCAGCCGGGAGGTGTCGCGTCTACACATTGACTGCTCTCATCTTTTGGCTGACTTTTTCAACTTTTTCCCGCAACCCTTCATCATCAGCCATCCTGAGAAGCAATCGTCTGCTTTGCTGCGACACTGCCGACTCACCGATACCGAACCTCTCTCCGATCTCCCGCAACCTCGCTCCGCTATGACGATGACAAAGATGAATCGCCACCTTTCGACCCAAATTCGCATCCTCCCCCAAGGTCGATTCAACCGCCGCCAAAATGTCATCCACGGTCCACCGGCAACCAATCTTTCGAAGATCTGGAAGGTCGCGGCTTAGGCCTTTTTCGGAAAGATACTTTTTTTCTATCTCCCGGATAAATTCCTCGCGTCCGAGAATGGTTGAGGCCAAGGCGTCGGCCAACGGACTGGTTCCCTCTTGTGCCAAACCATCTTCGACGAAGGCTCGATACCTCCTCTCGTCACTGCCGAAATGACCCATAATCTCACCACGGTACAGCCAGCCAGGGGCGTCTTTCTGGCCGATGTAGTTCCGATAGCTCGACCAGAGATGTTCCTCGGGCCGCTGGCTCATCCCGGCCCGCACCGGATTAAGATGGATGTAGCGGGACAGTTCCAGCGCATAAGCATCCCGATCTACCAATATCGCCTTGTAGCGCCCCTGGAAAAGATGTCCTGCCCGTTTTCGCTTGGTGTTGAAATAATTTGTATAGGCCCCGTTGATATGCCGCATGACCTGAGATAAATTTCCTTCCGGCGTTTCCATGAGCAGGTGATAGTGATTGCCCATCAGGCACCAGACATGGATGACCGCACCATAGCGCTCGCTCGCCGAGGCCAGATAGTCGAGAAATCGCTCGCAGTCCGCACGGCCCCTGTAGATTTCCCGCTGCTCATTCCCACGCGCAGTGACATGATAGAAAGCTCCTGGATATTCAATCCGCAACGGTCTGCCCATCGCTCCCCCCTCCTCTTACAAACCCTAATCTGTCAAGATGTAGACCTGACACTTTTTCTTGCTTGTCTATTTAATCCCAACCCTCTCCATGCTACTCAAATCTTTGAAAAGGTTCCGATCGGGATCGAATTCGAGATTTCTGGTGCCATCCGGGTTGAGGTAATATTTAAAGTAAAGACCCGTTGGGTCCTTTGTAGGACCAATCTCGATTGGTCCTATAATCTTTCCATACATGGCACTTATAATTTTTCCATCCTTTTCTTGTGATCTGATCCTGAAAATAAAGTTATCGTTTCTATCGAAACCGCTTATCCAAGCTTTTCCCGGTCTGTTCCTCTGCTGGATCAAAAGATTATTCTCATAACCGGACTCTGGAGCAAACCGCGGAAGTTTAAATTCACTTCCATTCTGTAAATCTTCGTTAATTTTTATGATTCCATCTTTTCGGTTTGAAAAGGTGATCCGGACCATCGCATCATAGTCACGCCAGGACGCAACACGTTTCTCCTGATAAAAGATAAAATCAGCATGTAGCCCCTTTCCATAGGGAGGCATCCAGTCGACCGCAATCAAATCAAAGCCGACCTCCTTTCCGATTACCGGGATTGTCAATTTGGAAAATTTTGCATTCCGTGCATACATCGGCACGGGATCGACAATTTTGCGCATCACGATTTTCAATTCGGGATTCCAGGGTTCCCAGCCAAAAGTGCCAAGATCTTCAAAATCGTAATCGTAGTAGCTTGGATAATAACCGTCTTTGCTCCCACCATAGGTAATATGGCCGTTACTCTGACCTGTAAATGTCGTTTTCCCATCCGCACCGCTGATTCCCGTCTGACCTGAGCTATCTGTTCCCCACCTGGTGTTTTTTTCAAGACCCACACCGACTCTGATGCCGGGAACAGGCTCGCCCTCTTCACTCAGGACAAGAACGGTAAATTTTGTATTTTTAAACAAAGCATTGGCATTGGCTTGAAAGACAAAAATGGCGATGCTTACCAAGGTAACCAAAAATATGGATCTCATTGTGTAGTCTCCACTGAGTTCATCATTTTTTGGAAAATTTCGTAGATATGCAGATATGAAATATTCTTCAAATCACTGTGTTTCCAACGTTTATCTCCTTTATCTAATCTTGCCTTCGGCCATCCATTCTGGTAGTGGATCTGCATATCAAGAACATTTTCAGGTAAAAATATCGGTACCAATGTTCCACCCATGGGGCCTCCAGCTGCACCCGTGAGAGCAGGGAAAGCCTCCGCCAGCCATTTGTCTCTGTGACTTAGGATTTCTCCATTCCCTGGACCAGGTATTTCGAATAATGTACCGAAGCTCATGCCTTTACTAAAAAAGGGAGAGGTCGTCAATTCATCCTCACCAACCTCATTGGCCCTGTTCGGCAACCAGATGCGGATTTCCTCATCTATTGTGTTTTCATTGATTCGTTCTGCATAATCATTCCAGTTGAATCCCCATCCTCCATAACGACTGCTAAGAACTACGCCTACCGGCATTCTCCCTTTCATTTTTTCCTGCAAGCTCCAGATATATCGGCCATCACCTTCCATGGCAGCATCAAAGATCCCTGGATCGCCGTAATGAACATCCAGGATCTCCTCTCCCGATGAGTAAAAATTGAAGTAATTGATCCCTGAAGGGAGATTCTGGAATCGATTACGCCACGTCAATGTACCCCGTGCATCGGGCATTCCGTCTAAATAATTTCCTTCGAAAAGGCTATACCACTCGCTGGCGCCTAAACTGACCTTGTATCCGTACCAATCAGGATGCACCATTGGATTATCTTCGCTGAAAGACGTGGGGATTTCCCCGCCGATATATGCTTCGAGGGCTACAGCTGCATTTATCATGAAGAAATTTCGAACATCTGCAATCAATGGTGAATTTTCGTTCTGATCGGCCAGACAGGAGGACACCAGCATGTTTCCGAGGCTATGTGCCGCAATACTGATCGGACCCTCCAAACTCGTATTGAGAAATTTCCTCAGGGCTGGAGCAGAGTGCAGTGCGTTCCGCACGTTTGTATGATAATTGAGCGATATCGTGCCAAGCTGAGTTTTTGATCCATACCAGGTCAGCCCCCAGAACCGCGATTTAAGCCCTGACCAGAAAAACCGCTTGAACATCTCGGCCTGCCAGCCTCTAGCCTGTTGTCCATTGACGTTGTAGCCGTGAACAAAGACTAAATCGCTTCCGTCACCGCTGAGGCAAGTACCATCAGGGCAGTTTAACGGTTCCCCCAGTCTGTCCGGCTCCCCCCACTCGGTTAGATGCTCCGGCGGTTGAGGATTTAATTCAGGCAAAGCGGCTTGAATTATATTTTTGTGCCGGAACATTTGTTCAACTCCGTCCAGGCTCAGATCGAGCGCCAACCTGATCGGCTCATTGACCTTGTCGCTGATTTCGAGCACAAGTACGCCATTAAAGGGTTTTCGTCCTTCGAACAAAATGACCCCTTTAGCTTTGTTTCTATCGCTGCCTTCAGCCTGCGCTAAGGACCATGTTTTGAATTCCTCACCACCAGATGAGGTAAAAAGACCTGCTCCAGCAGTTTTTAGCGTGTTTATATTGTTGATTCTTTTACCTTCGCCGTCCATTACAAGTTTGGCGGCAGGACTCAAATCGGCACTGCCCGGAACACCGGTCAGGTAGTTCCCTGCGCCATCGGCCTGTAAATCGGTATAGACAAAATTAAGATGTTCGCCCCCGGTCGTCAGCCGATACGTATACTTATCCGGTGGTAAAATGCGGGCGATCTCCGTGAGATCAAAATGGACCGGGAAAAAGTCCGTCAGATCGCGCATCCCGTCAATGTAACCGTTTTCGTGATCCAGTTCGTCATCATCACTTCCGAAGAATTTGTCATTCACCTTCTTTCCCGGGATATCGCTTCCCTCGACTTCACCCAGGTCGTCATCATCATTGATCCAGAAGTAGAACGTCCTCCCCTGCGCCGCCAGGGCCCGGTCGGTGTCGTCGATCTTGCGGTCGCGGTTGTAATCGGGCACCAGAACGGGTCGCACGATGGGAATTTTGGGTCCGACGATTTCGGCGGGGGTGTTTCTGTCGATGATGATTTCGGCGTATTTCTGGCCGCTGGTGCTGTAGTCAATCGGGACGCCGTTTTCATCCAGCGTGATGTTGAAGAATCCGGTTTTGCTGACATCGCCTTTGACGATGTCCGTTTCGCCCTCGCGATGAATGACCAGTTCGACCTTGCCGAGCCGGGCGTCCTGCGGCGCGATAGCGTAGCCAATGGCGCTGGCGTCGATGATCTGCCCGTCGCTGTCGGTCCGCTTTGGCCGCCCCTGGCCATCGAGGAAGATGTAAGGCGGATCGGAGGTGATCGTCACGCCATCGAGATTGACGATATGCAGTCCCTGGTTGGTGCTGCACAGGTAGAGCCAACCGTTGATGATTTCAACGGCATTCAGGGAACCGAAGGCGACGAAGCGATCGTCGCCCCGGGGGAACCGGGTTAACGTTAGCAGCCGTTTGGGATGGAAGGGATCGCGGATATCGAGGATTTCGAGACTTTTGAAAGTGCTGACAATGGCGCTGCCGACTCCCGGGCTGAGGGTGATGTCCCGTGCGATGAGAGTGAGCGGCCGGCCTTGTTCGTCGAGGGCGATACCCATCTCAACAGGACTGAATGGGTTGCTCAGATCGAGAATGCGAATAGTGCCGTCGCGACATGTGACGACGGCGATGTCCTTGTAGGCGACTTCCCCCTGCTCGTCGATGTAGCGGAAATCCACGGCAGTTGCGACATCGAGAATTCCTCCGCCCAGGAGAGTAGCGGAGAGCTCCCGGGGAATTTGCGGCATGGTGACGTCCAGGATCAGCAGGTGTCCCGAGCTGGTGGTCAGCAGCAGCTGGTTTCCGCGGCCCGTGGCGATGTTGAGCGGCAGATGGTAGCCTGCATCCCAGGTGGAAAAGACGCCGACCAGCGCCGTTTGGCCTTCGGGAAGATTTTTCTGGGCTTTTTTCAGGTCGACGACCTGGATGCCGACCATGGTATTGCAGACGTACGCATAGCCCCGATGCAGGAGCAGCCGATTGGGATAGCCGCTGTAATTAGAGGCCAGCCTCGCTTTGCCTATCGGCATGTAGGCGTTGAATTTTTCGCTCTCCGACGCCTTCGGATCGGTTTCGGCCCTGATGATGTTCTGCAGATTGAACATACGCAGATAACCGAAATGGATACCGTCGGCATAGCGAATATTCTCGGTGAGAACGAGAATCGAGGTCTCCGGATCGATCGCAACATCCCGGACCTCCCAGTCCACATTGGAGTTGGTAAGATTTCTCCCGCCAATCGACCGCGGACTTTTCGGATCGGTGACATCGAGGACTTTCCAGCCATCGCTGCCAAGGGCGACAACCGCAAAGGTCCAGGCTCCGAAGCGGTAAAAAGCGACCTGTTGGCCATTATCAAAACGATTGTCGTCCGCCAGATCGTAAAACTCAGGGGCCTTGGTGCGGAAGGTCGTCCGCCTTTCCTCCTTGAGGTTGAGGACCACGGGATCGCCATTCTGATCTTTGGGATTGCCCTCGGCGGTATCGGTGATTCCGGTGGTTGCGACGACCTGATAACTCCGACCGTAGAAGAATTTGCTCTTCGGCTGCAAAGTGGCCCGCATGCGCCCGTTTTCAATGCCGGTGAACACATAAGCCGGTACAATCGGTTTCGGATTCTCGCTGCTGTCAAGGTCGATCAACTGCAGGGTTTCCGGGGTGACATTCAGCACCGGTTCATTGAAATACACCTGCACCGCACCGGTTACCGGCACACCGTATGCCCCGTCATCGGGGCGAACCTCAAGAACGCTCGGAGGCCCCGGTTGGACCCCGGGCATTTCGCCTTTTTCCAGAACCTGCACTTCACGACGGCGCAGGGTCCTCTGATCTTTCGCATCGGTCGCCGTGACCTCGAATGTGTACCTTCCGGCGTCTGGAGAGTTGAAATAACCGTCCATGTCCCTGAAGTCATTTTCGAAAATGACATTATAGGTATATTTTCTGGCGATCACCTCGCTGTCGCCGCCATTCTCCCGGTTCTCCCGGGCGAAATTGACGACGTCGGTTTCCTTGACCACAGCCTTGATGGTTCTTCGGGTCCCGTCACTGGCTTCGAAGAGTCCGGACAGCGTGACATCCTTCATTTCAAGATCGATCGCGGTGATTTCCAGATCGAGTGGGGTTCCGGTCTGGATGAAACCTAAATCGTACCGGCCCTCCGCCGTCGGCGCGACCCTGATCAGGAATTGCAGGTCAGGCGGCGTCGTGTCGGGAAACTCGGTGTCCTTGTCCGCGAGTTTGATGTTGAGATTATTCTTCACATACGGTGCATCGTTCCAATACAGGGGAATTGAAACCCGGTTGGCGGTCAGTGGATGTTCGGCGATAATCGTCACTCCGCGAGCCATGGTCGCCTGCGTCCATCCGAAGGTGGCGTACAAACCGTTCTCACGTGAAAACGCAACCAGATCCGCAGCGCCGGAACCGCGTACCGATGCGCCTTCGATCGGCGTATCCTCCCCTGGCTGGTATCCGCTCACTCCGTTTTTGTCGTGATAGGTGATACCGGACACACTGACCGCGCCCCCGAAATCCCCCCGGGGATCGGGAATCATGAAAGTATAGGTCCCCCCGTCACGGACCCCATCATAGGGATGGCTTGCGGTTGTGATCCGGCCGTTTTCCACTGTGGCGTAATCGACGATACGAAAAAGTTTTTCCTCGCTGCCGTCGAGGTTCACATAGGTGATCGGCTCGACGACCATTGGAAAAGCGTTCTCGGGATAGTCGACCGGAACCGGCATCGACAGATCGACTTCCCGAGCGAAGGGAATTCCTCCGTTGTCGATCCTGAAAGAACCGAGAATCCTGAACTGGTCCGGAGCGGGACGCGGCAGATCCTCTTCAGCCACCTGCGTCATCTTGATCACCGCCGGCCCAGCCAAAGCCCCCTCGGGAATCTCCAGAAGACTCCCCCCCTCTCCTTCCACCTTACCGCCCTTGCGCGTCACCAGATGCCGCCCGTCGGGCGCCTTGAAGGTCAGATAGGAGATGGTGGTCTGGTTGCCCGCTTCGTCCATCAGCACCACTTGGATTTCGTCTCCCAGTTGGCCGCTTATCCTCGCGCTGAAGGAGCCATCCGGGTCGGGGCTGACGCCGACGATGGCGCCGCTTTCGTTGTTGATGATCAGGACGCTGACGTCGTTCTCAGCACTTCCCTGGGTGGCGGTGACTGTGACCTCGCCGTTTTCATCGGGAAAGGTCGCCGAAATCGCTCCGGCCGCCGGCGGAACGGGGGGCGTGACATCGCGGATGAAAAATCTGATCTGCTGCGGATCGCTGAGCGGATAACCCTGCAGGTCGCGAATGACATTGCTCAGACTGAGACGGTACCCGGATTCCGACTTTAAGGCAGTCGCTGGATAAAAGGTGACGACGCTCTGATCCGGACCAAAAGAGAAGGCGCCGTCAACGGCATTCCCGGCGCTGTCGTGAAGGGTCAGGCCGCCTCCAGTGACGGTCTCTTTTTTCACTCCTTCACTGAAGGTGACGATGACGGACGCGTTCGGATCGACCCCTCCCTGATCCTTCTCCGGAAGGGTTCGGACAATTTCCGGCGGGCGGGGATGGATAACGATGTCCTGATGCGTCAAGCTCCCGGCAGTCACCGAAACGGCCGCGGATCCGCTGTCATCGAGGGCCGGGTCGAGGGCGGTGATCAAATGATTTCCGACGGCGACGGCGATCCGGTAGCCGCCGGAGGCTCCGGTCACGGCGGCGAGACCGCTGGCTCCTGTGCTGACAAGGGCTAAGGGATAAGACTGTCCGGCGGGGGCGCCGACGCTGCCGGACAGATACCCGAGGGGACCGTCTGCCTGAAGCACGTAATAATGCCCCGAACTTACGATGCCGGGCAGATTCAGTCCGGGCACTGCACCGTCGGAAGCGATACTCCCTCCGGCGATGCGGCCAAGTGCGACAAGCTGCAGACGTACCGCACTACCGATTTCGACCGGAAGAGCGATGACGACCGGGCGGGTCCGATCGAAATCCTCCGGCGTGGGAATGGTCAGCGTTGCCGGGATGCCCAGCGTCTGCCGGGTCAGATCCACAGCGACAACCCGCAGCAGGGAGAAGCCTTCCCCGACAGATGCGTCGGAACCATTTGCCGTGCGGGTGCTGATCGGAACGGTCCGCTCGAGCCCTCCGGCGGGGATTTCGAGAACGTTGCCGTCCTCATCGACTATTCGCGCACCTTCGCTTCCCACCATCAGGCCGGACCCGCTGCCGCTGTCGGCGCCGTAAACGGCAATCCCGACTTTACCCATCAGCAGCTCCACTATGCTGTACCGGCGCGAGGGAGTCACCGGAAAGGTGGCGCGCAATTCAGGTGTCTGGGCGCTGCCGGTCACGGTGCTGACCGCACCGGCGCCGGGGTTGGTCAGGCAGGGCCGCCGGTAAAGGAAGAGATCCTGCGTATATTCGGTGGGGAGCGCAACATTACCGTCGAACAGATCGAAACGTTCGCTCACCCTTCCGAGGACGAGGGTTCCGGAGACCGGCGCGTCGGGGATATTCTCAGGACGTGTCAGCACCACTTCGCCGACCCCCCACAGATCGATCGAAGGGGGAGCGGCGGATGGCACAACCCGGCCCGCCGCGGTCAGGACCGTGACATCGGACGCAGTGCCGAGCACCGCCGGTTCCGTTCCGATCGCGGGCAACGCGGCATTGACGTCATCAGGGATAATGAAGGCATACTGACCGAGGACCGGAAGCCCACCGCTCAGGGTTTTCCCGGTGGCGGCGAGGATGGCGGAACCGGCGCTCAACCAGCGGCGGTTTTCAGTGTCGTAACGGACCAGCGCCGCAGCGCTGCCCGCCGGCAGGAACCATTCGTCCTGCCAGACCAATTCCAACTCAAGCGACAGAGCGAAAGGCTCCGGTCCGACCTCCTGGTCCGTGGCCGGGAGATACTGGCGCAGTTCAAAAACGCCTAGCGGCGCCCAGCCGGACGGCAGGGGCGCCGCCAGCCCCTGATTGCTAACGGGAGAAAGCGATAGATCAACGGCGTCGAGGATCGCATCGGGCGGCACGGTCAATGTCGCGGCGACGCCCTTCGCCTCGTCCGGGGTCGGATTAAAGGTCCATGTCCCGCCGACCAGATCGACGGTCATTCGCTCCCGAGTCAGCGGCGTCAGGCGGGCATCGAGCACCTGGCTGTTGCGCCCGGAATCAATCGTGACGAAACGATCCACGCTCGTGAAACCTTCGGCGCTCAAATGCACTTCGTAGTGGCCGACCGGCAATTCGACGAAATAGCCGCCGTCGGCGCCGGTGAGCGCCG
This sequence comes from Desulfuromonadales bacterium, assembly GCA_024636295.1. GTDB lineage: Bacteria > Desulfobacterota > Desulfuromonadia > Desulfuromonadales > JAGXHI01 > JAGXHI01. Next base: position 175,628 of record JAGXHI010000028.1, read on the forward strand.
TAGCAACGGTTTTGCCTTCGGAGGTGACAGTGACAAGAGCGTCGCCGAGCTGGAGACCGCTGTGATCGTTGAACACCTCCCCTTGCAGATATCCGGGCCTGGCAGCGCCTGCAACGACCGTCAGTCGACCGGTCTCCGTAGCGACGTTCCCCGCGGCATCGACCGCTCTGGCGCTGAAGGTGAGTACGCTTCCGAGGAGGGAATCGAGAGCGAGGGTATAGGTCAGGCTTTTATCGCGGACAGCGTCGGTCGGGCTCTCGGACCAGAGCGGCGCGCCGGAGGTCGCGATCTCGATCAGACTGAATCCACCGGTGTCGCCGGCATGGAGAGCGATCTGGATATTTCCGCCCGCCGGGCCCTGTTCCGGAACGGTCAGGGTCAGGGTCGGCGGCTGGCTGTCACGGATAAGGGTGAGATCGGCGGCGCCGATATTCCCGGCGCGGTCGGCGGCGCTCAGGGTCAAAAGGTTTTCCCCTTCCGCCAGAGTTGCTACGATGCTGAAGGTCTGCTGATCAAAGACGGCGGACTGTCCGTTGATGCTCAGGGCGGTAATCGGCTCGTTGACGCTTCCGCTGACCGTCACCTCGCCGGCGGCGGTAATCATGCCATCTGCCGGAGAGGTGATCGTGACGACCGGAGGGGTGCTGTCGGCGTGCACCGTCAATCCAGCTGTGCCGCTGTTGCCTGCGGCATCGACAGCGAGCAGAATGATCCCGTTTTCTCCGTATTGCAGGGTTTTGCGAAAACTGAATTCGCCGGTTGCATTCAAAACAACCGGAGCGCCGTCAATCGTCAGTAGGGCCTCGGGATCATCGACCGTCCCTGTTATGTCGATCTCCAGTTCTTCACTGATGCTGTCATCGAGCGGATCGGTGATGCTGATCACCGGCGCGGTGACGTCACGCACCACTTCGGCAGTGGCGGCAGGACTGTTGTTGCCTGCGATATCGATTGCGACGGCACGGAAAAGATAACCCCCTTCGTCGCTCAGGGGAATATCGTTGAGGCTGAATTCACCGTCGCCGTCTCCGTCCGTATCAGCGGAGATCAAGATTGGAAGGGTCGAGATGGCGCCGTCCGGCTGCCGCAGGGTGATCGTTACGGTCGCCCCAGCTTCGCAGCTTCCGCTCACGGCAATGACCGCAGCATTGCTCGGACTTGCCGCCGGCGTCAGAACCGGCGCGGCGGGCGGCGTGCTGTCGCGCTCGATGTTGATGGTGGCGCTGCCGCTATTGCCGGCGCGGTCGGTGACGGTCGCGGTCAACAGATTGCCGCCTTCCGTTTCGAGCGGGAGCTTTGAAGCACTGAAACGATTATCGACGCCGAGGATGGCGACGGCACCGTTGATTTGGGCGCTCAGGATCGGTTCATCGGCATGACCGACGAGGTCGGCGACCGACCGATTGGTGAGGAAACCGGACGGCGGCGCATCGATTGCGACGGTCGGAGGCACGGTATCGAGATGGAGGTTCAAATCCGCATTGCCGCTGTTTCCGGCGCGATCGACGGCCGTGACGGTCAGAGGGTTTATCCCTTCGACCAAAGCGACAGCGGAGAGGCTGAAAGTTGTTCCGGCGACCCGGGCGACTGCATCGTTGATCGTCACTTCGGTATCGGCTTCGCTGATCGTCCCTGCAAGGGTGATCACCGGGGTATTGAGCCAGTCGCCGGCGAGATGGCTGGTCACGGTCGCAACTGGAGCGATAGTGTCGCGGTTGACGGTGATGGTCGCCGTCGCCTGATTCCCGGCGCGGTCCGTGGCGACAAGCTCGATCGAATTGGGCCCTTCTTGCTCCAGGGCGACCGCCGCGGAGGAAAAGGAGTTGCCTTTGACCGCTGCGGGCTGCTCGTTTATTTCGACCCGGGCGAACTCTTCATTGAGGGAACCGCTGACCGGTACGTCAAGAGTATTGACCCAGAGGTTATCGGCGGGGAAGGCGACGGCAACGATCGGCGGAACGGTATCTAGATTGATCGTCCGTCGTGCGATGGAGATGTTTCCCGCAGGATCGGCGGCGCTGACATCAAATGAATTGGCGCCTTCAACCAGGGAAACGGGAAGACTGAACCGGCCGGCCAAGACATCGGCAGGTTCACCGTTGATCGTCACCGCCGGCGCCTCTGCGCGCTCGTCGCTCCAGGCGCCGGCCAGAGTGATCCGCGGTGTATTGACCCAGACGTCATCTTGGTGGGAATCGATTGCTATAACGGGCGCGATGGTGTCCGTAGTGAACGTCCAACTTGACTCTGAGGCATTGCCTGCCCTGTCGGCTACCGAAAGAGAGATACCATGATCTCCCTCGAAGAGATCGGACTCAGGTGAAAAGGTCAGGTTCGACGGGCCGATAACAGCGGAGCCGGTCAGATCCTCCCCATCGATCAGCAATTTGATCGAATCGTAGTCCACCCCGGAGGCGCCCGGTTCTTCGTCCGAGAATTCAGAGCTGATCATCGGCCGAGCGGTTTGGAGCAAGGCGCCGTCGCGCGGATGCGACTCCCGGACTGCCGGAGGGCTGACATCGCAATTCCGACCAAGGAATCCGATCCGGAGGAAGGCGGGCACCTTGAAATCCCCGCTTTTGAGAACGACGCGAAAATCGTTCTGGATTTTCACGGCGACGGGAATTTCCAGGTACTCGGTTTTCTTCTTGAACAGGTCTTCGGAGGCGACCTCCGTTCCGTTGACGAATATCTCGGCCGCTGTAATCCTGGACTGGTTGCTGTCTCCGTTCCACACCCTCAAAACGGCCTGGTCCGAGGCCTCACAACGATCAAATGATCCCCTGTATACCGTAGGCGCCCCTTTTTGACGGACCATTCGCTCCGGGCCGAAAAGAGGCAGATCGGCCACAGCAAACGCAGGGGAAGCGGGCTCGAGCAAGACGAAAGACAAAAGCAGAACCAGAACATGCCATTTTCCAGAGAAAGCCTTCATCACCGATGCACCCTTTGAGATTCCAGGAAAAACAGGGAAAAACATGATATAAAAAATAAAAAAACCCGCCCTGGACCTGAAAAGGTCACGAGAGCGGGTTTCCGCGCTGCAATTGAGTTCCCCCTCCCCATTGCCCAGATCGATTTTAAAATGATTTTTAAAGAAGAACTATTATTAAAAACAAAGAAAGTCAAACAATAAAACTATATAATTTTCTAATGCTCTTGCCTGATCCCCTGCGGGATACATTTTTTTGCATCGACAACATGCATTTCCTCATCGGGGATCACTGCCCTTTTTCCGGGCAGAAGGCCAGCACCCTTGCGGGGGTGCTTACTTCCATGTATCTGTCCACAGAAATGGCCATTATTATCCAGAGAAGCTTGTGGATGAAAAATGACTCCGAAAGACGGCGGAAGAGTACATATCCCTCTTATCCGTTAGGATTCCAGTTCCCCCTCGGGCGGCATCCGGACCTGCTGCTTGAAAAATATTCATAAGGAGAATTTTTAATGTCACATTTATTCGAACCGCTCACCCTCCGCGGCGTGACGCTCCCCAACCGGATCGCGGTATCGCCCATGTGCCAGTACTCGAGTACGGACGGCTTTGCCAACGACTGGCACCTCATTCATCTCGGCAGCCGGGCGGTCGGCGGAGCAGGGCTGGTCCTGAGCGAAGCCATGGCCGTCACCCCTCAGGGTCGCATCAGCCCTCGGGACCTGGGGCTCTGGAGCGACGATCACATCGAGCCACTGGCACGCATTGTTCACTTCATGGCGCAAAACGGGAGCGTGCCCGGCATTCAACTGGGGCATGCCGGGCGCAAGGCCAGCGCCCCTCCCCCGTGGGAGAACCGGGCCGTCACCCTGACGGAAGCAGAAGGGGGATGGCCGATTGCGGCCCCCAGCGCCGTGGCCTTTGACGAGGGATGTTTCGTGCCGACGGCACTGACCGAGGAAGGGATTCGGGAGATTACGGACGCCTTTGTCCAGGCCGCCCGTCGCGCATTGCTGGCGGGGTTTCGGGTTGCCGAAGTCCATGCCGCTCATGGATACCTGCTGCAGGAGTTTCTCTCCCCGCTCAGCAACCTGCGCACGGACCGGTACGGCGGAAGTTTCGAGAATCGAACGCGGCTGCTTCGGGAGATCGTCGGCGCGCTTCGTGAGGTCTGGCCCGAGCGCCTGCCGCTCCTGGTGAGGATCTCAGCGACCGATTGGATCGAAGGAGGCTGGGACCCGGAACAATCCTGCGAACTGGTCCGTCAGCTCCTGCCCCTGGGAGTGGATCTGATCGACTGCTCTTCGGGCGGGAACGTAGCGCACATAAAGATGCCGATCGGACCCGGATACCAGACTCGGTTTGCGGAGCAGATCCGACGGGAAACCGGCGCCAGAACCGGCGCCGTGGGGCTGATTACCGCCCCCGCACAGGCCGATCACATCATCCGTTCAGGACAGGCGGACCTGGTACTGCTCGCCCGGGAATTGCTTCGCGACCCTTACTGGCCGCTGAGGGCCGCTCGTGAACTCGGACACCTGTCCCCGTGGCCGATCCAGTATTTACGCTCGGCGCCTGTCGACACCCCCTCCCGTCGGCCGATGGAGGCTGAGAAAGAATAGCATTGGGCGCCGCAGAACCGCCGCCATGGTCAACGCGGCAGCTGCTCACCTCTCACCCTGAATTCGCCCCAATCCACGGAAGGCGCCAACCCTGTCTTCTCCTTGCCGAAGAGGTAGGCGTCCAGGAGTCGATCCAGGTGGGCTTCGAGGTATTTCTCGTTAAGCCGGTCGGCGTTGAAAAATCGCCGCTGCAGATTGAAGGCGGTCTGGGGAATGATGCCCTGGCCGAAAACGAGCGGATTCCGGCCTCCCTCCTCAGCCAGAACCGATTGGAGCTGGTAAGACCAATGGTCGTTGCCCCTGACCTGGAATATGGAAGGTTTCATATCCCGACGCGGCGTCAGCGGCAGAGTGATGCGAATCCCCCCGATCGTATCCCTCGTGTTGGATACGAAAAAAGTAATCGCCGTATCGCCGAAATACCGCTTCAACTCGAGGATGAATCCCTGGTCTTCCTTAAGGTACTGGCCGTACATGGCCTCGAAAAACAGATCATAGCGGGCCATGTAATAGCGGTACGAACCGATCAGAGTCTCGCGTGAAATCCCGTCGTCGTCGAAATACCCGGCTCGTGCCTTGAAACGGTGCGTCCCGTCACCGGGATTCCAGAGGGCTTCCCCGAGGACTCCGTCGAGATCGGAAAGGTATCTCCCTCCCCCGATCATGGCCGTCAACCCGGGGGCCACACGAAAGGCCTGATTCAGGAAAATCCGCTCCAGAACCGCCTCATTGGAATCTCCGAACGCAGCACCTTCTTCGAAATCCTCGCTCCAGGAGACCGGGATATCCCACCCCAGGTTGAAAGCGGCCCCTTTCCAGAGATTCACGAAAAGGTCGGGTTTCACGGAAAGGCGGTAATCGAAAACCCCGAGTTCGGTCCCCACGGTGGTCGAAAGGCCCGGGTAGATCATCAGGGAAGAATGAAGGCGGTCGGGATTCCCGGTTCCGGAAACCCACCGGATATCCCCCTGCGGTGCACCCGGCGCGTTCCGAACCCGGAGGGCCGATTGAAGCTCCTTCAGAGATTCCGACGGAGGACAAGGATCCTCCCGTGTAAAGAACACCCGGAAAGGCGCCGCCGGGCCGGAAACCTCCAGCACCGGAATGGCCCTGTTGAGGATCCGGATGACGAACAGGTCTAAATTCCGCGGCATGCCGGTCAGCGCGGTTCCCATCACGAGCCCCAGGCCGTCGAGTTCATTGTGATTGTAAAGGCTGTTTTCGTATTCCACGAAAAGTGCGTTTCCAAGCCAACCGACCCGGACGTTTTCGAAACCGAGTTCGACCAGGTGGGATTGCATGGCCTTCAGGTCCGAGAAGACCTCGTCCGGAAGCTCTCTTCGAGGATCCAGGCCCTCGAGCGTCTTTGACGAAACAGAGCGATCCGGCCCCTTCATTTCGGGAATAAATGCCGTCGGTGAAGGGCAGGGTTTGGGTCCACGCCCGATGGGCATGCGCAGAAAAGCGGCGAAGGAGGTCTCATCCTTCCCATCTTCCAGTGAGGTTTTGACCACTCCCCCCAGTTGGGCCGAAAAAGGGAGCAGCCCCGGTGGTGTCCCAAGTCGCAGCCCGGCGGCGGCCTCCTCGGCATCATGATCGAGCAGAAGGTGGAGCCAGTCGAACAGCCGCACCTCGGCGCCGCCGAAGACCCCCTCCATCCGATCAGGGCCGATGCCGTATCCCAGGCTCAGGCGGACCCGGTTGAAGAATTCCTGGGACAGGACGGCATATCCGGTACGGAAATGTGGCGCTCCGCCCTTGATGTCCTGGTAACCGATGGCCATCTTCGGCAGCCAGGGACGATAAAAAGGAATCTGGAACTTGCCGTTGGCCGAGAGGTCTCTCGCCTCACCCGGGGCCTCCGTTAAACGGGCGCCGAGTTCGAGATAAGGCAGAAATCCAAAGGAGACAATATAGCTGTCCTCGTAGGGGACGCTGTCCCGCCACATCGGTTCGATCTGATCGGTGTAGAGGATCTCAAAGGTCTTTTCCGGTGTGACTTCGGCATTCGGCGTATTCAGAATACCGGTAAAACCCTGGAGAGAGGGGCCTGAGCCGAAGGGATAAACCTGGGATGGGGTCCCGAGGCACAAAACTGTCGCGAGGAAAAAACCGATTCGAAAATAATTCATGGCATTCAATTCAAAGCACCGATGCGAGTAAACGCGCCCGGCAGAAAAAAGGGGACGCCTGGATGAATTCCAGGCATCCCCTGAAGACGCCTCAAGTGGTCGCTTAAACCTACTGACCCGAACCTGTGCCGCCCGTGCCTCCGGTCGTTGGAGGCGGAACCGTGCAGACCATGCCCAGTGTGATGGTGACGCTCTTCTGCGCCGTCACTGTCACCGGCTCGAAGACATAGGAGCCAGACCGGCGATCGAAGACGGCGATTTCGTAGTCGTTGCCGACGACAAGACCGGGAACGGAGGCGACACCATTCGCCTTGGTAATTCCACCGTAGTTCCAGTAGTTGGAATTGGCGATGCGGTAATAAACCGGGGTCGAGGAAATAAGCCTCGGACCGGGGGTGGTCGTGGGTTTGGGCGCGGTGTTGCCGTTCGGGTACTTAAAGGAGGTGCACTCCTCCTGGACCTTCACGGTCACCGGGGTCAACTCCTCCTGGGCCGGAAGGGTAACGGGAAGCTTCAACCCGTTGGCGCAGAGATTCGCAAAAACTTCTTCACCGACCACGCCTCCGGAGAGGGCCGCTGTTACCTTGATGGGCACATTGCCGGGAACCCTGGCGATGGTGAGTGTTCCGGTCTGGTTGGTGGCATCATAGGCCCGATTCCATCCCCCGGTGGAGCGATTGAGAAGAATGTTGAAATTCAGATTGTTGATGATTGCGCCGCTGCCGGCGTCAACCAGGTCGATCTTTGCGGTGCAGAGGTTTTCCCCCCCCAGCCACCAGTCAACGTTGAAATAGCTCAGGTGATCGGAGCGGAAGGAGACGTAGAAGTTGCCGGCAGCATCCTTGGCCGGATCGTTAACAACCCCATCGGCATCGCTGTCGCCGACCACGCCCCAGATGACTTCGCCGCTCTTGTTCTTGAGCACGGTCCACTTTCCGGAATCCGTATCGTAGCTCCACAGGGGTACGGTATCGCCAGACGCAATCGCCGCTCCGGTTTCAGGGTTAACGATTCCCGCGGGCATCAGGATTTTGATGAAAATGGGATCCGAAAAATCCTTGGCCAGGTTACCCTGCTCGTCGGACACCTGAACGGAAGTGAAACCGCCGGAAACGAAAGCCGCCCTTTCGCCTTCAGGAAGGGGCTCTCCGTTCTCGTCCTCATCCACTTCGAGGCCACCGGGGAAGGTCTGGAGAGACTGGCTCCCGATCGGATTGTGATACGTCACCGTGGCGGTCAGCTGCCCGGTCAGTGCGGCGCCGGCGGAATTGGTGATCACGGTTCCCTGCGGGATTTGAACTTCCACCTGCCCATCGCCTGTATTCTGCGAATCGAGGCTGGTCGGAACCGGGGCGGAAACGATGGTGATGGGCGCCGAAACGCTGCCCGAGGCGTCGGACGAACCGCTGGTATTCGACTCGACGGCCACCCCGACGTTCTGAATCAGATCCGCCTTTTCCTGGGCGGTCGGCTGGGACTTGACCAGTTTGATCGAGACCGGGAAGGCCTCGATGCCGTCGGGGACATCCTGGATGGTCACCACCTGGCTGCTGGTGACGAAGCCGTCCACTTTGGCCACGATCCGGAAAATAAGGGGCAACTCATTATTCATGGCCCGCACGTAAAAGGTGAAGGCTCCCCCTTGGACCGGAATCGGGCCGGCGGTCTCGGTTGCGATATTGTAAAGGGATTCTCCCGTGCCATTGAAAACCTTATTGGCATCCTCACCGGTTACCGTCACCGTGTTCCCACCGAGTGCGGCCTTCAGACCCGCGCTCTGAATGGGTGCACCGTCGCCGGCATTCTCCAGAAGTCCGGTCACCACGATATTCTCGATTTTCAGGGTGTCAGGAGGCGTAGTTTCCGGGTCATTGCTTCCACCATCGCCATGGCACCCCCAAAGCAAAAACGCGCTGACAAGAATGGAAACCAGGAACAGAACAGCTTTTCTCATCTCAGCCCTCCCAGGGAATGGATAAAAGGTTAACTGGAAATCATAAAAAAGAAGAGTGATCCAGATTTGAGTTTTAAGATGGAGTTTTCTAACACTTGCAAGGAATCCTACAGAAGGCGTGGGGAAAATTCAAACAAAAAAAAACACAAGAATTGTATTTAAAAATTATTTTTATTTATGAAAAGAGCGTCAAAATGACAATGGAAAATTAAATTCCATTTTTTGCCGAAAAGAATGATGAAAATCCGAGGAATAACAAGAAAGGTTTAAGGTTTAAGATTAAAAACTAAAAAATCAAAATCGAACATCGTGGGAGCTGGAGGTAATCCAGCCATCCTAACGGTTTGGCCTCTGGCTTCCCTTCTTACGCTTTTGCCTTTGACCACCCTCACCGTATCATGAAGATGGCTGGCCGTATAATCCACCCGAAAACAACGAAAAGTGGTGGCCGAATCCATAGGACACCTTTTCCTGACCACGAAGAGAGGACCTGGTCAGCTTCACTAACATACGAAGGAGGCGATGTCCACACGCGAAAGTAATGCCCTCCGCAGGAGAAGCTGGTTTTTGCTTACTTTTTGCCAGCTTTCAAAAAGTAAGGCGTCTGTCGGTACGCGAACCGACGGTTTTGGTTCCAGGTTCCAGGTTCCAGGTTCCAGGTTCCAGGTTCCAGGTTCCAGGTTCCAGGTTCCAGGTTCCAGGATTCAGGCCCAAGGTGCAAGGCCCAAGGTTCGGGGTTCAACACTTCAAATTCAAAGCTCAACACCGCAGGCGCCGTTTGCCGTTGTCCTTGTTCATCTGTGTGAATTCCTGGCAACAGGATTTCGCCCTTGAGATGGTCAAGAGGTAGTTTGGTCCGAATCGGCTCAGCCCGATGTTTTCCAGCAGCCTATTTCCGAATATCCCCCTGATGTTCCAGAAACCACCGATAGGTCCGCTCGAGGCCTTCCCTCAGAGAGGTCTTCGCTTCCCAGCCGAGGTCTTTCATCCGCGAGACGTCGAGGAGCTTCCGGGGGGTGCCGTCGGGTTTGGACGTGTCGAAGGTGAGCTCGCCTCCGAAATCGACCACCTCCCGCACAGTTTCCGCCAGTTCGCGGATGGTGACGTCGACGCCGGTGCCGAGATTGACGAAGTTTGGCTTCGGGTAGTTGCACAGTTCCACATCGAGTTCGGCGTCGGAGAGATTCAGTACATGTACGCAGCCGTCCGCCATGTCGTCGACGTAGATGAACTCCCGCATCGGCGTCCCTGTGCCCCAGACCGCCACCTCCGAAGCGCCGGCCAGCTTGGATTCGTGAAAACGGCGGATCAGGGCCGGGAGGACGTGGGAGTTCTCCGGGTGGAAGTTGTCCCCCGGGCCGTAGAGATTGGTGGGCATGACGGCGACGAACCGGGAGCCGTACTGCCGGTTGTACGACTCGCACATCTTGAGACCGGCAATCTTGGCGAGGGCGTAGGGCTCGTTGGTCGGCTCCAGGGGACCGGTCAGAAGGTGCTCTTCCTTCATCGGCTGCGGCGCCAGCTTGGGATAGATGCAGGACGAACCCAGAAAGAGCAGCCGCTTCACCCCGGCTTCATAGGCCTGATGGATGACATGGTTCTGGATCATCAGGTTAAGGTAAATAAACTCCGCCGGATAGGTGTTGTTGGCCAGAATCCCCCCCACCTTCGCCGCCGCCAGGATGACGTACTCGGGTTTTTCCACCGAAAAGAACCCGGCCACGGCATGCTGGTTGGTCAGGTCGAGCTCGTCGATCTCGGGAAGCAACAGGTTGGTGTAACCGCCCGCCTTAAGGCGACGAACCAGAGCGGAACCGACAAGCCCCTTGGATCCAGCGACGAAAATCTTTGCATTTTTTTCCATGAAGCTAACCTCTTCAATCTTTATTGGCCACGGATTCACACGGATGAACACAGATTTTTTACGTCTAAAGCTTCATATGGCGGATCAAAATCCGTATCTGTGGCTGATTAAATTACAAATCGTTTATGCTCTACTTTGCTTTTGCCGAAATTTATCAGCAATCC